>JALCRR010000001.1 GCA_022652815.1 Oscillibacter sp.
CTTCAAAGCTATTTGGATGAATTTTGCTACCGTTTAAATCGTCGCTTTCACCGTGATCAATTATTTACGCGTCTGCTTTGTGCTGTTTCACAACCGTGCACAGCTGAGCAAAGTAGATAAGCTTATTAAATTTTTGAAAAAGCGAACGCTTCCAAAATAGGGCGCTTTCACAAAGGTACATCCCCTTATCGACCCATGCAGCATAGGATTTTCGACATGATATCCTTGCCACGCGCCCGCATTTGGGCACATGGCGATTGACTTCATTATAGCGCCCGTGGCATTGGAAAGCAAGGCGATTGTAAAAATTATGCAGAATTTTGTCGAAAAACGGCAGAAGCGCAGATATTTCTGCGCTCCTGCCGTTGTCATTATTACGTTTTTACAGGCGGGTAACCACGGGTATCACCATGGGATTCCGCTTGGTGTTTTTAAAGAGGTAGTTGCTGACGGCGGACTTGACGGCGCTTTTCAGCTCGCCGTCGTCCTTGCGACGGGCGGAGCGGGAGCTTTCCGCAGCCTCCTGCGCCACGCTTTGCAGCTCGTTCATCATGTTCTCGGATTCCTTGACGTAGATGAAGCCACGGGTCACGATTTCCGGGGCGCTGATGAGCTGACCGTCATGGGAGGAGACGGGCAGAACCACCACGACCATGCCGTCCTCGGCCAGACGCTTGCGGTCCCGCATGACCACGGCACCCACATCACCCACGCCGGAGCCGTCCACAAAGACCTCGCCGGCGGGAACCGTGCCGCTGATCTTCATGGTCTTGGCGGTGATTTCAATGACGGAGCCGTTTTCGGCAATGGCAATGTGATTGCGCTCCATGCCCATGGACTGGGCGATCCGGGAGTGAATCTGAAGCATGCGCTGCTCGCCGTGCAGGGGAATGAAGAAGCGGGGCTTTACCAGTGCGTGAATGATCTTCAGCTCCTCCTGGCAGGCGTGGCCGGAGACGTGGAGCATATCGGCTCGGTCATAGACCACGTTGGCACCCTTGCGGAACAGCTCATTAATCACGCGGCCAATAGTGACCTCGTTGCCGGGAATGGCGGAGGCGGAGATAATCACCTTGTCGCCCGCGCCGATGTCCACCTGCTTGTGGGTGGAAAACGCCATGCGATACAGGGCCGACATTTCCTCGCCCTGGGAACCGGTGGTGACGATGACCTGCTTATTTTTCGGCAGACCCTTCAGCTTGGCAATGTCCATCACCGTGTTCTTGGGCACTTTCATATAGCCAAGCTCGGTGGAGACCTTCATCATGTTCTCCATGGAGCGACCGGTGATGGCCACCTTACGCCCGCAGGCTGCGGCGGCGTCCAGCACCTGCTGAATCCGGTGGACATTGGAGGCAAAGGTGGTGACGATGATGCGCTCGGGGCAGTTGGAAAACTGCCGCATGAAGGTCTTGCCGACTTCCCGCTCGGACATGGTGTAGCCCGGGCGCTCGATATTGGTGGAGTCCGCCAGCAGGGCAAGAACGCCTTCCTTGCCCAGCTCACCGAAGCGGGCGAGGTCAATCACGTCGCCGTCGATGGGGGTGGAGTCGATCTTGAAGTCGCCGGTGTGCACCACGGTGCCCATGTGGGTGTGAATGGCAAAAGCCACGGCGTCGGCGATGGAGTGGTTGACGTGGATAAATTCCACCTGGAATTTGCCGGCACGGATGGTTTCACCGGCCTCCACCGTCGTCAGACGGGTGGACTTGACAAGGCCGTGCTCCTCCAGCTTCAACTTAATGAGCCCTGCTGTAAAACGGGTGCAGTAAATGGGCATGTTGACCTGCTTGAGGACGTAGGGAATGGCGCCGATATGGTCCTCGTGGCCATGGGTGATGAAAAGGCCGCGGATGCGCGCCTTGTTTTTTACCAGAAAAGAGACGTCGGGGATCACGGAGTCGATGCCATACATATCGTCGCCCGGGAAGGCCATGCCGCAGTCCACCACGATAATGTCGCCGCCAAACTCGTAAGCGGTCATATTCTTGCCGATCTCGTCCAGACCGCCAAGAGGAATAATTTTCAGTTTTTCAGCCATAGAATGTTTCTCCTTTAAAATCAAAAAGATGGATCAAAAACCCCACAGCTTCCGCGCAGAAAGGTGCGCTAAAAGAAGGCACGGCCAGATCAGCCGCACCGAAGGGAACGAAAATGCTCCATCCTGCCCGGCCCCGTTTCGCCGTCAGATTTGGAGCGCCGCGCGCCCATAGGTACTGTGAAGTTTTATTTATTTGACCGGCGAGAGGTACGGCCCGACCGGTAAAATACGAAAACAAAGCGGAGCGGCCTGCGGCTGCTCAACGCAGATGAAATAGACAAAAACCTAAAAGATTTTTATTAGTATAGCACAAAACCACCCGATTGTATACATTTTTTTGCGAACATGCGGGAATCTGCGTTATTTCTTGCACCCATGGAGAAAACCTGCTATACTATATAAACCGCAAAAATGCGCTTTGAAGCGCCTCAGGCGCTTTTTCCCGATAAAGGAAGGAATTTTATGAACAAAAAATTGTCACGATTGCTGGAGCCAAATTTGAAGCTCTACTTTCTCTTTCTGTTTGTTTTTTCTCTGGCGGCCATTCCTTTCAGCTGGATGCTGGCTGCGGTGGAGCTTGCTCTGACGGCGGTTTTGTATGCCGGCTTCACCCATGTCAGCCGCAAACGGCACCAGGGGATTCTGAAGTATATCGACCACTTGACCGGCAGCGTGGACACTGCCAGCAAATCCACCCTCATCAATTCGCCGCTGCCCATTATGATCTTCCGTCCGGACACCGGCGAGGTGATCTGGAGCAATGAAAACTTCATGCAGCTGGCCGGCGTACGGGAGCATCTGTTTGAAATCAAGGTGGAGGACACGGTGCCCAACTTCCCGGTTCAGTGGCTGTTGGAAGGGAAGCAGGAGTGCCCCGACCGCGTGGAAATGAACAACCGCCGCTTCCGGGTTTACGGCAGTCTGGTGCGCTCCCGGGGCGAGGACGGACAGCAAAATCTGGTGGCTACCACGTATTGGGTGGATACCACGGAAACGGATTTTCTGAAAGAACAGTATACGGCCACCCGCCCCGTTGTGGCGGTTTTGCAGGTGGACAACTATGAAGATCTGATGAAAGCCTGCGCAGATACCCAGCGCAGCGCAATTCTGGCCCAGATCGATGAAAAGCTCAACAAATGGGCGGAAGGCGCAGGCCTTTTG
Source organism: Oscillibacter sp. (assembly GCA_022652815.1). Taxonomy (GTDB): domain Bacteria; phylum Bacillota; class Clostridia; order Oscillospirales; family Oscillospiraceae; genus Oscillibacter. Next base: position 3,203 of record JALCRR010000001.1, read on the forward strand.
CTGAAAACCGAGCGCGACCACTATCTGTTCCTGTTTGAGGAACGGTATTTCCAGCACTTTGTGGAGGAGAAGTTCTCCGTTTTGGACAATATCCGCGATATTTCCGTGGCCGAGGGCGTACATCCCACGCTGTCCATCGGCATCGGCAAGGACTTTGACAATCTGACGGAGCTCTATAAAAATGCCAATCTGTCGGTGGAGATGGCACTCTCCCGCGGCGGCGATCAAGCGGTGGTGCGCAACAAGCTGGATTTTGCATTCTTTGGCGGACGCTCCAAGACCACCGAAAAACGTACCAAGGTTAAGTCCCGTGTCATGGCGAATGCCCTGGGCGAGCTGATCGAGGATGCAAAAGAAATCTATGTCATGGGCCATTCCTATGCGGACATGGACTCCGTGGGCGCTGCGGCAGGCCTTTTGTGCATTGCCCGCAAGCGGGGCAAGCAGGCAAAAATCATCATCGACCAGGAAAAGAACGCAGCGGGAGAGGTTTTGAAAATGCTCTCCGCGCTGCCGGAGTATCAAAACGCGCTGATCTCCCCGGGGGATGCGTTTTTGCGGATGCAGCCGGGCTGCCTTTTGATCGTGGTGGACACCAACCGCCCGGATTTTGTGGAATCCCCGCAGGTGCTGGATGCCTGCAACCGCGTGGCGGTCATCGACCACCACCGCCGGGCAGCCAGTTATATCGAAAATGCGGCGCTGAATTTCCACGAGCCTTACGCCTCCTCCACCTCCGAGCTGGTGACGGAGCTGCTGGGCTACCTCATCGAGCCGTCCGACCTCCTGCATGAGGAGGCCATTGCATTGTTGGCCGGCATCGTGCTGGACACCAAGCACTTCTCCATGCGTACCGGCGGCCGCACCTTTGAAGCGGCAGCATTTTTGCGCCGGGGCGGCGCAGATACGGCAGACGTGCAGCGCCTGTTCCAAAACGACCTTTCCGACCTCGTAACCCGCTACGATATTATGCGCCGTGCCGAAATCGTCCATGACACCATCGCCCTTTCCACCATCACCGAGGACGGCGTGGACCGCGTAGCAGCCGCGCAGGCTGCGGACGAGCTTTTGACGCTGAAGGGCGTGCAGGCCTCGTTTGTGCTCTACCGCATGGGCGAGGGCGTGATGATGTCCGCCCGGTCACTGGGCGACATCAACGTGCAGGTGATTCTGGAGGCTCTGGGCGGCGGCGGAAATGCCACCACCGCCGGCGGCCATATCGCAAACGGCGATGTGGAGACCGTCCGGGAACAGCTGCTCGCAGCCATCGACAACTATTTCCAGAAATAATTTCCGGCGCAAAACGCCGAGAACTGAATTTGAAGGAGAACCCAACCAATGAAAGTGATTTTACAGCAGGACGTCCGCGGCCAGGGCAAAAAGGGCCAGCTGATCGACGCCTCCGAGGGCTATGCCCGCAACTATCTTCTGCCCCGCAAGCTGGCCATTCCCGCCACGACGGACGCCATCAACACCATGAACCTCAAGGAAAAGGCCCGCAAGGCCGAGGAAGCCCGGCTGAAGGCCGAGGCCCAGGCCACTGCCGAAAAGCTGAAGGACTGCAAAGTGCAGGTGACGGCCAAGGCGGGCAACGGCGGACGGCTGTTCGGCGCAGTGACCACCAAGGAAATTGCCGAGAACCTAAAGGCGCAGTACGGCGTGGATATTCCCAAGCAGAAGCTAGTGCTGGATGAGCCGATCAAGGCCTTCGGCACCTATGAGATCAAGGCAAAGCTGGGCTATGAGGTGGTCGGCACCGTTATAGCCAGCGTGACAGAGGAATAACCGCTTCAAAAAAACACCGCACAACATTCCGGAGGTGACGTTTTATGGCAAATGAAGATCTGCTGACCCGGCAGATGCCCCACTCCCTGGAGGGAGAGCAGGCGGTGCTGGGCTCCATGCTGATTGATGCCGAATGCATCAAGGATGTCATGGACAAGCTGCAGCCCGGGGATTTCTACCTGCGCCAGAACCGGGAGATCTTTGAGACCATTTACTCCATGTTCACGTATGCCAAGCCCATCGACGGCATTACCGTGGCGGAGGAAATGCAGATCAACGGCACCTATGACGAAAAAACCACCCGCTCCTATCTTGCCCAGCTGATGGAGATGACCCCCACCTCCGCCAATGTCATGGAATACGTCAAGATCGTCCGTGACAAGTCGCTATTGCGGGGCGTTGCCCAGGCAGCCAGCGAGATCACGGCCATGGTGCAGGAGGGCGTGGGCGAAGCCACCGACACACTGGAGGCCGCCGAGCAGAAAATTTACTCCATTCGCCGGGGACGCTCTGCCCAGGACATGGTGCCGGTGAAGCAGGTGCTGCCGGACGTGCTGGACGAGCTGAGCGCGCTGAACGAAAACGGCGGCAAGAGTCTGCCGGGCCTTTCCACCGGCCTTTCCGCTGTGGACGCCAAAATCGCGGGTCTGAACAAATCCGACCTCATTTTGCTGGCAGCCCGACCCGGCATGGGCAAAACCTCCATGGCGCTGAATCTGGCGCTGAATGTGGCCAAAGCCTCCCAGCAGACCGTGGCCTTGTTCTCGTTGGAAATGTCCAAGGAACAGCTGGTGACCCGGCTTTTATCCTCCGAGGCTCTGGTGGAGAACGGAAAACTGAAAACCGGCAACCTGCGGGAGACGGACTGGGAAAAGATCGCGGCTGCGGCCACGGTACTTGACCGGCTGGACATCCGCATCGACGATAACCCCCTTCTGTCCGTGGCGGACATGAACGCCAAGTGCCGCAGACTGGACCATCTGGGTCTGGTCGTGATCGACTATTTGCAGTTGATGACTTCTGCCGGCAAGGGCAACAGCTATTCCGGCGAAAACCGCCAGCAGGTGGTGTCGGATATTTCCCGTATGCTGAAGATCATGGCAAAGGAATTGCAGGTGCCGGTGCTGTGCCTTTCGCAGCTGTCCCGTGCCAATGAAAAGCGCGACGACAAGCGCCCCATGCTGTCCGACCTGCGTGAATCCGGCGCTATCGAACAGGACGCGGATATTGTCATGTTCCTATACCGCGACGACTATTATAATGAGGACTCGGAAAAGCACAACATTGCCGAGTGCATTGTGGCCAAGAACCGTCACGGCGAAACTGGCAAGGTGGAGCTGCGTTGGATGCCCGAATACACCACCTTCGGAACGCTGGAAGATCGGTACGACGAAGATGAGTGACACGCTGGAAAAAGCCAGAAAGTTTCTGCTGGAAACCGTTCAGCGGCCAGGGCAGACCCGAGTGCTGGCCGCCGTATCCGGCGGAATGGACTCCATGTGCCTTTTGCATCTGCTGACGACCTGGGGCAGGCAGAACCATTTCACGGTCACTGCCGCCCATTTCAACCACGGACTGCGGGGTGCGGAAGCCGACCGGGACGAGACCTTCGTCCGGGAATACTGCGAGGAAAAGGGCATTCCATTTGTTTCCGGCCGGGGCGATACCCGGGCACGCGCCGCTCTTGCCCACGAGACGCAGGAGGAGGCCGCGCGGGGTCTGCGCTACGCCTTTTTGGCCGAGCAGCGAGAAAGACTGGACTGCCAGTGGATTCTCACGGCGCACCACGCCGATGACAATGCGGAAACCATGCTGTTGAATCTCATTCGCGGCACGGCCTCTGCGGGACTGTCCGGCATTCCGGCAGTTCGTGACCGGGTGGCAAGGCCGCTTTTGGAGTGTACCCGCGGGGAGATCGCATCCTACGCCGCACAAAACGCAATCCCCCATGTGGAAGATGAAACCAACGCGCAGGACGATGCCTCGCGGAATGTTCTGCGCCACAAGATTTTTCCTGTTCTGAAGGAGCTCAACCCCAGAGCAGTGGAGAATATGACCCGGGCGGGAAAACTCCTTGCGGAAGAAAACGCCGCGCTGGATGACTGGACGTTTCAGCTTCTGCGCTCCGCCCGCTTCGCCCCGGAGAGCGCGGAGCTCCCGCTGGGCAAGCTCACGGAAGTGCCCAGAACGGTTCAGGCCCGTGCGGTGCTGCGCATCTGCGAGCGGGTGAGCGGCCATCGCCAGGATCTCACCGCCGCCCATGTGGAGGCGGCGCTACATTTGCTAAAGCCCGATCAAGAGGGGAGAGCGGTCTCCCTGCCCTATGGAATGGTCGCCCGGAACACGGGAAAAAAGCTGTCCGTTGCGCTAAAGCCCGCCCTGCCGCAGGTCTCGGCGGAAATGGGAATCCCGGTGCGTTTCGGGTCCTGGACGGTGACAATCTCCAGCGGCAGCCTCGGCGAATTTTGCTACGAGCTTTCGGCGGCGGTTTTGAAAACATCTCTCAGCGTGACGGCGTGGCAGCCGACGGATCGGTTGCGCCTGCTGGATGCGCGGGGACGGCGATCCCTAAAACGGTTGTGTACGGATGCGGGGATTTCCCCCTGGGTGCGGGATACGCTGCCGGTGCTACGCGCAGACGGCGAAGCCGTGGCGGTACCCGGCATCGGCATTGATTCTCATTATGCGCCATCTCCCGGCGGGGAGACGGTTTGGGTTCAATATCAAAATCAACAAGCGGAGGAAAACAACGATGGAAAATGAAATGCAGCAGGATATTCTGAAGGTGCTTTTGACGGAAGAACAGCTTAAGGCCAGAATCACGGAAATGGGCGAGCAGATCGGCCAGCAGTTTGCCGGCAAATCACCGCTGTTTTTGGGCGTGCTCAAGGGCTGCTTCGTTTTTATGGCAGACCTAATTCGCGCCTGCCCCATTAAGAGCGACCTGGAATTTATCGCAGTCAGCTCTTATGAGAATGCCACGGTCTCTTCTGGTCGTGTCCAGATCACCCACGATGTGCAGCAGGACATCACCGGCCGCAACATCATCATTGTTGAGGACATTCTGGACTCCGGCAACACGCTGGCCTTTCTGAAGGACTACCTGCTGACCAAAGGTGCCCAGTCCATTACCATCGTGACGCTGCTGGATAAGCCCTCCCGCCGCACCAAGGCCATTACGCCGGATCTTGCCGGCTTCGTGGTGCCCGATGAGTTCGTGGTGGGCTATGGTCTGGACTTTGCCCAGCAGTACCGCAACCTGCCGTACATCGGCGTGTTGAAACCGGAGGTTTACAGCAAGTGAGCCGAAAGAAAACATCAAACTTAAGCTTTCTGATGCTGCTTGTGGTGATCGCACTGTGTCTTTCCTATCTGTGGGGCAGTGCGCCCAAGGGCACCAAGCTTGACTACTCCGAGGTGCGCCAGCTCTTCATTCAAGAGAAGGTTTCGTCCTTTACAATTTCGGACAACACTCTGACATTGAATCTGAAAAAAGAACTGGAAGGCAGCAAAACTGCCACCTATGAGCTCTACGATTTTCAACTCTTCTATGACGATCTGAACCCGCTGGTGGAGGAACAGTACGAGAAGGGCATTCTCTCCTCCTACGACTACCACGCAGACCATTCCACCAACTGGCTGGAAATTTTGCTGCCGTATATCTCTATTGCAGTGGTGTTCGGTCTGCTGTGGTACTTCATGATTGCCCGCGCCCAGGGCGGCGGCATGGGGCCGGATCGGATGCAGAAGTTCGGCTCCGCCCATGTGCGGACGCTGACCGACAAGGACAAAACCGTCACCTTTGACGATGTCGCCGGCGAGGACGAGGAGAAAGAGGAGCTCCAGGAAATTGTTGACTTCTTGAAGGATCCGAAGAAGTATATCGCCCTCGGCGCACGGATTCCAAAGGGCGTGCTGCTGGTTGGCCCTCCGGGCACCGGCAAGACGCTGCTTGCCAAGGCTGTTGCCGGCGAGGCCGGCGTTGCGTTCCTCTCCATTTCCGGCTCTGACTTTGTGGAGCTGTATGTGGGCGTGGGTGCCTCCCGCGTCCGCGACCTCTTTGAGCAGGCAAAAAAGCAGTCCCCGGCCATCATTTTTATTGACGAGATCGACGCGGTAGGCCGCCAGCGCGGCACAGGCCTCGGCGGCGGACACGACGAGCGAGAGCAGACCCTCAACCAGCTCCTTGTTGAGATGGACGGCTTTGGCCGCAACGAGGGCGTGGTCGTTCTGGCTGCCACCAACCGCGCGGACGTGCTGGACCCGGCGCTGCTGCGTCCGGGACGGTTTGACCGTCAAGTCTATGTGGGTCTGCCGGATATCCGCGGCCGCGAGGCCATTTTGAATGTCCACGCCAAGGACAAACCTCTGGCCGAGGACGTCAACCTCGGGGAAGTGGCCAAGGGCACGCCGGGCTTTACCGGCGCAGACCTTGAAAATCTGCTGAACGAGGCGGCGCTGTTGGCTGCCCGCAGAGATGAAAAGTTTATTGCCATGAAGGACCTCCGGGAGGCGGAGATCAAGGTCATCGCCGGGCCGGAAAAGCGCAGCCGCGTCATTCCGCAGGCGGAGCGCAAGCTCACCGCCTATCACGAGGCAGGTCACGCCGTGGTCATGCACGCACTGCCCGATCAGAACCCCGTCAGCCAGATCACCATTATCCCCCGGGGACAGGCCGGCGGTATGACGATCTCCCTCCCCGAGGAGGATCGCTCCTACCTTTCCCGGAAGTATCTGGAAAACGAGATTGTGGGTCTGTTGGGTGGCCGGGTGGCAGAAAAGCTGGTGCTGGGGGACATCTCCACAGGCGCCTCCAATGACATTCAGCGCGCCAGCCAGATTGCCCACAAGATGGTGGCAACCTACGGCATGAGCGACAAAATCGGAACCGTTGCCTTCGATACCGGACATGACGAGGTCTTTATCGGCCGCACCATGTCTCAGGGACGCAGCTATTCCGAGCAGGTGGCTGCCGAGATTGACGAGGAGGTCAAGGCCGTAGTGGCCCGCGCCTATACCCGCTGCCAGGAGATCCTCACGGATAACCGCGACAAGCTGGAGAATGTGGCGCAGTATCTGCTGGCGCATGAGACAATGGACCGGGAGGCATTCCTCGCCGTATTCCAGGAGCAGACACAGCCGCTTCCAGACGGGAAAGACACCCAGCCATCGTAAATATGCGGGAACCGTGGATAAAACCGACGTAATTTGGGAAACTGTTATCAGCAAATTGCTTGAAACCCAAAAGTTTTTTGAATTTTGTTCGGCGAAATAACCAAAAACGATTGTCCACGGGTCACGGACAGCATTTCCCGAAAAAATTGGACTAACCCCAAAGTGTTTTTCCCAAGCGGACATTTGACCAATATAACAAGAACAAAAACGCGGATTTTTTCAAAATTCGCGTTTTTTTCTTGTTGAGGATTAATCTTGCAAAAAGGGTGGAAATCCCGTAAAATGCAGACTACACAAGTTCATCAAGGTCGGGCCGGCGGAAGATGGCCCGCAGTTTGACAAGGAGGAAAAGAAGAATGAAAAAGTTTTTTGCACTGGCTCTGGCATTGGTCATGGCCCTGTCTCTGGCAGCCTGCGGCGAGGATGCCGGCACGTCGTCCGGCAGCGCAGCTGCCGGTGGTGATGCACAGACCTTGAAGATCGGCGTTTTCGAGCCGGCTTCCGGCGACAACGGTGCCGGCGGCAAGCAGGAGGTTCTGGGCATTGAGTATGCAAACTCCGTGTGCCCCACCGTGGAAGTGGGCGGCGTGACCTACAACATCGAGCTGAAGGAAGTTGACAACCAGTCCTCTACCGACAAGGCTGTCTCTGCCGCACAGGAGCTGGTTTCTGCCGGCGTTTCCGTGGTGCTGGGCACTTACGGCTCTGGCTGCGCAATCGCGGCAGCTCCCATTTTCGAGCAGGCACAGATTCCCGCTATCGGCTGCTCCTGCACCAACCCTGCTGTGACGGAGAGCAACCCCTACTACTTCCGTGTGTGCTATCTGGATCCGTTCCAGGGCCCTGTTATGGCAAACTTCGCCAAGGATCAGTTCAGCGCCAAGAAGGCCTATGTTCTGACCATGCTGGGCGAGGACTACGGCTCCAACCTGGGCACTTACTTCTCTCAGGAATTTGAGAAGCTGGGCGGTGAGATCAAGTCCGAGTCCTTTACCGAGGGCACGTCTGACTTCTCCGCTTATATCCAGAACGCCGTTTCCTGGGGCGCAGACGTGATTTTTGCTCCCTCTGCCACCACCTACGCATCTCTGATTATCGGCCAGGCTGCCAAGTCCGGCTGCACGATTCCTCTGCTGGCTGGCGACACCTGGGAGTCCTCCGTTATTCTGGACGCCCAGAAGGGCACCGATCAGCAGGTGTTCTGCTCTACTTTCTTTGACGAAAACGACGAGTCCGGCGCGGCTGCCTCCTTCGTCAAGGGCTTCAAGGAGTATCTGAATGCCGATTCCCAGCGCTTGACCAACAACGGCGGCAATGACATCGTGGCTGCTGTCTCCGCTCTGGGCTATGACGCCTATATGACCGCCATCGAAGGCTTGAAGCTGTCTGCTTCCACCTCCGGCGAGGACATCCAGGCAGCACTGTTCAACGTGGACTTTGACGCCGTCACCGGCCACATCACCATTGATGCCGCCACCGGCGACGCCAACAAGACCATGGCCTATATCAAGCAGGCCACGGACGGCACATTTACCTTCATCAAGACCCAGTCCGTCTCCGAGTAAGGAGCGGTTTTCACGCAAAACCCATGCGGCGCGGAACGCAGGCGGGGAAAAGTCCCCCGCCTGCGCTTTGCGCCCGATACAAAGGCGTCTGCTTCGCCGCAGGCCGGAGGCCGGAGGGCCTGCGGCAGAGCAGAACCAAACCCGATTAATTTGGAGGTGTCCCTATGGCTGCAAAAATCCTGCCCTATCTTCTGGGCGGCATTTCCGTGGGCGGCCAGTATGCCCTAATCGCCATCGGCTATACGATGGTTTACGGCATTCTGCGTCTGATTAACTTTGCCCACGGCGATATCTTTACAGTGGCCGGCTTTATCATGGTCTATGCCGCGGCCACCATGCCCCTTTATGTGACGATTCCTTTGGTCATTATTCTGACGATTCTGCTGGGCGTCCTGGTGGAAAAGGTGGCCTACAAGCCCCTGCGCACCGCGCCGAGAATGTCGGTCATGATCTCCGCCATCGGCATGAGCTACCTGCTGCAAAACTCCATGTGGTATCTCACCGGCGGCCTTGCCAAGCAGTATCCGACCCTGCCTTGGATCAGCGACAAGATCACCGTGGCTGGCTATACGACTTCCCGCGTGACCATCATCACCCCGATCCTAACCATCGTTTTGGTGGTCGCTCTGGTTGCTCTCATTCAAAAGACCAAGATCGGTATGGCCATGCGCGCTGCCTCCCGGGATTTTGAGACGGCACAGCTCATGGGCATCAAGATCAACAACGTCATCAGCTTTACCTTTGTGGTGGGCTCCGGCCTTGCCGCCATTGGTTCCATGCTGTACTTTTCCAACTACGCCACCGTCACGCCGACGGTCGGTGCCATGCCGGGTCTGAAGGCCTTTGTGGCTGCCGTGTTCGGCGGCATTGGCTCCATTCCCGGCGCCGTGATCGGCGGCTTCATCATCGGCATCTGCGAGAGCTTTATCAAGGGCACCGGCGCAACGACGTTTTCCGACGCCTTTACCTTCGCCTTGCTGATCGTGATTCTGGCAGTCAAGCCCACCGGCCTCTTCGGAGAGAATCTGACGGAGAAGGTGTGACGGCATGAAAAAGAACAACAAGACCAAGATCGTTTCTGCCGTCCTAATTGTGGCGCTGCTGGCAGTATTACTGCTGCTGGACAACACCAAAGGTGTTCCCTCCATGCTTTTAACGGTGCTGCGCAAGGGCGCGATCTACGCACTGGTGGCCGTTTCCATGAACCTGCTGAACGGCTTCACGGGCCTTTTCTCTCTGGGACAGGCTGGCTTCATGCTGCTGGGCGCTTATACCTACGCGGCGCTGACTATCCCGGTGGAGAGCCAGACCTCCATCTATCAGCAGTATCCCGGCGGCGGCGTGGGCTTCTCTATTACAGAGGGGCTGACCAACGCCATGGGCGGCTTTGGCCTGCTGCTGGGCGTTGTGATCTGCCTCATTCTGGCGGGCATCGTGGCGGCGCTGCTGGCCTATGTGATCGGCTTGCCTGTGCTGCGTCTGAAATCTGACTATCTGGCCATCGCCACACTGGGCTTTGCGGAAATTCTCCGCGCTGTGGTGCAGTATGCGAAGCTGGGACCCGTCACCAACGGCTCCAACCTGCTGTACGGCTTCACCAGCTTTGACGATTTCAAGATCGGCTCTTTGAAGCTGTCCACCGTCATGCCGTTCGTATTCTCCGGACTGTGCATTGCCGTGGTGGTGCTGCTGATTAACTCCACCTATGGCCGCGCATTCAAGGCCATCCGCGACGATGAAGTGGCGGCGGAGGCCATGGGCATCAACCTTGCCAAGCACAAGCGCATGAGCTTTGTCATCTCCTCGTTCTTCGCCGGCATTTCCGGCGCGCTGCTGGCCATGTATCAGGCGTCCGTGCAGGCGGTCACTTTCAAGGCGGCTATGACCTATGAAATTCTGCTGATCGTCGTCATCGGCGGCATCGGCTCCATCTCCGGCTCCGTGATCGCGTCGTTCCTGTTCGTGGGCTGCTCGGAATGGTGGCTGCGTTTCCTGGACAACGAAAAGACGCTGAAAAACTTCAACGCAAAGCTGATTTTTGCCATCATCTTCGGCCTGATCGTGGCCGGCATCGCCGTCGCCATCTTCTTCAAACAGAAGAAAAACGGCAAGCTGGGCGCCAATGTTCCGTGTATCGGCACGGCGATTGTTGCTCTTGCCGCCATTGGGTGGGATATTTGGTTCGTCATCAGTCCCAATCTGAAGCTGCCGCTGCTGCGCTCCGGCTTCCGGATGGTCGTGTTCTCCGTCATCATCATGGTGGTGGTGCTCTTCTTCCGTAAGGGTCTGCTGGGCGACCAAGAGCTGCCGGATGTCCTGCACCGGTTTGGGGCATGGCTTCAAAGCCGCTTTGGAAAATCCGCCAAGGGAGGTGACGCCAAATGAACAACGTTCTGACCATTGAGAACGCAACCATGCAGTTCGGCGGCGTCGTCGCCGTGGATAACATGAATCTCCGGGTGGACGAGGGCGAGATTGTCTCCCTAATCGGCCCCAACGGCGCCGGCAAGACCACCGCCTTTAACGTCATCACCGGCGTGTATGCCCCCACCAATGGCCGCGTGGAATTTTGCGGCAAGACCATTGTTGAAAACCATCCCCAGGGCAAAATGGAAAAGCTTTATAAGGGCCAGAACAATGGGCAGTATACCCACGTTCTGAAGCCCACTCCCGATAAAATTACCAAGCTGGGCATGGCCCGTACCTTCCAGAACATCCGCCTGTGGAAATCGCAGACCGTGTTTGAAAACGTTCTGATCGCCAAGCACTGCCGCACCACGGCAAACTTCTTCTCCGCCACCTTCCGCATGAACCATGCGGAGGAGCAGCGCCAGCGGGAGGAGTGCGACGAGCTTTTGAGCGTTCTAGGCCTTGAAAACGTCCGCAATGAGCTGGCAACGTCCCTGCCTTACGGCCAGCAACGCCGGGTTGAGATCGCCCGGGCACTTGCCACACAGCCCAAGCTGCTGCTGTTGGATGAGCCGGCAGCCGGTATGAACCCGCAAGAAACGGATGAGCTGACGGCCTTCATCGGCAAGATTCGGGACGACTTCAAGCTGACGGTTTTCCTAATCGAGCACCACATGGATCTGGTCATGGACATTTCCGACCGCATCTATGTGCTGGACTTCGGCAAGCTGATTGCCGACGGCACGCCGACGGAAATTCAGAACAATCAGCGCGTGATTGACGCCTATCTGGGGGTGAGCAACGATGCTTAAAATCGAAAATCTGCACGTCTCCTACGGCGGCATCAAGGCTCTGCGCGGCATTTCTCTGGATGTCCCCGACGGCAAGATCGTCACCCTGATCGGCGCAAACGGCGCCGGCAAGTCCACCATGCTGCGTACCATTACCGGCCTTGTCAAGGCCGAGAGCGGCTCCATCCAGTGGAACGGCAAAGAACTGCTGGGCATGTCCATTGACCGCATTATCTCTGAGGGCATCGCCATGTCTCCCGAAGGCCGCCGGGTCTTTGCGGACTTGACGGTTGTGGAAAACCTAAAGATCGGCGCCTACCTCCGCAAGGACAAGGCGGAGATCGAGAAGGATTTGAACTGGGTTTATGACCTGTTTCCCCGGCTGAAGGAGCGCTCCTGGCAGCTGGCAGGCACGCTTTCCGGCGGCGAACAGCAGATGCTGGCCGTGGGTCGGGCACTGATGTCCCGTCCCAAGCTGATGATGCTGGACGAACCGTCTCTGGGCCTTGCACCTCTGGTGGTGCAGGACATCTTCTCCATCATCCGCGAGATCAACAAGCAAGGCGTGACAGTTCTGCTGATCGAGCAGAACGCCAATATGGCGCTGAAAACCGCAGATCTGGCCTACGTTCTGGAAACGGGCAACATCACCCTCTCCGGCACGGGCGCCGAGCTGCTGGCCAACGACAAGGTCAAGGAAGCCTACCTCGGCAAACACAAGAATTAAAATTTCATCTTCTTTCACCGCCCCAGCGGTGGAACGCGGTGAGATATCTATATGAAAAGCGGCGCAGTTTTTAAACTGCGCCGCTTTTATCGTTCATTCGATTTGCTTTTTGGGTAGAATATCGATACAATGAAAGCGAACTTAAAAAAACGGCCGGAGAACAACTGCCGACCGGGAACGGAGCATCAGCATGGCACAGAAGAAACGCGGTGAACTGGACAAGGCATTCCAGTGGAATTTGAGCCCCATCTATGAAAATCGGGCGGCTTGGGAGCGAGATCTTCAAAAGGCGCAGCAGGCAGTGGGGGAGATTGCGGCGCTCCCCGGTACGCTGAAAACCTCGAAGGAGGCACTGAAGGCAGGACTTGATGCCATCTACCGGGCATCGGCACTGGTGGAGCGGGTGTATGTCTACGCCATGCTGCAAAAAGCCGGGGACAACGGCGACAGCGACTATCAAGAGATGGAGGGAAAGGCCACTACGCTTTCCGTCTCGTTTGGGACGGCCTGCGCCTTTGTGGACCCCGAAATTTTGAGTATTCCGGCCTCCACGCTGAAAAGCTGGACGGAAAGCGAGGAGCTGGCATCTTACCGCCACATTCTGGAGGACACCGCCCGCTCGGCAGACCATACTCTGAGCCGGGAGCAGGAGGAAATGCTGGCGGCACTTTCCGATGCGGCAGGTACGCCGGATCAGTGCTTCACCATGCTGGAAAGCGTGGATATGACCTTCCCCGAGATCACCGATGAAACGGGAAAGAAGGTCCCTCTGACCCACGGCAGCTACGGCGTCTACCGCGACAGCCGGGTGCAAAGCGTCCGCAAGGAGGCGTTCGAGGTCTACTTCGGCGAATTCAAGCGCTATCTCAATACATTTGCGGCCATGTATGCCGGCTCCGTCAAGCTGGACTGCTACTACGCCCGGATGCGGCAGTTTTCCTCCGCCTGCGAGCGGGCGCTGTTTTCCGGCAATGTGCCCCTGCGGGTCTATGACGCGCTGGTGGAGGCGGTCCACCGGAACCTTCCTGCCATGCACCGGTATCTGGATTTGCGGCGGGAGACGCTGGGCCTTGACGAGCTGCATATGTACGATCTCTACTGCCCTATGGTGGAGGATGTGGAGTTCAATATCACCTATCCCCAGGCGCAGCAGATGGTGAAGCAGGCGCTTGCCCCGCTGGGCGAGCGGTATGAAAAGCTTCTTGACCGCGCCTTTTCCGAGCGGTGGATCGACGTCTATGAGAACAGCGGCAAGACCACGGGCGCGTTTTCCTGCGGCGTTTACGGCGTCCACCCCTACGTGCTTTTGAACTTTACCGGCACACTGGACGATGCCTTTACGCTGGCGCACGAGCTGGGTCACGCCATGCACTCCTTCTTCTCCGACGAAACCCAGGATTACCCCAACCACGACTACCGGATTCTGGTGGCGGAGGTCGCCTCCACGGTGAACGAGGTGTTGCTGACCAAGTACCTGCTGAAAACCGAGACGGACCCGGCTCGCCGGGCGTATGTCCTCAATCATTTTCTGGAGGGCTTCCGCACCACGGTTTACCGCCAGACGCTGTTTGCGGAGTTTGAGCGGCAGGCTCATGACCTTTACCAGCAGGGTCAGCCCCTGACGGCCAAGGTTTTAAGCGACGTCTACCGGAAGCTGAACGAGGAATATTATGCCGGCGCCGTGGTGGATGCGCTGCAGGACATCGAGTGGGCGCGGATTCCCCACTTCTACAATGCGTTTTACGTCTATCAGTACGCCACCGGCTTTTCCTCCGCCGTGGCCATTGCCGAGCATATTTTAACAACCGGCGACACGGCAGGCTACCTGAAGTTCCTGACCACCGGCGGCAGCGACTATCCCATCGAGGAGCTGAAGCTGGCGGGTGTGGATTTGACCGATCCCAAAACCGTGTCTGGCGCGCTGGGCGTGTTTCGCAGCAGCCTTGACGAGATGGCGCAGCTGCTCAAAACCCTGTAACGCGAAAATTTCAGAAGAATCCAAAAGCAGACCCTTCGGGGGTCTGCTTTTTTTGCGCAATTTTTCAAAATTCCGCGCATGAAACGGCAAAAAGAAGAAACCCTAACATGGAAATCCCTATGAAATTCTCCAATCGCACAAAAGGAGTGACGCATTTGGAAACCGGAATCCATAATACCTCTGAAATTGGACGCTTGAAGCGCGTCCTGCTGCACCGTCCGGGTCGGGAACTGGAAAACCTAATGCCGGAATATCTGGAGCGGCTGCTGTTTGACGACATCCCGTACCTCTCTGAAGCCCAGAAGGAGCACGACGCCTTTGCGGACTGCCTCAAAAAGGCGGGCGTGGATGTGGTGTACCTCACCGATCTTGTTACCGAGAGCCTCGTCTCCCAGGAAGTCCGTCAGAAGCTGGTACAGGAGTTTTTGAACGAGGCCGGCGTACCCGACGAGCGGACACGGGACGCGCTGAAGGAGTATTTTTCGTCTCTGGATGACAAAACGCTGGTGGAGACCATGATGGCCGGCGTGCGAAAGAACGACCTGCGGGGGGATTCCTCCCGTCTGGGAGACTACCTGACGGCGGCGGAGGGCGACTATCCCTTCGCCGTGGACCCGCTGCCCAACCTCTATTTTACCCGTGACCCCTTTGCCACCATCGGCACCGGCGTTTCCCTGCACAAAATGCACACGGCCACCCGCAACCGGGAGACGCTGTTCGGAAAATTCATCTTCCAGTACCACCCTGTTTATAAAAACGCACCCCGCTGGTATGACCGGGGCGAGACGTCCTCTCTGGAGGGCGGCGACATTTTAATCCTCTCGCCGGAGGTTCTGGCCGTGGGCATTTCCCAGCGGACGCAGGAGGACTCCATCGACGCGCTGGCAGAGACGGTACTCTCCAAGAGCCAGACGTTCAAAAAGGTGCTGGCGTTCAACATCCCGAAAACCCGCTCCTTCATGCACTTAGACACCGTGTTCACCATGGTGGATCGGGACAAGTTCACCGTCCATCCCAACATTCTCAAGAGCATCACGGTGTTTGTCATGGAGCTGGACGAAAACGGAAAGATGACCATTCAGCAGGAGGACGGCCGTCTGGAGGACATTCTCAAGGAGCATCTGGGGCTTGACAGCGTGACGCTGATTCCCTGCGGCGAGGGCAGTGAGATCGACGCCGCCCGGGAACAGTGGAGCGACGGCTCCAACACGCTGGCCATCGCCCCGGGCGAGGTGGTGGTCTACTCCCGCAACTATGTCACCAACCGGTCACTGGAGGAGGCGGGCATCAAGCTGCATGTCATTCCCTCGGCGGAGCTCTCCCGGGGACGCGGAGGTCCCCGCTGTATGTCCATGCCGCTTGTTCGGGATGATCCCTCTTAAAAGGGGGATACTATCCCCCTTTTAGAATCTCCGGCAACGAGTGAAAATCATACTGATGCAATAAGGAGAATATGTAATGGCTGTTAATTTAAAAGGACGGAGCTTTCTGACGCTTCAGGACTTTACCCCGGAGGAAATCCGGTATCTGCTGGATCTGGGCCACGACTTAAAAACCAAGCGCCGCGCCGGCATCCATGCCCCCACCATGAAGGGCAAGCATATTGTGCTGCTGTTTGAAAAGACCTCCACCCGCACCCGCTGCTCGTTCGAGGTCGCCGCCACCCAGGAGGGTGCCCACGTCACCTATCTGGACGCGGGCAGCTCCCAGATGGGTAAGAAGGAATCGCTGGAGGACTCCGCCAAGGTGCTGGGCCGTTTCTTTGACGGCATCGAGTACCGCGGCTATGACCAGAAGGTAGTCGAGGATCTGGCAAAGTTCGCAGGCGTGCCGGTGTGGAACGGTCTGACCGATGCCGACCACCCCACCCAGATTCTGGCGGACATGATGACCATTGAGGAGCACTGCGCAAAGCCCCTGAACAAGGTCAAAGTCGTGTTCCCCGGCGATGTGCGCAACAATATGTGCTACGCCTGGATGATCGGCGCGGCCAAGATGGGCATGCACTTTGTGGGTCTGGGGCCGGAGTCGCTGGCGAAGGAAATGGACCAGAAGATCGTCAAGGAGACGTTTGAAACAGCGCGGCAGACCGGCGGCCTGATCGAAATTACCGATGACAAAAGCTGCCTGAAGGACGCCGACGTGATCTACGGCGACATCTGGGCATCCATGGGCGAAGAGGCGCTGATTCCCGAGCGTGCCAAGCTGCTGACACCCTACCGCGTGACGGAGGAGACGCTGGAAGCCACCGGCAACAAGGACGTGCTGTATCTGCACTGCCTGCCGTCCTTCCACGACTTCGAGACGAAGATGGCCAAGGAGTGGAAGGAAAAGGGCGTGGACATCCGAGAGGCCACGGACGAGGTGTTCCGGGGCAAGCACTCCGTCGTGTTTGACGAGGCAGAAAACCGGATGCACTCCATCAAGGCCATTCTGGTGGCAACCATCGGAAAGTAACTTCATCAAAGTGTAAAGGCACTTTGATGAGGGGCTGCGGCCCGACACCGCGCACACACTGCCGTAGGGCAGTGCGCACACTCGCGGGCCGAGAAGAATTTTCTCCGACGCTCTTGCCGCGGTCAAAATGATTTAAATTTATTTTGCCGCTCCGGCGGCAAAACCCGGTGGGACCCGGAACCAGCAAGACCCCGGCGGAAAACGCAACGGGAAGGGAGAAAAATACGGATGGCAAAATCAAAATTTCGCATGCCCACGGCGTACACGATCTTATTTGCACTGATTTTACTGGTGGCGATTGCCACCTGGCTCATTCCCGCGGGCAGCTATGATTATGTGGATGGCGTACCGGTGGCGGGGACGTACCACGCAGTGGAGGCTAGCCCCGCCGGCATCGGCGAAATCCTGCGCGCCTCGTTCGAGGGCTTTTACGACGCGGTGGACGTATGCGTGTTTATCCTCATGGTAGGCGGCTTTCTGGGCGTGGTGATGAAAACCGGCGCCATCGACGCGGGCGTGTCCGGCGTGATCGGTGCGCTGCGAGGGCGGGAGCAGTGGATGATCCCCATTTTGATGGTGGTGTTCGGTCTGGGCGGCACCACGTACGGCATGTGGGAGGAAACCATGGCCTTTTACCCGCTGCTGATTCCAGTGTTCCTCGCGGCGGGATATGACGCGGTGGTGGGCATTTCCGTCATTCTGCTGGGCGCCGGAGCCGGTGTGTTGTGCTCCACGGTGAACCCCTTTGCAACGGGCATCGCCTCCGGCTTTGCTGGAACCTCGCTGGGCGACGGCATTGTCCTGCGGCTTTTGATGTGGCTTGCGTTTGAGGGCATCTCCATCTGGTTCGTCATGGCCTATGCGGCCAAGGTGAAGCGGGACCCAAGTGCATCCGTGGTGGGCACGGGACACGAGCTTTTGCACACCAAAACCGACGAGGCTCCGCCGCTGACCGGGAAGCGGAAGGTTATTTTGGTGATCTTTACGCTGACGTTTGTGGTCATGGTGGTGGGCGTCGTGCCCTTTGACGAAATGGGGCTGCCGATCCCGTCTCTTGGCTGGTGGTTCCCGGAGCTGTCCGCCCTGTTTCTGGTCAGCGGCATCGTCATCGGCATCATCGACCGCATGGGGGAGGCCACCGTGGCGGAGACTTACGTCTCCGGCTGCGCCGATCTTCTGGGCGTGGCGTTTATCATCGGCATCTCCCGCGGCATCACGGTTTTGATGAATGGCGCTCATGTGACGGACACCATTCTCCACTGGGGCGAAACAGCGCTGGCCGGCAGCGGCCCCATTACGTTTACCCTGTTGGTTTACGTGCTGTATCTGCCGCTGTCCATCCTAATTCCCTCGTCCTCCGGCCTTGCCACCTTGTCCGTGCCGATTCTGGCGCCGCTGGCGTCCTTTGCCGGCGTCTCCGGATCGCTGGTGGTCACGGCCTTTCAGAGCGCCTCCGGCCTTGTCAACCTGCTGACGCCGACTGCCGCCGTGATTATGGGCGCGCTGGCGCTGGGGCATGTGGGGTATGATCGGTGGTTCAAGTATGTCTGGAAACTAATTTTATATTTTCTGCTTCTGACGCTGGCGTTTTTGATTCTCGGCGTCTGGATGCAATAAAAGAAAGGACGCTGTGCGAAAGCACAGCGCCCTTGTTCAATCCGTTTAATAGCCCAGAATTAGGCCGTTTTTCATGGCGTAAAAGCTGGTCAGTCCCCGGCAGGAGAGAATGGACACGTCCTTCACCGGAAGCTCTTTCAAGATCAGCTCCTTGAGCTTCAGCGCTCCGGCGAGGTTTTCGCAGTTGGCGATGCAGACCTCCATGCCGGTGCAGTCCTTGCTGGTACGCATTTGCTCCACAATGGCTTGATAGGTTTTCACTTCGCCGCGAGCCTTGCCCGCCACGTGGATGGAGCCTTGCGGCGTTGCATCTGCGATGATGTGAATGCCTAGCGAGTGCAGCAGGCTGCCCACCAAAGGCCGCATGCGCCCGTTTTTAATCAAGTTGTCGTAGTTTTCCAGCGTAAAGACCGTGCGCAGCGATGCTTGATAAATCCGCAGCTCCGTGCAGACCTGCTCAAAGTCCGGCTCGTCCGTGGCCTCCAGCAGCTGCTGCGCCCGACGAGCCAGCAAGACCAGAGGACCTGCGGCAGAGCGGGAGTCAATCACGCAAATTTTCTTCTCGGGATGCTCCTCCAGCACCAGATCCCGCCCCATCACGGCGGCGTTGTACGTGCCGGAAAGAGCGGAGGAAATGGTGATGCAAATGGAGCAGTCCGCCTGCTCAAAAGCCGCAGCGAAGGTCGCGGGGGAGGGGCAGGCCGTGCCGGAAGAACCCTTCTCGGCGTTCATCGCCTCAAGCAGGGCAGGGACGTTGATCGTCTCATCATCCGTAAATTCTTCCGCACCCACGTTTATCCGCAGAGGAACCGACGTCAAAAAGAGACGATCCGGCTGCAAAACGGTGGTTTTCAGATCAGCACTGCTGTCACAGACAATATTATAAGTCATTTCTAACTCCTTAAAATCTGGTTTACAATATCATATTTAACCACAATTTGCTTGCTTTGTCAACAGAAAAGAAATGAGGAAGGGCGGCATCGTGAATGAGAAAGCTTGCGTTTTGGGGCAAGCTATGCTATATTCTGCATTGTATAAATTTTGCCGAAATCCGCGAATCATGCGTAAAATGTGCCCCGCACAGACGCGTTCGCGAAAAATATTTTAGGATTTTACGGAGTATACCATGGAAAAAACAGCGATTGTTGCAGATACAAACAGCGGACTGACACCCCAACAGGCCGATTCACTGGGCATTTACCTGCTGCCCATGCCGTTTTTGATTGACGGGGAGCAGTACCTGGAGGGGCAGAACTGCCCGGCGGAAGTGTTTTTTGAAAAGCTCCGCGCCGGTGCGGATGTCTCCACGTCTCAGCCCTCTCCCGGCAGCATTGCCATCCTGTGGGACAGGCTGCTGCGAAAATATGACCGGATTTTGCATTTTCCCATGTCCTCCACGCTGTCCGGTTCCTGCCAGACGGCACGCGCCATGGCGCTTGAATACCCCGGCCGGGTCTTTGTGGTGGACAACCGCCGCGTCTCCGTTACGCTGTATCAGTCCATTCTGCAGGCCAAGCGCCTGCTGGAGGGCGGAATGCCCGCGGCGGACGTGTGGAAAACGATCGAGGAGGAAAGTGCAGAGCAGAGCATTTACCTCGCCGTGAATACGCTGGCCTACCTTAAAAAGAGCGGGCGCGTGACCCCAGCGGCTGCGGCCATGGCCAGCGTTTTAAACCTGAAGCCGGTGCTGCAGATTCAAGGCGGCAAGTTGGACGCCTATAAAAAGGTGCGGGGCATGGCCGCTGCCCGGCAGACCATGCTGGCGGCGATGAAGGAAGATCTTGCAAACCGCTTTGCCGGAGAGGACATGGCGCTGTTTGCCGTCTACTCCGGAAAAATGGAGGACGGCGCCGCCTGGCAGAAGATTGTGCAGGGGGAATTCCCCGACCGGGAGGTGGAGTTTGCCGCTCTGCCGCTGAGCATCTGCTGCCATGTGGGCGACGGAGTACAGGCCATCGCTTGTGCAAAAAAATAAAAGAAGTAATGAAGCGGCCTTCGGTTAAATCCGAAGGCCGCCTTTTTGCGCCGGTATTTTGACCATAAATTGTCGCTTTTGCCATAGAATCGTGCATCAAAAATATTTTATAATAACCACAAGATGTGGTATTGCAATTTTTAATACTGCCAAGATTTAGTTAACAAATGGGATTACATGTGCTATGATAAACCCGCTGTATGATTTGCAGCTATGAAAAAAATATGCCCGCCTGCGGGCGGACTGAAAAACAAGCGGCTGGATGAGGAGAGAGACTATGAAAATTATTAAGAGAAACGGACAGGAAGCGGTTTTTGATCGGGAAAAAATTGCGCGGGCGATTCAAAAAGCCAGCGCGGCGGTGGCTGCGCAGGATCAAGTGACGGAGGCTCTTGCAGAGCAAATTGCCTGTGACATCGAGCGGGAGTGCGCCGCCAAGAGCGGAACGGTCAGCGTGGAAGCCGTGCAGGACATGGTGGAAGACAGCCTAATGAAGGCGGGCTGCTTCAATCTGGCCCGCACCTATATCACCTATCGTTACACCCACGAGCTGCGCCGGGAGAATACGACGGACGCCAAGATTCTTTCCATCGTCTCCCGCACCTCGGAGGAGGCCAAGACCGAAAACTCCAACAAGGACCCGGACATTGTCTCCGTCATGCGGGACTATGTGGCGGGCACAGTTTCCCGCGACATTACGGAGCGCGTCCTCCTGCCGGAGGAAATCGTGCAGGCCCATCGGGACGGCATCATCCACTTCCATGACAGTGACTATTATCTCCAGCCCATGCACAACTGCTGCCTCGTCAATCTGGAGGATATGTTGCAAAACGGCACGGTCATCAGCGGCGTGAAGATTGAAAAGCCCCACAGCTTTTCCACCGCCTGCAACATCGCCACCCAGATCATCGCCCAGGTGGCCTCCTCCCAGTACGGCGGCCAGACCATCAGCTTGACCCACCTTGCCCCGTTTGTGGACATCAGCCGTCAAAAGCTGCGCAAAGCCGTCACGCAGGAACTGGCGGAGCTTGGACTGGACACCGCAAAGCCGGAGGTGCAGGAAAAGATCAACGACATGGCCGAAAAGCGGACGCTGGAGGAGATCAAAAAGGGCGTGCAGACCATCCAGTATCAAGTGGTCACGCTTCAGACCACCAACGGTCAGGCACCGTTCATCTCGGTCAATATGTATTTAAATGAGTGCGGCGATGACGAGCAGCTGCGCCACGATCTGGCGCTGATTATCGAGCAGACGCTGCGCCAGCGCATTCAAGGCGTGAAAAACCGGGAGGGCGTCTGGGTGACGCCGGCATTCCCCAAGCTGCTGTACGTGCTGGAGCCGGACAACATCGAGGAGGGCACGAAATACTGGTATCTCACCGAGCTTGCTGCCAAGTGTACCGCCAAGCGCATGGTGCCGGATTATATCTCCGAGAAGAAGATGCTGGAATACAAGATCGACGCCAACGGCGACGGCCATTGCTATCCCTGCATGGGCTGCCGCAGCTTCTTGACGCCGTATGTGGACGAGGACAAGAAGCCCAAGTATTACGGCCGCTTCAACCAAGGCGTTGTCACCATCAACCTGCCGGACGCGGCACTGTCCTCCGGCGGTGATGTGGACAAATTCTGGAAGATTTTTGACGAGCGGCTGGAGCTGTGCTACCGCGCACTGATGTGCCGCCACAACCGACTGATGGGCACTCCCAGCGACGTGGCACCCATTTTGTGGCAGGACGGCGCGCTGGCCCGTCTCGCTCCCGGCGAGACCATCGACAAGCTGCTCTTTAACGGCTATTCCACCATTTCTCTGGGCTATGCCGGCCTTTACGAGTGCGTCAAATACATGACCGGCCACTCCCATACCGAGGAGGAGGCCAAGCCCTTTGCCCTGGCTGTCATGCAAAAGATGAACGACAAGTGCAAGGAGTGGAAGGCGAAGGAGCACATGGACTTCTCCCTTTACGGCACACCGCTGGAATCCACCACCTACAAGTTTGCCCAGAGTTTGCAGCGCCGCTTTGGCATCGTCAAGGACGTGACCGACCACGGCTATGTTACAAACTCCTATCATGTCAGCGTGCGGGAAAAGATGTCCGCTTTTGATAAGCTGTCCTTTGAAAGCGAATTCCAGCGCCTGTCTCCCGGTGGCGCCATCAGCTATGTGGAAGTGCCCAACATGCAGAATAATATCGAGGGCGTGCTGGCCATTATTCGCTTTATCTACGACGACATCCAGTATGCAGAGCTGAACACCAAGTCCGATTACTGTATGAAGTGCGGCTATGACGGCGAGATCAAGATTGTGGAGGATGACGGCAAGCTGGTATGGGAGTGCCCGAAGTGCGGCAACCGCGACCAGCACCTCATGTCCGTTGCCCGCCGCACCTGCGGCTATATCGGCACCAACTTCTGGAACCAGGGCCGCACGGAGGAAATCCGCGACCGCGTGTTGCACGTTGCCATTCCGGCCTTTGAGCGGTGAGGGGCATGAACTACGCCCAAATTTTTGACTGCGACTGCGGCAATGGCCCCGGTATGCGGGAAATCCTGTTCGTCAGCGGCTGCCGCCATCGGTGCGAGGGCTGCTTCAACGAGCAGGCGTGGGACTTTTCCTTCGGCGAACCGTTCACCAAGGACGTGGAGGAGCAGCTGCTCAAAAAGCTGTCGCCGTCCTATATTGCGGGGCTGACCCTGTTGGGCGGAGAGCCTATGGAGATCGAAAACCAGCGGGGCCTACTGCCGTTTGCCAAGCGTGTGCGGGAACAATTTCCCAATAAGACCATTTGGCTTTTTTCCGGGTTCCTTTTTGAGGAGCTGACCGGGCAAAAGCCCTCCCGTTGCCGCTGTGAGGTGACGGACGAGCTGCTGGGCGCGTGTGACGTGCTGGTGGACGGGCCGTTCATCCTTGCCCAAAAGGACATTTCCCTCAAGTTCCGGGGCAGCACCAACCAGCGGGTGCTGGATTTGAAACGGTCCCTTGCGGCAAAGACTCCCGTCTGGCTGGCGGGTTACAGCGAGCCTTAAAAATGGTAAAAGGTGCAGCCTGTCGAAAAAGTTCTTTCGACAGGCTGTGCTTTTTTTGCGAAAATAGAAGCAAAATAGGAATGTTATTCGTTTTTCTGAAAAGAAGCACCATATCAGAGAATCTTTTGGCAATAAAATATGAAAAAGGACTGGAAATGTAAACAACAAAGGATTATAATCATTTGTCGTTCTCGATAGGCCAACCGGAAGAAGGCCTGTCGGACGAATGAAAGAGAGGATTGCATGAAAAGAAAGTCCCTAAACATGGCTGCCTGTTCGCCGGAGGGAAAGCGGCGGTGGTGGCTGTCTGCATATCTGTGGGTGCCGGTGCTGGCCCTGCTGGACACGCTTGTGATCGAGGCGTTTAACCATAAAATATTTACGATGGGCTTTGCGGCTCTGACCCGGTTTGTGACCCAGTTTCCGCTGGCGTTTTTGACCAATTTGCTGCTGGTGCTGCTCACCTTGTCCCCGGCATTTTTCCTGCGCCGCCGGGCATTTTGGTGTACGCTGGTGTCGGCAATTTGGCTGATTGGCGGCGGCGTCAACGGCTTCATTCTGATGAGCCGCATGACCCCCTTTACAACGGCGGATTTGACGGTGCTGAACACCGGTCTTGATACCCTGCCGAACTATATGTCTACGGGGTATATTATTCTGCTGGCCGTTTTACTGGTGGCGCTGCTGGCATTTTTGGTATTCCTGCTGATCTGGGGGCCAAAAAGCCGGGAAAAGCTGCCCCACCGCCTGCTGACGGGCGTTTGCGCGGTGGCGCTGTCCGCTCTGGCGCTGACCGGCTGCTGGAAGCTGGCTTTCAAGGTCGATCAGCTGTCCACCTCCTTTGCAAACCTGGCCTTTGCCTATGACGATTACGGATTCCCGTACTGCTTTTTGCAGACCTGGCTGAACAAGGGCATCCGGGAGCCGAACGGCTACGATCAAGAGGATTTGGACCGCATCAAGGCGGAAATTGCAAAGGACGTGGAAAAAAATGACCTTCCTGCGGCACAGACCGATGTGAACGTGGTCTATGTGCAGCTGGAATCCTTTATGGACCCGTCTGAAATTGAGGGACTGGAGCTCAGCGAGGACGCCGTTCCCATCTGGCACGAGTTGGAGGAGAACTTCAGCTCCGGCTATCTCCATGTGCCCGTAGTGGGCGCCGGCACCGCCAATACGGAGTTTGAAATGCTGACGGGCATGTCCAGCAAGCTCTTTGGCCCCGGAGAGTACCCCTATAAGACCTGCTTGCAGGATCAGACGGCGGAATCCATTGCCTATGACCTGTCCGAACTGGGCTATGCCACCCACGCAATTCACAACCACCGCGCCACATTCTATACCCGCAACATCGTATACGCCAATCTGGGCTTTGACGATTTTACGTCTCTGGAGTATATGCCCCGGGTACAGAGAACCCCCAAGGGCTGGTCCAAGGATTATGTCTTGACGAGCCAGATTGAAAATGCGCTGGACGCAACGGAGGATCAGCCGGATCTGGTCTTTACGGTTTCTGTTCAAGGTCACGGCAGCTATCCCACGGAGCCGGTCATTGAAAACCCGACCATCACCGTGACGAAGAGCCCCGCAAGTGTCAACCAATATTCTGCCGAATATTATGTCAACCAGATTCACGAGATGGATATTTTCATCGGCAATCTGATAGAGGAGCTCTCCGAGCGCAGCGAAAAAACCATCTTGATTTTGTACGGCGATCACCTGCCGTCCTTGAATCTGGAAAAGAGCGATATGAAGTCCGGTTCCCTGTATGAAACCAAATACGTTATCTGGAACAACTTCAATCTGCCCCAGGAGGATCAAGACATCTACGCCTATCAGCTCTCCGCCAAGGCGCTGGGCTCTATCGGAATCTCTCAAGGACTGTTCACCCAGTTCCACCAGTCCTGCAAGGATGAGCCCACCTATCGCACGGATCTGAAGGAATTGCAGTACGACACACTCTACGGGCAGGATTACCTCTATGGCGGCTCATCCCCGTATGCGGCGACTGACATGAAGATGGGTGTTGCCAAGATCACCGCCACCGGCATGTATCAGCGGGACGGCTGCTGGTATATTCAAGGCATGAACTTCAGCCCCTACTGCAAGGTTGCGGTGGACGGCAAGATTCTCGACACCACCTATATCAACAACATGCTCCTGCGGATGAACGAGGATCCCGGCACCATGGATATCCACGATCTGTCGATCAGCGTTGTGGACATGCACAAGGAAGTCCTTAGCGATACCGAGCTGGATTAACTGCGGCGTTGCCGCGGGAATCCGGCGGCTGCCGAAAGCTGCGGCCCCCATTCTTTTTCGTCTTGCCGAAAAAGAATGCGCCTTGCATGGTGGAAGAAAAAGGCGCTTTGGACGCACCCCGCAAGGAAAATCACCTGCCCGAAAAGGCAGGTGATTTTTTCGTGGGGACCTCGTGTCCGGGGATCGCACGGTGTGGTGCGGTGGTCATCCAACTCTTTGCCCGCGTCTTGCAGAAAACCCAGAAAAATTTGTGCTGCAAATTTGAAAGGCCTCTGCGTTATGTCCCGCGCGTTCCGCTGCGCTACGCGCTACCCGGAAAATCACGGTAAGCGCCAGCGGGAATCGGAGCAGAGACAATACGATTTTCTGCCCCAGACGAAAGCGAGTGAGTACTTTCGCGTCTACTGGATGCACCGAAGGTTTGCAGGAGACTAACTTGAAGCGGTTTTCTTTTCCACCGCTGGCGGCCCATTTTCTTTTGCCAAGACAAAAGAAAATGGGGGGCCAGGTTCCCTCCGCGCAGCAGCGCGGATTCGCGCGGCAAGGCCGCGTCCTCTGCGGCGGAACGCCGCAGTTCTCCGCCGCCATCAAGCGGCGTATTCACGCAGGCGGTGATGTTTTTCAGTTTCCACACTCAATGGAGATCTTGTTGAACATCCCCAGAATTTCGTCAATCGACGTGTTCTTCTTTTCTTCTCCGGCTTTGTCCAAAACCACATGCCCGTGATTCATCATCAAAATCCGGTCGCCGTACTCCACGGCGTAGCGCAGGTTGTGGGTGACCATCATGGCGGTGAGCTGCTTTTCCCGCACCACCTTGTCGGTGAGTTGCATGATGATCTCGGCGGTTTTGGGGTCCAGCGCCGCGGTATGTTCGTCCAGAATCAGAAACTTCAGCGGCGTCATGGTTGCCATCACCAGCGCCACAGCTTGACGCTGACCGCCGGAGAGGGAACCCATTTTCACGTTCAGCTTATCCTCCAGCCCCAGACCGAGGGAAGCCAGCTCCGAACGGTAAAAATCCACGCGGCGGCGGTTGATGCCCCGGGTGAGCCCGTAGGAGCGACCCTTGTTGTCCGCCAGAGACAGATTTTCCAGCATGGTGAGATTGGGGCAGGTGCCGCTGGCGGGGTTCTGATACACGCGGCCCATGGTGATGTAGCGCTGATAGTCCGGCAGCTTCACAATGCTTTTCCCGCCCACCAGAATGTCGCCGCTGTCGGCGGGGATGGAGCCGCAGATGAGGTTCAAAAGGGAGGTCTTGCCGGAGCCGTTGGAGCCGACGATGGCCACGAACTGCCCGTCGTCCACGGAGAGGGAGAAGTGGTCAAAAAGCCGCAGCTCCGTCACCGCACCGGCATTGTAGGTCTTGCAAATATCACGAACTTCAAGCATGGATAATCTCCTCTCCCTTCCGACCGGAGCACACCAGCACCAGCAAAAACAGCGCCGCGGTAATCAGCTTCAAGAGGTTTGCCGGCAGGCCGACGGAAATGGCCACCTGTATGCAGGCCTTGTACAGCACGCTGCCCACGATGACGGCGGTGGTGCCCTTCACAAAGCTCAGTCGGCGGAACAGCGTGATGCCGATGATGACCGTTGCCAGACCGAATACCAGCTGGCCAGTGCCCATGGTGGCGGAGAAGCTGCGCTGCTCGTGGCAGACGATGCACCCGGCCAGCGCCACCAGCGCGTTGGAAATCATTAAGCCCAGAATTTTCATATTGCCCATGTTTTTCGCAAGGGTGGTGACCAGGGTGGAGTTATCGCCCACGGCACGCAGAAGCAGCCCCGATTTGGTGCGAAAATAGGCGTCCAGCACCAACTTGACAACAACGACCACCACCAGCGTGACCGCCAACTTGCGCGCCAGCAGGGAAAGTCCGCCGAACAGCGCCATGGTGGGTGCGGCGGTAAAGATGGTGTCGCTGCTGCGATCCACTGTCAGATTGGAGCCGGCGATCTGCAAATTGATGGAAAACAGCGCCGTCTGCGTAATGATACCGGCCAGCAGGTTGCGCACGTGGAGCTTCACATGGATGATGCCGGTGGCAAGCCCGGAAAGCGCGCCTGCGGCGATGGCTGCCAGCAGCGTGAGGTAGGGGTTCGCACCCGCGACCAGCATCACGGCGGTGACGGCGGCGCCCAGCGGGAAGCTGCCATCCACCCCCAGATCGGGGAAGTCCAGAATGGTATAGGTGATGTACACGCCAAAGGAAATCAGCGCATAGATCAGCCCCTGCGTTAGGGTGCTGACAATCAGATCCAGCATGGGGGTTCCTCCTTACTCAAAGCGGCGAAAAAATACGGTTCTCCCCTGCGACATTTTGCCGCAGGGGAGGGTGGATCGTTACCAAAAATTAGGCCTCAGTGGATTCAATCGCCTTAGCGGCAATCTCGTCGGGAACGGTGATGTTCATGGCGGCTAGCGCCTCGGAATTCACATAGATGCCGTACTCGCTGATGGTTTCAAAGGGCGTGTCGTCGCAAGTGGTTGCGCCGGTGAGGATCTTCGCGGCCATAATGCCGGTCTGAATGCCCAGCTGATAGTAGTCAATGCCGGCGGCGGCCACGCAACCGATCTTGACCTGCTCGACTTCGGAGCCGTAGACGGGGATTCCGGCCTCATTGGTCTTTTCCAGAATAGAGGAGAGCACGCCCACCACGTTGTTGTCGGTTAAGTTGGACAGGCAGTCGACCTTGTCGGCGATCAGCTTGTCGGCGGCCTGGGTGACTTCGGACTGGGCGGTGACGCCGATCTCGTCAATGGTGAAGCCGTAGTCGCCGGCCTTCTCCTTATACTCGGCAATGGCGGAGACGGAGTTGGGCTCGGACGTGGTGTAGATGATGCCGATGGTCTTGGCGTCGGGCTGCATCTGGCGAATCAGATCCAGCTGTGCCTCCACCGGCAGCTTGTCGGAGGTGCCGGTGCAGTTGCCGGCGGTCAAGTTGGCGGCTTCGGGATCGGTGACGGCGGTGAAGATCACGGGAATGTTCTTATCCTCGGCTGCGGCGTAGCAGGCGATGGCGGAGGGCGTTGCGATGCCCACCATCAAATCGCAGTTCTCTGCGGAAAAGCTCTGGGCGATCTGGGTGTCGATGGAATCATCGAACTGTGCGTTCTGGTAATCCAGCGTGATGTTGTCGGCGGTCAGCAGACCGGAGTCGGTCAAGCCCTGCAAAAAGCCCTCGCGGCAGTTGTCCAGAGAGGCGTGTTCGCCGTACTGGGCAAGGCCGATCGTATAGTGTGCGTCGGATGCGGCGCCGGAAGCGGCGGCAGATGCGCCGGCAGAAGCGGCGGAAGAAGCTGCGCCGGTGGAGCCGCAGGCGGCGAGGGAAGCGGTCATGGTCAGTGCCAGAGCGGCAGTCAGAAGCTTTTTAAAAGTGTTGTTTTTCATAGTTGGGATTCCTTTCTAAAGTCCGTATGGACGGATGATGTTGTGTTGTTGAATGTGTGAAAATCGAACCAGCACCATCGGCGCCATCGTTTTGTTAAAAGGTTCATGTTCAAAACTCCTTTTCAAGAGGTAAAAGCGTATTTGGGCAACGAAGCAGCGAAGCGGATTCCAGCCATAAAAATCGGTTGCCGCGCAGCGGCGAGATTTTTGGCCATTTAATTTTTTGTTGCAGGGCAACAAAAAAAGCCCTATCCCAATATCATTGGGACAAGACTTCCATCCTGCGGTACCACCCAAGTTGACGCGATTGCGCCCGCTCGTTTCAGAGAACCAACATTCTCTGCCGCGCTGGTAACGGGTGCGGCTCCCGTCAGACACTACTTGCCCTGCGGCTTTCGTTCTGCCCTCACAAGTCCATTCACCGGAAAGTCCTCTGCCGTGATCCCACCATCCACAGCTCTCTGAAAGGTTGCCCAACCGGATACTACTCTTGCTCAGCGGTTTGTTTTGTTTGATTGTTTTGCATTATATGCGCCCAGAGATTGGAAGTCAATCGTCATTTTACACAAATCGGCGCTTTAAACAAAAAAAGTGAAAATCGAAACAGCCCGGAAAACGGGAAGGAAGATAGCCACGCGGTGCGGGCGGTTGTCGCCGCCCGCACCGGAGAATCTAATCAAGACAGCAGGACGGAATCGGTTTCTTCCTGCACACCGGCAACCTCGGCAAACTTTTGCAGCAGGTCGGCCTTGGTGAGCTTCTTTTTCTCCTCACCCTCGATGTCCAGAATGATGCGTCCCTCGTTCATCATGATGATGCGGTTGCCGTGGGCAATCGCGTCTTTCATGTTGTGGGTAATCATCATGGCGGTGAGGCCGTTTTCCTGCACGATGGTGTCGGACAGCTCCAGCACCTTGGCGGCAGTGGCGGGGTCCAGTGCGGCGGTGTGCTCGTCCAGAAGCAGAAGCTTCGGCTTTTGCAGCGCCGCCATTAAAAGCGTCAGCGCTTGACGCTGACCGCCGGAGAGCAGACCGACCTTGCTGGTCATGCGATCCTCAAGCCCCAGACCCAGCGTCTTGAGCTTCTCGCGGTAGAGCGTGCGCTCCGCCTTGGTGACGCCCCAGCCCAGACCCCGCTTTTTGCCGCGGCGATAGGCCAGTGCCAGATTTTCCTCGATCTGCATATTGGGCGCAGTACCCATCATGGGGTCTTGAAACACGCGGCCGATGAGCCGTGCCCGCTGATATTCGGCGAGGCCGGTCACATCCTCGCCGTCGATGACGATGGAGCCGCTGTCTACCGGCCACACGCCGGCAACCGCATTGAGCATGGTGGATTTGCCGGCGCCGTTGCCACCGATCACGGTAACAAAATCGCCCTCCTTCAAGTGCAGATTCAGATTGACGAGGGCTTTCTTTTCGTTGATGGTGCCGGGGTTGAACGTCTTGGAGACGTGATTGATGTCAAGCATGAGTGGTTCCCTCCTCTTTCAGCGCAGCTTTTCCGGCTTGGCGGAAGGAGCTTTTGGCCTGCTTTTGCAGATACGGAACGGCCAGGAAAACGGCAACCACTGCGGCGGTGAAGAGCTTCAAATCGTTGGAGGGCAGCCGCAGCCACAGCACCACGCCCACGACGACGTAGTACACGATGCCACCGATGACCAAGAAGATCAGACGGGTGGAGAAGCTGGAGCCCTTTCGGAAGAATGCGTCGCACAGCGTCTCGCCGATGATGACGGCGGCGAGGCCGATGACGATGGAGCCGCGGCCCATGTTGATGTCGGAAAATCCTTGATACTGGGCCATCAGACCGCCGGAGAGCGCCACCAGGGCGTTGGAAATGGCAAGGCCTAATACTTTCATGGAGTTGATGTTGATACCCTGCGCCCGGGACATGGCGGGGTTGGAGCCGGTGGCGCGGATGGCGGAGCCTTGCTCCGTGCCGAAGTACCAGTACAAAACGGCAATGATGACCGCTGCAGCCACAGCGCCCACGATGATGGCCTTGGGCACATGGCGCAGGGAAATCAGCAGCGCGTACTGATCCGGATTCACGGACTTGTTGGCGGCGCCCTTCCAGCCGCCCATGATGTGCAGGTTGACGGAGTACAGGGCGAACTGGGTCAGAATGCCGGCCAGAATGGCCGGAATGCCCAGCTTGGTGTGCAGCAGACCGGTGACAAGACCGGCCAGCAGTCCGGCGACGATGGCAACCAACAGCGCTGCCCATGCGGGGCAGCCCATCAAAATCAGCGTGACGGTGACCGCACCGCCGGTGGTGAAGGAACCGTCCACCGTCAGATCGGCGATGTCCAAAAGTCGGAAGGTAATGTAAACGCCCAGAGCCATCAGGCCCCAGACAATGCCCTGCGCCACGCTGCCGGGAATCCCTTTAATTAGGTTGGCCGGATTCAGTGACGCGAAATATGCGGCAATACTCATGGTGTCCTCTCCTTTTGCGTTGTTTCTTCGGTCGGGGACAGGGGAACGGGTCTCGGAACCCCGTTCCCCCAACCCCGAAGGGCTGGGGATAATCAGCAGGGGAAACGCCGTCCGAGCGGCGTTCCCCCTACATAATTACAAGGGAAGCTTAGGCGGCAATGGCCACATAGTCGCTGGGAGGCGTGATGCCCAGAGCGGCGCAGATGGTCTCGTTGTACTCCTTGGTGAACTGGGGAGCAAACTGAATGTCCATCGTGGCGGGGTCAGCGCCGTTCACCAGAATCTCGTATGCCATCTCGCCGGTGGCATAGCCCAGATCATAGTAGCTGATAGAGAGAGTCGCCACGCCGCAGCCGGAGCAGATGCCTTCCTCACCGGCAACAATGGGGATGCCGGCGGGCTGGGCAACGTTGTTGATGGCCTCGGCGCAGGAGGCGGCGGTGTTGTCAGTGGGGATGTACAGCACTTCGTTTTCGCCGCAGGCGGTGGTGGTGACGGCGGCAACGTCGTTGGAGTCAGAGAACGCATAGGCGGTCACGGTGTAGCCCGCATCCTCCAGGAACGGAGTGATGGTCTCCACTTGATAGGCGGAGTTGGCCTCGGCGGAGCAGTACAGAATGCCCACGGTCTTGGCGTCGGGGAACAGCTCCTTGATCATGCTGGCCTGACCGTCCAGGGGAGCAAGGTCAGAGGTGCCGGAGATGTTGGTGCCGGTGGCGCCGGTCCAGCCGGAGATGCTCAGCGCGGAGCCGTAATCGGTGACGGAGGTGCCCAGAATGGGGGTTTCGCTGGTGGCGGCGGCAGCGGCTTGCAGGGCGGGTGTTGCGTTGGCCATAATTAGGTCGTCTCCACTGGAGACGAAGCCGTTGCAGATGGTGGCGCAGGTGGCGGAATCGCCGGCAGCGTTCTGCTCGTCAAAGGTCACGCTGTCACCCAGCTTTTTGGTCAGAGCGTCCTTAAAGCCCTGGGTTGCGGCGTCCAGAGCCGGATGCTGAACCAGCTGGCAGATGCCGACGGTGTAGCTTTCGCCGGAAGCGGCTGCGCTGGCGGAGGCGGATGCGCCGGCAGATGCGGCGGGAGCGGAGCTGGAGCCGCAGGCTGCCAGACTCAGAGCCATACAGGCTGCCAGAAGGGTTGCAAGAATCTTCTTTTTCATGGTGACAATCTCCTTTTAAAAATGATTTTTCATTTGAAAGCATATTATAAAAAGCGGCTCTGTCCGAAAGAACAGAGCCGCCTTCCATACAAAATGTTCAGCGTGTCCCGGTCATTCAGCCAGCCCTGTGCATTTCCCGTTCAAGGTACGGTAATAACGGCCCGCAAAGCGGACCTGCATAAAGGCGTAATAGGAGGACAGCCCATGAACGATCTGATTCTTTGCCATGATGTGTTCCTCCTTCTGCCTTTTGGCTGAATGCGGTAAAAACCGCGCTTGATTTACTTTTACAGCATAAAGCTTTAAAGCCATAAATTCAACCGTCAAATTACACAAAAACTTTTCTTCATTCTCCGCCTTCTGGCAAAAAAGCGCGAAAAAAGAATCGCAAGCTCCTGCAAAGACCCTCTTTTTCCCAGTGGGCAGTTTGCCAGAAGGCTGTGAATTCCCTGGAAAAACCACGCCGCCAAGAATTGACTTTTGCAGACCTGTGTGCTATATTAGACGGAGTATTTTGATTGTGCAAAGCGGCGATTTGCGGCAAAAACCGCAGAAATTCCATCAAAAAAAGAAGATAAACGCGACACCGCGGATCGCAGCTGAAGGCCCTTGAAATCGAAGGGACTTTTGGCCGCAAAATCCGGCGGTGCTTTTATTTTTTGTCGCGGCGGCGCAGTTGGAGAGAGAAATTACAAAGGGTAAGGTGAGGGTTATGTCAACCAAATTCGTATTCGTGACCGGCGGTGTGGTGTCCGGCCTCGGCAAGGGAATCTGCGCAGCTTCTCTGGGCCGTCTGCTCAAGCAGCGGGGACTTTCCGTCCGCAACCAGAAGTTTGATCCTTATATTAATGTGGACCCGGGCACTATGAGCCCCTATCAGCACGGCGAGGTGTTCGTCACCGACGACGGCGCCGAGACGGATCTGGATTTGGGCCATTACGAGCGGTTCGTGGATGAAACGCTGTCCGGCAATTCCTCCATCTCCTCCGGTAAGATTTACTGGAGTGTGCTGAACCGGGAGCGCCGGGGCGACTATCTGGGCGCCACCGTGCAGATCATTCCTCACATTACCAATGAAATCAAGAGCCGCATTTACTCCATGGAGTCCGACGATGTGGACGTGGTCATCTCCGAAATCGGCGGCACCGTGGGCGATATCGAGTCCCAGCCGTTTCTGGAGGCCATCCGCCAGGTGGCAGCCGAGCGGGGACGGGAGAACGTGCTCTTTGTCCACGTCTCTTTGATTGTGGAGATCCCCGGTTCCGGCGAGCTAAAGAGCAAGCCCACCCAGCACTCCGTCAAGGAGCTGCTGAGCCTTGGCATCCAGCCGGACGTGCTGGTGTGCCGGTGCGATGTGCCCATCACGGACGACATTCGCCGCAAGATCAGCCTGTTTTGCAATGTGGAGCAGGACTGCGTCATTCAAAACTCCACGGCGGAGACACTGTATGAGGTGCCGCTGCTGATGGCCAGAGAGGGTCTGGACGAGGTGGTCTGCCGCAAGCTGGGCCTTTCTACGCCGAAGCCCGACCTAACCGAGTGGACCCAGATGGTCCAGCGGGAGAAAAACGCCCACCGTAAGGTGCGGATTGCGCTGGTGGGAAAATACACCCAGCTGCATGACGCATATCTCTCCGTGGTGGAATCCCTCGCCCATGCCGGCACGGCAAATGACGCCATTGTGGACATCAAGTGGGTGGACTCGGAAACTCTGACGGAAAAGAACGTGGCGGACGAGCTGTCCGACGTCACCGGTATTCTGGTTCCCGGCGGCTTTGGCGACCGCGGCATCGAGGGCATGATTACCGCCGTTCGGTATGCGCGGGAACACAGCGTGCCCTATTTCGGCATCTGCCTCGGCATGCAGATGGCGGTTGTGGAATTTGCCCGGCACGTGCTGGGCTTTGAGGATGCCAATTCCGAAGAATTCAACCTGGGCAGCCAGCATCAAGTGATTGCTCTGATGCCCGATCAGGTGAACGTCACGGAAAAGGGCGGCACCATGCGTCTTGGCAAATATCCCTGCGTTCTGGTGGACGGCACCAAGAGCCGGGAGCTGTACGGCTCCCAGGAAATCTCCGAGCGCCATCGCCATCGCTTTGAGTTCAACAACGACTATCGCAAGGAGATCGAGGCCGGCGGTATGAAGTTGGCTGGTCTGTCTCCCAGCGGTCGTCTGGTGGAAATCGTGGAGCTGCCGGATCATCCCTGGTTCGTCGGCGTCCAGTTCCATCCCGAATTTAAGAGCCGTCCGAATCGCGCACAGCCTTTGTTCTACGGCTTTGTAAAGGCATCTCTGGAAAAAGCGGAGAAGAAATAACTGCTGGGGACGGCGCTTGACCATCTAAAAAAGATGGGCTGCGGCCTTGACTGCGGGAAAAGCGCCCGCGCAGAAAGATAAGAGGGTACTGGCATGAATCATTTTCGTCAAATCACTGAAAAACTGAACGCCTACGCACTGGATGGAATGCTGCTGACCGGTGAGGCCAACCGCTTTTATGCGTCCGGCTTCCACTCCATTGCCACCGACGGCGTGGCACTGGTGACCCGCGGCAAGTCCTATTACTTTACGGACTCCCGCTATATCGAGGCGGCCAACCGCTATGTGCAGGGCGCCGAGATCCGCATGGTCAGTCGTGGCCGGGGCTACACGGTTCTGCTGGATGAGGTGATCCGTGCCCACAAGCTCCACCGTTTGGGCTACGAGGATGCCACCATGACCGTGGCGGACTATGAAACCTACCGCAAGGCACTGCCCTGCGAGCTGACGCCGGCAACCAAGCTGCTGCTGGAGCTTCGCCGGATCAAGGACGAGGAAGAGCTTCAGAACATGATCGCCGCCCAGCGGATCGCGGAAAAGGCGATTACGGAGATTATGAACGAGATCCGTCCCGGCGTGACGGAGAAGGAAATTGCGGCGCGGATTCAGTATTTGATGCTGCATTACGGCGCGGAGAATATGTCCTTTGACCCCATTGTCCTTACCGGAGCCAACGGCAGCCTGCCCCACGGCGTGCCCAGCGATACGAAGATCCAAAACGGCGACTTTGTCACCATGGATATCGGCTGCATTTACCACGGCTACTGTTCCGACATGACCCGTACCGTTGCCGTGGGCTTTGCAACGGAGGAGATGCAGATGGTCTATCACACCGTCCTCTCCGCCCAGAAGGCCGGCATCGCCTCGGCGCGCGCCGGCATCTCCGGCCAGGAAATTGACGGCGTCGCCCGGAAGATTATTTCCTCCGCCGGCTACGGGGACTACTTTGGCCACAGCTTTGGTCACGGCGTGGGCGTGGAGGTTCACGAAGCCCCCAACGCCTCCCCCAGCAACGAGCAGTTGCTTCCCGCCAACACGGTGATTTCTGCCGAACCGGGCATCTATATTCCCGGCAAGATGGGCGTCCGCATTGAGGATGTCATCGTTCTCAAGGAGAACGGCTGCCAGAATCTCACCAAGGCGCCCAAGGAACTGATGATCCTATAATTGATTAAGCGGCGATCCCGACTGTGCCGGGATCGCCGCTTTTGCCAAATTTTCTTTCGCAAACGATTGCCTTTTGGGAATCGGTTGACACGGCCAAAAGGGTGCCGTAAGATGCACAGTGAAACTATGAAATGAGAGGGTCTTTCCTTGTGGATACTATTTATGTAACCGGACACCGCAATCCCGACACAGACTCCATCGTCTCCGCCATGGCGTATGCCGCCCTGCAAAATTCTCTGGGCGAGCGGGCATATACTGCCGCCTGCCTGGGACGGGTCAGCGACGAGACGCAGGCCGTGTTGGATCGCTTTAAGTTCAAGGCGCCGCTGCTGATCGAAAACGTGCGCACCCAGGTTTCGGATCTGGATTTTGATACGCCGCCCACACTGAATGCCGGCGTTACCATCAGCCGCGCCTGGCAGACCATTCACAAAGACGGCGCCCATATTACCACCATCCCCGTGGTGAACGAGGACGGCTCCCTTTACGGCATGCTGTCCTCCGGGGACATTGCGGCCTATGATATGTCCTCCGTCCGCAATCCGTATATCGCGGGCATTCCCCTTTACAACCTGCTGAGCGTCATTGAGGGCAAGCTCCTCAACGAAGCCGGACAGATGGTGGACAGCATTTCCGGCTCAGTGACCATCGCCCTGCCGTCCTCCTGCAAAAACTTGATGCTTTCCGATCAGAACAGCATCGTGATCTGCGGCGATCAGCCGGATATGATTCAAAAGGCCATGGAGACGGGCGTGCGGTGCATCATTGTCTGCCAGTCCGAGGTCAGCGAAGAGGTGCGCTCCATCAAAAGCGAGTCCTGCCTAATCTCCACGCCGTTTGATGCTTACCGCACGGTGCGTCTTTTGTGCCATGCGCTGCCGGTGTCCCGTATCTGCAAGACCAACGATCTGGTCTGCTTCCATCTGGACGACTATATCGACGACGTGCGGGAAACCGTGCTGAAAAGCCGTTTCCGCTGCTATCCCATTTTGAACGAGGATGAGCAGGTCGTGGGCACGCTGTCCCGCTTCCATCTGCTGCGCCCCCGCCGCAAGCGGGTGGTTCTGGTGGATCACAACGAAATGGCGCAGGCCGTCCGAGGCCTTGAGCAGGCGGAGATTCTCGGCATCATCGACCATCACCGTCTGGCGGATATTCAGACCGGCAGCCCGATTTTCGTGCGCAACGAGCCGGTGGGCAGCACCACCACCATCGTGGCGGGTATGTACCAGGACAAGGGCTTGATGCCCTCCGAGCGCATGGCCGGACTGATGGCTGCCGCCATTCTCTCCGACACCGTCATGTTCAAATCCCCCACCTGTACCCAGCGGGATATTGATACGGCCAACCGCATGGCCCGTATTGCCAACATCTCGCTGGAGGATCTGGGTCACATGATTTTCTCCGCCTCCGGCGGCGACAACCGCTCCGCAGACGAGTTGCTGATGACAGATTTCAAGGAGTTCCATATTGCCGGCCACGATCTGGGCGTCTCCCAGATCACCTGCACGGACTCCGAGCATATGCTCACCCGCAGCGGCGAGTTTTTCGATACCATGGGCCGCATGAAGCAGGAAAAGCATTATGATATGATGCTCTTGATGCTCACCGATGTGTTGCAGGAAGGCACACGGCTTTTGTATCTGGGTGACGACCAGTCCATTCAGCAGGCGTTCAACTGCAAGCCCGAGGGCGGCAGCGTGTTCCTGCCCCACGTCATGTCCCGGAAGAAGCAGGTCATCCCCGCCCTCTCCGGGTTGTGGGGCTAAGCGTCTTGCGCCGCCTGCGGCGGAGCAAGCAAGACAGGGAACCCCGCAAAAGCCCAGCGAAGCGGGTTTTGCGGGGAGAGGAAAAGTAGCGAAATGAGTGAGCTTTTGTGCTAAAGCGCAAAAGCGAAGGATATGGAGCTTGCTTTGACGACGAGGAAGCGGCGCGATTGGCGGACACGAAGTGTCCGGGAATCGCAGTGCCGCGACGGTGGGCAAGTAAGCGTCTTGCGCCGCCTGCGGCGGAGCAAGCGAGACAGGGAACCCCGCAAAAGCCTAGCGAAGCGGGTTTTGCGGGGAGAGGAAAAGCAGCGAAATGAGTGAGCTTTTGTGCTAAAGCGCAAAAGCGAAGGATATGTAGCTTGCTTTGACGACGAGGAAGCGGCGCGATTGGCGGGTGCGAAGTGCAGTGCCGCGACGGTGGGCAAGTAACAGCCGAAGCGCCGCCGCGTCGCCGCCTGCTGCGCATCTACCCGACCTTACCAAAAAACGGCGAAAGCACACCGCTTTCGCCGTTTTATGCACCCTTTTTCAAAAGAATTTCAAAATTTCTCTTGACCTTCCACCAACTGGACGGCTTACAATGACCGTACAAGTAAAAGGAGAGATGAATGATGATTTCTAATGCACAAATTTTCGCAATCATATTTAGCGCGGCGGTGTCCTTCTTGTTTCCGCTAATCGCAATGATTGTCTGGCGGAAAAAGACCCACGCCCGCATTTTCGCGGCGGTGACCGGCGCCGTGATCTTTTTCGTGTTCGCCATGGTATTGGAGCAGGTGATGCACGTTTTGGTGCTGCGCCCCAATGGCTATGTCCTCAGCCACACCTGGTCATACGTCCTGTACGGTACGCTGGCTGCCGGCGTCTTTGAGGAGACGGGCCGGCTGGTGGGCTTCAAGCTACTGCTCAAGCGCCAGACCGGGCGGGAAACCGGCGTGATGTGCGGCCTGGGCCACGGCGGCATGGAGTCGCTGCTGCTGTGCACGGTGGCCATGGTCACCAATTTGGTGGTGGCGTTGCAGCTCAATGCTGCCGGAGGCAATGTGGATGCCTTGAGTGAAACCTTCCAGACACTGGCAGCTTCTCTGACGCAGATGCCGGCGGGGCAACTGGCCCTGTCTGGACTGGAGCGCGTGCTGGCAATCTGCCTGCATACCGCCTTGAGCGTACTCGTCTTTCAAGCCGTCAACCGTCCGGGAAAATTCTGGCTGTACCCTGCGGCGATTGCCCTCCATGCAGGCGTGGATGTCTTTGCGGCACTCCGCCAGCGCGGCGTGATTTCGATGTACGTCAGCGAGCTTCTGGTTCTGGCGGCTGTCGTGGTGGTGTGCCTAATTGCCGTAAAGCTCTACCGCGCCGATCTGGAAAAAACGGAAGAACCAGTGGAAATCTCCGCGGAAAACGAGTAAAATAGGGACAACAATCATACACGGAGGGAGTCCCCAAAATGAGCAATTATATCGGTGCGGAGGCCGAGCAGCAGGAGGAAGATGAACTGTTGGTGGCCTTTGCGAAAGAGGCAAAGAAGGATGACCCGGAGAGCGCCGAGGCGCAGGCTCTGGTGGTCCGCTGGAAAGAGCACATGGCAAAGTTCCATGAGGGCTGGGACGACGAACGGCTGCGCCGCATGGGTTTCATGTACGGCGCGGATGACCGTTTCCTGGAGAGCATGGACAGCTACGGCGAGGGCACTGCCCATTTTATGAGCGACGCCATTGCCGCCTATTTGGAAAACAAGTAAACAAAAAAGGAATCCCGAACCAGTGGTTCGGGGTTCCTTTTTATATCCTGCGAAGCAAATTTGGGAAAGAGAACGTTTTACGCCCTTACGATAGATGCTTTTCGTAGCACTTGACGGATAGGGGAATGGAGATGGCGGTCAAGACGATGGCACCCACCGGCAGCGCCAGCGTCATGAGTGGCACCAGCGTACTGGTAGCGGAACTTTCCACGATGCCGCTGACGAGCGTTGCCGAGCTGCAGGCGGCCAAAACCATCAGAATGATGAAGAACATTCTGCCCTTTTCCACGCCCAAGCGGAACATGGGCGGCAACGTAATGTCCATCATGATGATCCCTACGCACAGAGAAAGCCCTGCGATTAGGGGAGAGCTGCCGTTCAGCCCGAAGCGGGTTTCAATGACCCCGGCAACTGCGGCAACGACGGCGGCGCAAACTGTGAAGATCCAGCCGAGAATGTACTTGGAAACCACGATTTGCCGGGTGGAGTAGGGCATCATGCCGGCCATCTGCTCCCAATGGCTGCGCTCGTCATAGGCCAGCGCCGTATAGGGCAT
The DNA here is from genome assembly GCA_022652815.1 of Oscillibacter sp. GTDB lineage: Bacteria > Bacillota > Clostridia > Oscillospirales > Oscillospiraceae > Oscillibacter. Next base: position 43,519 of record JALCRR010000001.1, read on the forward strand.
CATGGCGGCGTACACCACGGCGAACACCGTCATGTTGGAGCCGGGAATCACGGAAAAGACAACAATGAACAGCAGGAAAACACGCATTTGCCGGGTGAGCACGTAGAGATCTTTCAACAGCAGCCCTTTCATGCTTTGGCCTCCCCCTTTACCAGAAACAGAATGATGTCCTCAATCGAGGCGTGCTCCACCGGGAAACCGGCGGGCATTTCGCTGCGGCGCACCAGCGCCCGGACACCGCCGTAACCGCTGGCTTGCCGACCTAAAAGCGCCTCCGGGCGGAGAGAATCCGCCTGATCGGTGGTGCCGACAAAGATGCCGTACTCCTCCAGCAGCGCGTCCTTTTCCTCGCAGAACAGCAGCTTGCCCTTGTGGAGGAACGCCACATAATCGCAGATCTTCTCAAGATCGCTTAGAATGTGGGAGGAAATCAGAATCGAGTGAGTCTCATCCCGGGTGAAGTCCGCGAAAATGTCCAGAATTTCATCCCGGACAATGGGGTCAAGCCCGGAGGTGGCCTCGTCCAGAATCAGCAGCTTTGGCTGATGGGAAAGCGCCACCGCAATGGCCAGCTTCATCTTCATGCCACGGGAAAAATCCTTGAATTCCTTCTCCCACGGCAAGTCAAACCGCTTTACATAGGCGGCAAACGTCTCGCTGTCCCAGCGGCGGTAGGTATTGACCATGACGCGCTCCACCTGCTTGATGTTCAAAACCTCGGGGAAGTAGGCCTCGTCCAGCACCACGCCGATGTCCTCTTTCAGCGATTGGAACGCGGGGGAGGTGTTGTCCTGCCCCAGCACCGAGATGCTGCCAAAATCCCGGCGCAGCGTGTTCATAATCAGCCGAATGGTGGTGGATTTGCCCGCGCCGTTTTCACCCACCAGCCCCAGAATGCAGCCCTGCGGCAGCGTGAGATTCACGCCCTTTAGGGCAAAGTCGCCGAAACTGCGGCTGACGTTTTTCAGTTCGATTGCATTGCCTGCCATAAATTTATTCCTCCTCCAGCTGAAGCCTCAGCATTTCCAGAAGCTCCGTATCCGATATTCCGCACCCGGCGGCCAGCTCCACCGCGGCGCGCAGGTGATCTTCCACCTGCTTGAGGTGCATCTCCCGCACCAGTTCCAGATTTTGCTCCGCCACAAAGCTGCCCTTGCCGGCCACCGTGCAGAGGAAACCCTCCGCCTCCAGCTCGTCATAGGCGCGCTTGGTCGTGATGACGGAAATCCGCAGATCCTTGGCCAGCGCCCGAATAGAGGGCAGCGGGTCCCCGGGCTGCAGCGCCCCGGAAATGATCTCGTTTTTAATTTGTGAGCGGATCTGTTCGTAAATGGGCTGTCCGCTGGAATTTCGGATCAGAATTTCCATAACTGTTCTGCTCCTTTCGTACTGTACATACACAGTATATACAGTATAAGCAGATTGTCAAGGGGTAATTTGAAAAAAGCAAAAAAATTTTATGCAGCCCGCCGGAAATGGGGGAAAACGGTTCAAAACTGCGAAAAAGTATGCTAAACTGAAAACTTGAGACTGGACTTTATGGCAATGCCGCACAAAGCCGTTAGGCGGTTTTTGCGCGGTGTTGCCTTAGGAGCGTGAAACGTGGAAACCATCAGCGGGGAGAACAATTTGATCGTGACCTTCCGGCGGGAAGGCGGCGGCGTGACCATCACGCACCTTGCCACGGCGGACGCCGCGGTGACAGTGCCGGAGACGCTCTGTGGCCTGCCGGTCATCGCTCTGGGTGACCATGCGCTGACGCCGGAACGACCAGCGCCGGAGGGGGAGCAGGTGCGCATTTCCTGCGGCGCAGGCTGGGCGGAAACGCCCATGGACAACAAAAACCTTGCGGAGGTTGCCCTGCCGCGGACGCTGCAAACCGTTGGGGACTACGCGTTTTACAACTGCACGGAGCTCACGCGCCTGCGGCTTTTCGACACCACGGAAAACTGGGGCGGCAGCGTGCTGATGAACTGCCACGCGTTCCATACGATTGCCCTGCAAAAGGAGAAGCCCCGCAGCCGGACGCTCCACTATTTCGCGGACGAACTTTCCTGCGAACTGGACGTGACTCTCACGGCACCGGACGGCACGGCGGGACGCTTCCTCTTCCCGGAGTATCAGGAATCCTACGAGGAAAATTCCCCCGCCCACCATTTTGACTACCAGATTTTCGGCGCGGGCTACCCCTATCACCACTGCTTTCGTGACCGGGAATTTTTCCCGGCGGATTACGACGCCCTGTGGGACAAGTTTCTGCGGACGGAGCATGACGCGCTCTGCGCGTTGCGCCTTGCGTGGTATCGGCTTCACTCCCGCCCGCTGCCGGAGCCTTCGGCGGCGCAGCGGTATCTTGCCTATTTGACCGCCAACGCCCCAGACGTTTTGCACTGGCTGATCGAAAACCGGGACGGCGAGGGGCTTGCGTGGTTTTTAAAGACTGCCCAAATTGAGCAATCCGCCCTGCGCGGAGCTTGCGGGGAAGCCCGGGAAAAGCAGGAGCCGGGGCTTCAGGTCTTGCTTTTGGAAGCGCTGCACCGCCGGTTTCCCTCCGGCGCAGAGCAGACCTTTGACCTATAAATGGGACGCAATTCGCGCACAATCTCTGCACGGTATTGCCTTGACCAATAGTACATGGAAAGGAGGCACGGCAGGTGTCCGAAAAGAAGAATCTCAACGAGATCGGGCAGGAGATTTTGCTCTCCGCCCGGAACGAGCTGTATTTAAATCTGCCCTATCTGGACGCGGCGCTGTGCGGCCTTTCCTTTGCGCCGGGGCAGGGTGTCACCGTCAGCATCGCCACGGATGGCGAAACGCTTTACTACGACGGCAGCTTCCTCTCTGACCGCTACCTCCGATCCCGGACGCTGGTCAACCGCGCCTATCTCCATGTGATTTTGCACTGTATGCTCCGCCACCTGGCCAAAAAGCACGGCCGCAACAGCGAGCTGTGGGATCTTTCCTGCGACGTCGCGGTGGAGAGCATTTTAGACGGGCTGACCTACCCCTGTCTCGGCTCCGGCGGCTCGCTGCCCCTGCGGCAGAGTTTGTACGCCTCCCTGCGGGGAGAAATCCCCGTGCTCAGTGCGGAGGGCGTTTACCGCAGTCTGCTGCGGCGAAATCTGTCCGAATATGACCGGGCGCGGCTCCAGCGGGAATTTCTGGCGGACGACCACGGCTTGTGGGACCCGGAGAGCCGGGAGCAGAAGGAGCGAAGCCAGCGGCAGGATCAAAAGTGGAAGGGCGCGGCGGAAAAGACCCAGACGGGGCTGGAAACCGTTCTGGCCGGGCAGGCCACCGGCGGCGAGGCCGTCTATGAGCAGGTGCGCGTTGCCAATCGGGAAAGCGTGGATTATCGCCGCTTTCTCCGCCGCTTTGCCGTGCCCCGGGAGATCATGGCGGTGGACGGCGATGCCTTTGATTATAGCTACTATGCCTACGGTTTGTCGCTGTACGGCAATCAGCCCCTGATCGAGCCGCCGGAGACGAAGGAAGAAAAGCGCATCGAGGACTTCGTCATCGCGGTGGACACCTCCATGTCCACCTCCGGCGAGCTGGTGCGCCAGTTTTTAAGCAGCACCTATACCATTTTAAAAAGCACGGAGACCTTCACCCGAAAGGTCAATCTTCGCATCATGCAGTGCGACGACCAGCTCCGCTCCGACCAGCCCATCCACGACCTGCGGGAGTTGGAGGAGTATATGGAGCATTTTCAGCTCATCGGCGGCAGCGCCACGGACTTCCGCCCGGTGTTCGCCCATGTGGGGGACTTGATGGCGCAGGGGGTGTTCACCCACCTGCGGGGACTGATTTACTTCACCGACGGCATGGGTATCTATCCCAAAAAGCGCCCGCCCTATGAGGCGGCGTTCGTTATGCCGGAAAAACCCGCGGCCGCTGTGGAGGTGCCGCCTTGGGCCATTCGCCTGCCGCTGACGCAGGAGGAACTGGAAGCCGCGGCGCAGACCGCGCCGGATTTGGAGCGCACCGAGGAAGAAATGCAGGAGCTTCCGGAACTGTAAGGAGAAAAGCCATGAATATCAAACAGGCAAAAATTGAAATCCAGAACACCATTCGGGCCTATCTTGCCAAGGACGAGCTGGGGGCTTACCGCATTCCCTCCGTCCGCCAGCGGCCCATTTTGCTGATGGGGCCTCCGGGCGTGGGCAAGACCCAGATCATGGAGCAGATCGCGGCGGAAACCGACGTGGGACTTGTGGCCTACACCATCACCCACCACACCCGCCAGAGCGCCATCGGCCTGCCGATCATTCAGCACCGCACCTACGACGGGCAGGACGTCACCGTGACGGAGTACACCATGAGCGAGATTCTCGCCTCCGTCTATCAGCTGATGGAAAAGACCGGCTTGCGGGAGGGCATCTTGTTCCTCGACGAGATCAACTGTGTGTCCGAGACGCTGGCGCCCATGATGCTGCAATTCCTTCAGTGCAAGACCTTTGGCAACCAGGCGCTGCCCGAGGGCTGGACCATCGTCGCCGCTGGCAACCCGCCGGAGTATAACAAGTCTGTCCGGGATTTTGACGTGGTGACGCTGGACCGCGTGAAGCGCATCGACGTCACCGCCGATTTCGGCGTGTGGAAGGAATACGCCCGCCGCAAGGGACTCCACGGTGCCATCATCTCCTATCTGGACATCAAAAAGGAGAACTTCTACCGGGTGGAAACCACGGTGGACGGCTTGCAGTTTGCCACCGCCCGCGGCTGGGAGGATCTTTCCGAACTGATGCTGACCTACGAGAGCATGGATATGCACGTCAATCGGGAGGTCATCGAGCAGTATATTCAGATGCCCCGCATCGCCCGGGATTTTGCCAACTATCTGGAGCTCTATTATAAATATCAGCGCACCTACCATGTGGACGAAATTCTCCGGGGCGCATGGCCTCAGACCACCGTGACCGAGCTGCGCGCCGCACCGTTTGACGAGCGCCTTTCCGTCATGGGACTGCTGCTCTCCCGGCTCGGTGAGAGCGCGGCAAACGCCCGGCCGGAGGACACGCTGACCACGGATCTCCACGCAGCGCTGCTGCGCGTGCGGGAAGAGCTTGCCGCCGGAGCAGAGGCTGCCGCCGTGCTGGAAACCCTTGTAAAAGAAGCGCAGACCGATTTGCGCCGCGCCAAGGACGCAGGCCAGCTTACCAAAGAGCGCCGCAGCGCCTCCACCCGTTTGATTGCGGCGCTGGAAGGCTACCGCAGCCGCCTGCAAAGCGAGAATCTGACGCCGGAGCAGGCAATGGACGCCCTGCGGGAGTGGTTTTCCGCGCAGGTTGCAGCCCGGAAGTCCGCCGGCGAAGCGGCGGGCGCGCAGTTTGACAACGCCTTCCGCTTTTTGGAGCAGACCTTTGGCGACTCCCAGGAGCTGGTGCTTTTCGTGACGGAGATCACCGCCGGGTATGACACCTCCTGGTTTGTGGAAACCTTTGGCTGCGAGGCCTACTTCCGCCACAATCGGGAGCTGCTGTTTGACGATAGCCGCCAGCGCCTTTGCAGGGACATTGCCGCAGCCAAGGCGGCAGAAAGTGAGGAAATCCCCCATGAATGAAGAAATGAAACGTATCGAGCAGGTGCTCGATGAAAAGGTTCGCCCTCAGCTCCACGCCCACGGCGGCGAGGTGGAGATCGACCATCTGGAGGGCGGCACCCTCTATGTCAAGCTGTTGGGTCAGTGTTCCGGCTGCCCCAGCGCCGATCTGACCAACGAGACGATTATCGAAGCCGAGGTCGTCAAGGCACTGCCGGAGCTGGTGGAAAAAGTGGCGGTGATCCAGTCCGTCAGTGACGAGCTGTGGGAGCAGGCGAAAAAGCTCCTGCGGGATCACGAACTGTAAAAGGCCAGCGTGAACGGCGGAAAGTGCCTTTCACTTTATAAAAGAGAAATAGAAAAAGCTGCGGAACGTGAGTTCCGCAGCTTTCTTATGAAGTTCAAAAATTAGCCCTTGCAGACGGGAACGATCCAGCCCTTGTTGTCGGGAATCTTGCCCCACTGCATGCCGGTCATGGTGTCATACAGCTTCTGGGTCAAGGGGCCGATCTCGCCGTTGTTGATGAAGGCGGACTGATCCTCGTAGTCCAGCTTCTTGACGGGGGAGACGACGGCGGCGGTGCCGGAGCCAAAGACTTCTTCCAGCTTGCCTTCCTTGGAAGCCTTCATGATGTCGGCGATGGCCAGCTTGCCCTCGATGACTTCATAGCCCCAGTCCTTCAGCAGTTCGATGATAGAGCGGCGGGTGACGCCGGGCAGAACCGTGCCGTCCTTGTCCTGTGCCTTGGCGGTGTACAGCTTGCCGTCGATCTTGAAGAAGATGTTCATGGCGCCGACTTCCTCAACATACTTGCGCTCCACGCCGTCCAGCCACAGAACCTGGCTGTAACCCTTTTCCTCGGCGATCTTGCCGGCCAGCAGAGACACAGCGTAGTTGCCGCCGCACTTGGTGAAGCCGGTGCCGCCCGGGCAGGCACGCACATAAGTATCCTCGACATAGATGTCGATGGGAGCGAGGCCGGCGGCGTAATAAGCGCCGGAGGGCGCGCAAATGATGATGAACTGATAGCTGGTGGAAGCGTGGACGCCCAGCTGTGCCATGGTGGCAATGGTGAAGGGACGGATGTACAGGGAAGCGCCCTCAGTGTGGGGAACCCAGTCCTTCTCAACCTCGACCAGAGCCTTGACAGCCTGCACGAAATCCTCCACGGGGATTTCGGGGATGCACAGACGATCCTGGGTGTTGTTCATGCGGCGGGCATTGCAGTCCGGGCGGAACAGCTGAATCTGGTTGTCGGCGGTGCGATAGGCCTTCATGCCCTCAAAGCACTCCTGTGCGTAATGGAACACCACAGCGGAGGGATCCAGAGAAATGGGCGCATAGGGGACGATGCGGGCGTCATGCCAGCCCTGACCTGCGTCATAGTTCATAATGAACATATGGTCGGAAAAGGTCTTGCCAAAGCCCAGCTTGGTTTCGTCGGTGGGCTTCACCTTGGGAGAAGTTGTTTTTGTGATTTTGATGTTCAGCATGATAGTTCGCTCCTTTATAATATGTATTTCTGCAAATGGATTCCCGGCAACCCCAGAGAAACAAAAAGACTTCCGCCGCTCCTGTTCCTCAGGAGAGACGAAAGCCGGACTTCCGTGGTACCACTCTCATTGCCGCGAAAATACGGCCACTCGTGTGCCGGCTGTATCGGGCGGCTCCCGGTCCGGCCTACTAAAAGGAAAATCCCTTTTTCGGCGGACTGCTCCCGGGCCAGCTCCTGTGGACCAATTCTGCCGCCTTGCACCGTCCGGCGGCTCTCTGAAAGAATCTGCTTCCACGGATTTCCCGTTCATCGCATGAACAAGTATTACCTCTTTTATACGCTGCGCGCGGGGTAAAGTCAATCGTTAAATTGCACAGACTTCCCAAGGGGCAAAGGCACGGCGGCCGAAAGTCTGACGGAAGAAACTGGTAAAATAGGCCAAAAGCGACCAGACGGGGAGGCCTCCGCTGGTCGCTTCTGGTGTGAAGTGAAGGGGAACGAATCTTACTTTACACACTCCATGCCGCGGTGGAAAGCGTCGATGTTCAGAGGAACAAACTTCGCCTTGCGTCCGGTAAACATGGAATGAATCATGGATTCAATGGTCTCGGGCTTGAGAATCTTCGTCTCAGCCACGTAAGCGCCCAGCATGACCATGTTGCTGACCTTGGGATTGCCGACTTCCTCTGCAATGGTGGAGCAGGGGACGTAGACGGCCTTCAAGTCGGGACGAGACACCTTGTCGGTGACCACGTCGCTGTTGATGAACACGGTGCCGCCGGGGACAACGCCGGCTTCAAACTTCACGAGCGACGGCTCGTTTAGTGCGATCAGCTCGGTGTAGCGGGCAAAGACGGGGGAGCCCACGGGCTTGTCGGAAAGAACCACGGAGCAGTTGGCAGTGCCGCCGCGCATCTCGGGGCCGTAGGAGGGAGCCCAGGTGACTTCCAGACCCTCAGCCATGCCGGCTTCCACCAGATTTTTGCCGATGGCCAAGCCGCCCTGACCGCCGAATCCGGAAATGATGATCTCTTTCTTCATTTCATTTCACCTCCGCTTTCGGAGCATCAATGTCCTTGATGCAGCCCAGAGGATAGTAAGGAATCATGTTGTCGGTGAGCCATTCCTTGGCCTTCAGCGGCGTCATGCCCCAGTTGGTGGGGCAGGTGGACAGAACTTCCACAAAGGTGAAGCCCTCGCCAGCCAGCTGCTTCTGGAATGCCTTCTTGATAGCGGCCTTCGCCTTGTTTAGGTGAGGAATGTCGGTGACGCAGACGCGCTCGGCATAGACGCAGCCGTCCAGCGTGGAGAGCATCTCGGCCATGCGGATGGGCATACCGGCCTGTTCCTTGGTACGGCCCAGGGGGCAGGTGGTTGCTTTCTGACCAATCAGCGTGGTGGGGGCCATCTGGCCGCCGGTCATGCCGTAAATGGCGTTGTTGACAAAGATGGTGGTGAACTTCTCACCGCGCATGGCGGCGTGGGTGATCTCGGCGCAGCCGATGGAGGCCAGATCGCCGTCGCCTTGATAGGTGAACACCGGAGAATTGGGATGGGTGCGCTTAATGCCGGTTGCAACAGCGGGAGCACGGCCGTGAGCGGCCTCCTGCATGTCGCAGTTGAAGTAATTGTAGGCGAACACGGAGCAGCCCACGGGGCACACACCAATGGTGGTGTCCAGAATGCCCAGCTCATCCATGACCTCGGCAACCAGCTTGTGGATAATGCCGTGGTTGCAGCCGGGGCAGTAATGCAGTTCTTTATCAGTTAGACCTGCGGATTTCTGATATACAATCGCCATGTTACTTTGCCTCCTTCAAGGCCTTCTTGGCCGCTTCTACCATCTCTTCGACAGTGGGCATCACGCCGCCGGCATGACCCAAGAAGCTGATGGGCTTCTGGCCTTCCACTGCAAGACGGATATCGTCGATCATCTGGCCGGAAGAGCTCATCTCCACGTCCAGGAACTGCTTGACATGGCCGGCGGCAGCCAGCTCATGCAGCGGCTTTTCGGGGAAGGGCCAAAGGGTAATCGGACGGAACAGGCCGACCTTATAGCCCTCTTCGCGCAGCTGCTCAATGGCAGTGATGGCGATACGGGCAGGCGTGCCGTAAGCGGTAAAGACCAGCTCGGCATCGTCGCAGTCGCGCTCTTCAAAGCGCACCTCGTTCTTGGTGATCTCGGCGTACTTTGCGTCCAGATGATGGTTGTGATCGTCGCACTCGGCGGGGTCAATATACAGGGAGTTGACGACGTTGGTGTGATCGCGGCCATGCTTGCCGGTGGTAGCCCAGTCCTTCGGGGGCAGCTTGCGCTTGGGCACTTCGTGCCACACGATGGGCTCCATCATCTGGCCGATCAGACCGTCAGCCAGCACAACCACGGGGTTGCGATACTGGTCGGCAATGTCAAAGGCTTCCTGCACAAAGTCGACAGCTTCCTGTACGTTGGAGGGAGCCAGAACGACGGTGCGGTAGTCGCCGTTGCCGCCGCCGCGGGTAGCCTGGAAATAGTCGCCCTGTGCGGGCTGAATGGTGCCAAGGCCGGGGCCGCCGCGCATGCAGTTGACGATGACGCAGGGCAGCTCGGCGCCTGCGATGTATGTAATGCCTTCCTGCTTCAAGCTGACGCCGGGAGAGGAGGAGGAGGTCATGGCACGCATACCGGCACCGGCAGCGCCGTAGACCATGTTGATGGCCGCAACCTCAGATTCAGACTGCACAAACACCTTGCCGTGTTCGGGCATATGTAATGACATATATTCGGGGACCTCGCTCTGCGGGGTGATGGGATAGCCGAAGAAGCAGTCGCAGCCGGCACGGATGGCGGCTTCTGCAATCGCTTCATTGCCTTTCCAAAGTTCCTTTTCCACGAAAAACGACCTCCTTTTATCAGAATTTTTCAACCGTAATAATCGAGTCGGGGCAGATCTTTGCGCAGCTTGCGCAGGCAATGCACTGGGAGATGTCAACCACATGTGCGGGGTGATAACCCTTGCGGTTGATCGTCTCTTGATCGATGGCTACAATGTGCTTCGGGCACACAGATACACAAAGCTCGCACCCCTTGCACCGATCGGAATTGAACGTCACCTTTGCTGTCATATCGTTTCCTCCTTTCCCGTTGGCCGGGGATAAATTACTTTTCCCAGGGCTTTTTCATCTGAATGGTTATGGGATAAACCGGCCCATTGAGGCAGCCGAGTTTGTCTTTCAAGGTTTCCACGGCGGTGTGGCACAGCAGGGGAATACCGGTTTCTTTGGAAATCTCCTCCGCCAGAGCGGCACCCTTGCAAATTTCCTCCGGCGTGGTTTCGCCGCACAGGTGGGTGTTGTTGACGATGCCGCCGCACTTGAGCCCGGTGACTTCCTCAATGCAACGCATATAGGAAATCGCGTTGGCTGCGGTGCGTACCTCCGGCCGGTTGGCGTTGGAGACGAAGATCATCTGATAGTCCTCGGTCACGATCTTCGGCTGGAAACGGGCCAAAACCCGCGCGCCGTCCGGATCGCCGCCAATGTCCAGAATGCCGCGATAGGAGCGATCCTCCAAAACGGTCAGCACCTCGGCGGGAATGGCGGGCACATCGGCGTCCGAGCACTCCTGCGAGGAGGAGATCACCCGCACCCCGGCTGCCTGCAAAAGATCTCTGCGCTCCCGGGAGCGAAAATAGGGATTCACAATATCCAAATCCGCCAGCATGACCTTTTCACCGGCCTTTGCCAGATCCAAAGCCAGATTGACGGAGAACTCCGTCTTGCCCGTGCCGTAGTGTCCGGTGACAATCAGAAGGCGGTGGGCGGAAACCTGTTCTGCGGGAATCAGCAAGAAAAGCTCCTCCTTCCAGCTGTCAAAAATTGACGTTGTATTATTTCTAAATCTGTTGTATGATGTCATTGTATACTAAAAGCTGTATGATGTCAAGAATGGTTTTGTAGCTTTTTCTTGACGAGATTGCTATATAATGTATATAATCGGTAAGAAATCGGCGCTGCGCGCCAATCGGAGGAATTTTCATGGGCGACGGGAAAAGGGCAAAGCTTTCCGAACAGACGGCGGACCGCCTGTTTGAGATGATTATGGACGAGCGCGCATATGCGCCGGGCAGCAAGCTGCCCAACGAAAACGACCTGTCGGAGACGCTGAACGTCAGCCGCACCACGCTACGGGAGGCAATTTCCTTCCTGGTGGCGCAGGATGTGCTGGTGATTCGCCGGGGCAAGGGTACCTTTGTGGCGGACAATCTGCCGTCCGAGGTGGTGGATTTGACCTCGCTGCAGCATCTGCACTCCCGGGTTCGTGCCAAGGACCTTTTTGAGATGCGGCTGATTTTTGAGCCGGCCACGGTGGCGCTGGCTTGCGAGCGCGCCAGCGACGAGGAGATGGAGCAGATTCGCCGCAAGGCCCTCCGGGTGGAGGAGATTGCCGCGGCGGGTGGGGACTGGCCTGCGGCAGATCAAGATTTTCACCTGTCCATCATCCGCGCGTCCCACAACGAATATATGCGCCGGCTGTACCCGATCCTCAACGGCGCGGTCAATGAGATCCTGCAAATCTCCCAGAATCGCCAGCACATGCAGGAGATTGCCATTGCCGATAACCGCACGATTCTGGAGTTTTTGCTCCAGCGGGACGGCGCGGGTGCGCGCTATGCCATGAGCATTCATATGAAGCATCTGATTCACACCCTGCAAAACTGAAAGCAGAACACGAAAACGATTACAAGCAGGGCCAAATGGCCCTGCTTGTGCTTTTCTTACAAAATCGCTGCGACATTTTTATACAAAATGCGCCTATAAAAGGAGACTTTTTAACGGATTCTTTGCTATATTTACCAATTTTTGTCGGTCTATTCACAAAATGTACACAAATTTAGCGCTACCCCCTTAACAAAAACAAAACGTTCGTGTATAATGACAACCGTAGCAATAGAATTTATGTCGACGAAAATAGGAGAACGCATGGAAAACACAACCCTGCAGGAAAAACTGGAACGGCTACTGAAAGCCTATCACTTTTATTTTGATATCGAGCGCGACGTTTCAGTGAACGGAGAAACCTTTCCCGCTGCGGCGACGTATCACTTCCGTGAAGAAAACTACGTGATGACGCGGGCCCACACGATCTACGCGTCGGAGCAGCACGAGTATGTGTATTTCTACACCACCGAGCATCTGAATCTGGAAACGCTTCAGCGCATCATTGACTTGACGCGGGAAGCTGGAATTGCAAAGGTCAATCCCCACAAGGAGCACATGTTCTCCTATGTGACGCTGGTGATTCTGGCGGACGTGATTGACGACGATGCAGCGGCGTACCTCAAGCGGTATCGGTACCGCAAAAACTATTGGCTGACACTCCATGGCTGGATGGAGTATCATATAGCGGCAATGGACATTTCAAAGCAACACTTCCTGTCCAATCCAGCCGGGAAGGAAGCCAGAAATACCCTCGAGCGCAATTTCCAACCCAAGGCAAAATAAGAAGGGAGAGTATTCTATGAACTCATTAGTTATCCTGCTGATCAGTATCGTCGTTCTGGTTTGCGGCTACCTGTTCTATGGCAAGTGGCTGGCAAAAGAATGGGGTGTTGATCCCTCTCGTGAGACTCCTGCCCATACCATGGCAGACGGCCTCGATTACTGCCCGGCTAAGGCACCTGTTCTGCTGGGCCATCACTTTGCTTCCATCGCAGGCGCCGGCCCCATCAACGGCCCCATTCAGGCCGCTATCTTCGGCTGGGTTCCCGTTCTGCTGTGGATCCTGCTCGGCGGCGTGTTCTTTGGCGCAACCCATGACTTCGCCGCTCTGTTTTCTTCCATCCGTCATGAAGGCAAGTCCATCGGCCACGTCATCGAAGTCAACATTGGCCGCAAGGGCAAGAGACTGTTCCTGGTCTTTGCTTATCTGACCCTGCTGCTGGTTGTCGCTGCCTTCGGCTCCATCGTTGTTGGCACATTCGCTTCCGGCGCTGAGGGCACGGATGCCTTCAACCTGGCCAATGGCCGTACCGCCAGCATCTCCATGCTGTTCATCCTGCTGGCTATCCTGTTCGGCTTCTTCGTGTATCGCCGCAACGCTCCTCTGGGCGTTTCCACGGTCATCGGCGTTGCCGCACTGATCGGCTGCATTGCACTGGGCTACAACTTCCCCGTGCATATGACTGCAACGTTCTGGACGTTCTTCGTCCTGGCTTACATTCTGATCGCTTCTGTCACGCCTGTCTGGATTCTGCTCCAGCCCCGTGACTATCTGAACTCCTTCCTGCTGTATGGCATGATCATTCTGGCTATTGTCGGCATTGTTGTCGCACATCCGGTCATGAACCTGCCTGCATTCACCGGCTTCCGCGGCATTGCCGGCACGAGCTATCTGTTCCCCGTGCTGTTCATCACCGTGGCTTGCGGCGCAATCTCCGGCTTCCATTCTCTGGTTGGTTCCGGCACGACTGCAAAGCAGCTGGACAACGAGAAAGACGCTATGGCTATCGGCTACGGCGGCATGCTGATCGAGTGCGGCCTGGCCGTGATCTCCTTGATCTGCGTTGGCGTTCTGTTTGCTGATGGTGCAATGCCCGCCGGCACTCCCACCGTTGTGTTTGCAACTGGTATCTCCCAGATGCTGACCACCGTTGGCCTGTCTGCTGACGTCATGTATTCCATCCTGATCCTGGCCGTTTCCGCATTCTGCCTGACCTCTCTGGACACTGCAACTCGTCTGGCTCGTTACATGCTGCAGGAGTTCTTCGTGGACGAGGGCGAGGATGTCAAGAACTTGACCGGCTTCAAGAAGCTCATTGCAAATCCGTTCGTCTCCACTCTGATCACTGTCATCCTGGGTGGTCTGCTGATGACTGGCGGCTACACCAAGATTTGGCCGCTGTTCGGCGCTGCTAACCAGCTGCTGGCTGCTCTGGCTCTGCTGGCCTGCGCTGCATGGCTGGGCAACATCGGCAAGAACAACAAGATGTTCTACATCCCCATGGTGTTCATGCTGTGCGCAACCTTGACCTCTCTGGTCATCACCTTTGTCACCAAGTGCCAGTCTCTGGCCGGTGGCTCTGAGACCGTTGCCGCTGACGCTCTGCAGGTGTTCTTCTCTGCAGTGCTGTTCATCCTGGCAATCATCCTGGTGGTTGAGGGCGTTAAGACTCTGACTTCTAAGAAGCCTGCTGAAGCGAAGTAATTTCGCCTTTTCAGACTTCGCCCAATGTCCGCTGTCAGCAAGGGAGCTGCCGCTTTTGCGGCAGCTCCCTATTTTTGCGGCAATATCGTATCTATGCGAAACAAGGAAGCGGCCCGGCAAAAGCCGGACCGCTTTACTTGCCGAGAAACCCCAAAGAGTTGGGCACCGGAAAGGAAGATAACGACAGAAGAAACCCGGGAAGGGTTCCCTTTTCAATTTACCGTTTGCCCAGCTCTTTGCGGACAACCTTGATCAGAAGCTCCTGCCCCTCCGGACTTTTCAGCGTGTCCAGAACGGCTGCGTGGAGTGCCTCCTTGAATTTCTTGCTGGTCAAAAAGGCGTCCAGCATATTGCCCTCGCCGGAGGCGGCCTCCGTGACGGCAGGCGCGGCCGCCTGCACCCGCTTGCGGATCATGGGCGCGGCCTCGACCTCGGTGTAGGCCTCGTCCATCCAGGTGGTCTGGCGGGTGGGATCGTCGCTTTCTCCCCGCAGGTAAAACAGGGACACGCCGAAGTAGTTCGCCAGCTTCTCCTGCTGCTCCTGGGACGGCGTCTGCCGACCCGTTTCAAACTTTTCAACCGCCATTCTGGGAAAGCCCAGCGCGGCGGCAAGCGCCGGACGGCTAAGGCCACGCTCGGTGCGTAGCTGCTCCATCCGCTGAATCATGCTGACCATAGTATGTGATCCTCCTAAAAAACAATTTTGATCCTGTATTTATATGAATTTGTCCAGCTCCCGCTCGACCTCCGGCATTTTCTTGACCTGGGGATTGCGGAAAATCCGGCCCCGGGCAACGACCATGGCCGGTGTGCGCAGCGCGGTCAGATCGTCCAAGGGGTTTTCCTTCGTCACCAGCAGATCAGCGCACTTGCCGCCTTCAATGCTGCCGGTAACAGTGCCCAGCCCCGCCAGCTCCGCATTGCGTCGGGTGGCGGTGTACAGGGCAAAGGCGGGGGTTACGCCGCAGTATTTGTGGAAGTAGTTGACCTCCCGCCACATGTCGTAGTGGGTGATGTAGGGACAGCCGGTATCGGTGCCAAGCCCCACGGGAACGCCGGCGGCAAGGCACGCCTTGGCGCACGCCACAATCCCGCGGAACACCACGTCGCCGTTGAACTGCTCCATCTCCGAAACGTGGCTGATGGCGCGGTCAAAGAGCGCGTAGGGCAGGGCGGGGGAGAGTGTCGCAATCTGGCAGGCGCCGCGCTCACGGAACAGCCGAAGGATTTCCTCGTCCGGCTGCGCGCCGTGCTCGATGGTGTCCACGCCGTTTTCAAGCGCCGCCCGGACGCCCTCCGGACTTTCCACATGGGCGGCAACGGGCAGACCCAGCGCGTGCGCCTGTTCGCAGGCGGCGCGAATGGTCTCCGGCGGCATCTTCAAAACTCCGGGCTCGCCCTTGGCTTTGGCGTCCAGCACACCGCCGGTAATCATCAGTTTGATTAAATCCGGCTTGTCGGACGCAATCTTCCGCACAAAATCCCGGGCTTCCTCCGGCGTGCGGGCGATGTAGGCAAGGGACCCGGCCATGTGCCCCTCCGGGACGGAGACGGCCATGTTGCCCGCCAGAATCCGGGGGCCGATCAGCTTTCCCGCGGCGATTTCGTCGCGGACGCAGGTGTCCACCGCCAGAATGCCGCCCACAGTGCGGATGGTGGTCACGCCGCTGAGCAGCTGCGTGCGGGCGTATTTGGCGCAGAGATTGTGGGCAAATTTCCGCCCGATGGGATTGCTGGTGACCATGCGGACGGTCTTGACGTTGTCCTGCTGCTTGTCCTTCGGCTTGCCGGAGGCCGGCAGATGTACGTGGAGATTGATGAGCCCGGGCATCAGATATTGACCGTGCAGGTCGATGACCTCATAGCCCGTGAGATCGGCAGCGCCTTGCGGCACAACCGCTTCAATCGTATCCCCGTTTACCAGAACGGCAAGACCGGCTTGCGGCGTCATATCCTCGCTGCCGCTGAGCACCAATCCCCCGGTTAGGGCGTATTTCATAAAAATGCCTCCTCTGCATCGGAGCGCAATCCGCCCCAATTTAGGCAATCCCGCACAAAGACCGCCTAACGGCACAGCCCCCGCATAATTTCTACGCGGGATTGCCTTAGATTTTCTTTGCTTTATTATAGGCCGCCCCGGCGGGATTGTCCACCGAAAACCGCCGACTTCTCCGCTGCGTCTTGCATCACGGGGAAGAAAACGGTATGATGAGAAACAGGAGATGACGACATATGCTTCTACGCGCCCCGGATTATTTTGACCGCTTTCACTGCATTGCGGACAAGTGCCCCCGCAACTGCTGCGTCGGCTGGGAGGTCGTGGTGGATAACGACACCGCCGCCTATTTTGCAGGCGTTCCCGGCCCCTTTGGCGATCGGCTTCGCGCCGGACTGACGGTGGACGGAGAGGGGGAGCGGTGCTTTGTGCGGCAAAACCGCCGCTGCCCGTTTTTGGACGGGCGGAACCTCTGCGAGATCTATCAAGTCTTGGGGGAGGAGCACACCAGCCGTACCTGCCGCCTGCACCCCCGCTTTACGGAGGATTACGGCAGTGTGCGGGAAACCAGCCTCTCCGCGTCCTGCCCCGTGGCGGCGGATCTGCTGCTTGGTAGTGAGGAAAGATTGACCTTCCCGGCCACGGGGGAGTTAGAGGCGGGGGAGTGCTGGACAGATGCGTGGGAGCCGCTACTGTTCGCCTGCCGGGAGCGGGCGCTTGCCATTTTGCAGACGCGTTCCCTGCCCATACGGACGCGGTTTACGTGGTTCCTGCTCTTCTCCAACGAGGTGCAGTCCGCGCTGGACGAGGAGCAGACGGAGGGCTTGCAAGACTTGTGTGAGGCCTACGGCGACCTGCCGGAGGAACTTCCTGCACTGGAGCTGACCGGCCCGGGACTGTTTCCGGCGGCGCTCAAAACGCTAGAGCGCCTTGAAATTCTGGAGGAAGACTGGCTGCCGCTGCTGCGTGCGGCGGAAGCCGCGCCCAGACGGAAGCTTCCCGACTGGATGCTGGAGCGGATGGCGGCCTATTTCGTGTTTCGGGACTTTTGCAAGGCCGTACGGGACGGGGATCTCCTGTCCCGGGCGGAATTTGCCGTGCTGGCGCCGCTGTGCGTGGAGCATTTGAGTGCCGCGGGAATTGCTCCGCAGGAGGCGCTGTACCGTTTCTGCCGGGAAATCGAGCACGATCCGGACAACCTGGCGGCGCTGCAAACGGCCTTTTGCGAGGATCCGGCGCTTGGTCTGCGTGCCTTTTTTTGGCAGCTGGCAAACGATTGACCGATTGCGCAGGAAGAGACTGCGGAAAATCCGCAGCCCCTTCCCTTTTTTGTTGTTACCTAAAAAATAAAATTTGCACAAAAACAGTTGACAAATATCCAAAAGTGTTGTACATTATAGCCATGGAAGGAGTGAGTCCAATGGGCTAGTTCCCAACGCGAACTCCACTGATTCCCGGCACATCTGGAAGGAAATTATGCGAACACTTCAGGACCTTACCAAAGAGGAAACACTGCTCATACTCTGAGCCCGTACGGGTCCCCGGTTTACCGGAGAAAATATTCCGTGCATTGATTTGTTTACCGTTCTTGAAAAGATACCTGTCGATTTCCCAATGGTCTCCTTCCATACGTGTATCCTGTAGAAAGCAAGAGGTATGTCATTTGAGCGAACCTAATCAGAAGTGACCCCGCCAGCTCGTTGGAAGTTGGCGGGGTCGAATCTTTTATATTATAAAATCAAGTGTTTGCAATGCTTTCGGGCGTTTCAAACGGTAGGAGTTGTACCACATTTCAGATCATTTTGTGGTACAGCTGCTTTTTTTTGCGCCGTAAGGGCAAAAAGGGAGCCGCCTCCTCGCATGCAGCTGCGAAGAGGCGGCGAATGACAGTTCTAATTGATCTTACTTGTGGTCCACAGAGGACATGTAGCGGATCAAGTCGACCATCTTGTTGGAATAGCCGCACTCGTTGTCGTACCAGGAAACGACCTTGACGAAGGTGTCGGTCAAGGAAATGCCGGCCTTTGCGTCGAAGATGGAGGTGCGTGCATCGCCCAGGAAGTCAGAGGAAACGACGGGGTCCTCGGTGTAGCCCAGAACGCCCTTCAGCTCGCCCTCGGAAGCTTCCTTCATGACCTTGCAGATCTCCTCGTAAGAGGCGGGCTTCTCCAGCTTTGCAGTCAAGTCAACCACGGACACGTCCAGAGTGGGAACACGCATGGACATGCCGGTCAGCTTGCCGTTCAGCTCGGGAATGACCTTGCCCACAGCCTTTGCAGCGCCGGTGGAGGAGGGGATGATGTTGCCGCATGCAGCACGGCCGCCGCGCCAATCCTTCAAGGAAGCGCCGTCCAGAATCTTCTGGGTGGGGGTGACGGAGTGAACGGTGGTCATCAAGCCTTCCTTGATGCCGAAGTTGTCCTGCAGAACCTTGGCAAGAGGAGCCAGGCAGTTCGTGGTGCAGGAAGCGTTGGAGACAAACTTCATGTCGGAAGTGTACTTCTTGTTGTTCACGCCCATGACGAACATGGGGGTGTCATCCTTGGAAGGAGCGCCCATGACGACGTGCTTTGCGCCGGCGTCAATGTGGCCCTGGCACTTGTCTTTGGACAGATGCTGGCCGGTGCACTCGCAGATATACTCAGCGCCAACCTTGCCCCAGGGGATGTTGGCAACTTCCTTCTCGGCGAAAACGGTGATCTTCTTGCCGTTGACAATCAGAGCGCCATCTTCGTACTCGACGGTGCCATCAAAACGGCCATGGGTGGTGTCATAGCGCAGCATGTAGGCCATGTAGTCGGGGGTCATGAACGGATCGTTCAGAGCCACAACGTCCACGTCGGAACGGGTCAGAGCGGCGCGGAAAACCAAACGGCCGATACGGCCAAAACCATTGATACCAATCTGTGTTTTCATAAGTCAATAGACTCCTTTCAAATTGGACGGCCTGCACGGATGGTCGGGACCGTCAAAAACGTTTGCGTAAACGTTTTGTTAAACGATTGCATCGTTAATATTAGCACATCTGCCATAGACCTTCAACTGTCATTTTTAATAATGTTAAACCGATTACATTGTGCATTTTTTATAATTTTGCTGTCAGATTCCCCAAAAAAGGAGCAGAAAATGCGGAAAAGCACTTGACGGCGCCCGGTGAATGGCATATACTAAACTTAAGAAATTGATTACGCAAGTTACATAACGCTTACGCAAGAGGGTGAAAGCATGAAAGTGACCATCAGCGATGTTGCGAAGATGGCGGGGGTATCCACCGCCACCGTGTCCCACACCATCAACAATACCCGCTATGTCTCCAGTGAGACGAAGGACAAGGTCTATCAGGCCATTTCCGAGTTGGGCTATACGCCGGACGCATCGGCTCGGAGCTTCCGCACCGGCAAGAAAAAGACCATCGGCTTTATTGTGCCCGATATTTCCAATAAATTCTTTGCCACGATGATTGAATCGGTGGAAACCTATCTTTCCCAGCAGGGGTACCACTTGATTATCGCCAATACCAAGGAGAACGAGGAGCGGGAAGAAGTCAATATCCGCCTTCTATCTGCGGGACTGGTGGACGGACTGCTGATTGCCAGCACCATGGACAGCGCCGAGAAATTTGAAAGTCTGATTCCCGCCGGATTCCCGGTGGTTTTGGTGGATCGAACCTTCGATTCCAAGAATTTTTCCTCTCTGTGCGTTTCCAACTTTCAGCCCATTTACCGCAGCGTCTGCCGTCTGGCGGGCAAGGGCGATCACAAGATCGGCATTATCGGCGGTCTGCCGCGGTTGAGCACCACCAAGGAGCGCATCTCTGCCTATCAGCAGGCAGTGACGGATTGTGGCCTTACCGTGGATGACAACTTGATTCGCTACGGCAATTCTCTGGAAAACAGCGCCGCCGACTGTCTGGACGATCTTTTGGATCAGCACTGCGATGCCATTATCGCCACCAACGGCCTAATGGCCTCCGATACGATCATGTATCTGCACAAGAAGGGTCTGCAGTTGGCCAAGGACATTGACCTTGTCTGCTTTGTGGACTTCAACTCCAGCTTTTTCCAGATGTACTCCAACCAGATCGATTCCATTGTCCAACCGGTCGAGGAGCTTGGCGCTGCCGCTGGCGAGCAGATTCTCAAACGGGTAGAGGACCCGGAGGCACCCATTTTTGAAAAGGTGCTGACCTCCGCCTACCGCCCCTATAATCTGCCTAACTCCTGGAATCACTCTGACAGATAATTGCACCCCCATTTCTCTCCCCGGGAGAGAAACGGCGGTGCACCGTCAAAGAGAGCAAAGGACACACCCCATAAAGAAAATCACCTGCCCGAAAAGGCAGGTGATTTTTTTACGGGGACCTCGTGTCCGGGGAACGCACGGAGAAGATTGAATATTATCCGGGCGTTTTCCCGCGTCTTGCGGAAAGCCCCTGCGAGCTTGCGACGCAAACCTGAAAGGCTTTCAGCCACTTGCCCCGCGCGTTCCGCGCTACCCGGGCATTTACGGGGTTCCCGCTGCAGCCCAGCACAGCGGGTGCAGTGGGGAAAGGACGAGCAACGGAGTGAGTGAGCCACAGGCCTTTGGACTGTGGAGAGGGATACGGAGTTTGTGAGGACGCGCGTAAGCGGGTGACGAAGCAGCGGCAATACAGTTTTCTGCCCCAGACTATACCAACTGAGCATTTTCGCGTCTACTGGATGCACCGAAGGTTTGCCGCAGACCAACTCCAAGCGCCTTTTTCATCCACCATGCAAGGCACATTCTTTTTCGGCAAGACGAAAAAGAATGGGGGTTGCATCCCTTGCGGCGGAGCGCCGCAGTTCCCTCCGCACATCAGTGTGGATTCCCGCGGCAGCGCCGCATTCCCGCGCCGTAAAGCGGCACGTTCTCCACGGCATCAGCCGCGTATTTCCGCAGGAAAGGTTTTGAACCTTACAGTGCTTTTTTGATATCCTCGGCGATCAGATCGGCTGCGAGGCGATACTCCCGCAGAACATCCGCCGCCTTGCCGGACTGGCCGAACTCGTCCTGCACGCCCAGCTTGGTGAAGCCGCAGGCAACCTTGCCCATCAGCACGCTGGAAACGGCGTCGCCCAGGCCGCCGATGACACTGTGCTCCTCAACGGTGACGACCTTGCCGCACTGGAGGGCGTACTTCGTCACGCACTCGGCGTCAATGGGCTTGATAGTGGAAACGTTGATGACCGCAGCATCGATGCCGTCGGCGGCGAGCAGTTTGGCTGCTTCCAGGGCCTCGGAAACCATTAGGCCGCAGGCGAACACCGCCACGTCCTTGCCCTCACGCAGGACCGTTGCCTTGCCGATCTCGAAGGGATGCGCTTCCTCAAAAACGGGAGAAGCCAGACGGGACGTGCGCATATAGACGGGGCCGTTGTACTTGGCCATGGCGTACACGGCGGCCTTCGTCTCATTGGCGTCGGCGGGCACAATCACGGTCATGCCAGGGATGGCACGCATCAGCGCCAGATCCTCAATGCACTGGTGGCTGCCGCCGTCCTCACCGACGCTGACGCCGGCGTGGGACATGACCAGCTTGACGTTGAACTTGGGGTAGGCAACGGAGTTGCGCACCTGCTCATAGGCACGGCCTGCGCCGAACATGGCGAAGGTGGAGGCGAAGGGAATGAGGCCCATGGTGGAGAGGCCGGCGGCGGTGTCCACCAGATCGGCTTCTGCGATGCCCATATCGAAGAAACGGTCGGGGCAGGCGGCCTTGAAGTATTTCGTCATGGTTGCGCCGGCAAGATCTGCGTCCAGCACAACGACCTTGTCGTTTTGTGCGCCCAGCTCTACCAGAGCTCTGCCGTATGCTTCACGGGTTGCAATTTTTTCACTCATGTTTTTAACCCTCCAGTTCCTTCAAGGCCTGCTCGCGCTGCTCGGCATTGGGTGCCTTGCCGTGCCAGCCTGCCTGATTTTCCATAAAGGACACGCCCTTGCCCTTAACCGTATGTGCCAGAATGCACTTGGGCTTGCCGGGGACGGTGGGCGCATTCAGCGCCGCGAGCACCTGCTCAAGATCGTTGCCGTCGGCAACCTCGTGGAGGTCAAAGCCGAACGCACGGAGCTTGGCGGGGAAATCGCCCAGAGACATGACCTCGTCGTTGCTGCCGTCGATCTGCAGACCGTTCCAGTCGATGAGCACGGTCAGATTGTCCAGCTTGTAGTGGGCGGCAGCCATGAAAGCCTCCCAAATCTGGCCCTCCTGGCACTCGCCGTCACCGCACATGACATACACCTTGGTGTCCTTGCCCAACAGCTTGGCGCCCATAGCCATGCCGTTTGCGATGGACACGCCCTGACCCAGAGAGCCGGTGGAGGCGTCTACGCCGGGAACCTTTTTGGCGTCGGGATGGCCCTGCAAAATGCTGTGCAGCTGGCGGAAGTTCTGGAATTCATCCCGGGAGATGAAGCCTTTCTCGGCCAGCACGCCGTAATAGCACGGTGCTGCATGACCCTTGGACAGCACGAAGCGATCCCGATCCTCCCACTTGGGGTTCTTGGGATCCACCCGCATCTGGGTGAAAAAGACGCCGGTCATCAGCTCCACTGCGGACAAAGAGCCGCCGGGGTGGCCGCTGCCTGCGTTTGCCGTCATGTTGATGATATCACGACGGACCTGTTTGCACACTTGCGCAAGTTCCTGATTTGTCATGACTTTTCCTCCATATTAGAAGTGATTTTTTCACAAAATCTCCAATACGAAAACCGTATCATAGTTGCGCGAACCTGTCAAGCAAACGATTGCATTAAATTTACAAAAAAGCGGGAGCACCCGCTCTGCCACCAGACCAATGGGACTCCGGGCAAATCCGGCCTTGCGCCGCTGACACATCCTGTTTATAATGGTAGTATCTCTATAAAATTAACGGAGGAACATCCGATGGAAACACGCCTTGAACACGACACCATGGGCGAAATCGCCGTCCCGGCGGAGCATCACTGGGGCGCCCAGACCCAGCGCAGCGTGGAAAACTTTCCCGTTGGCACGGAGAAAATGCCGGAGGCCATCATTCACGCCTTTGCCTGTTTAAAAGAGGCCTGCGCCCAGGCCAACGCGGGCTTTGGTAAGTTGACGCAGGAGCAGGCGGATACGATTGCCGACGTCTGCGCCGAAATTCGGGCGGGAAGCTGGAACGGGGAGTTTCCCCTGTCCGTCTGGCAGACCGGCTCCGGCACCCAGACCAACATGAACGTCAACGAGGTCATCGCCCATCTGGCGGCGGAGCGGGGCGTTCCCCTGCACCCCAACGATCAGGTCAACGCCTCCCAGTCCAGCAATGACACGTTTCCCTCCGCGCTGCACATCGCGGCGGTGCTGACCATGATGAATGAGGTGGTGCCGTCGGCCATGCGCCTTGCCGCCGCCTTTGAAAAACTGGCGCGGGACAACGCCGACATCATTAAAATTGGCCGCACCCATTTGCAGGACGCCACGCCCTTGAAATTCGCGCAGGAGGTTTCCGGTTGGGCAGAGCTGATCGCCGCACCCTGCCGGATGATGGAGGACGGCGTGTGCCCGGAGCTTAAAAATCTGGCCATCGGCGGCACCGCCGTAGGCACCGGCCTCAATGCGCCGGAGGGCTACGACCGGGCAGTGTGCGACCAGCTGGGCGAAATCACCGGCATCGACTTTGAGCCGGACGAGAACAAGTTCCACGCCCTCACCAGCCACGATTCCCTGGTGCTGGCCCACGGGGCGCTGAAAGCCCTTGCGGCGAATTTGATGAAGATCGCCAACGACATTCGCTTCTATGCCTCCGGTCCCCGGTGCGGCATGGGCGAGCTGCATATCCCGGAAAACGAACCGGGCAGCAGTATCATGCCCGGCAAGGTCAACCCCACCCAGTGCGAATCCGTCACCATGGTTGCCGTGCAGGTGTTGGGCAATGACGCCGCCATCGGCGTGGCTGCCTCCCAGGGCAACTTCCAGCTCAACGTGTTTCAGCCGGTGTGCGCCTATAACTTCTTCCAGTCCGCCCGGTTGCTGACGGACAGCATGGATTCCTTCCGCACCCGCTGCGTGGAGGGCATCACCGTCAACGCGGAGAAGATGGAGGGCAACCTGCATAACTCCTTGATGCTGGTGACCTGCCTCACGCCGAAGATCGGCTACGAAAACGCGGCGGCCTGCGCCAAAAAGGCGCTCCACGACGGCACCACCTTAAAAGACGCCGTGGTGGCCTCCGGCCTTCTGACCGCGGAGGAGTTCGACGAGATCGTCCGTCCGGAAAAAATGGTATAAACCCCAATGAGGTGTGCATCCGCATGAGGAATCCGGATGCGCGCCTCTTTGTATATTCACCGGGGCGGCATGTATTTACCACGCCTTAAAAATGAATAATCGGTGTGCATATGCAGAAAAAGCCGGGTTTCTTGTAAAACTATTCAAAACAGACCAAAGTTTTCCAGAAAAGTTGTGCAGGTTGATGCTTGAATAAATATGCAAGCAAGTTGTATAATTCAAGCATCAACAAAAACAAAAAACAAACGGAGGTTTCGTTATGATTGATAAGACAAAAATCAAGAAGATTGTGCTGGCTTATTCCGGCGGACTGGATACGTCCATCATCATTCCCTGGCTGAAGGAAAACTACAACAACCCCGAGATCATTGCCGTGGCTGCTGACGTAGGTCAGGGCGACGAGCTGGACGGCCTAAACGAGAAGGCCATTAAGACCGGCGCTTCCAAGCTGTACATCGCAGACTTGACTGACGAGATGGTGGAGGACGTGATCTGGCCGTCTTTGAAGATGGGCGCCAGCTATGAGCAGTACCTGCTGGGCACCGCATTTGCCCGGCCCATCATCGCCAAGAAGCTGGTGGAGATCGCCAAGGCCGAGGGTGCTGACGCCATCGCCCACGGCTGCACCGGCAAGGGAAACGATCAAGTCCGGTTCGAGCTGGGCATCAAGCGTTTCGCACCGGATATGCCCATCATCGCCCCGTGGCGTGAGTGGGAGATCAAGGGCAGAGACGAGGAGATCGACTATGCCGAGGCTCACAAGGTGCCGCTGAAGATCAACCGCGAGACGAACTACTCCAAGGACAAGAACCTGTGGCATCTTTCCCACGAGGGTCTGGATCTGGAGGACCCCGCCAACGAGCCGCAGTACGAAAAGCCCGGCTTTTTGGAGATGGGCGTTTCCCCCATCACCGCACCCGACAAGGCTACCTATGTGACCATCGACTTTGAAAAGGGCGTGCCCGTGGGTCTGGACGGCGAGAAGCTGAAGGGCTCCGACATCATCCGCAAGCTGAACAAGCTGGGCGGCGAGAACGGCATCGGCCTGCTGGACATCGTGGAAAATAGACTGGTCGGCATGAAGGACAGAGGCGTTTACGAGACGCCGGGCGGCACGATTCTCTACAAGGCACATCAGTGCCTGGAGATGATTACCGTCGACAAGGACTCCGCCCACATGAAGAGCAAGCTGGCTGTCGACTTTGCAGACCTCATCTATAACGGCAAGTGGTTCACCCCTGTCCGCGAGGCACTGAGCGCGTTTGCCGACAAGACGCAGGAGCATGTCACCGGCTCTGTGAAGCTCAAGCTCTACAAGGGCAACATGATTACTGCCTCCGTCACCTCTCCCGAGACACTGTACTCCGAGGAGCTGGTCACCTTCAACGAGAGCAATTACGACCAGACCAACGCCACCGGCTTCATCAACCTCTGGGGTCTGCCCGATACCGTGCTGGCTCTGAGAGAAGAAGGAAAGCTTTAAGAGACTTAAAGGGGGAGATTCTCTCCCCCTTTAGATTCCTCACCACCAGTGACATCGGTCACTGGTGTGTGCGCCCAAGGCGCACGGGTCAAAGTATTTTCGGCAGGCACATGTCCTGCCGAAAATGATTGAAATTTGTTCTGCCGCAAGCGGCAGAATCAGGGGCGAATCCCCTGAACCCCTTTTACCAACTACGCAAGTGGCGGGAGACATTGCTCCCGCCGTTTGCCGTATTTATCCCGATTGATAAGGAGAAACCTATGAAGCTGTGGTCCGGGCGGTTCGGCAAGGAAACCGACGCCTTAGTAAACGATTTCAACGCCTCCATCCAGTTTGACCAGCGCCTCTACAAGGAGGATATCGCCGGCTCCATCGCCCACGCCACCATGCTGGGCGACTGCGGCATCATCTCCAAAGAGGACGTTGCCGCCATTGTGGAGGGCTTAAATGGCATCCTGGCGGACATCGAGGCCGGCAAGGTGGAATTCACCGCCGACAACGAGGACATCCACATGAACATCGAGAGCCTGCTCACCGCCCGCATTGGGCAGGCCGGCAAGCGACTCCACACCGCCCGTTCTCGGAACGATCAAGTGGCGGTGGATTTCCGGCTCTACGTCCGCAACGAGATCCCCACCATCGTCGATCAGATTCTCCACCTCCAAAGCGTCCTGTGCGCCCAGGCTGAGAAATACCAGACGGCGGTCATGCCCGGCTACACCCATTTGCAGCGGGCACAGCCCATCTCCTTTGCCCAGCATCTCATGGCCTACGCCGCCATGCTCTCCCGGGATGT
Organism: Oscillibacter sp.; assembly: GCA_022652815.1. Lineage (GTDB taxonomy): Bacteria > Bacillota > Clostridia > Oscillospirales > Oscillospiraceae > Oscillibacter. Next base: position 70,290 of record JALCRR010000001.1, read on the forward strand.
CACCCGGCTTCTGGACTGCCAAAAGCGCATGAACGAGTGCCCCTTGGGCTCCGGCGCGCTGGCCGGCACCACCTATCCCATCGACCGGTGGGAGACGGCAAAGGCGCTGGGCTTCGACGCCCCTATGGGCAACTCTCTGGACGGTGTTTCCGACCGGGACTATGCGCTGGAATTTTTAAGCGCCCTGTCCGTTTTGATGATGCACCTGTCCCGCTTCGCCGAGGAAGTGATCCTCTGGTGTTCGTGGGAATTTAAGTTCATCGATCTGGACGATGCGTATTCCACAGGCTCGTCCATCATGCCCCAGAAGAAAAACCCCGACGTTGCCGAGCTGGTGCGGGGCAAGACTGGGCGGGTTTACGGCGACTTGATGAGCCTGCTGACCGCCATGAAGGGCATTCCGCTGGCTTACAACAAGGATATGCAGGAGGACAAGGAGCCGGTGTTTGACGCCATCGACACCGTGGAAATGTGCCTGCCGGTGTTCGCCGCCATGATCGACACCATGACCGTCCGCACGGACAACATGCGCAAGGCGGCGGGTCACGGCTTCATCAACGCAACGGACTGCGCCGATTACTTGACCAAAAAGGGCATGCCCTTCCGGGATGCCTATACCACGGTTGGTCATTTGGTCGCCCAATGCACCCAGACGGGCATCACGCTGGAAGAACTGCCGCTCAATGAGTTGCAGACAATTTCTCCGCTGTTTGAAGCCGACGTCTACGACGCGCTGAACCTGGAAAACTGCATGGCCCTGCGGGGAAGCTACGGCGGTCCTGCTGTGGCGGAAACCACACGCCAGATCAAGGCGGTTCGCAATTTTGTGGCCGCACATACCAGATAAAGAAGGTTGATTCCCTTGAAACCAAAGGTATACATCGACGGCAAGGACGGCACCACCGGCCTGCAGATTTACGAGCGGTTGGGCAAGCGCGATGACATTGACCTCCTGCTTATTGACGAGGATAAGCGCAAGGACCCTGCCGCCCGCAAAGCGCTCATGGACGCGGCGGACATCGTGTTTCTCTGCCTCCCGGACAAGGCGGCGATTGAGGCGGTGGAGCTGGTGGAAAGTCCCACCACCCGCATCATCGACGCCTCCACCGCCCACCGCACGGCGGACGGCTGGACTTACGGCTATCCGGAATTGAGCAAGACCCAGCGTGCGGCGATTGCAAGTTCCAAGCGGGTAGCCAACCCCGGCTGTCACGCCACGGGCTTTATCTCCTCGGTTGCGCCGCTGGTGAAGCTGGGGATTGTCCCGCCGGATTATCCGCTGGCGGTCTACTCGCTGACGGGCTATTCCGGCGGCGGCAAAAAGCTGATCGCCGAGTATGAGGATGAGCACCGCGATCCCCACCACGATTCCCACCGCATTTACGGCTTGACCCTCCAGCATAAGCACCTGCCGGAGATGCAGAAGGTCTGCGGCCTGACCCGCACGCCGATCTTCTCCCCGATTCTGGGCGACTTTTACGAGGGCATGGCCACCACGATCATGCTCCACCGGGACTTACTTGCAAAGGACGTGTCCGGGCAGGACATTCAAGCGGCGCTGGCGGAGTATTACGCGGGTGAGCATTTCGTGACGGTTGCGCCTTACGGCGGCGACGAGAATGTGCTGTACGCCTCCACACTGGCAGGCACCAACCACTTGAAGCTGGAAGTCTGCGGCAATGAAAGCCAGATCAGCGTCACGGCGCTGTTCGATAACCTGGGCAAGGGCGCGTCCGGCGCAGCAGTGCAGAACATGAATATCATGCTGGGGCTAGACGAGAAAACGGGACTGGAATAATGCGCGGTGCTCCACCGCGAAGATGCGGCCTGCTGGCCGCCGAGAGCTGCGGCCCCCATTCTCTCTGGTCTTGACCAGAGAGAACGCGCCCCGCACGGTGTAAGAGAGAGCCGCTAAGAGTTCGTCTTCTGCAAACCTTCGGTGCATCCAGTAGACGCGGGCATGCTCATTCTTGCCAGTCTGGGGCAGAAACCTGCATAGCCGCTGCTTCTATAACGCTGATGCTTACCGTGATTTCCCGGGTAGCGCGTAGCGGAGCGGAACGCGCGGGGCACACCGTAAAGGCCATTCGGGTTTCCACCCCAAGCTTCTGCCGTACTCCCCGCAAGACGCGGGCAGCTGCCCGGTTAACCAACGCGCTTCTCCGCGCGTTCCCCGGACACGAGGTCCCCGCCGCAAGGCTTTGCGGTGGGGTGTGTCTAAAGCGTCTTTTTCTTCCACCTTGCAAGGCGCATTCTTTTTCGGCAAGACGAAAAAGAATGGGGGTTGCAGTTCTTCCCGGCGCAGCAGCGCCGCATCCCTCGCGGCAGAGCGCCGCATCCCTCGCGGCAGAGCGCCGCATCCCTCGCGGCAGAGCGCCACATCCCTCGCGGCAGCAGCGCCGCATCCCTCGCGGCAGAGCGCCGCATCCCTCGCGGCAGAGCGCCGCATCCCTCGCGGCAGCAGCGCCGCATCTGCTGAAAACCGTAAATGAATGTCTTCACAGGAGGAAACAGATATGAAATGGATTGAAGGCGGCGTCTGCGCCGCACAGGGGTTCAAGGCCGCCGGCATGCATGTCGGCGTCAAGACTCACAACAAGGACAAGAAGGACGTGGCGCTGATCGTTTCCGACGTAGAGTGCTCTGCGGCAGCGGTTTACACCACTAACGTGGTCAAGGCTGCACCCATCCACGTAGACAAGGAGCATCTGAAAAACGGCAAGGCTCGCGCGGCCATCATCAACTCCGGCAACGCCAACGCCTGCGCGCCCAATGGCGAGGAAAACGCCGAGAAGATGTGCGCCGCCGTTGCGGCAGCCGTTGGCTGTGAGGCAAGCGACGTGGTGGTTTCCTCCACCGGCGTCATCGGCCAGACCATCAACGTCAAGGTCATCGAGGACGGCGTGCCCGCACTTTACAAGCAGCTTGCCCACTCCGCCGCCGGCTCTGACGCGGCGGCAAGCGCCATCATGACCACCGATACTGTGAAAAAGGAAGTCGCCGTGGAGACCACCATCGGCGGCAAGACCGTGAAGATTGGCGGCATGTGCAAGGGCAGCGGCATGATCCACCCCAACATGGGCACCATGCTCTGTTACCTCACCACCGACTGCGCCATCTCCCCGGACATGATCCGCGCGGCGCTGCTGGAAACCGTGACCGTCAGCTTCAACCGCATCAGCGTGGACGGCGACACCTCCACCAACGACACTTGCTGCGTGCTGGCAAACGGCATGGCAGGCAACGCCGAAATCACGGAAAAGAACGATGATTACGCTGCTTTTGTGGCGGCGCTGAAGGAAATCTGCACCAAGTTGGCGCGCGCCATGGCTTCTGACGGCGAGGGCGCCAAGCACCTTATCACCTGCACGGTCAACGGCGCAAAGAGCGAAAAGAGCGCCGAGACGATGGCAAAGTCCGTCATCGATTCGTCTTTGACCAAGGCTGCCATCTTTGGCGCCGACGCCAACTGGGGCAGAGTGCTCTGCGCCATGGGCTACTCCGGCGAGCAGTTTGACCCGGAAAAGGTGGACGTCCATTTCACCTCCGCCGCCGGCGACATCGAGGTCTGCCATCAAGGCCGCGGCCTTGCGTTTGACGAGGATGTGGCCAAGAAAATCCTCACCGAACATGACGTGGAAATCAACATCTTCATGGCCGAGGGCGGCGGAACATGTACCTGCTGGGGCTGCGATCTGACCTACGACTATGTGAAGATCAACGGAGATTATCGTACCTAATATTCGGCGGCTGCCGAAAGAGTTGCGGCGTTCCGCCGCAAAGAACTGGCCCCCCATTTTCTTTGCTCTTGGGCAAAGAAAATGCGCCGCCAGCGGTGGAAAAGAAAACCGCTTGAGACACACCCCGCCGCAAGGCTTTGCGCCGGGGACCTCGTGTCTGGGGAACGCACGGTGGGGTTCAGTGGTCATCCGGATCCCTGCCCGCGTCTTGCCGCAGCCATTACAAACTTGTGGTGCAAATCTGAAAGGCCGTAAGCATTTTGCCGCGCGTTACGCGCTACCCGGGCGGTAAATGTAAGCGCCAGCGGGTTAGGAGCTTGAGGCAATGCAGGTTTCTGCCCCGGGCTTTCACAACTGGGCATGAACGCGTCTACTGGATGTACCAAAGGTTTGCGAAAGACCAACTTTAAGCGCCTTTTTCTTCCACCTTGCAAGGCGCATTCTTTTTCGGCAAGACGAAAAAGAATGGGGGTTGCAGTTCCCTCCGCGGCATCAGCCGCGAATTTCCCCGCCATTTGGGGGTCTTGAACGCTTCCGGCAGTCGCCGGAGTTACCCCATTCCCAATGGGGGTTGCAGTTCTTTCCCGCGGCATCAGCCGCGGCTATTCTCCCGCCAATGGCGGCAATCCTGCGGGAACCTCCCGCAACAAGGAGCTGAACAGCGATGTCCTCACACGAACAGCAGGCCCGTACTCTGGTCGAGGCACTGCCCTACATTCAGAAATTCACCGGCAAGACCATCGTGGTCAAGTACGGCGGAAATGCCATGATCTCCCCGGAGTTGAGCAAGGCCGTCATGAGCGATATTATTCTATTGTCTCTGGTCGGCATCCGCGTGGTCATGGTACACGGCGGCGGTCCGGACATCAACGCCATGCTGAAAAAAATCGGCAAGGAGTCCAAATTTGTGGACGGCCTGCGCTACACGGACGAGGAGACCATGGAGGTCGTGCAGAGCGTGCTGTGCGGCAAGGTCAACAAAAATCTGGTGGCGCAGATCAACCGCCTGGGCGGTCAAGCCATCGGCCTGTGCGGCATGGACGGCGCGCTGTTCCAGGCCAAGTGCCTCAATGAAAAGTACGGCCTCGTGGGCGAGATCACCGGCGTGAATCCCGAGCCGGTGGAAAACGCCTTGATGACGGGTTATATTCCCGTTGTGTCCACCGTGGCGCAAGGTGTGGACGCCGACACCGCTTACAACATCAACGCCGACACGGCAGCGGCAAAGCTGGCGGCGGCGCTTCAGGCCGAGAAGCTGATCCTGCTGACGGACGTGCGCGGACTTTTGAGCGATCCCCACGACGAGGACACTTTAATCCACGTCGTTCACGCCTTTGACGTGCCCAGCCTCATCGCCAACGGCACCATCACCGGCGGCATGATCCCCAAAATCGAGTGCTGCGTGGATGCCATCGCCGCCGGCGTGGAGCGCGTCCACATTCTGGACGGGCGAATTCCCCACTCCATTCTCATTGAGCTTTTGTCGGATGCCGGCATCGGCACCATGCTGAAAAAAGAGGACTGAAGCGCTTCCAAAAAGTGCAAGCACTTTTTGGAGGGGGATGCGGCCTGCCGCAGCGCACTCGCCGCCCCGGCGGTTCGCACGTTTGCAGGCCGAGAAGTATGTTTGGCCATTCACCGTTGCGGCATTGTGATTTGCGTGCGTTTTTCGCCCGCCAATCACGCCGCTTCCTCGAAACAACCTCGCTTCTTCCGCCACAGGCGGCGCTTCGGTTGTTTCCTTGTCGCGGCCAAACATGATTGGATTTGATTTGCCGCCATGCGGGCGGCAAATTCGGTGAAACCCGGAGAAACGCACCTGCCGCCATGCGGGCGGCAAATTCGGTGGGACCCGGAGAAACGCACCCGCCGCCATACGGGCGGCAAACCCGGTGGGACCCGGAGAAGCCCAGCATGCCCCAACAAACCACCCTCAAACCGAAAAGCCCGGTGGCAGGCCACCGTGAAACAGGAAAGGACGATTTTTATGACTTCTGAAGAAATCAAGGCGCTTGACAGCCAGTACGTCATGCACACCTATGGCCGTTTCCCCGTGGCCATCGACCACGGAACGGGCGCCAAGCTCTACTCCCCGGAGGGCAAAGAATACATCGACTTCACCAGCGGCATCGGCGTCACCGACCTCGGCTACGGCAACGACGCTTGGGTGGACGCCATCGCGGCGCAGGCCAAAAAGCTGGGCCATGTGTCCAACCTCTTTTACACCGAGCCCTGCGCGCGCCTGGCTGAAATTCTCTGCAAGCGTACGGGCATGAGTAACGTGTTCTTCGCCAACGGCGGCGGCGAGGCCAACGAGGGCCTCATCAAGCTGGCGAGAAAGTACAGCTTTGATAAGTACGGCGAAGGCCGCGCCACCATCATCACGCTGAATAACTCCTTCCATGGCCGCACCATCACCACCCTCATGGCCACCGGACAGGATCAGTTCCACAAGTATTTCTTCCCGTTCACCGAGGGCTTTCGCTACGCCGACGCCAACTCCATGGAGTCGCTGGAGAAAGCCTCCGGCAAGGACGTGTGCGCCGTGATGATGGAGCTGATTCAAGGCGAGGGCGGCGTGTTGCCGCTGGACAAGGAATATGTCAAGGCCGTCAAGGCGCTGTGCGAGAAGAACGACTGGCTGCTGCTGGTGGACGAGGTCCAGAGCGGCGTGGGTCGTACCGGCTCCCTGTTTGCCTTCCAGCAGTACGACATTCTGCCCGATGCCTGCACGTTTGCAAAGGGCATCGCAGGCGGTCTGCCCATGTCCGGCGTCATGGCAAATGAGAAGTGCCGCAACGTCCTAACCCCCGGCACCCACGCCACCACCTTCGGCGCAAACCCCGTGTGCGCGGCGGCTGGCCTTGTGGTGCAGGAGACGCTGTCCGACGCATTTTTGGACGACGTGAAGGCCAAGGGCCAGTATCTGCGCCAGCAGATCGAGGCGCTGAATCTTCCCTGCTTTGGCAAGACCCGGGGCATGGGTCTGATGATCGGCATCGAAGTCAAGGACGGCTACAAGAACGGCGAGATTGCCATGAAGCTGATTGAAAACGGCCTGCTGGTGCTGACCGCCGGCCCGGGCATGCGTCTGCTGCCGCCGCTGGTCATCACGAAAGAGGAGATGGACGCCGGCGTTGCCATCATGAAAAAGGTGCTGGCCTAAGCGTTCTCCTGCGCTTAAAAAGCGCACTGTTCCGATGACTTGATTCAATATTTTTCTGTTTTGTTTTTTGGTACAACTGTAACTGTACCTGTTACAGTTGCCATAACAAATCACTATAACATTTACTTTTGCAGTTACAGTTACAGTAACTGTCGGATGAAACGACAAAAAAGAGAGGGGCAACCACATGAAAAATCACGAACACTTTTTAAAGCTGCTGGACTTTACCCCCGCTGAAATTCAGCAGTTTCTGGACACGGCAGCCGACTTGAAGGCCAAGAAGAAGGCGGGGATTCCCCACCAGTACCTCGCGGGCAAGAACGTTGCCTTGATCTTTGAAAAGACCTCCACCCGCACCCGCTGCGCCTTTGAAGTGGCTGCGCAGGATCTGGGCATGGGCTCCACCTACCTCGGCCCCACGGGCAGCCAGATCGGCGTGAAGGAGTCCATCGCAGACACTGCTCGCGTCCTTGGCCGGATGTTTGACGGCATCGAGTACCGCGGCTTCGGTCAAGATCTGGTGGAGGAGCTGGCGCAGTACGCCGGTGTGCCCGTGTTCAACGGTCTGACCAACGAGTTCCACCCCACCCAGATTCTCGCAGATTTCCTAACCGTGCAGGAGCATTTCGGAAAGCTCAAGGGCGTGAAGCTGGTGTACATGGGCGATGCCCGGTACAACATGGGCAACTCTCTCATGGTGGGCTGCGCCAAGATGGGCATGCACTTTGTGGCCTGTGCGCCGGAGAAGTATTTCCCCGATGCCGCGCTGGTGAAGCAGTGCCAGGCCATCGCCGCCGAGACCGGCGCCACGCTGGAATTCATCACCGACCCCATGACCGCCACCAAGGGCGCCGACGTGCTCTACACCGACGTGTGGGTGTCCATGGGTGAGCCGGTGGAGGTCTGGGCGGAGCGTATCCGCGACCTCGGCCCCTATCAGATCACCAAGGCGCTGATGGACAACGCCGGACCCCAGTGCAAGTTCATGCACTGCCTGCCCGCCTACCATGACCACAAGACCAAGGTGGGCCGTGAAATGGGCGAGAAGTTTGGCCGCGAGGCCATGGAAGTGACGGACGAGGTGTTCGAATCCCCGGCGTCCATCGTTTTTGACGAGGCCGAAAACCGGATGCACACCATCAAGGCCGTCATATACGAACTGATGAAATAAGTCAACTCCATGCGGGAAAGGCTCTCCAAAAGGAGAGCCTTTCTTCTTGTTCGCGTGGCCTCGCAGAGTTTCGCCGCCGGGGCGGCGAAAGAAAATGGAATTGATTTTCTGCCGCGACCGGCGCGTGGCAGAAAATACTTCTCACGGAGCGAGCGTCGAAGCGTCCGCTTTAGCGGACAGGTGAGGCGCAGAGCGCAGTGCAGCCCCATCAAAAAAGTGGTGACACTTTTTTGACGTAGGAACTCTTTTCTTATACGTGCAGATGTGCTATGATGGGGCAAAGCATTGCAAATGCAGCCTTGCAACCGGCAGTTGACAAAAAGAAACCCGCCGGTGGTGGCGCATTTTCGCGGGGCTGTGCTACGATCTCCCCATGAAAAGGAGGGCGCAATGATGAGTGAAGCAACAACCCTTGGCACCCGGATTCAAGAGGGCCGCAAGGCCGCCGGACTTTCCCAGGAGGCGCTGGGCGAGCACTTGAACGTTTCCCGACAGGCCGTTTCCAAGTGGGAGAGCGACGCCGCCGTGCCGGAGCTTGACAAGCTGATCGCCATGAGCCGCCTGTTCGCCTGCACCATTGGGGAGCTTTTAGGCGTGGAGGAGGCGAAAGCCCCCGACGCCCCGTCCGGCGAACTGACGGAGCGAGAGCTGGCGGCGGCGGAGGCCATTGCGGCGAAATACGCCGCGCAGGTGGGGCGCAAACCCGTCTGGAGCCGGAAGAAAAAGGGAATCGCGGGCGCAGTCTGCGCGATCATCGCGGCGGCGATCATCGCCGGCGTGTGCTGGGGCGTCCATTCCGTCAACCGGAAGTTTGACGATATGCAAAGTCAGGTCAACGGCATTCAAGGCAGCGTCGCGGGGCAGATTGGCTCCATCACGGCGCAGTTCCAGACCATTTTGGATGAGCAAAATGACCTGTTGGCGGACAAAAGCGTCCAGATTACGGACTTTGATTGGGAGAAGAAAACCGTGACCCTCAGCGTCACCGCCCTGCCCAAGGAATCTACCGCCACCACAACCGCCGTCTTTACCGCGAAGTGCGCGGACGGCCAGAAACTCACCGCGCAGGCGCAAAACGACAACGGGCACTTCTCCACCACCGACTGGGTGGTGCCCATGAGCGAGGAGCTTCAGATTTCTGCCGTTTTCACTGACGGCGAGGCCTCCACCTCCGCCGTGCTGGACAGCGTCGGCGCCGGAGAGGACAATTTCAGCTTTAAGGTTTACGGGGGGTGGAGCAGTTCCTGGAACAGCAGCAGCGACACCGTTTCTCTTGGCAGGATGGATCTGTATATCGAAAACGATTATAGTTCACTTCTGACGAAACCGCTGGAACTTACCGCCGTGGATCTGTGCCTGTTCCGCAACCGCAACAAATCCCCGGAAAAGACCTCCCCGGTGGAGGATGCGCCAGAACTGCTGAAATCTGCGGGCGTGGTGGACATGAGCGCTATGACGGGCTATGAGACATCGGTCAAGCTGGCGGAGGGCGACACCGTGATTGCAGCGGTGCGCATCCGAGACAACTATGGCCGCACGGTTTATATTCCCATGGATGCGTGGCGGCTTGCCGGAGGGGACATCACAACGCCGCAGCTTCCCTCAACGACATATTCTGACGGCAGTATGATGCCCGCACCCTGGACCCCGGGAACGGAATTGAATTAATTTGCGGCGTTTCGCCGCCGGGAATGCGGCGCTGCTGCGCCGTAGAGAACTGCGGCCCGCTGGCCGCGGAGAGCTGCACCCCCCATTCTCTCTGGTCTTGGCCAGAGAGAATGCGCCGTGTACGGTGGAAGAGAGAGCCGTTTGGGACACACCCCACGGCAAGGCTTTGCCGCGGGGACCTCGTGTCCGGGGAACGCGCGGCGGGGTGCAGCAGACAACCAAATTCCTGCCCGCGTCTCGCGGACAAATTGTTGCAATTCGTGGTGCGAACCTGAAAGGCTTTCAGCCTCTTGCCCCGCGCGTTCCGCTTTGCTACGCGCTACCCGGAAAATCGCGGTAAGCGCCAGCGTGATAGAAGCAGGGGCAATACAGTTTTCTGCCCCAGACTGACGTAAATGAGCATTTTCGCGTCTACTGGATGCACCGAAGGTCTGCGAAAGATCGACTTTAAGCGCGTTTCTCTTACACCGTGCGGGGCGCGTTCTCTTTTCGCAATCGAAAAGAGAATGGGGGCCGCAACTCCTCCGGCAGTCGCCAGGATTCCCTCCGCGCAGCAGCGCGGATTCCTGCGGCAATCGCCGCAACCTTTGCGCACAAAGAGAATGGGGGCCTTGAACTCCCGCGGCAAGGCCGCATCCCCCGCGGCGGAGCGCCGCAGTTCTCTCCGCGCAGCAACGCGGGAATTCCTCCGGCCAGCAGGCCGCAGCTTTCGCCAGCCGCCGCATGTTTGTCACCGAATTTTCTGCCGCCCTACGGCGGCTTTCTAAAGGAGAAAACACCATGAAACGTTCCGCTGGTATCTTACTTCCCGTCTTTTCCCTGCCCTCGCCCCATGGCATCGGCTCGCTGGGCAAGGCCGCCTTTTCCTTCGTGGACTTTCTCCACGCGGCGGGGCAGAGCTGGTGGCAGATTTTGCCCGTGGGCCCTGCCGGAGCCGGCAATTCCCCCTATTCCAGCGTGTCCACCTATGCGGGCAGCCCGCTGCTCATCGACCTGGACGCCCTTTGCGAGGACGGCTTGCTGACCGTCGAGGAGCTGGCAGCCGCCGATTTCGGCGGCGACGCCGCAGCCGTGGATTATGCGGCGGTGGAACAGGCGAAAATCCCCCTGCTGCGCAGGGCTTATGAGCGGGGACGGCAGCGGGACACGGAGGCTGTCCGCGCCTTTACGGAGGAAAACGCCCGCTGGCTGCCCGACTACGCCCTGTTTGCGGCGGCGAAGGCGCACTTTGGCGGCGCGGCGTGGCTAGACTGGCCGGACGCGGCGCTGCGTGACCGGGAACCCGGCGCGCTTGCGCGCTACCGGGCGGAGCTGGCGGACGCAATCGACTTTGAAATTTACGTCCAGTTCCTCTTTTTTGCCCAGTGGAAAAAGCTCCGGGCGTATGCAAAGAGCCAAGGCATTTCGATTCTAGGCGATCTGCCCATCTACGTGTCGCTGGACTCTCCGGACGTGTGGGCGGAGCGGCCCTTTTTCCAGCTGGACGCAACCGGACACCCGCTGGCGGTTTCCGGTGTGCCGCCGGACTATTTCTGCGCCGACGGTCAGCTTTGGGGCAACCCGCTTTACAACTGGGACGCCATGAAAGCGGACGGCTACGGCTGGTGGATTCGCCGGGTGGACGGCGCGCAAAAGCTCTTTGACGCCATCCGCATCGACCACTTCCGGGCGTTTGAAAGCTACTGGTCCGTCCCGGCAGGCGCCGAAACGGCCAAAGAGGGCAAATGGGTCACGGGACCCGGTCTGGACTTTTTGAAGGCGCTGACGGGCTGGTTTACCGGCGTGCAGTTCATCGCGGAGGATTTGGGGTCGCTGACCCCCGCCGTCCACGAGGTGCGCAAGGGCGCGGGACTACCGGGCATGCGGGTGCTGGAATTCGCGTTTTCTGCCCCGGACAACGCCTACCTGCCCCAAAACTATGAGGAAAACACGATTTGCTATACCGGCACCCACGACAACGACACCACCGTGGGCTGGTACGAAAGCGCACCCCAGACGGAGCGCGCCTTTGTGGAGGATTACCTGGGCACCTCCGGCGCAGAAAATGTCCGCCGGGCGCTGCTGCGCATGGGACAGACCTCCACGGCGGAGCTGTTCGTGGCGCAGGTGCAGGACTATCTAGGCCTTGATTCCGCCGGACGCATCAACACCCCCGGCACAGCCGAGGGCAACTGGCGCTGGCGGCTGACCCCCGGCGCGCTGACGGACGAATTGAGCGCAGAGGTGCGCCACCTCACCTGGCTTGCCCGCCGCTGCGAATCCGCGAATCACTGACGCAAACCCGGAAACGGAAAGGAGAGGAATGTTATGTATGAGCTTTGCCAGGTGGGGACAAACAGCTATTATATCGAGAGCCCCGCGAAGATCGGTCTTGTTCGCCTGCAAGGGGACGATGTGTGCCTGATCGACAGCGGAAATGACAAGGACGCCGGACGTAAGATCCGCCAGATTCTGGACGCCAACCACTGGCACCTGACCGCCATTTATAACACCCATTCCAACGCCGACCACATCGGCGGCAACCGCTATCTTCAGGGGCAGACCGGCTGCAAAATATACGCCCCGGGTATGGAGTGTGACTTTACAAACCATCCGGCGCTGGAGGGTGCGTTCCTCTATGGCGGCTTTGCGCCCCGTGATCTGCGGCACAAGTTTCTTCTGGCGCAGGACAGCACGGCGGAGCCGCTGACGCCCCAGACGCTGCCGGCGGGTATGCGCGCCATTCCTCTGCCGGGACATTTCTTTGACATGACGGGCTTTCGCACAGCGGACGACGTGGTGTACCTTGCGGACTGCCTGTCCAGTGCGGAGACACTGGAAAAGTATCAGATCGGCTTTATCTACGATGTGGCGGCGTATCTGAAAACGCTCAAAACAGTGGAGACGATGGCGGCGGCGATGTTTGTCCCCTCCCACGCTGCCGCAACGGAGGAAATTGCACCGTTGGCCCGGCTGAATGTCGACAAGGTTCTTGAGATCGCGGAAAAGATTGTCTCCCTCTGCCGGGAGCCGATGGGCTTTGAGGAGCTTTTGCGCAAGCTCTTTGACGCTTACGGCCTCTCCATGGACTTCGCCCAGTATGTGCTAGTGGGCAGCACCGTCCGCTCTTATCTTGCCTGGCTGCGGGATACTGACCGGGTGGAGCCCGTCTTTGACGCAGGGCGGCTTTTGTGGCGCACGGTGGGTTGACGCGACAGCCGGCTTCGGGTATAATCATAGGACGTTCCCGGGAAGTTTTCTGACCGAGGAACCCGACACCATCATCTGCTTGTTCTGAAGGCGAGGATTGTTCCGAACCGCAAGACGGGGAAGAAACGCACAGGGGAGAAGTCTCCTGCGCGGGAAAAGCGAACCTTTTCATCTCCTCCGCCCGGAAAGGCGGAGGAGATGTTTTTATGTCAACCGACAGGAGGAATGGATCATGGAAACCCGCGTGGCAGTTCTTGCCATCATTGTGAAAGACCCGGACTCCGTGGCCGCGCTCAACGAGCTTTTGCACGGTTATGGGGCGTATATCATCGGGCGGATGGGGGTACCCTACCGCAGCCGCGGCGTCAACGTCATTTCCGTCGCCATGGACGCCCCGGCGGACGTGATTTCCGCCCTGTCGGGCAAGATCGGGCGGCTTTCCGGCATCACGGCGAAAACCGTGTACGCCCCGGAAAACGCCCTGTAAGAAGAAAGGAAGCTTGACCATGAACAACTTGAAACGCTGGGCGGCAATCGCCCTGTCCGCCCTAATGATGACGGCGATCCTCGCCGGCTGCGGCCCCGATCGCTCCGGTGCCACGCCGTCCGCCTCTTCCGGAGTGGAGGAGGAACCCTTTACCCCTGCCAGCTACTCCGTTGCCGCCTTGAAAGGCCCCACGGCCATGGGACTTGTGAAACTCATGAGCGACGCTGACGCCGGGGAAACCGACAATGACTACACCTTTACCATCGCCGCCAGCGCGGACGAAATCGCGCCCAAGCTCATCAAGGGCGATCTGGACATGGCCTGCGTCCCGGCGAACCTTGCAAGCGTGCTGTACAGCAAGACCCAGGGCGGCATCGTGACGCTGGCGGTGAACACGCTAGGCGTTTTGTACGTGGTGGAAAACGGCAACGCCGTCCAGTCCATCGGCGATCTGGCGGGGAAGACCATCGTGGCAGCGGGCAAGGGCTCCACCCCGGAATACGCCCTGCGCTACCTGCTGGAGCAAAACGGCCTTGACCCGGACACCGACGTGACCATCGACTGGAAGAGCGAACACGCCGAGTGCGTCAGCGCACTGGCCTCCGGCGAGGCCACCATCGCCCTGCTGCCCCAGCCCTTTGTCACCGTGGCGCAGAGCAAGCTCTCTGATCTGCGGGTGGCGCTGGATCTGACGCAGGAGTGGGACGCGCTGAAAGGCGGCTCCAGCCTCCTCACCGGCGTCATCGTTGCCCGGAAGGAAATCACGGAGGAAAATCCGGCTGCCGTGGACGCATTCCTGGCGGACTACGCCGCAAGCGTTGATTGGGTGAACGCCAACGTCTCTGACGCGGCGGCGCTGATCGGCAGCTACGACATTGTGGACGCAGTCGTTGCCGAAAAGGCGCTGCCGGCGTGCAACATCGTGTGTCTGACCGGAACGGATCTGAAAACCGCCCTGGGCGGCTATCTGGAGGTACTGTATGAGCAGAACGCACAGTCCGTCGGCGGAGCAGTCCCCGGCGACGACTTCTACTACGGCGCGTAAGAAAACAGGCACCGTCCGCCTTTGGGCGGCAGCAGCGTGGATTGCACTGTGGCAGGTGGGCAGCATGATCGTCTCGGCGGCGGTTCCCAACGGGAATCTGCTGCTGGCGTCGCCCCTTGCCACCCTTGCGCGACTCGCTGCCCTCGCCGCCACCGGGGAATTCTGGCAGACCATTGCCGCCTCGTCCGGGCGGATTTTAGGCGGCTTTCTCGTCTCCTGCGCGCTGGCGGTGTGCCTTGCCGCCCTGTCCGCCCGGTTTCGCCGGGTGCGGGAGGGGCTTGCCCCGGCGGTGGCGGTCATCAAGGCCGTGCCGGTGATGAGCTTCATCATTCTGACGCTACTATGGGTGAAGCCCGCGGCGCTGTCACCGCTGATCGCGGGGCTGATGGTGTTTCCGCCGGTTTACCTCAATCTGCTGACGGGCATCGACCACACGGACAGGGAGCTTTTGGAGATGGCGCGGGTTTTCCGCGTGCCGTTTTCCCGGAGGCTGACGGGCATCTACGTGCCCCAGACGCTGCCGTATTTCCGCTCCGCCGTGTCCCTCGCGCTGGGCCTCTGCTGGAAGGCAGGCGTTGCGGCGGAGGTGCTGGGCGTGGTGAAAACCTCCCTGGGCGGACAGCTCTATAACGCGAAAATCTACTTCGAGACAGCGGATCTCTTCGCGTGGACGCTGGTGATCGTGGGACTCTCGGCGGCGTTTGAATGGCTGGCGCTGCGGGTGTTGGACGCATTTGCGGGAAAGGTGGGCGGCGCATGGAAGTGAGAGTTGACCGCGTTTCCAAGGCCTACGGTGGCGTTTGCGTGCTGCGGGACGTAAGTTTGACGATCTCCCCCGCCGGCGTGACCGCGGTGATGGCACCCTCCGGTGCGGGGAAAACCACCCTGCTGCGCCTTGTCCTGGGGCTGGAACGCCCCGACAGCGGCACGGTCACGGTTCCCGCCCACACCCGCTTTTCCGCCGTCTTTCAAGAGGACCGCCTGCTGGACGGCGTCAACGCCGCGGGCAACCTCCGCTTTGTGTTGGGAAAGAGCGATGATGCGGAACGTGCCCGGACGATGCTGGACGCGCTGGGACTTTCCATTGCGGACGGCAAGATCGCGGGGGAGTATTCCGGCGGCATGCGCCGCCGGCTTGCTCTGGCGCGAGCACTGCTGGCGCCCTTTGACGTGCTGGCGCTGGACGAGCCGTTCACCGGACTGGACGGGGAAAACCGCAGCCGCGCCATCGCCTGCATCCAAAAGTGCGCGGCGGGAAAACCGGTTTTGCTTGTCAGCCATGACGAGCAGGACGCCGCCGAACTCCACGCCCAAATTTTTCGGCTGTAACGTGTTTGCATGGGGAAAAGACGTTCCCAATAAGCTGTCAATCAAAAAGCACCTCATGCCCGAACGGCATGGGGTGCTTTTCTGGATGTAAGGGCATCAGACCTGCTCCGTTTTCACTTCCGGCGTGTGGCGGATGGGTTTCCATTCCACCTTGCGGAAAAGCGCGGTGACGGCGATGGGCAGATAGGTCAGCATAAACAGGGGAAACAGCGGCAGATACCGCAGCTTTTGCCATGTTGTGGCGGGAATTCGCCGCCACTCGGTCAGTACGGTGACAAGGCCCGTCAGCAGCATCAGCCCATAGTACCCCACCGCCAGCAGCGCAAGACCCCGAACGGCCAGTGTGCCGATCAGCGCCGCTGCCGCGGCAGGGCGCGTTACGCGGAGGAATCCCGCCAGTGCGGCAAACAGCCCCGCACCGGCAAAGCCGTACAGCCCCGGCATCAGATTTGTCAGCATATCCCAGCAGGAAACGCCGTGGCGTCCGCCGTGAAAGCTCTCCCGCGCAAGGGCAAGGCCGTACTTGGCGTCCACTTGATAAAAGCCCTTGCTCCACCGCAGCCGCTGATCCCAGGACTGGGTAAAGACGGTGGGCTGCTCGTCAAAAATCACCGCCCGGTCGCAGTAGCCGATGGGGCAGCCTCGCACGGCGCAGTCGGCGGAAAACTCGATGTCCTCCGTCAAAAGATGGAACGGCCACCCGCCGTTTTCCCGAATCAGACGGCTGGACACGAAAAAGCCCGTACCGCCCACGGCGCAGTTCAGCCCCAACAGGGAGCGGGGAAAGTTCAAAAACCGCGCTTGACGCAAAAACCAGATGGAATAGCCCGCGGAAATCCAGTTGGCGCCGAAATTCTTGGAGCTGCGGTAGCTGGTGATGGCGTCAAAATTCCCGCTGTCGTAGGTCTTGTTGATCTCCAGCACAAAATTCGGGTCTACGTAGTTGTCCGCGTCGAAGATCAGAAAACCCGCATAGCTCCGCCCGGCATACTCCGTGCGGATGCGGCGGAAGAGAAAATCCAGGGCGTAGCCCTTGCCGATTTCCTCTTGATTCCAGCGGCGAAACACCGTCGCGCCGGCTTTCGCCGCAGCCTCGGCAGTGCGGTCGGTGCAGTTGTCCGCCACCACAAAGATGTCCAGCTTGTCGGCGGGATAGTTCTGCGCCTTCAAGGATTGCACCAGTCCGCCGATCACACCCTCCTCGTTCCGGGCGGAGATCACCGCCGCATAGCGGTGGAGGGTGCGCGCCTCCGGCTCGGCAAAGCGGAGCTTGTTCAATAGCCCCACCGCAACGCCAATCAGCTGGGAGACAAGGGCGGAGGTCAGAAGCAGCAGAAAAAATAATATTAGAATTTTGAGCAATACAACCATGATGCATCTCTTTTTCGGGAGTAATTTGATTTTTCAGAACATCATTATAGTGCAAATCCCAAAACTTGCAAGGGACAATTCGTCACCGTTTCCAAGATTGCAAAGTGGTTTTGCCAAAAAAGGAAGGCCGGTTCGCCAAAGCGAACCGGCCCAAAATCTGTCGATCAACCCGAAAGCGTCCGGGCCCGAAACTCAAAGCACAACGCAGTTTTTTCCGTTGGCTTTGCCTTGATACAGCTTTTCGTCGGCGTTTTGAATCAGCCCCTCGATGGTCTGCCCAACCTCATACTCGCTGACGCCGAAGGTCATGGTCACGCTGGTGGCGACAAATGCGTCTTGATCCTCGCCCAGATGGGTGATGTGTTCCTGCACCCGTTGCAAAACCGACTTGGCGGCAGCGCCGTGGGTGGCGGAAAACAGGATGAGAATTTCCTCGCCGCCCCAGCGGCACACGAAATCGCCCTCCCGGGTGGCGCATTGAATGGTGGTGGCCAGCATGGTCAAAATCTGATCGCCGTAGCTGTGGCCGTAAGTATCGTTAAAGGATTTGAAGTTGTCGATGTCGCCCATGGCAACGGTAAAGGGCACACCGGATCGCTCCGCCTGCGCCCGGCAGAGCATCAGCAGTTCATTGATGCTCCGGCGGTTTGCAAGACCGGTCAGTGCATCGTGGGTTGCCAGATATTCCAGCTTTTTGGCGCGGTTTTGCAGCTTTTGCATGGCGTTTTGCGTCTGCTGAAACAGCAATTCACTCCAAAGAATCACGATCACGCAGTTCAAAAGCAGATTGACTACGAAAAAGGCGGTACAGCTGTTGTCACCCAGAGGAACCAGTGCGCTGAAGCGATTGGGGAACAGTCCGAACGTGAAAGCCACAACCAGAAGAACCAAAAAGGCGCTCAACTGCAGCCAGCGGTCGGATTGCAGATTTTGCCCCTGTACAAAAAGGCAGCAGGCCAGCATGGAAAGCGCATACAGGAAAAACCCACTCCCGCAGCCCAGCAAAATCGTCATGACCAGCGCAAAAAGGCACAGCTCATAGCGGATCAGCCGGGATACAAACTCCGTGCGCGTCTTTCGCCAAAGAAAAACGGGAATATAAAGCAGCGCGCCCACGGCGGCGACAGATGCCGGCAGATAGAGCGCAAAACACAGGCACACAACCGCCGAAACGACGTGTGCCAAACACGCCGGACAAAAGAATGCCCGGCGTACCTGTTCTGTTTTCACTGAAGCTTTTCTGTTCTGCATCACAGAAAATTCCCCCACTGGCTCTTCCGGAGAAAGGCCAAAACAACTTGAAATGGCAGAGAAACCAAAGAAATCAATACGTTTTTCCTATCATATCACAAAAGAAAATACAATGCAAATCCATTTCTGAATGAAAAAAGCGGACGGCCAAAGGCCATCCGCTTAGACAGCCAAAAAATTTTTTTGACTGTCTGGGCAAGTTTTAAAAAGAGAGGAGCCCTTCCTAGGCTCCTTTCGTCGCTATCTTCCTTCCCGCCATTCAGCTCTTTTGGGTATATCCACAAGCAAAAGCGGACGGCCAAAGGCCGTCCACTTCTTGTTCGGTTTGTTCGGTTTCCGGAACCTTTTCCACCGTCAATCGTGGGAGAAGGCGAAAACGGCGTGACGGACGTAGCGCTCCCCGGCCTTCAGCACGCAGGAGGGGAAGTCCGGGTGATGGATGGCGTCGGGGAAAACCTGCGTTTCCAGACACACGCCGCTGCGGGGGGCATACGCCGCGCCGCCCTTGCCCGTGCGGGGCGTGAGACTGTTGGCGGAGTAAAGCTGCACACCCGGCTGGTCGGTGGTAAGGGTCATGCGGATGCCAGACTCCGGCGCATAGAGCACGGCGGCGGGAGATGTGCCGTTCAAAACCAGATTGATGTCGTAGCCGCCGCACTGCTTCACGCAGATGTCGTCGGCGTCAATGTCCTGCCCGATGGCCTTTTCCTGCCGGAAGTCCAGCGGCGTGCCGGCAACGGGGAGAATCCGCCCGGTGGGGAGACACGCTGCGTCATTTTCCGTAAAGGTGTCCGCTTGAAGCTGCAGGCGGTGACCCAGCACGTCGCCCTGGCCGTTCAGGTTGAAATAGGCGTGGCTGGTGAGATTGATGATGGTGTCGGTATCGCTGTCCGCTTCATAGGTGAGGGACAAGCCGCCTTTTCCGCTCCAGCGTACGGTGACGCTGGCATGCAGAGTGCCGGGGTAGCCCTCCTCGCCGTCGGGAGAGGTGCGGGAAAACCGCACGCCGTCCGCCAGTGCTTCGCCGCGCCACAGCCGCTTGTCAAAGCCGCGCAGTCCGCCGTGGAGGTGGTTTTCGCCGTCATTGGCGGCGAGGGGATAGTCCTTGCCGTTCAGGGTAAAGGCCGCGCCGCCGATGCGGTTGGCAAACCGACCGGGGGTTGCGCCCACACAGCCGTCGTGGGCTTCGTATTCCTCCGCCGTGTCGTAGCCCAAAACAACGTCCGTGAGATGACCGCTGCGGTCGGGAACGCGCAGGGCATGCAGGGTGCAGCCGTAATCCAGAAATTCTGCGCAGGAGCCGTCGGTGTCAGCGATGCGCCAGAGAGTGACCGCTTCGCCGCGCTTGGTTTTGCCAAAGGGCATCTGGGTAATCTCCATGTTTTTTCTTCCTCCATCAGCGGCGTTTCACCGCAATTTCATGCAATATAATAGTATTGTAATCGGTTACCACCGGAGTTTCAAGCGAAATTGGGAAAAAAGAAAATTCCACAGGGCAAAATCACAAAAAACGGCGGTCAGATTTGATGAATCCGCAGATTTACAGGCACAAAAATGTGTGGTATCGTTAAGTGAGGCAGTGTACTTAAACGATTTCGCTGCCCGAAAATTACCATCGGCGGGGAAATGCCCGCCGCAGTTCAATCGGGCGTGTGACTCCACCTTTCTCACGCGTTCAGATCATGAAATGGAGGAAAAACATCCGTTTAACTCACGGTGCGGCAGTGTGGAGACCTGCCGTAAAGCAGACCGGCTGAACACCGGCTGCAAGGCAGACCCTTGCGGAGGCAGATCTGCCAGAGTGATTGCTTATGGCAACAGTTTCACTGAAAAGCATCAAGAAGCTCTATCCCAACACCGAGGGCAAGAAAAAGAAGAAGGGCGAGGAGCCGGAGAAGAAGCACAATCTGCAAATCACGGACGAGGGCGTTCTGGCTGTGCAGGACTTCAATCTGGAAATCGCCGACAAGGAATTTGTCGTCCTGGTCGGTCCTTCCGGCTGCGGCAAGTCCACGACGCTGCGCATGATCGCCGGTTTGGAGGAAATTTCCGGCGGCGAGCTGTACATCGACGGAAAGCTGATGAACGACGTGGCTCCCAAGGACCGCGACATCGCCATGGTTTTCCAGAACTATGCCCTCTATCCCCACATGACGGTCTATGAGAACATGGCCTTCTCCTTGAAGCTGAAAAAGACCCCCAAGGAGGAGATTGACCGCAAGGTGAAGGAAGCCGCCCAGATTCTGGACATTACCGAGTATCTGGACCGCAAGCCCAAGGCCTTGTCCGGCGGCCAGCGTCAGCGTGTGGCAATCGGCCGTGCCATTGTCCGGGACCCCAAGGTCTTTTTGATGGACGAACCTCTTTCCAATCTGGACGCCAAGCTGAGAAACCAGATGCGCGCGGAGATCATCAAGCTCCGCTCCCGCATTGATACAACCTTTATTTACGTCACCCATGACCAGACCGAGGCCATGACCCTGGGCGATCGCATCGTCATTATGAAGGACGGCGTCATCCAGCAGGTCGGCACTCCGCAGGAGGTGTTCAACCACCCCGCCAACGCCTTTGTCGCCGGCTTTATCGGCATGCCGCAGATGAACTTCTACGACGCCGAGCTGGTGCGTGAGGCCGACGGCAAGTACGCCGTCAATCTGGAAAATGCCCATGTGGTGCTCTCCGACGAGAAGCAGGCCAATCTGAAAGCCCACGACGTGGCACCCCAGTCCATTACGCTGGGCGTCCGTCCGGAGCATATCATGCTGGCCGGTTCCGGCACCCAGATGATCCACGGCGTGGTGGATGTGTCCGAGATGATGGGCTCCGCCGTACATCTGCATCTGCGCGCCTGCGGCCGCGATACCATCATCATCGTGCAGACCATGGATCTGCAGGGCGAGAACAATGTGGACTTCGGCATCGGCCAGCCCATCGAGTTCACGTTCGGCGGCAACGTGGCTCACGTATTCAGCAAGGAAACCGGCCGGAATCTGGAATTCTAAAAGAACAACGAATGGGGCCGGACAACTTCGTCCGGCCCCTGTTTTGCTTTTGCCAAGGAAGGAGAACACCATGACGCCAAAAGAAATTGGAAACGCCGCACTTGCGGCGCTGGAGCGGATTGCCGACTGGTGCATCGTCAGCGCCTTTTTCCTGCTGTGCTGCGTGCCCGTGGTCACGGCGGGAAGTGCCTGCGCGTCCCTTTACGACACGGCGGCGCGGTACTTTCTGTCCCGGCACGGCAGTCTGAAAACCACCTTTTTCGCGTCCTTTCGCCGCAACTGGAAGCAGGGCATCCCCCTGTCGCTGCTGCTTGCCGCGGCGGGAATTCTCGTGAGCGCGTACCTCTATCTGGGGGAAACTTACGCGCTCTCCGGCGGGTACGCGGTGGTTTACTGGCTGGTGGTGGCGGTGGTGTCGGCGGTGGCGTTCGGCGTACTGGCGTGGGCGTTTCCGCTGCTTTCCCGGTTTGACCAAAAGACCGGCGCCATCTTAAAGGCGGCGTTCGCGCTGGCGGTGGGTGATCCGCTGCGGACGCTTGGCCTGCTTGTCATGCTGGCCGTGTGCGGCTTTGCCTGCCGCTGCGTGCCGATGCTCCTATTTTTGCTGCCGGGCATCTACGCCCAGCTTGCCGGACGTTTGCAGGAGCCGATTCTGGAAAAGCACACCGCACCGGGGGAGCGTCCCACCTGGGCGGAGGACGAGGAGTAAGATGCAGGAGGGGAATCTCTATGAAAATTGCGATTCTTGACAAGGCGGACTATCCGCAGGCACTGCAATTTGTGTTTCGCGTGTTTTTGGAATATGAGGCGCCGGACTACCCGCCCTGTGGCGTGGAGACGTTCCGCAAATCCGTCCTGGAAAATCAAGCGTATCAGGACAGCCTGACCATCTACGGCGCCTACGATGGCGCCCGGCTCGTGGGCGTGATCGCCACCCGGAACGGCGGATGCCACATTGCGCTCTTTTTCGTGGACGGCAGCTACCATAGAAGGGGCATCGGCAAGCTACTCTTTGCGAAAGTCGTCAGCGATTGCGAAGGCGGAACGATCACGGTCAACGCCTCGCCCTATGCCACGGAGGTGTATCATCATCTGGGCTTTGTCGACACGGACACCGAGCAAATGACGGACGGCATGCGCTACACGCCCATGCAATACGAACGGTGAGATAATTCCCCGCCTGTGCGCCAAAGGCACACGCGGCGAACTTGATCGGAGCTTGACAACGCGGAATTTGATGGAGGGAAAACATGAAAAAGATCATAACCACGTTACTATTGGTGATTGCTGTCTGCGGATTGGTGGGATGCGGAGAAAAAACGGCGTCTGAGGTAAAAATAGATTACGGTAATTCTACGCTCTATTCGGAAGAAGATATGGATGAAGCAATCGATCAGATTAAAGCTGAATTCAACACATGGGACGGATGCGAACTTCACAGTATTTCTTATGGCTCAGACGATGATTCCAATTCCGAAAACATCGCGTGGATGAACGATTTGAAAGACGGCGAATCCAGCGAGCCGTTCACGCAATGCATCCTGTTCAAAAGCGATTTCCACTCACCTAAGAAAGGCGGCGGAGCGTGGGAAGCAGATGAGGAGTATACGGACTGGCAATGGTGGCTTGCTCGCTGCGACGGAGGCACCTGGGAACTGATGACATGGGGCTATTGACGCAGTTAACCTCCTGTTAACAGGCGAAGCGCCTTTGCCATGGAAGATGCGGGGAAATCCCCGCATGTTCCGACCATCAAAAACCCAACTTGAAAAGACAGCAAGAAAAGTCGAGAATTATTTTGCTCCTTGCGCGATAATAGCTCCTGTCAGGGGGGATCAACGTGACGGAAAAGATTTTGGCGGTACAGCGGATGCAGGATTATATCGCAGCGCATCTTACTGACCGAATTACCTTGTGCGACCTGTCCGAGGCGGCTCGGTTTTCTCCTTTTTATTGCGCGCGCATTTTTAAGGAGCTGACGGGGCTTGCACCGGCTGATTACATCAGGCGGTTTCGGCTGTCTCAATCCGCGCTGCGTCTGCGGGACGAAAAATGCAAGGTGATCGATCTGGCCTACGATACCGGCTACGACAGTGTGGACGGTTATCAGCGGGCATTTCAGAATGAATTTGGCTGCAATCCCCGCAAGTACGCCCAATCGCCCATTCCACTCCCGCTGTTTACCCCCTATGGCGTGAAGTTTCGAACGTTGTGGAAGGAGACACAAACCATGAAGAATACGGCAAATGTTTTTATTCAGGTGATCGACAAGCCGGAGCGCAAGGTCATCATCAAGCGGGGCATCAAGGCCAGCGAATACTGGGATTACTGCCAGGAGGTGGGCTGCAATGTCTGGGGCATCCTGACCAGCATGAAGTCCCTTTGCGGCGAGCCGGTCTGCCTGTGGCTGCCGGAAGCTTACCGCCCGCAGGGCACCTCGGAGTACGTGCAGGGCGTGGAAGTGACCTGCGAGGATCCCGGCGTGATCCCCGACGGCTTTGACGTCGTGACCCTGCCGGCGGCAAAATATCTGATGTTCCAGGGCGAACCCTTTGGCGAGGAGGACTACTGCGAAGCCATCGAGGCCGTGGAATCCTCCATGGAGCGGTACGACCCGTCCGTCATCGGCTACGCCTGGGACGAGACGAATCCCCGCATCCAGCTGGAACCTCGCGGCGAGCGGGGCTACATCGAGCTGAAAGCCGTTCGGCCTCTGGCATAAATCCGGCCTTTCTGCCGGAGTCGCTGAGAGCACCCGCAAACAGCAGCACCCGTAAGATTGCGATTCTACAAACCGCATCAAAAGAGGGCGTCACCGCAAAAACGGTGACGCCCTGTCAGTATTTTCTTGTGAGCGCGGCATTTTGCCGCGCTCTTTTTTTATCCCATGGTAACTGTGACGTCCGCTACTTCCCCGGCAGGCAGCACCGGCAACACGCCGCCGGTAATCGTTTTGCCGTTCATAGCAAGGGAAACCACGCCCTTTTCCACACCTGCGGCGTTGTCCACCGTGATGCGGTACGTTGCGCCGCGATACGTGCGGCTGACGGTGAACCCCTTCCAGCTTGCGGGAATGCAGGGGTCAATCCGCAGTCCGTCCAGTGTGGGCTGAATGCCCAGAATGTACTGGGAGATGTTGGTGAACGTCCACGCGGCGGTGCCGGTCAGCCAGCTGTTTTTGCCCTCGCCAAAGGTGGGCGCATCACGTCCGGCCACCATCTGGCAGTAGGCGTACGGCTCCGTGCGGTGAATCTCGCCGATATCCTCCAGATAGACCGGGCAGGTCTTTTTGAAGATTTCAAATGCCCGCGTGCCGTGACCCAGCACCGTCTCGGCGCAGCTGACCCACGGGTTGTTGTGGCAGAAAATGCCCGCGTTTTCCTTGTAGCCGGGGGGGTAGGAGCTGATCTCGCCCAGCTCCGTGTGGTACTCCGTATAGGCGGGCTGCAGCAGGACGATGCCGTACTTGCTGTCCAGCTTTTCCTGCACGCTGCGCAGCGCCGTCTCCGCCTGCCCGGAATCCTTGCCGATGCCGGCCATGACGCACATGCCCTGGGGCTCAATGAAAATCTGCCCCTCTTTGCATTCCCTGCTGCCTACGGGGTTGCCGAAGGCGTCGTAGGCGCGGCGGAACCATGCGCCGTCCCAGCCGGCGGAAAGGGCGGCACGCTCCATAGCGGCGACTTCCGTCTCTGCGTCCGCCGCCTCATCGTCAAGACCTAAATGGCGGCACAGGTCCGCGTACTCCCGGCCATATTTGACGAACATGCCCGCGATGAAGACGCTCTCGGCCACCGGCCCTTCCGACGGGCCGAAGGTCTGAAAGCTCTCGCCGGGCTCGGTGGAAAAGCAGTTGAGGTTCAGACAGTCGTTCCAGTCCGCACGGCCAATCAGCGGCAGACCGTGGGGACCCTTGTGGGTCACGGTGTAGCGGAAGGAGCGGCGCAGATGCTCCAGCAGGGGAGCGGCTGCGGATTCGTCGTTGTCAAAGGCGCAGGGCTCCTGCAAAATCGAGAAATCGCCCGTTTCCCGCAGATAGGCGCCCACCGCCGCAATCAGCCACAGCGGATCGTCGTTAAAGCCGCTGCCCACGTCCAGATTGCCCCGCTTGGTCAAGGGCTGATACTGGTGATAGGCGCTGCCGTCGGGGAACTGGGTGGCGGCGATGTCCAGAATCCGCTCCCGGGCACGCTGGGGAATCAGATGGACAAAGCCCAGCAGGTCCTGGCAGGAATCCCGGAAGCCCATGCCCCGTCCCAGACCGCTTTCGTAGTAGCTGGCGGAGCGGCTCATGTTGAACGTGACCATGCACTGGTACTGGTTCCAGATGTTCACCACCCGGTTAAGCTTTTTGTCCCCCGTCTCCACGGAGAACTTCCCCAGAAGTCCCGTCCAGTAGTCCCACAGCTCCGCCATGGCGGTGTCAAACTGCGCATCGGTCTGGAACTTTGCCAAAAGCGCATCGGCAGGCGCTTTGTTGATGACGCCGGGGGCGGAGAATTTCTCCTCCTGCTTATTTTCGCAGTAGCCCAGCGTGAAGAGGAAGCTGCGCTTCTCACCGGCCTCCAGTTCCACATGCAGGTGGTGGCTGCCGATGGGTGCCCAGCCGTGGGCGATGGAGTTGCGGCTCTTGCCCTCCAACACGGCGGCGGGATCGCCGAAGCCGCGCATGGCGCCGCAGAAAGCGTCCCGGCTGGTGTCAAAGCCGGCCACCGGCGCATTGACGGAGTAGACGGCGTAGTGGTTGCGCCGCTCCCGGTATTCGGTCTTGTGATAGATGGTGCTGCCCGCAACCTCCACCTCGCCGATGGAGAAGTTGCGCTGGAAGTTGGTCATGTCGTCCATGGCGTTCCACAGGCAGAACTCCACCAGAGAGAATACGTCCAGCACTTTGCGAGTGCTGCCCTCGTTGGTGATGGTCAGCCGGGTCACCTCACAGGGTGAGCCCATGGGCACCAGCACCTCCTGCCGGGCGCGCACGCCATTTCTACTGCCCTCCAGCACGGTGTAGCCCATGCCGTGACGGCAGGAGTAGGAATCCAGCGCTGTCCGGGTGGGCAAAAAGCCGGGGTTCCAGACGGTGTCGCCGTCCTTGATATAGCAGTAGTGCCCGTTGACGTCCCCCGGGCAGTCGTTGTAGCGGTAGCGGGTCAGGCGCAGGAGCTTGGCGTCCTTGTAAAAGCTGTATCCGCCGCCAGTGTTGGAAATCAGCGAGAAGAATTCCTCATTACCCAGATAGTTGATCCAGGGCAGGGGAGTCTCCGGTGTTGTCATCACATATTCCCGGCGCAGATCGTCAAAATGTCCGTATTTCATAAATCCACCAGCCTTTGAGAGTTGAGCGAAAACGATTAAGCGGAAAATTGCTTCTTAATAATACAAATTTAGCGGATGACCTGCCGAAATGCAAGACAAATATTTGAAAAGATTTTGGGAAAATATGCAAAAATACAAAAAACGATAACTTTTACACAAACTTAAGGCAATGAAAGCAAAAACTTTGCAGAAAATAAAAAACAAAAAAACGCGGAATAAGCATAATGCACAAAATTCACAAAAGAGTTTTAGCAAAACGGTAAAAGTTAGAAAAACTGCCAAAAAACCTCTTGCAAATGGCGCAAAACCGACGTATGCTAAAGCTACGAAAACGTTTAAGAAATAGCGCGAATCCTTGACAATTCAAGGATTTCGGAGGTGAGGGCATGGTTTCCATTAAAGATATATCCGCTGCCTGCGGCGTCTCCACGGCGACAGTCAGCAAGGCGCTGAACGGCGCCCACGACGTCAGCGAGGAAACGCGGGAGCGCATCTGCGCCGCAGCGGAGGAGATGGGATACCGACCCAACGCCGCCGCCCGTTCGCTCAAGACAAAGCGTACTTATGATATCGGCGTCCTCTTCAAGGACGAGGCCGGCAGCGGCTTGACCCACGAGTATTTCTCCGCGGTGCTGGAGGGCTTCAAGAACGAGGCCGAATCCAAGGGCTTTGACATTACCTTCATCAACACCAACAACGAGACCATGAGCTATCTCGACCACTGCGTGTACCGCAATGTGGATGGCGTAGCCATTGTGTGCGCCCCGTTTGCCGATCCCAAGGTGCTGGAGCTGGCTAAGAGCAATTTGCCGGTGGTGACCATCGACTATGTGTTCAACGGCAAGACGGCGGTGCTGTCCGACAACCTGCAGGGCATCACGGATTTGTTCCGGCATGTTTACTCGCTGGGCCACCGGAAAATCGCCTATATCCACGGCGCACCCTCCGGCGTAACCGAAACCCGTACCGTTGGCTTTTACCGGGCGGCGGAAGAGGCACATCTGGAAATTCCCGATGCCTATGTCCGCGAAGGCGTGTTCCACGATCCCGCCACCTGCGCCCGCATCACGGCAGAGCTACTGAATTTGAAGGACCCACCCACCTGCATTCTCTTTCCCGATGACTTCTCCGCACTGGGCGGCATCCGGGAAATCCGCCAAAAGGGTCTGCGCATTCCCGAGGACATCTCCGTGGCCGGCTACGACGGCATCCACATGTCACAGGTGTTGGATCCCCCGCTGACCACGCTGCACCAGAAAACCCGCACCATGGGTGCGGCGGCTGCCCGGCAGCTGATCGAGCAGATCGAGCATCCCAAGACCACGCTGGCCCGCACCACGGTGATCGGCGGCGATCTGTGGGAGGGAAAGAGCGTAGCACCCCTAAAATCCAAGTGACTAACCGAACAGGTTACGATAAATCCCGCACAATATGATAAGGAGGACTCATGATGAAAAAGTTTTTTGCACTGATTCTCGCACTTGCCATGACGACCTGCCTGCTGGCAGGCTGTGGCAACTCCGGCGCCTCCAGCGCCGCAGCAAGCGCCTCCGGCTCTGCCGCTGCAAGCGCATCGACCTCCGCCCCCGCAATTCCCGAGAACACCATCACCGGCGATCCCTCCGCTGACGGCGCATTTGTGATCTGGGGATGGAACACCGACTTTGTGACCATTCTGGAGCAGGTTCTTCCCAATTACCTCTCCGCTGACGAGCTGAGCCGCGTTGTCTTTGTCAACGCCGGCGGCAGCGACTATTATCAAGACAAGATCGATGAGATTCTGGCCGATCCCTCCAACGATCTGTATCCCGACATCATGCTGTTGGAAGTTGGCTACGTGCAGAAGTACGTCCAGTCCGACTACCTGCAGGACGTGTCTGCTCTGGGCATCACCAAGGACGACATGGCCAACATGTATGACTACAATGTCCAGCTGGGCACCGATACCGCTTCCGGCACCACCAAGGCACTGTTCTGGCAGGCCACTCCCGGCTGCCTGCAGATTCGTGCAGACCTGGCTGAAAAGTACCTCGGCACCACCGATGCAGCCAAGCTGCAGGGCATGCTGGACTCCTGGGACAAGGTTGTCGCTGTTTCCAAGCAGGTCAACGAAGCTTCCGGCGGCAAGGTCAAGCTGCTCTCCGGCTATGACGATCTGAAGTACATCTTCTGCAACGGCGCTCGTACCCAGGCTTGGTATGACGAAAACGACACCATCGTGGTGGATGACGCCATGAAGCAGTACATGGACGTTTCCAAGCAGCTCTATACCGATGACTCCACCTTCAACACCAACCAGTGGGGCACTGACTGGGCCGCACTGAAAGACGGCGACGGCGAGAGCACCGAAGCCTGCATCGCATTCTGCGGCTGCCCCTGGTACACCTATTGGTGCCTGACCGACACCTGGAGCGCCAACACCGTTCTGATTCAGGGCCCGCAGTCCTTCTTCTGGGGCGGCACCGGCCTGGCTGCCACCTCCGACTGCTCTGACAGTGAGCTTGCCGGCAAGATCCTGCGCTACACCGCCTGCGATACCCAGGCAATGATCGACATCAACTCCGCCAACGGCGACTTCGTGAACAACAAGGCTGCCATTGACTACATCGACGCCAACGGCTCCGGCACTACCTCCACCTTCACCTGCTACAACGATCAGAGCATCGTTGGCTTCTTCAAGGACAAGTGCGAAGGCATCAACGCTTCCCTGGCCAAGGGCGAAGATCAGAAGATCTGCGAAGTGTTGTTCCCCGTGGCTGTCACTGCTTATGCAAACGGCTCCAGCGATCTGGATACCTCTCTTGCAAACTTCAAGGCATCCGTGCATGATATGTACTCCTACCTGAAGGTCGACTGAGCAGACTGAACCGTTCGCAGTGCTCTTCCCCGCCAAAAGCGGGGGAGAGCACTCGTGATAAAGGAGGAGATTTCCTGTGAATAAAGAAAAACCCCAGCGGATCAAGAGCGTCAGTTACAGCAAGTACGGCCTTTTGTTCATCGCGCCGTTCTTTATCGCGTACATCCTGTTTTCCCTGTGGCCGCTGCTCTCCACGTTCTATTACAGCTTTTTTGAGTATGTGACCCGCAACTTAAAGACCACGGTGGAATTCTGCGGACTTCAAAACTACAAAAACATCCTCGGCCTTGCAGACGGTGAGCGTGCCTATTTCCTCACCTACCTGGGCAATACCCTGCGGCTGTGGATCTTGAACTTTATCCCCCAGGTGCTGCTGGCGCTGCTGATTGCCGCCTGGCTCACCGACAACCGCGCCCGGCTGCGGGCAAAGGGCGCCTACAAGGTGCTAGTCTATATGCCCAACATCATCACGGCGGCCTCCATCTCTCTGCTGTTCTACGCCCTGCTGTGCAAATTCGGCCCTGTGATGTCGACCTTGCGCTCGTGGGGTCTGGTGGGCTCGTCATCCGACTTGATGACCAGCAAATGGGCAACGTCTCTGACCATCTCCTTTATCCTGTTCTGGATGTGGTACGGCAACTCGACGCTGCTGCTGATCGCCGGCATGATGGGCATCAATCCCAGCCTTTACGAGGCTGCGGACATTGACGGTGCAACCAGCCGCCAGAAATTCTTCCATGTCACGCTGCCACTTTTAAAGCCGGTGCTTCTTTACGTTTTGGTCACGTCGGCCATCGGCGGCTTGCAGCTCTATGACATTCCGGCGCTTTACAACACCGGAGCCGGCGGCGGTCTCATCGGCCTTCCCAATGACACCTCCACCACCATTACCATGTACATTATGCGGCTCCATTCCAGCGATACGGGTAGAGCCGCTGCGGTCTCCGTGCTGCTGTTCATCATCACGCTGATCATCAGTCTGATTTTCTTCCGGGTATTCCGGGAGGACGACGGTCGCGGCAGACACCATAAGGGAAAGAAGGTGGGCGCATGAAGATCGAGAGCGATGCAAAGCTTCTGCGCCGCCGGAAGATTTTCCGCAACATTGTGTTGGTTTTCCTGTGCTTTTTAAGTCTGCTGCCCTTCTACTTGATGTTCGTCAATGCCACCCGCAGCTCCAACGAGATTAAGGCGGGCATTTCCTTCCTGTTTGGCTCCAGCCTGTCGGCGAACTTGAAAAACTTCGCCAGTGCGCAGGTGGGTCTTGGCATCACGGTGCTGGGCTCCATGGTGAACTCTTTTAAGATCGCCCTGCCGTTCACCGTTTTGTCCGTCTATTTCTCCGCACTGACGGCTTACGGCATGTATGCCTACAACTTTAAGCTGAAAAAAGTGGCATGGGGCTTTATCATGGCCGTCATGATGGTGCCCACGCAGGTGTTTGCCATCGGCTACTACCGGTTCATGATCCAGATTAACCTCATCGACACCTACTGGCCTTTGATTATCCCCGCCATCACGACTCCGGCGGTGGTGTTCTTCATGCGCCAGTATTTGCAGGGTGCGTTGAGCCTGGAAATCATTGAAGCCGCCCGCATCGACGGCTCCGGCGAGTTCCACACCTTCAACACCATCGTCCTGCCGCTGATGAAGCCGGCGTTGGCAACCCAGGCCATCTTCCAGTTCGTGTTCAGCTGGAACAACCTCTTCATGCCGACGCTGATTATCTCCTCCTCCAGCAAAAAGACGCTGACCATGTTCGTGCAGATGCTCACGGCGGAGTCCTTCCGCGCCGATTACGGCGTGGTGTTTCTGGGGCTTGCTATCACGATTCTGCCCATGTTCATCATGTATTTTATTCTCTCCAAGTTCATTGTCGAGGGCGTGTCCCTTGGCGGTGTCAAGGAATAAGACATCTTTTCAATCTCCTCCAAACAAAAAAGAACGCCTTGTGGGGCGTCCTTTTTTGCTGCCTGTCTTGTTATTCTCCCAGTATTTTGCAGGCGTAGCGGATGCACACGGCGGAAATGAGGAAGGTCAAAACATCCGCTACCGGCATGGAGTACAGCACGCCATCCAGACCGAAAAAGACCGGCAGCACTAGCGCAAATCCCACGCCGAACACCACCTCCCGAATCATGGACAGCAGCGTGGACATCAGCGCCTTGCCTAAAGACTGCAAATAGATGAACGTGGCCTTGTTTACGCAGGCCAGCGGCATCATGCAAAGGTAAATGCGAAACGCCTTTTTGGCAAACGTCGTATAGTAAACGCTCTCACCCGCAGCACCGAAAATGCCGATGAGCTGGGTCGGCAGGAACTCCACAATCAAAAGCGCCACCGCGCCCACAAGCGCCTCGGCGGTCAGAAGGCGAATAAAAAGTGCCTTCGCCCGATCCTTGCGTCCCGCACCGATGTTGTAGCCCACGATGGGGATGCAGCCTGCGGCCATGCCCACCACGATGGAAATGACGATCTGGAAGAATTTCATCACGATGCCCACCACCGCCATGGGGATCTGGGCAAATTCCGCCTGAGAGAAAACTGCGTCCATGGCGCCGTATTTGCGGATCATGTTGTTGATGGCTGCCATAGCCGCCACCAGAGAAATCTGGGAGAGAAAGCTGCAAATGCCCAGCGGCAGAAACTTCCCGATGATGCTCCCGCGCAGGCGGAAGCTGTCTTTTCCCAGCTTCACCGCCTTCAGGTGGAACAGGTACCACACGGCAAGTATCGCCGTCAAAATCTGACCGAGGACGGTGGCCACGGCGGCGCCCATCATGCCCCAGTGCAGGCCGTAAATCATCACGGGATCGAGAATCAGATTGACCACCGCGCCCGCCAGCGTGGAGATCATGGCGAACCGGGGAGAGCCGTCGGAGCGGATGATGGGGTTCATGGCCTGCCCGAACATATAGAACGGGATGCCCACGGCGATGTAGGTGAAATACACCTTGGAAAAGCCGAATGTCTCGGCGTTGACCTTTCCGCCAAACAGCGTCAACAGCGGCTCCTGAAAGAGAAAGTACGCCGCCGTCAGCGCGGCGCTGAACAACACGCACAGCACAATGGAATTGCCGATGCCCCGGTGGGTGCTCTCCGCGTCTCCGGTGCCCAGACGGATGCTGACGAAGGCACAGCAGCCGTCGCCGATCATCACCGCGATGGCCAGCGCCACCACGGTCAGCGGAAAGACCACCGTGTTCGCGGCGTTGCCGTTGGAGCCGAGATACGCGGCGTTGGCGATAAAGATCTGGTCGACGATGTTGTACAGCGCCGCCACCAGCAGGGAAATGATGCAGGGTACGGCATATTTGCGCATCAGCGTAGAAATTTTCTCTGTCTCCAGAAAGGAGTTTGCCTTTTGATTGTCCATAAAAACCTCCAAAAAAATAAAGAAAGTGTGCCGCCAAAAGCTGGATTTATGCCTTTGGCTACACGCTTCTCTGAATGAATATGAACTTTTCCGTGCCCCGTTTTGGGCAAAAAAATACAGCATGAGAAGCAACTGGATTTACGCAGTTACGCCACACGCTGTATCTAAAATGATAGATCATTTCCACAAAAAATGCAAATGTTTTTTGTGCAAGCCGGCGGGAATTGTGCCGTTTTCTCTACATGAAAGCCTTGCCGCAAGGCGGCAATCACCCCGCATTTCGGCAATCCTTCACCATGGTTTAAAAAATTTCTCTTGACAAGTGACCGATCGTTTACTAGAATACAGGTAAACGGTCGGTTACTTATTTGCGGGAGGTTCAAGATGAAAGATACAAGGGAAAACATTTTGCTGGTGGCGCTTCACCTGTTTGCGCAAAACGGGTACGAGGCGGTGTCGGTCAGCGAAATCGCCGGGGAGCTGGGCATCACCAAGGGCGCGCTTTACAAGCACTATCAGAGTAAGCGGGACATTTTCGACCAGATTGTTGCCCGCATGGAGCAGCTGGACGGCGAGCGTGCCCGGGCCTTTCAACTGCCGGAGGGAACGCTTTCGGACATGGCGGATGCGTACCGCGCTGCCTCCATGGAGCAGATGATTGCGTTCTGCCGCGCGCAGTTTCGCTATTGGACGGAGGAGGACTTCCCTGCGTCCTTCCGCCGGATGCTGACGCTGGAGCAGTACCGCAGCGAGGAGATGGCGGCGCTTTATCAGCAGTATCTTGTCTCCGGACCCCTTGACTATGTGACGGATCTCTTTCGCTCCTGGAATGTGCAGAATCCGCAGAAAAAAGCGCTGGAATTGTACGCACCCATGTTCCTCTTTTACGGCATCTACGACGGTGCGGCGGACAAATCCACGGCGACGGATGTCTTCAACGCTCATCTGGACGGCCTTTGCGCCGCGTGGGAGAGGGAAGGATGAATCCACCCTTGACTGATCTTCAGTCCTGGGGACTGACGGAGCGGTTTGCAGCGCTGGCTTCCGAATTTCCAACCCTCACCGTGGGGCGGGTTGTCCTGCAGGAAAGAGGCACCTACCGCGTGATTGACGTCGGGGGAGAGCGAAACGCCGCGGTGTCCGGCAAATTCCGCTATGAGGCAAAGGGGCCATCGGACTATCCCGCCGTGGGCGATTTTGTGATGCTGGATGGGGCAGACGGCTGCGGTCCGGCGGTGATTCAAACGGTGCTTCCCCGCAAGAGCGTGTTTATCCGCAAGGCCGCCGGCACGTCCAACTGCGAGCAGGTGGTTGCGGCCAACGTGGATCTGGTGTTGATCTGCATGTCGCTGAACAATGACTTTAATCTGCGGCGACTGGAGCGGTATCTGTCCATCGCCTGGGAAAGCGGCGCAGTGCCGGTGGTGCTTCTGACGAAGGCGGATCTGTGTGCAGAACCGGAAGAAAAGCTCGCTGCGGCGTCCGACGTGGCCGCTGGCGCAGACGTTCTGACGGTTTCCAGTCTGATAAGCGGCGATTGGGAGCGGGTGCTGCCGTATCTCAAAAAGGGCTGCACGGTGGCGCTGATTGGATCTTCCGGCGTTGGAAAATCCACGCTGATTAACTGTCTGCTGGGGGAGGATCGCCTGAAAACCAACGGCCTTCGGGGCGATGACAAGGGCCGTCACACAACCACGCACCGGGAACTGCTCCGTCTGCCCCGCGGCGGCATTGTAATCGACACGCCGGGTATGCGGGAGATGGGCATGTGGGATGCCGCCGACGGA
The DNA here is from genome assembly GCA_022652815.1 of Oscillibacter sp. Classification (GTDB taxonomy): domain Bacteria; phylum Bacillota; class Clostridia; order Oscillospirales; family Oscillospiraceae; genus Oscillibacter. The sequence goes on from JALCRR010000001.1 coordinate 105,045, forward strand.
CTTGAAAAGACCTTTACAGAGATCGAGGCGCTGCTGACCGCCTGCCGCTTTCCCCGCTGCACCCACACGAAAGAGCCCGGCTGCGCCGTGCGCGCCGCGCTGGAAAGCGGGGAACTCTCACCTGAGCGTTGGCAGTCCTATCAAAAGCTCCAGGCGGAAAACGCCTATATGGAAAACAGCGAACGCTATCTCGCCGCCAAAAAGCAAAAATTTAAAGACATTTCCAAACGCAATAAGTTGAATCGAAAAAAGTAGTGCCGTCAGGCAATTTGCAATTAGGAGGAATCTATTTATGAAGTATCCCCGCAGTGAAGCATATAACACCCCCGCCTTGCAGGCGAAAATCATGGGGCCAAATCCCGTCAAGCTGGAAGAAGAGCTGCTGCAAAACCATCAGATTCCGGCGGGAGCCGTGGTCTGCGACCTTGGCAGCGGGCAGGGACTGACCTCCGTATTTCTTGCAAAGGAATACGGCTTTACGGTCTATGCCGCCGATCTTTGGAGCGACCCCGCCGAAAATCAGGCGTTCTTTGATGAAATGGGGGTTCCCGTCGGGAAAATCATCCCCGTCAAGGCCGATGCGGAGCATCTGCCGTTTGAACCGTCCTTTTTCGATGCCGTGGTCAGTACGGACTCCTACAACTACTTTGGCCGCGATCCCAAGTATCTGGACGAGAAGCTGCTTCCGTTCGTCAAGGACGGCGGACTGATTTACATTGCCATTCCCGGCATGAAGCGGGACTGCCACGAGGATCTTCCCCGCGAGCTGCTGCTGTCCTGGACACCGGAGCAGCTGGACTACATGCACGACGTGGCCTACTGGACAGCCATGGCGCATCAGTGCCGTGGCGCCGAGGTGCTCTCCGTCCGGGAGATGGAAAGCAACGACGAGGTCTGGGCGGACTGGCTGAAGCAGGAAAACGAATATGCCGTAGGAGATCGCAAATCCATGGAAGCCGGCGGCGGGAAGTACCTCAATTTCATTTCCATCGTTCTGCGCAAAAAGGGGTAAGCATCGCCCAATGAAAAAACCGGCATGAAGCCGCAAAAGAAGCAGGGAGCCATATTCCGCGTGGAATATGGCTCCCTGTTGAAGTTTTCCGATGAACCCGAAAAAGCAGCGTGACGAAAGAAGCTCTTTTTTCAAAATAAGTTGCTATTATTGGCTGGTTCAAATATAATGTCAGTATGTAATGAAGTAAAATTTATCCTAATTCGGCAGAATATGCCAGATGTTGAATTGGCGCTCGGCGTATGCATGGACAGCTGCCGCCCGGGAGAATGTTATTTCCATGCGTTACGGTTTTTTGATAAGAGCCCGATTTTCGGCGATGACAGACACATCTGCCGGCAATCTGATCTCTGAAAAAGGGCGTGACAGCGGAGGTGAGGAATGATGCTGCGTATTGCGATCTGTGATGATATGCCGGATCAAGTGGAGAAAATCAAAGCCGCCGAAAAGCAATATTTCAGCGGACATCCGGAGTTTCAAACAGAAACGGTTACCTATTATAATCCCCTCGTTTTTCTGGAGAGTCTGGACAAAACGGGCGGGTTTGACCTTCTGCTTCTGGACGTGTGTATGCCCGGGATCGACGGGACCCAGGTAGGGGCGGAAGTCCGCAGACGGGGAGACAAAAGCGAGATTATCTTCTTGACCACAAGCGACGAGTTTGCGGTGGAGGCCTTTGCCTTGAAAGCTGCGCATTATCTGGTCAAGCCCTTCACACAGGCGCAGTTTACCGAGGCGATGAACCGGGCCTTGGCACGCTTTGCGCAAAATGCTCCCAAAAACATCACCTTTTATTCCGAGGGCGGCGTATTGCGCACGGTGGCTGCGGATGACATTCTCTACATGGAAAGCTGCGGCCACTGCCAGACAGCCTACCTGTCCGACGGAATCTGTACCGAGGGCCGCCGCTCCCTTTCCCGCATGCAGGCGGAACTGAACAAGCTCTGCCCGGGCCAGTTCGTCAGCCCGTGCAAAGGCTATCTCGTCAATCAAAGGGCAATCCGCACGGTGAAGCCGCGACAGATCATTCTGCATTCGGGTCACACGATCCCTCTGGCGCGGGGCGCGTTCCGCACGTTTTCCGACCAGTATTTTACCTACCAGTTTTCCCGGAGAGAACGGTTGTGAGGGGGTCCTCACAGAAAAGACAGCTGTTCCTTTACCAAACCATTCCGCCGCTGAACAAAAATCATCTGAAAAGCACCTCCTGACAACCTGCCAGGAGGTGCTTTTTCACCCTTTATTGACATGTTGCGCAAAGATATGACAGTTTATGCAAAACTTTCCGCAGATAAATTTGGAAATGTTATCCTATGTGTATCAAAAAGCGTCCATCGCAAAGAAAAACGATCTGCCTTTGCTGCTGAAAATCAAGGACGCCGCAAGATCAGATTCCGGCAAGCACACGGTGCGTTTCCGGTGCAGCGCATGCTACATTTGTAAAAAGGTGGGGGGACCTGCAATATGAACGTTTTAACAGATCGGACAGGCGAGATCGAGCAGAAACTCAGAGCAATCCATATCGAGACGCAGGACGGCTGCTCCTTCTGGAAAGCGCGGGATGGCGGCATGGTTCAAATTCGGCAATGCTGGTATTGTGCTCATAGTCAGTTTGACCGGGAAAATCCGGATGTTCACCAGAAAGGGCTGTGCAAATTCAAGCGGTAGCCCTTCTTTTGAAAGAGACGGCAAAGTAGTCCAAAAATGCGATTCGTACTGCAAACAGACCAATATGAAAAGGGAGGAAATGACCATGAAAAACATCGACTTGACCCCTGCACTGCTGGAACAGGCAAAGACTGCCCCCTCCGCTGCGGCGCTGCTGGCGCTGGCGAAGGAAAACGGCGTGGAACTGACCGCCGAGGAAGCGGCGTATTTCTTCGTCAGCCTCCATCCCGAGACTGGCAAGCTTTCTGATGAGGAACTGGACAGCGCGGCCGGTGGTGGTGGCTTCCAATATTATGACGGATTAAAAAAATCCTGCCCGAAATGTCACAATGCACATATGCGGCTGTGCACAGATCCCGCTAATCCTTTGACGAATACCTGGCTGATTTGCGACGCCTGCGGTCACAAGCAGCGGCCTACTTAAATTGTAAGAAGTGAGGAAAAGACCATGAAGGACAACGACTTGACCCCCGCACTGCTGGAGCAGGCAAAGACCGCCCCTTCCGCCGCGGCGCTGCTGGCACTGGCGAAGGAAAACGGCGTGGAACTGACCGCCGAGGAAGCGATGTATTTCTTCGTCAGCCTCCACCCCGAGACTGGCAAGCTTTCTGATGAGGAACTGGACAGCGTGGCTGGTGGTGTAAATCAAGAGTTGATCGTCTGCCCACTCTGCGGCGCCCAACTAGAAACAGCCCATTTTATGGGGGGTTCGTTATATTACGATACCTCGAAACAGTGTCCGAACTGCGGGTGGTGTGAGCTTTAAGCCTAAAAAATGATCCGCCCCGAAATGCTGCTGCCCGAACGCAGGGCAGAGGATAAATGGAACATACCGTTTCGTTTCGCCGCGCGGTTTTGTCAGCGAAACGAAAACAGATAAGGAGCAATCATATGCAAAAGAACGCCATCTTTCGTAAAGCCAGCCTGGATCGGGTGTCCTCGCCGGAGCAGCTGAATGACTACATCAAGGTTTCCCGCCCCGGCGTGTGGCTGATTTTGGGGGCGGTGGTGGTGCTGCTGATCGGCGTATGCGTGTGGGGCGTTCTCGGTTCCCTAACCACCACCTGCGACGGGGTCGCAGTGGTGCAGGGCGGTGCGGCCACCTGCTATGTCTCGGTGGAGGACGCCAAGGCGCTTGCCGCCGGCATGGAGGTACAGATAGACGGTGCCGTGGGCAGCGTCCAAAGTGTGGCTGCCGTGCCTGTGGAAGTCGCCGCGGACTTTGACGCCTATGCCCTTTATCTGAGCGGACTCAAGCCGGGAGACTGGGTGGTGCCGGTGGAGGTGGAGGTTTCCGCCCCTAATGGCGCATACATGGCGAGCATTGTGGTGGAGGCCGTTTCGCCCATCTCCTTTGTGCTGAATTGAGGCGGCGTATGGGAAAGCAGCAAAAAAGACGAAAGCAGCCTGTTCAAAAGGGCTGCGTAAAGGTGCCTGTGGTCATGCAGCTGGAAGCGCTGGAGTGCGGCGCGGCAAGCCTTGCCATGATTCTGGCCTACTATGACAAGTGGGTGCCGCTGGAGCAGGTGCGCGCCGACTGTGGCGTCTCCCGGGACGGCTCCAAGGCGTCCAACATTCTGAAAGCAGCCCGCAATTACGGGCTGAAGGCGCAGGGCTTTCGCTACGAGCCGGAGCAGCTGCGGGAAAACGGCGTCTTTCCCTGCATCATTCACTGGAACTTCAACCACTTTGTGGTGCTCTGCGGATTCAAGGGCGGCAAGGCCTATCTGAATGACCCGGCAAAGGGAACATACAGCGTCACCATGGAGCAGTTTGACAAGGCGTTTACCGGCGTGTGCATTTTTTTCGAGCCGGGGGAAACCTTCGTCCCGGACGGCAGACCCAAAAGCACCTGGAGCTTTGCCAAAAAGCGTATGGCGGGTACCGGCGCGGCGGTGGCCTTTGTGGCGCTCACCACGGCCATTACCTCGCTGCTGGGCATCATCAGCCCCGCATTTTCCCGCATCTTCTTGGACCGGCTGCTCACCGGGCGAAACCCGGAATGGCTGATGCCCTTTGTGGCAGCTCTGGCTTTGATGACTGCCGTGACACTGCTGGTGGCGTGGGTGCAGGCCATTTATACGCTGAAGCTGAACGGAAAGCTTGCCATCGTGGCCAACTCCTCGTTTTTGTGGCACGTGCTGCGGCTGCCGATGGAGTTTTTCTCCCAGCGCATGGCCGGCGACATCGCCATGCGCCAGGCGCTGAACGAGGGCATCGCAAACGCGCTGATTACGACCCTTGCACCGCTGGTGCTGCAAACGGCTATGATGATCTTTTACTTCGTGGCCATGCTGCGGTACAGCCTCGTGCTGACGGCGGTGGGCGTGGGTTCCATTCTCATCAACTTGATGATGGCGCGGATCATCTCCCAAAAGCGGGTCAACGTCACGCGGGTACAGATGCGGGATGCCGGCAAGTTGGCGGGCGCCACCGTGGCGGGGATCGAGATGATTGAGACCATCAAGGCCAGCGGCGCGGAAAATGGCTTTTTTGAAAAATGGGCGGGCTATCAGGCCGGCGTGAACACCCAGACGGTGAAGTTCGCCAACGTAAACCACTATCTGGGGCTGGTGCCTCTGCTGGTGTCCACTCTGACCAACACCGCCGTACTGGCGCTGGGCGCATATCTGGCCATACAGGGCCAGTTTACCGCAGGCATGATTCTGGCGTTTCAAGGCTTTTTGATTGGGTTTACCGGCCCGGCGCAATCCCTCATCGGCGCGGGACAGACCATTTCGGAAATGCGCACCAATATGGAGCGCATCGAGGACGTCATGGAATACCCCACCGACGTAAAAGAGCAAGCCGGCGTGGATGAGACGGTCGAGTACGACAAGCTCTCCGGCGAGGTAGTAATGCGAGATGTGTCCTTCGGCTATTCGCCGCTGAATCCGCCGCTGATCGAGCATTTCGACCTGCATTTAAAGCCCGGCAGCCGGGTGGCATTCGTGGGACCCTCCGGCTGCGGAAAGAGCACCCTCAGCAAGCTGATTTCGGGCCTGTACCAGCCGTGGAGCGGCGAAATTCTATTCGACGGCAAGCCCATCGACCAGATTGACCACAGCGTTTTCACTGGCTCGGTGGCGGTGGTGGATCAAGACATCATCCTCTTTGAGGACACGATTTCAAACAACATCAAAATGTGGGACAGCTCCATTGAGGACTTCGAGGTCATCATGGCTGCCCGGGATGCCAGTCTCCACGAGGACATCATGGGACGGGACGGCGGCTACGGCTACAAGCTGATGGAGGGCGGCAAGGACTTGTCCGGCGGACAGCGCCAGCGCCTGGAGATTGCCCGCGTGCTGGCCCAGGACCCCACCATCATCATCATGGACGAGGCTACCTCCGCGCTGGACGCGAAAACCGAGTTTGAGGTGGTCAACGCCATCAAAAACCGGGGCATCACCTGCATCGTCATCGCCCACCGTCTGTCTACAATTCGGGACTGCGACGAGATTGTGGTTATGGAAAAGGGCAAGGTGATGGAGCGTGGCACCCACGACGAGCTGTACGCAAAGGGCGGAGTCTATACCTTGCTGGTAGCCAGTGAATAGGAAGAGGACGAGCAACGCAATGGAGCGGCTATCCGGCTTTTTGCCGGATGAAGCGGAATGGAGTTTGTGAGGACGATGGGCTGGTTTGACGAACAAATTAAACAGCGGATAAAGACGGACGATGACGCCTTCGCAGAGGCCTTTGCCTCCATGGCGGGGGTGGTCATGGGACGCAGTGCCCAAAGTGCCCTACTGGATGAGCGGCAAAAGACCAAAAATGCGGTGGACGAGATTTTAAAGTTCTACCGCGTGAAGTCTGTGGAGCTGCCCGATGAGCTGACGGATCTGGACGAGCAGCTGGAATACCTGCTGCGACCCTCCGGCGTCATGCGGCGGGTGGTGCATTTGGAGGGTGACTGGTACAAGGACGCGGTGGGCGCGTTCATCGGCACACTGAAAAGCGGCGACGTGGTGGCGCTGCTGCCCCACGGACTTTCCGGTTACGCCTACTTTGACCATGAGAGTGGAAAAACGGTGAAGCTGAATCGAACCACGGCGGCACTTTTAAACAGCGAGGCCATTTGCTTTTACAAGCCGCTGCCTCTGCGCAAGCTCTCCATCCGCGACCTGCTTGTGTACATCGCCCAAAGCATTTCTCCGGCGGATTACGCCATGGTGGCGGCTGCCACACTGGCGGTCACCCTAATCGGTATGCTGGGGCCAAAGCTCAACAGTATCCTCTTTTCCAGTGTCACCGAAAGCGGCAATGTGCGGCTGCTTGTGGCCGTCACGGTGATGCTGGCGGCTACCGGAATTGCAAGCGTGCTTATGCAAACGGTCAAAACCATCGTACTGGAGCGCCTGCAAACCAAGACCGGCGCGGCGGTGCAGGCGGCCTCCATGATGCGCGTGCTGTCCCTGCCGGCGGAATTTTTCAAGGAATACAGCGCCGGCGAGCTGAGTAGCCGCGCCCAAAGCATCAACAGCCTGTGCGTGATGCTGGGCGACGCCATTTTGTCCACCGGGTTGACCTCGGTATTCTCGCTGGTATACATCGCCCAGATTTTCAACTATGCGCCGGCACTGGCCGTTCCCGCACTGGTGATTATGCTGGCGACGGTGCTCTTTACCGTGATCACCACGCTGGTGCAGATCAAGCGCTCTCAGCGGATCATGGAGCTTTCTGCACAGGAATCGGGCCTAAACTACTCCCTAATTTCCGGTGTCCAGAAGCTGAAGCTCTCCGGGGCGGAAAAGCGCGCCTTTTCCAAGTGGGCGGTGCTCTACCGCCAAAAGGCAAGCCTCACCTATGACCCGCCGCTGTTTCTCAAGCTGAACACGGTGATTTCCACGGGCATTTCCTTGGTGGGCACTCTGGTACTTTATTACGCGGCGGTCAGATCGGGCGTAAGTGTGGCGGACTATTTCGCATTCAACGTGGCTTACGGCATGGTGAGCGGTGCGTTCCTCTCCCTCTCCGGCATCGCGCTGACGGCGGCAAATATCAAGCCGGTGTTCGAGATGGTCAAGCCCATTCTGGAGACGGTGCCGGAAGTGTCCACCGGCAAAAAGGTGCTCACCCGCATCTCCGGCGGCATCGAGCTTTCCAACGTGTCCTTCCGCTATTCGGAAAGCATGCCCCTAATTGTGGACAACCTGTCGCTGAAGATCAAACCGGGACAGTATGTGGCACTGGTGGGCAAAACCGGCTGCGGAAAGTCCACCCTCATGCGGCTGCTGCTGGGTTTTGAAACGCCGCAAAAGGGCGCGATTTACTACGATGGCAAGGATATTTCCACCATTGATTTGAAGTCCCTGCGGCGGCGCATCGGCGTGGTGATGCAAAACGGCAAGCTCTTCTCCGGTGATATTTTTTCCAACATCACCATTTCCGCCCCGTGGCTGACCATGGACGAAGCCTGGGCGGCGGCGGAACTGGCCGGTATCGCGGATGACATCCGGGATATGCCCATGGGAATGCACACCATGATTTCCGAGGGCAGCGGCGGTGTGTCCGGCGGACAGCGCCAGCGGCTGATGATTGCCAGAGCCGTTGCGCCAAAGCCCCGGGTGCTCATGTTCGACGAAGCCACCAGCGCACTGGACAATCTGACGCAAAAGACCGTGGCGGACTCGCTGGCAAGCTTGAAATGCACCCGCATCGTCATCGCCCACCGCCTGTCCACCATCCGGGAATGTGACCGGATCATTGTGCTGGACGAGGGGCGGGTCATTGAGGACGGCGGTTATGACGAGCTGCTTCAAAAAGACGGCTACTTTGCCGAACTGGTGGCGCGCCAGCGGCTGGACGACACGCAATTTGTGGGCAAGACCACATTGTTCTAAAAGAAACCGTATTGAAAGGAGCATGTTTATGGCGAAGAAAGATTTAATGGCCAATGGAAACGCTCTGACCGATGAGGAACTGGACAACGCATCCGGCGGTGCGAATGAGATCAGTATTGTGGAAAATCCGATGCCGGTTGCGCCGGGTATTCCACTGCCGCCCACTCCGGGCAATCCGACGGTCCCCACTCTGGAAATGCCGGAATCGCCCGTAACCCCAACTGCCCCGTTCCAACAGAACAAATATATAAACTAAAGACAAACGATCAACACCTCGAGACTGCGTGCGTGCGCTATTCAGATAGGAGGTTTTTACGATGAAAGAAAACAAACGGTTTCCGCAGGGAAATGCCCTGAGCGATGAGGAGCTGGACAACGCGTCCGGCGGTGCGAATGAGATCAGCATTGTGGAAAATCCGATGCCGGTTGCGCCGGGTGTTCCACTGCCGCCCACCCCAGGCAATCCGACGGCCCCCACTCTGGAAATTCCGGAATCGCCCGTAACCCCGGCGAACCCGTTCCAACAGAACAAATATATAAACTAAAAGCAAACGATCAACACCCCGAGACTGCGTGCGGGCTCTATTCAGATAGGAGGTTTTTACGATGAAAGAAAACAAACGGTTTCCGCAGGGAAATGCCCTAAGCGATGAGGAGCTGGACAACGCGTCCGACGGGTTAAATGGAATCGGCGTTGAGAAAAATCCCATGCCGGTTGCGCCGGGCGTTTTACTGCCGCCCTCTCCGGGCAATCCGACGGGTCCCACTCTGGAAATGCCGGAATCGCCCGTAACCCCAGCGAGCCCGTTCCGGCAGAATTTTATTTCATTGCACACGGCATCAAGCTCGGCAGCGTGAAGGAGCAGGCACTTGCACGGCTCCTGTCACAGCGTTCCTACTTGGATGCGGTCTGCACCACCGTGGGAGCGCTTGTCCGACACAATGAACAATGCCGCAGCTGCCGCTGGTGGAAGCGCTGCACCCGCGGTTGCCGCGCCAGTGGCCTTTTCTCCACCGACGACCCTCTAGGGGAGGACAAGGCAAAATGCGTCTACTTTAAAAACGGATATTTGGGAAAAACCGCCGCAGCTTTTGCGGGAAACACCGCATGGCGGGGAATGAAATAGAGAGGATGCGTTTGATGAAAGAAATCAAGATGAAGGGGAGCAGGGTGAGCGAGGCACTGGCGCAGATCGATGCGCTGGAGGATTTAAGCCCCAAGAACAAGGGCTGTCTGCGGCTGCTCACCGAGGAAATGTTCTCCATGTGCAAAGAGCTTCTGAATGCGCAGGTCGTAGACTTTGAAATAAAGCGCGATCAGGAGCGGTACACCTTGCGCGTGACGACCCAGACGCGGGTGAATGAAGCGGCGCGGGAACAGTTTCTCTCCATGAGCAGCAGCGGCAAAAATGCCGCCAATCAAGGCATTAAGGGCATGCTGGGCGCTGTTTTGGAGGCGCTGTCCTTTGCAAATAACGATCCCACGCTCTCCAACGCCTGCTGGACTTACGGGATGAGCACACCGGGAGGCGAGTACGCCTGCATGTGGTCGCTCTCGCATTACATGGATGTCGCCCCGGCCGAAACGGTGAAAAGCGACTGGGACGGCATGGAAAAATCCATTATCGCAAACTTTGCCGACGACGTATCCATCGGGGTGCGCGGCGACAGGTTGGAAATGACAGTAACCAAAAATTTTTAATGATGGAGGAATAAAAAATGACAATCAACAAAACGACGAACGCAGCAGAACTGACGGTGGCTCTGGCCGGCCGACTGGACACCAGCACGGCGCCCCAGCTGGAAGCGGAACTGAAAACCTCTTTGAACGGCGTGACGAGTCTCGTGATGGACTTTACCGAACTGGAGTACATCTCCTCCGCCGGACTGCGTGTGCTGCTCTCGGCGCAAAAGGTCATGAACAAGCAGGGAAAAATGGTGATCCGCCATGCAAACGAGACCATTATGGAGGTCTTTGAGGTCACCGGCTTCACGGATATTCTCACCATCGAGTGATGAGACAATCACCCTCCGGCGCCCTAACGGACGACGGCAGCTTCATTCAGCAAACCTTTTACCATCACCTCGCACCGGCCATGCTCTCCATGTTCGGCGTAATGGCCAGCACCATGGCCAACACCTTGATTACGGGCAATGTGCTGGGCGCAGACGGACTGGCCGCCATGAGCGTGGTCATGCCCATCTATTTCGTGTTTGCCACCATCGGCTCGCTGGTGGGCGTGGGCGGATCCACACTGGCCTCCCATGCCATTGGCCGCAACAGGCAGGCTGACGCGGACGGAGCGCTCACGCTCTCGGTGGTGCTGGCTGTGGGTCTGGCGCTGGCGGTTTCCGCACTGGGACTGCTTTTTCTGGATCCGATTTTGCGCCTGCTGGGGGCGCAGGGCAACCTGTACCCCATGGCGCGGGCGTATAGTCTGATCTATGTGGCCGGGGGCGTGGGAACCACCGTGTTTTACCTGCCCTATAACTTTCTGAAGTTGATGGGCCGGCTGCGGCTGCTGACGGCGCTGTTTTTCGGGATGGCGGTCATGAATGTGGCACTGGATCTGCTGTTTCTGCTGCCGATGGGAATGGGACTTGCCGGCGTGGCTTTGGGCACGGTACTGGCCTCTTTGATTACGGCGGTGGCGGGAACCGTATGCCTTGTGCGGGGTCCGGGCGCATTCCACCTGGTGAGCCTGCGGGGACGGGGCAAGGATGCGCTGCGGCTGATGGAGCAGGGCAGTCCGTCTGCCCTCAACAATTTGGCCACGGTGCTGCGTTCCATGCTTTTAAACCGCATCGTCTTGTCGGTGGCGGGCAGCGTGGGACTGGCCGCTCTCAGCATTGTCTCCACCACGGCCAACCTATCCCTCACGGTGCTGTCCGGCCTTCCGCAGGCCACGGCACCGTTCGTGGGCGTTTTCACCTGCCAGCGGGATAACACCAGCCTGCGCCAGATGGAAAAATTGGCCCTGGGCGTGGGAATGGGTCTGATGTGCGTGTTTGCGGCGCTGGTGTCGGTGTTCGCCGGACCCTTGTGCCGCCTGTTCGGCGTGGTAGATCCCCTGACGCTGGCAAAAGCCGCCCATGCAGTGCGGCTGTTTGCCGCAAGCCTGATCGCGGCGCTGCCCTGCTGCCTGCTGATTACCTATTATCAAGCTGGCGGGCATACGGGACTTGCCAACCTGATGACGGTGTGCCGGGCATTCGTGTTTGTCGTGGGGCCGGCGTGGCTGCTTGCTTCTCGACTGGGCCTTTCCGGCGTATGGGCTGCCTTCAGCGCAGGGGAGTGGGCAACACTGCTGATTCTTGGAATTGTGCTAATCTTTTGCCGAAAAAAGGGACGGTATTCGCCCATTTTGCTGCTGGATCGCAACATCGAGCAAAACGGCGCCTACATTTCCTTTGCGGTAAAAGCCGAAAGTTCCGCCATTGCGGAGTGTGCCGAGCAGATCGAGGATTTCTGCACGCAAAATGAGCTCAGCCCCAAGCGCACCATGCTGGTCAGCCTCTCGCTGGAGGAAATGCTGACGGGCATCCGCGACCACTGCTTCCCGGACGAACCCCAGCGCACCATGGACGTGCGCATTCTGGTGGTGCCCGACCAGACCCGCAAGGATGACGTGGTGGTCATCCGCATTCGCAGCGGCGGACCTGCCTTTAACCCCATCGCCTACTACGAAAGGCGCGCAGAGGAGTCCCCAGAGAATGTGGGAGACTCACTGGGTATTGGAATGATTGTCAAAGCCGCCGAGGTTGTGGACTATAAGAGTACCTTCGGGGTCAATAACCTAACGGTCATGCTCTGACCCGATACCAGGCAAGGAGGAAACGAAAGATGTATCACACGCTCACCAATGAAAAAGACGGCCGGTGCATTCAGGTGCAGTTCCGCCCTTTTCAGGACAAGGATGCGCCCGAGCTCATTCGCTGCATCCGTTCGGAATATGCGGACACCTATTTTAAGCGTGGCTTTTACACGCCCGAAACCCTAATTCGGGAAAATGCCAGCGGCCACATTCGCTTTTTGACGGCGGAGCTTTCTGACGGCGGCGTGGCGGGTATGTTGGCGCTCAAACGTTTCCTGCCGAGGGAGGATATGTGCGAAATCGCCTCCCAAATTTTCAAGTCCGAATATCGCGGCTTTCACATGGCATGGCCGTTTTTCCAATACGGCATGGAGCAGATTGACCGAATGGATGTCTCGGCGGTCTACTGTCTGCCGGTGGTGTTCCACGACATCACCGAGGTACTGATGGAGCGCATCGGCCTGATGCCCTGCGGCTTTGTCTTTTCGGTGTTTCGCATGGACGTCATTCACCACTCCTACCCCCGGGACGAAAACTTCAAGCATCCCCAGGGCATCATGGTGCAGCCCAAAAGCAAGCGCGATGGGGGCAGAATTTTCGTGCCGGCGGAGCACAGCGCCTTTGCCCGGGACATCTACGGTTCTATGAAAGCGGACTGTGCGCCGGATTCCACCGCCGTCCCTCTCACTGGAGAGAGTAACCTGTTTTTTGAAAACGATGAGATTCAAAAAAGCTGCGCCATCCATGTAGATCGCGCAGGCGCCGATCTGGCGGCGCGGATTTTGGCCATCCGGGCAGCGAACCCCGAACCTCTGCAAACCTTCAATGTATTTCTGAACATCAGCGATGAAAGCGCTGTGGCGGCTTATGAAGCTTTGACGGCGCTGGGCTTTTTCTTCGCGGGCTTCCAGCCTTTGTGCAGCGCTCGGGAGATCATGGTGCTCCACGATCCCGGCAGCGTGCCGCTGTATCTGGATGCGCTTGCATTGACGCCCCGCTTTCAGCGGGTGCGGGACTACATCAAACCGTTCTATGAAAAGAGGAGGGCGCGGGAATGAAACTGCGGATTGGACAAAAGGTCGTGGCGCTGGTGGTGGCGTGCAGCGCCCTGTCGATTTTGATCTTGAGCGGGATTTCCCTCTATGGCATCACCGGCGTGCGCCAAAGCGCGGTGAACGCAGGCACCCAGCTGGGTGACAGCGCGGCGGAAAACAGCCGCTCGGCTCTGGAAAATCAGGCCAAGGAGCAGCTGGCTGCCCTCGCTCTGGAAAAGGCCCGCTATACGGAGTCCAAGCTTCAGACCATCAGCGATAATGTGGAGATTTTGGCCAGCGAAATGACGCAGCTGACCTCCAATCCCCGCAGCTATGCGCCGCGCTCCGTTGCACCCCCTCGGCGGGAGAATGCCGGGCAGATCACGCCCCAACTGCTCCTCTCCGCATCGGTGACCAACCCCAACGATCCCGCTTTACAGGCGGAAATCGGCACAGCGGCCAACATTCAAGATTTTCTGGTGCGCATGAATGCGGCCAGCGACGTGGTAGCTTCCTCCTACATCGCCTCCAAAAACGGATTTGTCATCATGGCGGATAAAATTGCGGATCAGAAATTTGCCGACGCTTCCACAACCCAGCCCGCCCCATACGAAGCCTTTGCACGTCCCTGGTACAAAAAGGCGTCTGCGGAGCAGAAGCTGGTGTTTACCGACGTGGTCAACGACATCAACGGCGGCGGCCTGTGCATCATCTGCGCCGCGCCCTATACCGACAACGGCACATTTGCCGGAGTCGTGGGCATGGGCTCCTACCTCACGGAAATCAATCAGATCGTGCTGAGCACCCAGATCGGGCAAAACGGCTTCGGCTTCATTTTAAACGGGAAAGGCGAGGTCACCATCTCTCCCAAGACCGAGGGCGAGCTGACTGCCGACCCGGATAACCCCACCGATCTGCGCGAAAGTGAAAATGCCGGGCTTGCCGACCTCGCCTCCCAGATGACCGCCGGCGGCAGCGGCGTGGCGCGGGTGACGCTGGACGGCAAGGACTGCTATCTGGCCTATTCACCGCTGTCCAGCGTGGGCTGGAGCTTCGCCACTGTCATTGAAACCAGCGAGGTCGTTGCCCCCGCCCAGCAGACCCAATCCGCCATTCACGACCTGACCAATACGGCAGTGTCCGACATGAACGGGCGGATCAGCGGCATGCTGGTGATGATGGTTGTTGCCGCCGCGGTACTGCTGGCACTGGTGGCTCTGGTTGGCTGGAATCTGGCCTCTCGTCTGGCACGGCCCATCCGCAAACTCACCGACGGCGTGCGGGATATCAGCGGCGGCAATCTGGATCTCAAGCTGGACATCCATACCGGCGACGAGATCGAAAGCCTTGCCCTCTCCTTCAACGCCATGACGCAGGAGCTACACGAATACATGGACAACCTGACCAGAATCACGGCGGAAAAGGAACGCATCGGCGCGGAGCTGGACGTGGCCAAGCACATTCAGGCCAGTATGCTGCCCTGCATTTTCCCGGCATTCCCCGAGCGTCCGGAACTGGACATCTATGCCACCATGACCCCTGCCAAAGAGGTGGGCGGCGATTTCTATGACTTCTTCCTGGTGGATGACGACCATCTGGCCATGGTCATGGCAGACGTATCCGGCAAGGGCGTTCCGGCGGCACTGTTCATGGTGATTGCCAAAACCCTGCTGAAAAACGTGGCCCAGACGGGCCTATGCCCCAAGGCCGTGCTGGAAAAGGTGAACAACCAGCTGTGCGTGGGCAACGAGGCGGAGATGTTCGTCACCGTCTGGCTGGGCATTCTGGAAATTTCCACCGGCACGATGACCTGCGCCAATGCGGGACATGAGTACCCCGTTGTCAAACGGGGAAGCGGCGACTATGAGCTTGTCCGCGACAGGCATGGCTTCGTGTTGGCGGGGATGGAAGGTTCCCGCTACAAGGAGTATGAACTGCACATGGACCCGGGTGATCGGATTTTCCTTTACACCGATGGCGTAGCCGAGGCTACCGATGCAAATAACGAACTTTACGGGACGGATCGGATGCTTGCGGCGCTGAACCGCAGCAAGGGAGCAACCTGTGAAACCCTTCTCGGTCTGCTGAAGCAGGACATTGATGCGTTTGTGGGAGAGGCTCCCCAGTTCGACGACATCACGATGCTGAGCCTGGAGCTGAAGCCGCAGAGCGGCTCTGCCATGAAGCGGTTGAAGCTGGCACCCTCACTGGATGCCATCGACAGCGTGACGGCCTTTGTGGAGCAGGAGCTGGAGGCGGCGGACGTTCCCATGAAGGTCATCATGCAGATGAATATTGCTGTGGACGAGATTTTCTCCAACATTGCCCGCTATTCCGGTGCCACCGATGCCACGGTGGGCGTGGGCGTATCGGACGGCGTTGCGACGCTGCGCTTTGCCGACAACGGCAGCCCCTATGACCCCACCCAGAAAGCCGACCCGAACATCGCCCTCTCCGCCGAGGAGCGGGACGTTGGCGGCCTTGGCATTTTCATGGTCAAAAAATCCATGGACAGTGTGGAATACGAGTATCACGACGGCTTGAATATCCTTACACTCAAAAAACGAAGCGGCATGTAAGCGTAAGGGACGCCGAATCTTTCCCGCAAGAAGGAGAATGATGATGAACACAGAAAAACGGCCAGCTCTTTGTGGAGACAGCCCCTCAAAAGCAAGGAACAGAATCGGGAACGTTGCCCTAACCTTGGCGGCGATGCTGTGCCTGTTGTGCGGGTGTGCTTCTTCCCCTGCGGCGGACACAGCAGCATCCGCATCGGCAGCAGGCGCATCGACGGACACAGCAGCCGCGCCCACGCTGACGGCGGAGCAGGCCGCGCAGGTCAACACGGTGGCGTATTTGCTGGGACACTATCAAACCGTGACCTATGCCCAGCTCAACTACGCCAACGGCGACACTATCCACAGAATTTATTATACCGATGACGACGGAACGCTCTGCGCCACAGGGGACGGCTCCGGCTACTCCGAATATCTGACCGACGACTTCTATTATTACCATCCGGAACCGGGTGAGAGCGTGTACATGCTCTCAGTGGCAGAGGGAACGTATGTCAGTGACTATCTCTTTATGGTTTCCTCCGGTGATTTTACCGCCCAGACCACGGACGCAAACGGCAATCTGGTCTGTACGGCGGAATCGGATATTGACCAGGCGTACGCCGATGGCCTGTCGGATTTTGGAACGATTACCACCGAAGATAAAATGGTCACCACCACCGTGTTTGTGCCTGACGACTTCCGGACGCTGACCATTGATTTTTCCATTCGCCGCCCGGACGGCACGGAAATTCCAATCGCCTCCGGCGCCCTGTTTTACGATCAAGAGGTGCAGCACGCCGACGCGGTGCAGCGCTATTTGGACGAGCCCAAGGTCACGGTGTCTATTCAAATGCCCGATGGCACCGCCCGGACGGCAAAGCTCCCCCGGGGCGCAGCCTTTGAATGGGAATGCGACGAGGGCAATGCGCTCTATCTCGACCCGGAGGGAAACAACCCGGTGCCGGAGACCTCCCAGCCGGTGCAGGCGGATTTGACGCTGTACTGCCTGCCAAATTCGCAAGGCGGCCAGAGGTAACGAACATAACCTGCCGATAAAAAAGACAATCCCACGGCTTTTCGCAGTACCGATGGCGCTGCCTTTCGCAGTGCCTGCGCACACCCCCTCTTCCCAGCGGGAATCATCCATCCGGAAAGGAGTACCCGCCATGACCGGAATCCCCCTTCTTTTCGTGTTTTTGGGCTGCATCGCGGCCATGATTTTTCTCATTGCCCAGTGCCATGTCCATCCCTTTCTGGCACTGCTGACGATCTCACTGGTGCTGGCGCTTGCCGGAGGCATCGGCCTGCGGGACATCCCCAGCATCGTGGGAAGCGGTTTTTCTGGCGTATTCGGCAGCATCGGCCTTGTGATTTTGCTGGGCATGCTGATCGGCAATCTGTTGGAAAAGACGGGCGCGGCGCTGACCATGGCGGAATGCGCCGTTCGTCTGGCCGGAAAGCGCCGCCCGGAACTGGCGCTGGCGCTGGTGGGTGGTTTCCATCCCGGTTTTCTGCGACAGCGGCTTTGTCATTTTAAACCCCATTCGCAAGGCACTCTCCGCCCGCACAGGCCGCTCTTCCGTGGCCTGCACGGTGGCGCTGGGCTCCGGGCTGCTGCTCTCCCACTGCCTGATTCCCCCCACACCGGGGCCTTTGGCTGTTGCCGGGACCCTTTACGGGGTGGACGGATTGCATACAGAGGTTGATCTTCTGACCGTGATGGGTGTGGGCGCACTGTGCAGCATCCTTCCGTTCCTTCTCATCTGCCTGCTTGTTCGCCGACTGGGAAAGACGCCGGATTTGGCTGCGCCGGAGGAGCTGGACGCGCAAAATGTGCCCGAACAAAGCCGACCCTCCGCGTTTTGGGCATTTGCGCCCATTGCGGTGCCGATCATTTTGATGGGGCTGGCCTCCCTGCTGGAAACGGCGGGGCACTGCCCGGATGTGCTCTATTTTCTGGGTCAGCCCATGGCGGCATTGACGGTGGGTCTGCTGTTGGGACTGCTCCTGCTGCGGCAAAGCGCCCTGCCCGACAAGGCCAAGCTGCTGCGAGAACTCACCGAAGACACCCTGCGCACCGGCGGCCCCATCCTGTTCATCACGGCTGCGGGCGGCGTGCTGGGCGCGGTGATTAAAAACACCAATCTCGTTCAATTTGTCGCGGACAACGCCGGAGCGCTTGAACCGCTGGGCTTTGCGTTTCCGTTTCTCATCGCGGCGGCGCTGAAATGCGCGCAGGGCTCCTCCACCGTGGCCATGACCACCACGGCGGGAATCGTGGCTCCGCTGATGACCACGCTGGGCTGGACCACCCCCATGAGCGCCGCACTTTTGACCGCCGCCATCGGCGGCGGGTCCATGTTGGTCTCCCACGCCAACGACAGCTTTTTCTGGGTCGTCACCGGCTTTGGCGGGCTGGATGTAAAAACCGGCTACCGCACATACACCGTGGCGACATTGCTCTGCGGTCTTTCCGTTCTGGCCGGGGTGCTGCTCCTATCAGCACTGTTTTTATAACTCCACTGCAAAGAGAGGCAATCTGTCATGAAACAAAAACTGACACGGGTCTGCGCACTGGCACTGGCTGTGCTGACCATCATCAGCCTGCTGGCGGGCTGCAAACGTGAGGAAAAGCTGACGGCTACGCAGGCGTCCGAGATGAACGACGCAGCCTGTACCATCGGCGTACCCGCCGGGACAACGGCGGAAAACGCGGTGGAATCCGCGCTGCCCCAGGCCAAGACGATCCAGTTCAACAGCCTGTCGGACGCCTATCTGGCCGTGCAGCAGGGGAAGGTGGACGCCTTTGCCTTTGACCGGTATCTGCTGGGCTTTGCCATTGCAAACGGTCTCACCGGCGTGCGGATTCTGCCCGGGGATGTGGGCGGCACGGATGACGTGGCGGTGGGCATTTCCAGAAACTCCGCCATCCCCGATTTGCAGGGGAAGATCAACGATTGTCTGGCTGCGCTGCAATCTGACGGCACACTGGACGAGATGTTCCAGCGCTGGGTGGTCAATGCGGACGATACCATGCCGGACATTCCCACGGCCTCCAATCCCGACATGACGCTGACGGTAGCCACCTCCGGCACGGTGCAGCCCTTTAGCTATTATCAAGGCGACCAGCTGACCGGATATGATCTGGAGCTGGCGCAGCGGCTGGCTCTGGCGATGAACGCGGAGCTGGTTATCAAGATCTACGATTATGACGGTTTCCCCTCCGCCGCAGAGGCGGGTGCCATCGACTGCATTCTGGCCAACCTCAATGCCACGCCGGAGCGTCGAGAGACCATGGATTTTTCCACTCCGCTCTACCGCACCCAAACCGCGCTTCTGGTGCGGGATGACGGCGCGGCGGCAACTGCGGTGGATCTGGAAACCGCCAATTACGGCGTGATGACCGGCTCAACCGGAGAAAGCTACGTGCTGGAGACCTATCCCAATGCCCAAATGAGCACCTTTGCCTCCAATGCGGATTCCTTTGCCGCCTTGGCCGCCAATAAAGTGGACTATGTGGTGACGGCGTATACCGTCTGCCAAAACGCCGTGCAGACCAACAGCGCCCTGGCCATCTATCGCTCGGATTTGCGCGACCAAGAGGTCGGCATGGCGGTGAGCAAGGACAACCCGGCGCTTTTGGAAAAGCTGAATGGAATCATCGAACAGTATGCGTCTGACGGCACATTGGACGAGATTTGCCAGCGCTGGCTCCATGCGGACGGAAACTATACACCCGTGGACATTCCCGAGGCAGAGGGTAAAAACGGAACGCTGACGGTGGCCATGACCGGAAACCAGGAGCCGTTTAACTTCCTGCTGGACGGAACATATCAAGGCGCCGACTGTGAGCTCATCGCGCGGATTGCCTATGACCTCGACATGAAAATATCCTATCAGACCATGCAGTTCGGCGGGCTGATTGCGGCGCTGTCCTCCGGCAAGGCCGATGTGATCTGCTCTGCCATGGCGATCACCGAAGAGCGCAAGCAAACGGTGAATTTCACCGATCCTTACCTAAATAACCCCTTGAGCATTGCCTGCCGGAAAGAGGATCTCCCGGCGCAGAGCGCCTCGGACAACCCGCAGACGGTTTCCCCCGAAACCGCTCGCTACGGCATCACCAGCGTGGTGGCGCAGGATTATCTTACGCAACGCTATCCCCAGGCCAAGCTGTCCATGTTCCCCGCGGCGGCAGATGCGCTGCTGGCGCTGGAAAGCGGCAAGCTGGACTATGTGATGACCTCCCGTTCCACCGCCGGATATATGATGAGGGCGGGGAACGCAATTAAGATTTCGCAGGACGATCTGGTCAACGAGGCGTGCTACATCGCCGTGTCCAAACAACAGCCGCAGCTGTGCGTGAAGGTGGACGAGATTCTCTCCAAATTCAAGGCGGACGGCACACTGGGAGAGCTGTGTGGCCGCTGGGCGCTGGATGGCCCGGATTATTACCGTACCAAGTACATCGAGCCTGCCATCGGAACCAACGGCATACTGAAAGTGGCACTTTCCCCGGACGTACCGCCCATCTGCTTTGTGCAGGACGGGCAGAACGTGGGCATCAATGTGGAGCTCATTGAGCTCATTGCCAGAGAATTGGATATGAAGGTGGAGTTTTCCACCATGGATTTTGACGCACTGCTCCCGGCCATTCAGTCCGGCAAGGTGGATTTGGCCATCTCCGACATCAATGCCACCGATGAACGCCGCCAGCTGGTGGATTTCACCCAGAGCTATTTTGACAATCCGCAGGTGCTGGTGACCCGGGAAGAAATACAAACCGATACCAGAGTGCCGGAATATACCGAGCTTTCCCAGCTTTCCGGCAAGGTGGTGTCCGCCCAGACTGGCACCGTGGTGGATATTCTGGTGGACAGCGCGGTGCAGGATGTGACGTACAGCTTCTTCAACAACCGCACGGATCAGCTTGCGGCGCTGGAAAGCGGCAAGGTGGAAGCCTTCCCGTGTGATGAGCCGGTGGCGCTTTTGGCGGTGGCCCAAAACCCGGATCTGACCATTCTGCCCCAGTGCGTTGTAGAGGATCACTACGGCGTGGCGCTGCAAAAGGACAGCCCGCTCACCCCGCAGGTGAATGACGCCATCGCCCAGCTCAAGGCCGACGGCACGCTGGACGCCATGCGCGAAAAGTGGAGCGGCAGCGACGAGGCAGCCAAGGTTCTGCCCCAGCTGGACTGTCCCGGCACCAACGGTACGCTGCGGGTGGCCCACGATACCTCGGGGGAGCCCATGGAATATGTGGGAACGGACGGCACGGCGGTGGGCTACGATCTGGAGCTGATGCTGCGTATTGCCCAGATTCTGGATTATCAAGTTGAATGGATATCCGTGGATTTCTCGGGGCTGATTCCCATGCTGCAAAGCGGCAAGGCGGACGCCGCCGTGGGTTGCATGTCCATCACCGAGGAGCGCAAGCAGGTGGTGGATATGAGTGATTCCTACTATGACGGCGGACTGTACTTTGTGGTGCGCAAGGTGGATCAAGCGCAAAGCACCGCAGGTACCCCGGAGAAAACGGACTTTTTTGACGGGCTGAAGGCCAGCTTTACCCGCACCTTTGTCACGGAGGATCGCTGGAAGCTGGTGCTGGACGGGCTGGAGGTCACGGTGCTCATCTCCGTGTGCGCGGGGATTCTCGGCTCTTTGATGGGCTTTGGCATCTGTATGCTTCGCCGCAGCAAAAAGCGGCTTGCCTCGGTGCCCGCCGCCGTCTTTATCCGAATCATTCAGGGCACGCCCATCGTGGTGCTGCTGATGATTCTGTACTACATTATTTTCGGCAAGGTGGATATTTCCGCCATCGCGGTGGCAATTTTCGGCTTTGCGGTGAATTTCGGCGTCTATGTGTCCGAGATGATGCGCACCGGCATCGACGCGGTGGACCCGGGACAGATTGAGGCGGCGCAGGCGCTGGGCTTCACCAAAACCAAGACCTTCTGGAAAATCACCTTCCCGCAGGCTGCCCGGCATTTCCTGCCGGTGTTCAAGGGCGAATTCATCTCCATGGTCAAAATGACCTCCGTGGTGGGCTACATCGCCATTCAGGATTTGACCAAGGTGTCGGACATTATCCGCAGCCGCACGCTGGAGGCCTTCTTCCCCCTAATTGCCACGGCGGTGCTCTACTTCCTGGTGGCGAATCTGCTGACCCTGCTGCTTGCCCGACTGGAGGTCAGTCTGGATCCCAAACGCCGCGCTCGCACCGTGAAAGGAGTGGTGATGAAATGATCTCGATTCGGCATTTGAAAAAAGTCTACCCCAACGTCACGCCGTTTTCCGACGTCAACGTAGAGATCGAAAAGGGCGAGGTCATCTCCATCATCGGTCCTTCCGGCACGGGAAAATCCACACTGCTGCGGTGTCTGAACCTGCTGGAAACGCCCACCGCCGGAGAAATTCTGGTGGACGGGGCGCCCATCACCGCCAAAGGTGCGGACATCTCCGCTATTCGCCGCAAGATGGGCATGGTGTTTCAGTCCTTTAACCTCTTTTCACACCTAACCGTGATTGAGAATATCATGCTGGGCCCGGTGGATCTTCTAAAGCAGCCAAAGCAGGAAGCCTATGACGAGGGAATGCGGCTGCTGTCCACAGTGGGCCTTGCGGAAAAAGCGCTCAATTACCCGGACGAGCTGTCCGGCGGACAGAAACAGCGTGTAGCCATCGCCCGGGCACTGGCCATGAAGCCGGAAATCATCCTCTTTGACGAGCCGACCTCCGCCCTCGACCCTACCATGGTGGGCGAGGTGCTGGCCGTCATCCGCTCCCTTGCCCGGGAGGGACTGACGATGCTGATCGTCACCCATGAGATGAAGTTTGCCCGGGACGTGTCCACCCGCGTCTTTTACATGGACGAGGGCGGCATCTACGAGGATGGCACGCCGGAGCAGATTTTCGACCATCCCCGGCGGGAGCGCACTCGTGCGTTTGTGAAGCGGCTCAAGACCTTCCAGCAGGAAATTACCACGCCGGATTTCGACTTCATCGCCGTCAGCACCGGCATTGAGGAGTTTGGCCGCAGGCAGCTTTTGAGCCAGCGGCAGATCAACAACCTACAAATGGTGTTTGAGGAGCTGTGCGTCCAAACGCTCCTGCACCGCGGTAGCGAGGTGCTGCCCCTGCGGTTTTCCGCCGCAGTCTCCGAGCTGGACGGCTCCAGCGAGGCGGAAGTCTCTTACGCCGGACCGGCCTTCGATCCCTTTGCGCAGCAGGCGGAGGAGCTGTCGGTCAAGCTGGTGACCGGCTTGACGAAGGAGCACCGCTGGAGCGGCACAGACGGAAACCAAATCACCCTAATTCTATAAGGCAGCGAACCGATTCTACCAAAAAAGAGACACAGACCCCGAAAGGCATCTGTGTCTCTTTTTCTTGCTGATTTCACGAAATCGGCAAACGCGGATGACGGGACGGGAACCGCTTGCCGCTGATTCCTGCCAATCATCCGCGCTGTATCCATGGTGTCCTTGAGCGGATTCGAACCGCTGGCCTTCCGCTTAGGAGGCGGACGCTCTATCCAACTGAGCTACAAAGACAGATCCTTTGTGAACACGCTTATTTTACCCGCTTTTCCACCCGGTGTCAACTTGTCCGAAGCTGCAAAAGGGGACCGCCGCGATTGCAGCAGTCCCCGATGAAAGGTAGCTTATTCGATGACGCGGACGCGAATCACGCCGTCCAGCTCCCGGACATCCTCCACCACGGAGCTTTCTACGGCGGTGCCGAGATCCACGATGGTGTAGGCGTAATCGCCCCGGGATTTATTGCTCATGTTTTCCACATTGGCGCCTTCCCGGGAGAGGAGAGCGGTGATGTTGGCCAGCATGGCGGGGATGTTGCGGTGAATGATGCACAGGCGCATGACGCCGCTGCGCTCCTGATAAACGGCGGGCAGGTTGACGGAGTTGCGGATGTTGCCGTTTTCCAGATAATCCATCAGCTCGTCAGCGGCCATAGCGGCGCAGTTCTGCTCGCTCTCCGGTGTGGAGGCACCCAGATGCGGGAAGGCGATGACGTGCCGGCCACCCATGATCTTGTTGTTGGGGAAGTCGGTGACGTAGGCAGCCACCTTGCCGGTCTCCAGTGCGGAGAGCATGGCGTTGTCGTCCACAATCTCGCCCCGGGCCAGGTTGATGAACCGGACGCCGCGCTTCATGGCGGCGATGGCCTTGGCGTCGATCATGCCGCGGGTCTTGTCCGTGACATGGATGTGAATGGTGATATAGTCGGACTTCTTGTAAAGTTCGCTCAGATCCTTGACCACATGGATGTGCCGATCCAACCGCAGCGCGGAGTCCACGGAGAGGAACGGGTCGTAGCCGTAGACGTCCATGCCCAGAGACAGGGCGATGTTGGCAACCAGCGCGCCGATGGCGCCCAGGCCGATGACGCCCAGCGTCTTTTTATAAAGCTCGGGGCCTGCAAAGGCGGACTTGCCTTTTTCCACCACGGTGGTCACGTCGATGCCGGCGTTGACCTGCTCGCGCACCCAGCGGGAGGAGCCTTCCACATCGCGGGAAGCCAGCAGCATGGCACAGATCACCAGCTCCTTGACGGCGTTGGCGTTGGCACCGGGGGTGTTGAAAGCGACGATGCCGGCTTCAGAGCAGCGATCTAGCGGAATGTTGTTCACGCCGGAGCCTGCACGGGCAATGGCCAGCAGGTTCTTGGGAAACTCATAGTCCAGCAGTTTGGCGGAGCGAACCAGAATTCCGTCCTCGTTTTCGTCGGAGTCGGAGATCAAGTAGCGTTCCCGGTCAAACTTGTTCAGACCAATGGGAGAGATTTTGTTGAAGGTTTTAATGTGAAACATGGAGAATTCCTCCTGCGCTGGTGACAGTACACCAGATTACTTGCAGCGGAACGTGCGGCGCTGGCGCCGCTTCCGTCACAGCAACATCCATTATAAAAAAGGGAGGGTTTGCCGTCAATGCGCGGAAAAGCGAAAAAGACGGCGAATTTTTCAATTTCTTTGTGAAAAAAGGTATTACTTTTCCTGCGCCGCAGGCAAATCTAGAAAAATGCACTTTTTTTGAAAAAAACTGCGAGAAAAGTCTTGAAAAAGCCAAAAATATAGAATATAATAATTTGCTGTGCGTAAAAGAAAAGGTTTGAAATCCGCAAGCCATCAAGAAAGGGGCTACTTCCTTTGCAGAATGAAAAATTAAGAAACGTCGCCATCATCGCTCACGTTGACCACGGCAAGACAACGCTGGTCGACGAAATGTTGAAACAGGGCGGCGTCTACCGTGAAAACCAGGAGGTTGTGGAGCGCGTTATGGACTCCGGCGATCTGGAGCGTGAGCGCGGTATTACCATCCTGGCCAAGAACACGGCCATTCAGTATAAAGACGTGAAAATCAACATTGTGGACACCCCGGGCCATGCCGACTTCGGCGGCGAGGTGGAACGCATTTTGAAGATGGTCAACGGCGTTATCCTGCTGGTGGACGCGGCGGAGGGCCCCATGCCCCAGACCCGCTTCGTGCTGAGCAAGGCGTTGGAGCTGGGCCATCGCGTCATCGTGGTCGTCAACAAGATCGACCGGCCTGACCAGCGCATTCACGAGGTCATCGACGAAGTGCTGGAGCTGCTGATGGATCTGAATGCCACGCCGGATCAGCTGGACAGCCCCATGCTGTTCGCCGCTGCCCGTCAGGGCATCTGCTCCTATTCTCCCGATGTGCAGGGCACCGATCTCAAGCCGCTGTTTGAGACGATTCTGGAGTATATTCCCGCACCCGAGGCCGATGTGGAGCAGCCGTTCCAGATGCTGGTTTCCTCCATCGACTATAACGACTTCGTGGGCCGGATTGCCATTGGCCGTATCGAGCGCGGCACGCTGAAGCAGAACCAGGAAGTTTCCGTGTGCAACTACCACGATCCCGAGGCTGTGCTCCGCAAGGCCAAGGCCACTTCCATCTACGAGTTTGACGGCCTTGCCCGCAAGGCGGTCACCGAGTCCACTGCCGGTAACATCATTGCCATGTCCGGCATTCCCGACATCACCATCGGCGACACCATCTGCGACTCCTCCGCTGTGGAGGCGCTGCCGTTCGTCAAGATCTCCCGCCCCACGTTGGAGATGACCTTCTCCGTCAACGACTCTCCCTATGCCGGCCGCGAGGGCAAGTTTGTTACCTCCCGCCAGCTGCGTGACCGTCTGCAGCGCGAAATGCTGAAGGACGTGTCCTTGAAGGTCACCGATACGGGTCTTGATACCGCGTTCAACGTGGCAGGCCGCGGCGAAATGTCTCTTTCCATCTTGATCGAGACGATGCGCCGGGAAGGCTACGAGTTCCAGGTTTCTCCCCCCCGTGTCATGTATCAGACCATCGACGGCAAGAAGTGCGAGCCCATTGAGCGCTTGGTTGTGGACGTGCCTGCCGACACCATCGGCTCTGTCATCGACAAGCTGGGCCAGCGCAAGGCCGATATGCTGGAAATGACCCCCGTGGGCGACCGCATGAAGGTCGAGTTCCTAATTCCCGCCCGTGGCCTGTTCGGCTATCGCAACGATTTCCTGACCGATACCAAGGGCGAGGGCATCATGGCCTCCGTGTTTGATTCCTACGCTCCCTATAAGGGCGACATTCAGCGCCGCGGCATGGGCAGCCTTGTCTGCTCTGAAACCGGCGAGTCCATCACGTACGGCCTCTTCAATGCGCAGGAGCGCGGCATGCTGTTCATCGGCGCCGGTGTTCCCGTGTACGAGGGCATGGTCGTGGGTCAAGCCAACCGCGGCGAGGATATTGCCATCAATATCTGCAAGAAGAAGCAGTTGACCAACACCCGTTCCTCCGGCTCTGACGAGGCTCTGCGTCTGGTTCCGCCCAAGCAGATGAGCTTGGAGCAGTGCCTGGAATTCCTGGCAGACGACGAGCTGCTGGAAGTCACGCCTGTCAGCCTGCGTATCCGCAAGGGCATTCTCTCCCACGAGCAGCGCATGAAGGCCATGCACGGCAAGAAATAATTCATAGAACAAAGAAAGCGCCGCACGAATAATCGTGCGGCGCTTGCGTATTTCCATGAACTCGGAAGAATCGGAAACCGGGAAGGAAGATAGCTACGAAAGGAACCCAGGAAGGGTTCCTTTTGTTTTTAAATAGAAGTTTTTAAAATATTTTACGGATTTTAAAAACTTGCTGCAGCCAGTGCGGCCACCAAAAACGGATAGCCCAGAAAATAGAGCCTTTCTCCGAAGATTCCGGCGAAAAATTCCGTGATGGGGTTGTTTTCCGTGCCATTTAGGAAGAAAAAGTTGGTATCCAGTTTTTTGTTGACAAAGTAAATCGGCACACCGATGCAGCCCAGAAATGCGAACACGAACTTCAGCCGTTTCGCAGATGGCCGGAACCCGCCGGCCAACAGCAACACGGGATAGAGAAACAGCAGAATGTGGACGGTTTCGGAGTGCAGATGCATGAAGTTCCACATCGGCTCCGCCAGCCACGTTGGGCTTAGAAGGGCGATGGCTGCCCCGGGCAGACACACCGCGTAAAGGATTTCCTTTAGACGGTCGCTGGGGCGCAGGGTGTTCAAAAGACACACGAAAATGTTGATGCTGCATACGTGCAGGGGAAGGTAGTCCACCGTCCACTGCCCGGTGACGGCGGTGCCGATCTGCTTAAAGGCCTCGTCGGCCAGCAAAAGCACGGTCAGCACGATCAGCGCTTTGCGCCGGGCGAAATCCACTGCCCGGTGGTACCATATGCCGAGGGTTACCGCCAGCACAGCGCACAGCCCCAGCCAAAAAAGATGAATCGGGCCAAACAGCGTAAAGGACTGAAACCCCTCGCCGTGCAACGCTTCAAGCGTTGCGCCGGTGTACCAAAAGCTCGACATACACCAAAACCTCCCGGTCAGAACGTCGCTTCAGGCGTCAGAAATCGCTGGAAACATTGCGGATGGTGATGCCCTTCCGCCGCTTGAATGCATACATCTGTCGGTCGGCCCGCTGGAATGCCGTCTGAAACGGCTCACCAGGGATGAGAATGCCATAGCCGTAGGAGATATTGGGCAAAATTGCATCGCTTTCCCGGAGCGCGCGGATTTTCTGTACCAAAGCCCGCAGCGTTTCTTTCAGCTCCTTTTCACTTAAGGAGGAGAGTACCAAAAATTCGTCACCGCCGATGCGGTAGCAGTGGTCCGGCTCAAATGACTTCCACAGAATCGTGGCGATGGATTTCAAACATTCATCGCCTGTCTGGTGACCGTAGGTGTCATTGATGTTCTTAAAGTCATCCAGATCAAAGAGAATCACCGCCGTCTTGCCCGACAGGGAGCGGCTGGTGTCCTTTTCAAACGACGCGCGGTTCAAAACGCCGGTCAGCTGGTCGTACTTGAACTGCAGCTCCCGCTGGAAGATGTAGTACAGCAGCAGGAACAGCGTCACGCAGCTCCAGCTGGTGTGCAGGGCGGGAAATAGAAGCTGCAGGGAAATGCCGATCAGAAACAGCACATAGAGCACCGCAAGATAGACCCGCTCTTCCAGGCAAAGGCGGCTGGCTTGACGGAAGTTTGCCCG
Source organism: Oscillibacter sp. (assembly GCA_022652815.1). Lineage (GTDB taxonomy): Bacteria > Bacillota > Clostridia > Oscillospirales > Oscillospiraceae > Oscillibacter. The sequence goes on from JALCRR010000001.1 coordinate 133,522, forward strand.
CAGCAGCAGCACCACCCCGCCAAAGTAGACCACGGGATAGATCCAAAATAGCGGTCCGCGGACGTAGACGTTTTCCACCGAGACGAAGAAAATCCAGCCGAAGCGGATGGACAGCAGGCAGAGGGTGCCCAGTGCCGCCGCGGGGATGGCGTAACTGCGTTTATGCTGGAGAACCCTCTCATCGTAAACCGCCGCCAACAGGTACGGCAGAGTGCCGGAAAGCGTAAAGCCCACTGCATTGCATAGGGCGTTGACCAGCCACAACTGCGGCCCTGCACTGTCCAGCGCCAGACAGGCTACCTCGGCCAGCATGATGATGATTGTGAAAATGACGCACAACCGATAGGCCTGCTCACGATTCCGCTCCATCAGAACGTTGCGGTCAAGCAGAAACAGCAAAAAGAGGAGCGCCGCAATATTGAGAAAACTGCCGCCAGCCAGTGCGGCGAGCTCAGTCGTCATCCGGATGTCCTCCTTTCAACTTTCAAATTGGGTGCGCTTCACCAGCGATCTGTCCAGCCGGAGACGGACGGGGAAAACGGTTCCGGGTCCAGGACTTCTTCCTCCATCTGTCGGCGGATGGCGGCGGAGCGATCCGGCACCGTGCTCGCATCAAAGCTTGTAAAGGCGGCGCTGTCCATCAAGATCGCGCCCACATTGGCCATGTCAAGGAGGTTGGAGCGCTGAATTTCCTCCGTCTGGGAGGAGCAGCAGTCCGTCAGCACAACGGTCTGGTATTCCAGCGCAATGGCGTCGTAGCAGGTGGTGCGCACACAGTTGGGGGTGGTGGTGCCGGTGAGAATCACTGTGCGAATGTCAAGCCGCCGCAAAATCAGATCCAGCTCGGTCTGGAAAAACGAGCTCCACCGGGGCTTGATGATGGTGTAATCCCCCGCTTGGGGGCGCAGTCCGTTGTCGGGAGATTCGGCGCTGTTGACGCCGGTTGATCCCGGCGTACAGGCTCGTCCACCCTGCACCCAGCCCTCATGCCGTGTCAGCTCCACATCACTGCCGTCGGCACGGTAAACCCGCTTGACGAAAAAGACGGGGATGCCCTTTTCCCGGGCTGTGGCAATAGCTTTGGCGCAGGCGGGAATCGTAGCTTCCGCCATACGGATGCAGTGGGCGCCGTCGGCGTTTACAAAGCCGTTTTCCATGTCGATCACAAGCAGGGCGGCGCGGGTGGGATTGGCGTTCATGGGTGGGTCCTCCTGTCAGCTGTTTTTCCGAAAAACGTGGATGCGAAAGGAGATCCGGGTGGTCAGCGTGTCCAGCGCGGCAAGCCGCTCCATGCCGTCTTTCGGCGTATTCCAGTAGTAGGGCGTCATCTGAAAAAGCGCGTGAATGTCCGCTTGGCAGGGCAGCGTGATGTCCCCCTCCACCGGCACCACCGTCTCGTAGGAAAAGCCGTCGTAGGGCGTTTGCTTCTCCTCATTGGGGTAGGGCTGGTCGTAGAGCACCTGCTTCATCTCCCACAGGTGCTCCGCTGCCGGCACCACGTAGAAAAAGGTGCCGCCCGGCTTTAAAACTCGGTGAAATTCCTCCAGCGCCAGCGGCGAAAAGCAGTTGATGAGCAGCTCCATGGACGCGTCCGCTACCGGCAGGTGATAAGAAGAAGCCACGGCGAATTCCACGCTCTTTTCCCGCTTGGCGGCGTAGCGCAGAATGTATTTGGAAATGTCAATGCCCGCCATGCGCGGCGTTTTCCCGGCAGCAAGCAGCGCTTGAAAAATGCCGGACGTATAATAGCCCTCGCCGCAGCCGGTGTCCAAAACATTTGGCGCATCGCCGGTATGGCTGACCGCCAGCGCACACAGCGCGTCCTTCAAAGGCTGGTAGTAATCCCGGGAGAGAAACTCTCTCCGGGCGGCAGCCATGCCCTTGTCGTCGCCGGGGGCGGCGGAGTGCTTCTGATTCACGGGCAGCAGATAGGCGTAGCCCTCCCGGGCGAGGTCATAGCTGTGGCGGGAGGGGCACACGAGGGTTCTCTCCCCTCGCTCCAAGCTCTGTCCGCAGATCGGGCAGCGAAAAAGGCTGGTCATTTTACAGTTCCTCTTTTCGGACGGTAACGTCGTTAATCCATTTGCGGCTGCGCAGGCGGATGACGCCCAGCGGCATTTTGAAAAAGTTCTCCGCTTGCGTGGCAATGCACACAAGCACGATGGGCGCATCCAGCACCAGCGCGCACAGCGCCGTCAGCGGAATGGCTGCCACCCACAGCGGGCTCAAATCCAGCACGGCGGCCATCCGGGCGTCACCGCCGGCGCGAAGAAGCCCCGTGATGTTGGTGATGTCAAAGGCGCGCATGGGCATCACGCACAGGTACACGATGCACATGATGATCGCAATTCGGGTCGCCTGTTCGCTCAGCGAAAACAGCGGGTAAAGATAGGGAATAAACACGGTGGGCAGCAGCAGGGCAAGGCCCAGCGCAATGAGAATGCCCACCATGGCGGAAAGCGTCAGCAGGCAGGAACCCAGGTCGTAAACCTGCTCCTTCGTCGCACCCTCTCCGATACGCTTGCCCACCACCACGGCGGTGGCACCCGCCAGACCGAAGCAGGTGACGGTGGAAAACTTGTCGATGTTGCCCATGATGGCGTAGGCTGCCAGCATGTCGGCGGAGATGGCCATGTGCCCCATGATCGCCGTCATGACGGAGGTGCCAAGACCCCACAGCGTCTCGTTGAGAATGACGGGGCCGGAATAGTGCAGGGCACTTTTGGCAATCGCCACGCCGGGGTGGAAGAGTGCCTTGGGCTGCAGCGGAATCCGCCGGTTTGCAAGGGCGTAGACCAGCACGATGGCAAACTCGGCAATCCGGGAGGTGAGGGTCGCAATCGCCGCGCCGGTGATGCCCAGCGCAGGGGCACCGAAGTGTCCGAAAATCAAGCAGTAGTTCAAAAGTGTGTTCAGCAGCATGGAAGCACCAAACACCAGCATCCCAAACCGGGAATTTTCCGTGGAGCGCTGCATGCCCACATACACCGAGCTGACGGCGTTGAAGATGTAGGAAATGCCCACGATCCGCAGGTACGGCGCACCCAGCTCAATGAGAATGGGGTTGTCGGTCACAATATTCATCACGCCGTGGGGAAAGAAAAACAGCACCACGGCCATGACCGCTGCAAGGGTGGCTCCCGCATACATGGCAACGCCCATGCAGCGGTTGATGGATTGGGTATCACCCTTGCCCCAGTATTGGCTGACCAGTACGGTCAAACCGCTCATCAGACCGAAAATAATGACTTGAATGAGGAAGATGGGGACGTTGGCGGCGGTGACGGCGGAGAGCGGGTTGTTACCCAGCAGCCCCACCATAAAGGTGTCCACAAAGCCAAGGGAAGTGGTGATGAGATTCTGCGCAATCAAAGGAAGCGCCAGTGTCCAGAGTCGTTTATAAAAACCGGGCTCCCGCCGGAGTCGAGCAAACATGAAAAAATCCTTTCTCGGGTTTTGGGGCCGCGTCCCACAAAGGCCGGACGGAAATTGTCCGGGAATTAGGCGTCGTACCGAAGGTACGGGCGGGACAGCGCCCCGCGGGAATGAGAAAACGATTCCCCCAGTTACAGCATGGGAAACCGGGTGTCGTGATGAACCTTTAGCGCATCGGCGCATTCGTCGATGTCCGCAGTGGTGGTTTCCGGGCCGAAGGAAAGGCGGATCACGCCGGAGGCCGTCCGCTTGGGAAGCCCCAGCGCGGCAACCACATGGCTGGGCTTGCCTTGATGGCAGGCGGAGCCGGCGGAAATGCAAATGCCCTTGGCGGAAAGATCGCTGACGATGTTCTGACTGGGGTAGCCCACCAGAGACACAGCCAGAATATGGGGCGCCGTGCCGTCGCCGATCAGCTGTAAATCGGGAATTTCAGACAGCCGTTCCACGGCGTAAGCCTTGATCTGCGCCATGTGGGTCAGCTTTTCGGTAAGATGCTCCTGCCGTAGCTCCACGGCCTTGGCAAAGCCTGCAATCTGGGCGGTTGCCTCCGTGCCGGAGCGCAGCCCCGCTTCCTGCCCGCCGCCGGCCAGCAGCGGCTTGGGATTGCGCACCCGGGGACCGATGTACAGGGCACCAATGCCCTTGGGACCGCCGATCTTGTGGGCGGAAAGGGTGATAAAATCCGCACCCAGTGTTTTGGCGGAAAAGGGAACCTTCAAAAAGCCCTGCACTGCGTCGGTGTGCAGCAGCGTCTTGTCATTGATACTTTTTAGGCCATCCGCAATTTCGCGGACGGGGAAGATGCACCCGGTTTCGTTGTTCACCATCATCACGGACACAAGCACCGTGTCCGGTCGCACGGCGGAAAGCACCTGCTCTGCCGTCAAATCGCCGTTTTTGTCCGGCTTGAGATAGGTGATCTCATAGCCCTGCTTGGCAAGCCAGCCGCAGGGCTCTAAAATGGCGTTGTGCTCCACGGCGGTGGTGACGATGTGCCGGCCCACATGCCGGTTTTGCCACGCGGCGGCGGTGACGGCCCAGTTGTCGCCCTCCGTGCCGCAGGAGGTGAAATGAAGCTGCGCAGGCTCGCACCCCAGCGCGTCGGCCACGGTTTTGCGCCAGCCCTCTACAAGGGCATGGGCCTGCTGCCCCAGTGCGTACTGGGAGCTGGGGTTGCCGAACTGGTCGGTCAAAACCTCGTACATGGCGTCCGCCACGGCTTTCGGTATCGGCGTGGTGGCAGCGTGATCGAGATAAATCATGGAAAAAACACTCCAATCCTACGGGAGACTTGCCCCCGGAACAGAAAACAAGTATAATAGATAAAATCCCAAGAAATTGTGGTAAAAACAGGAAGAAAATTCCTCCAACGATAAAATTGCCGGAATCTAGTCTATTATATAAAAAAAATACGCGAATAGCAAGGAGAACCCATGAAAGTTGCAATGGAAACCCTTGGCTGCAAGGTCAATCAATATGAGACCCAGGCGATGGAGCAGGAGCTTCGCCGCCGGGGACATGAAATCGTCCCCTTTGCATCGGAGGCTGACGCCTACGTGGTGAATACCTGCTCGGTGACGGCGGTGGGCGATCAAAAGTCCCGCCAGAGTGTCCACCGGGCGCAAAAGGCGCACCCTGGCGCGGTTGTCGCCGTGTGCGGCTGCTATCCACAGACCCATGTGGCTGATGCCCGTGCGCTGGGTGTCGATCTGATCGGCGGCACCGGTGATCGACTGGGTTTTCTCGACCTGCTGGAAAAGGCCGTGGCGGAGAAAAAGACCGTGGCAGTGCCTGCTCCCGCCGAGGCCGTGGACGACTCCTTGAAGCGCCGGGACTTTGAGGTACTGCCTGCCGGCGGACTGCCCACCCGTACCCGCGCCATGCTGAAGGTGGAGGACGGCTGCGTCAACTTCTGCTCTTACTGCATCATTCCCTACGCCCGGGGTCCTGTGCGCTCCGAGCCGCTGCTCCGCGCAGCCGAACAGGCACGCGCTTTGGCGGCGGAGGGCTATCGGGAGATCGTGCTTACCGGCATCGAAATTTCCTCCTGGGGAAAAGACCTGAAAACCGGCGAGACGCTGATTGATCTGATCGAGGCCGTCTGCGCCGCCGCGCCGGACGTCCGCATCCGTCTGGGCTCGCTGGAGCCCCGCACGATTACGGAGGAGTTCTGCCGCCGTGCGGTCAAGCTGCCCAACCTCTGCCCCCAGTTCCACCTCTCCATGCAGTCCGGCTGCGATGCCACCTTGAAGCGCATGAACCGCAAGTATGACACCGCGCGGTATTATGAATCGGTGGCGCTTTTGAACCGGCACTTTGACCAGCCTGCCGTGACCACGGATTTGATTACCGGCTTTCCGGAGGAGGACGAGGCGGAATTTTCCCAGACGCTGGACTTTCTGCGCAAATGCGGTTTTGCTGCCATGCATGTTTTCCCATACTCCATCCGCCCCGGTACCCCTGCCGAGAAGATGACCCAGAACCCCAAAGCCGTCAAGGACGAGCGGGCGAAGCGGGCGTCGGCGGTGGCGAAGGAGCTGCACGAGACGTATCTTTCCGGCTGCGTGGGAAAAACCTACCCCGTGCTTTTCGAGCAGACCAGAGACGGAAAATGGTCCGGTCATGCGCCCAATTATATGGAGGTGCTGGCCGACGGAGAAAACCTTCACAACGTGATTTGCAATGTTAAAATTACCGATACCCACGGGGGGTATCTGATCGGTGAGATTTTAAGAGAAAACGGAGAAAAATAAGATGAAAAGCCATTTTTTTGCCTATATTTCCCGCCTGCGTTTTATCCAGCGCTGGGCGCTGATGCGCAATACGTCCCCTGAAAACGTGCAGGAGCACTCCCATCAGGTGGCGGTGCTGGCCCATGCGCTGGCAGTGATCCGCAACGAAAAATTCGGCGGACAGGTTGACGCCGGAGCCGTTGCGGTGGCAGCACTTTACCACGACGCCAGCGAAATTATCACCGGCGATTTGCCCACGCCCATCAAGTATTACAATCCCGCCATCAAAACGGCCTACAAGGATGTGGAAGCGGTTGCCAACGCAAAGCTCGTATCCATGCTGCCCCAAGAGTTACAGCCCACCTATGAGGACATCTTAAATGAGTATGACCCCGAAACGCAGGCGCTGGTCAAGGCGGCGGACAAGCTCTCGGCGTACATCAAGTGCGTGGAGGAAGTCAAGGCCGGCAACGGCGAATTCCGGGAGGCTGCCGCCCAGACCCGCAAGGCGCTGGAGGCCTACGGCCTGCCGGAAGTGGCGTACTTCATGGAAACGTTCCTGCCCAGTTTCTCCCTAACGCTGGACGAGCTGAAATAAGAAAGATGCGCACCGCTTTTGCGGTGCGCATCTCTTTTTTCACATGTTACTTGAAATAAGTCATCAAAATCTGGTTGACCTGCTTGCCGTCGGCCTTGCCCTTCGTCAAGGGCATCAGCGCTTTCATAATCGCACCCTTGTCCTTCATGGTGGGAGCGGTCAAATTCAGCTGGGCGAGCACGCCCTCGATGGTTTTCTTGATCTCGGCCTCGTCCATCTGAGCGGGCAGGTACTCGGCGTAGATGGCGATGCGGGCCTTGGCCTCGTCAATGAGGGCGGCGTGGTCGGCGGGGGTGGTTTCGATGGTTTCCTTGAGCTGCTTGACTGCGTGGGAGATGACGGTCAGTTCTTCCTCTTCGGTTAGGTCGGCGCGCTTGTCGATGGCCTTGGCCTTCAAGTCGGAGAGCAGGGCGGACAGGGCGTCCTTCCGAGCGGTGTCGCGGGCCTTCATGGCCTCCATCATCTGTTTACGGACTGTATCAATCATGGACATGATGAAATTCGCCTCTTTATTTAAGATGGTTCTATTTTATCCCTTTGACCGACGGATTACAAGTTCAGTTCAGCGTGTCGGCGTTCTGCGTGAAAAGCTCCGTCACCCGCGCGGCGGTGGCAGGACACGAGGCAAGGGTCGGGTCCTTTGCCAAAAGCGCGTCCGCGGCGGCCTGCGCCTCCTGCAAAAGCTTGGTGTCGCAGCCGATGTCGGCCACCCGCAGCCCGGGCAGACCGTGCTGCCGGACGCCGAAAAAGTCGCCGGGACCCCGCAGACGCAGATCCTCCTCCGCAATTTTGAAGCCGTTGGAGGTTTTGACCATCACCCGCAGCCGGGCGCGGGTTTCCTCGTTTTTGTTGTCGGAGATTAGCACGCAGTAGGACTGGTGGGAACCGCGTCCAACCCGTCCCCGCAGCTGGTGGAGCTGGGACAGGCCGAACCGCTCGGCGTTTTCCACCACCATCACCGTGGCGTTGGGCACGTCCACGCCCACCTCAATGACGGTGGTGGAAACCAGCACGTCCGTCTCGCCCCGGGCAAAGGCGGACATGACCGCGTCCTTTTCCTTGGGCTTCAGTTTTCCGTGGACGCAGCCGATGCGCAGGGAGGAAAGCGGCCCGGTTTGCAGCATTTTGGCATAGGCCGTGGCGGCCTTGCGCTCATCGGGCATCTCGTCGTTTTCCTCCACCATGGAGCAGACGATGTAGGCCTGCCGCCCCTCCGCCACCTGCTTTTTGATGAATTCGTAGATGCGCGGATGGTAGCTGCCGGAGACGGCGGTGGTGTTGATGGGCTGACGGCCGGGGGGCAGCTCGTCGATGATGGAGACGTCCAGATCGCCGTACAGGATCAGCGCCAGCGTCCGGGGGATCGGCGTTGCGGACATGACCAGCATGTGGGGGGAGTTGCCCTTGGCGCTCAGCGCCGCCCGCTGACCCACACCAAAGCGGTGCTGCTCGTCCGTGACCACCAGTCCCAGATCGTGATAGCGCACGCTCTCGGAAATCAAGGCGTGGGTGCCGATGGCGAAGTCGATCTCGCCCGTTTCCAGCTGGGCGCAGATGGATTTTTTCGTTTTGGCGGTGGTTGCCCCGGTGAGCAGGCAGCAGCGAATCCCCAGCTTTTCCAGCATGGGGGCAAGGCCGGCGTAGTGCTGCTGCGCCAGAATTTCCGTGGGCGCCATCAGCGCCGCCTGCCGCCCGTTTTTCACCAGAAAATAGACGCACGCGGCGGCAACCATGGTTTTGCCGGAGCCCACGTCGCCCTGGCACAGACGGTTCATGGGTCTGCCGGAGCGGAAATCTGCCATGGCGTCTGCCACGCAGCGCTTTTGCGCGCCGGTGAGGGAGAAGGGGAGACTTGCGTAAAACGGTGCCATATCCACGTCCTGGCAGGGTGGAACCTCCACAATTTCCCGCCGGGAGCGCAGACGGCGCAGGCCGATGGTGAAGAGAAACAGCTCTTCAAAGGCCAGCCGCCGCCGAGCAAGCTCCAGCGCCTCCATGGTTTCGGGAAAGTGGATGTTTTCATAGGCATAGCCGATGCGGCAGAGCTGGTGGGCAAGGCGGATGTCATCGGGCAGAATGTCCGGCAGAATGTCCTCGCAGGCATTGAGCCCCTGCCGGACAGACCGGGAGAGAATCAGCTGAGAAACCCCGGCGGTCAAGGGGTAGATGGGGACGATGCGGCCTGTGAATTCCCGCCGACCCTCCGCCTCCACCACGGGGTTTGCCATCTTCTTGCGTAGGAGATTGCCCTCGGCTTTGCCATAAAAAACGTAGGTCTGCCCCTGCACCAGATTGTTTTTCAGCCAGCTCTGATTGAAAAACGTCACGTCCAGCGTGCCAGTTTCGTCCACCGCCCGGAGCTTCACCAGATCCAACCCCTTGCGGATGTGGGAGAGGGTCGGCGGCGTGGCGATCATGGCGGCGACGCCTGCCATTTCGTCCGGGGCAAGCTCGGCAATGGTTTTTAGGGCGGAGCGATCCTCGTACCGGCGGGGAAACCACGAGATCAGATCCCGCAGCGTGCAGATATTCAGTTTTGCCAACGCCTTGGCCCGCATGTCTCCGATGCCGCGAATGGTGCGGACATCGGTGCTTAAATCTGCCATAGGAAGCCCTCCCCTTGCAAACAGATGTTCTGATGGATATTATAAACACAAAGAGAAAATTTGAAAAGACCCTTGTAACAAAACACCCAATACGGCGTCTTATCCAGGAAAGGTGGTGAGAGAGTGGCCGACATTGATTTTGAGGAGGTCTACCGGCAGTACTTTGCCGACGTGTACAAATACGCCTTTGCCCTGTCGCGGAATGCGCACATGGCGGAGGAGGTGACGCAGGAGACGTTCTTCCGGGCACTCTCCGCCATTGACAGCTTTCGGGGCGAGTGCCAGCTGCGGGTGTGGCTGTGTCAGATCGCCCGCAACCGCTACCTGTCCCTCTGCCGGGAGAACAAGCACACCGGCGAGATGGACGGGGAGATCGCGGACGGCGGCATCGAAACAGGCTTTGAGGAGCGGGAGACGGCGAAGCGCCTCCACATCCTGCTCCACGCGCTGCCGGAGCCGTACCGGGAGGTATTCTCCCTGCGGACGTTCGGAGAGCTGCCGTTCGGGGAGATCGGGGAGCTGTTCGGAAAAACCGAGAGCTGGGCGCGGGTGACCTATTTCCGCGCCAGACAGAAGCTGAAGGAGGGTTTTGACCATGAAATGTGAGATTGTGCAGGATTTGCTGCCGCTGTACCACGACGGCGTGTGCTCCGGCGAGAGCCGCAAAGAGGTGGAGGAGCATTTGAAAACCTGCCCGTCGTGCCGGAAAATTCTGTCCGAAATCGGCACGCCGCTGCCCCAGCCGCCGGAGCTGCCCAACGCGGGGGCGAAAATCGTGCGGGACATTGCCCGGGAGTGGCGCAAGAGCAAGCACAAGGCGTGGCTTCGCGGCGCACTGATTGGGCTGGTGATCTGCGCGGCGCTGGCTTGCGGGTACTGGGGACTGTTTCAGTGGCCCTGCCGGGAGGTGCCGACAAAGAAGCTGGAGGTCAGCGAGCTGTGCCAGCTTCGGGACGGGCGGCTGTTGCTCCACCTGTATGTGGATGATGACTACGATCTCAACCGCGTGGCGTATGAGTATACTGGCGACACCATGAACATTGTCCCGCTGCGGCCGGTGATTTGCCGGGAGCGGTCCGCAAACAGCGGACTGTGGGACGACGATTACTGCGTGGATGTGGCGGAGCACAACGAGTGGTCCCGGGACCATGACGACGGCTCCCAGGTGACGAAGGTCTATCTGGGGAAGGGCGAGGACGCGGTCCTCTTGTGGCAGGAGGGCATGGAATTGCCGGCTGCATCCGAGGAATCGGAGGAGCAGTGGGGATTCCAGCAGGGCAGCGCCGATTACTGGGCGGCGCAGCAGGCCAACTGAAAACAGCAAAAACAAGACGGCGTGGAGATTCCACGCCGTCTTGTTTTGACGATATATTAGAGATTTCGGTTTACATAATTCACAAAGCGGTAGGTTACGCCGTTTTCCGTGACGGGATCGCCGTCCACGCACTCCACTTCCCAGCCGGGCAGAGCGTCCAGATTGGGGAAAAACGTGTCCGGGTTTTCCGCGGCGGCATCCACCTTCGTGAGGTACACCCGCTTGCAGTAGGGCAGAAGCGTCCGGTAGACGCTGCCGCCGCCGATGACAAAGACGTGCTCCGGGTCGTCGGACGCGGCGGCGGATAGCAGCTCGTCCACGGAGTGAACGAGCTCCACGCCTTCCGTCTCAATCGTTCCGGAGGTCAGGACGAGATTGCGCCGCTTGGGCAGGGGACGTCCGCCCGGAAAGCTCTCCAGCGTTTTGCGGCCCATGAGAACCGTGCCGCCGGAGGTAATGCGGCGAAAGCGCTTCATGTCGGTGGGCAGGGAAAAAAGCAGGTTGCCTTCTCTTCCGATGGCCCAGTTCTGATCGACAACGACGATTGCGTTCATAATGCTTCCCCCTTAGATGGCAACGGGAAATTTGACGTCGAACGGTGCGGGAGTGTAGCCCTCCATGAAAAAGCTGTCCCGGGTGAAGGCGTAAAAGTCCTTCACGGACGGGTCCACGGAGAATTTCGGCGCGGGGGTGGGCGTTTCCTTCAAGAGCTGCTCCACAATCGGGACGTGGCGGTCATAGATGTGGGCGTCCGCAATCACGTGAACCAACTCGCCGGGCACAAGGCCGGAGACCTGCGCCATCATATAAAGGAGAACCGCGTACTGCACCACGTTCCAGTTGTTGGCTGCCAGCATATCCTGGGAGCGCTGATTCAAAATCGCGTTGAGAGTGTTGCCGGAGACGTTGAACGTCATGGAATAGGCGCAGGGGTAAAGGTTCATCTCGTGGAGGTCGGCAAAGGTATAGATGTTGGTCATAATGCGCCGGGAGGCGGGGTTATGCGTGAGGTCAAACAGCACCCGATCCACCTGGTCAAATTCGCCCTCGGGGTACTGGTGCTTCACGCCCAGCTGATAGCCGTAGGCCTTGCCGATGGAGCCGTTTTCGTCCGCCCACTGATCCCAGATGTGAGCGTTCAGCTCGTGGATGTTGTTGGACTTTTTCTGCCAGATCCATAAAAGCTCGTCCACCGCCGTTTTCCAGTAGGTGCGCCGGAGCGTCACAATGGGGAACTCCTCCTGCAGGTTGTAGCGGTTCACCAGTCCAAATTTTTTAATGGTGTGGGCGGGGGAACCGTCCTCCCACTTCGGGCGAACCTCCCGGTCCGTATCCCAGACACCGTGGTCCAGAATTTCCCGGCAGTTGGCAATCAATATTTCATCCGCACGGCTCATAAAAGCGTCTCCTTTGTCGTATTATTTCTTCGTTTTTTAGTATAGCAAAGATTAAGCCAAAAGAAAATGAGCAAAAACGAAAACTTTTGGACACATTATCCTTGCAACTATGCAAAATGTGCGCTATGATAGGGCGGCTGAAGGGGCGAGAAGCCCCACATGAGAAGGCGGTGAGCATATGCCTCAACCCAGCGCATCCAAGCGGGGATACCTTCACGAGGATTTTCGGCTGTTTCATTTAAAGGACAGCCGTGCCCAGCAGATGGAGTATCACTACCACGAGTTTGACAAGATGATTCTGGTGCTGGGCGGCAGCGTCACCTATGTTGTGGAGGGCGTGACCTACTTTCTGCGCCCTTGGGACGTTCTGCTGGTGCGCCACGATCTGATTCACCGGCCAATCATCGACCCCTCGACACCGTATGAGCGGGTGGTCATCTGGCTGGGGGACGACTGGCTCCGCCGGCGCAGCAGCGAAAGCACCAATCTTTCCGCGTGCTTCGAGCTGACGCGCGCCCGCAGCTTTCATCTGTTGCGCTTTGACCCGGAACGGCGGCTGCACTATATGCAGTTGACCCAGAATCTGGAGGAGGCGCTCCGGTCAGAGGAATTTGGCCACGAGCTGTTGGCCGACACCCTCTGTCAGCAGCTGCTGATCTCTGTCAACCGGGACATTTTGAAGGATCGGACGGCGCAGGAACAGCCCTCCGCCTATCGGATGGACCCCAAGATGGAAGAGGTTTTGCGCTACATTACCGCCCATTTGACGGAAGATTTGGACGTGGACGGGCTGGCGGGACATTTTTACCTCTCGCGATATTATCTCATGCACCGCTTCAAGGCCGTCACCGGTTACTCGCTCCACCGCTATATCAGCCAGAAACGGCTGCTGCGGGCAGGAGAGCTGATCCGCTCCGGCGTGCCGGTGATGAAAGCCGCATCGGAGGCGGGCTTTCAGGAATATTCCACGTTCCTGCGCGCATTTCAGAATACATTCCACGCCAGCCCCAGAGAATTCCAGGCCGGACTGACTGGACAGAAAGAAGAACCGAATGGAAACACGCTCCCTGATTGATTTTTCAAATAAAGACTTAAGAAAGCTAATTATTCCGCTGGTGGTAGAACAGCTGCTGGCGATTACGGTGGGTCTTGCCGATTCAATGATGGTTGCCTGCGTGGGTGAGGCGGCGGTGTCCGCCGTTTCTCTGGTGGACAGCGTGAATGTGCTGCTGCAAAACGCCTTTGCAGCGCTGGCCACCGGCGGCGCGGTGGTGGCGGGGCAGTATCTTGGCCGGCGGCAGACCGAAAAGGCCAACCATTCCGCCCAGCAGCTCATGCTCTTTATGGGCGAGCTGGCCGTGGTCATTACGGCGGCGCTGTACATTTTGAGAAACTTTATTTTGCATGTGGTCTTCGGCGCCATCGCGCCGGACGTGGCCGCCTATGCAAACACCTATTTTCTGATTGTGGAGGCGTCCACCTTTTTCCTGGCAATCTACTCCGCCGGCGCGGCGCTGTTCCGCGTGATGGGCAACTCCGGTATTTCCATGCGGGTGTCCCTTGTGATGAACGCGGTGAATGTGGTAGGCAATGCGGTTTTGATTTTCGGATTCCACCGGGGCGTGGAGGGCGTGGCCATTCCCACGCTGATTTCCCGCATCGTGGCTGCCGTGGGCATGGTGGTGCTGCTGCACCGTCCCAGCCTGGTTTTGCATCTGGACAAGCACTTCTCCTTCCGCCATGAAAAGCTCATCATCGGAAATATCCTGCGTATCGGCGTGCCCAACGGCATCGAGGGCAGTATGTTCCAACTGGGCAAAATCATGCTGCTTTCTGTTGTCACGGTGTTCGGTACGGCCAGTGTGGCGGCCAACGCCATCAGCAGTACCATTGCAAATTTCCAATGTCTGGCGCCGCTGTCTATCGGCTTGGGCGTGGTGACGGTGGTCTCCCAGTGCGTGGGCGCCGGGGACTATACGAAAGCGCGCTACTATACCCGCAAGCTCATAAAATGGGGCTATGCGTCCATGCTGGCGGTGAATCTGCTGATCTTCCTTTTGATGCCGCTGCTGCTACGGATCTACGGACTTTCTGCGGAGGCAACGGCCTACGCAAAGATTATTCTCTGGACCCACGGCGGGTTCGGCATTCTCATCTGGCCGCTGGCTTTCGAGCTGCCTCAGGCGCTCCGGGCTGCGGGAGACACCCGCTTTACGATGCTTGCCTCGTCGATCTCTATGTGGACGTTCCGGGTCATTCTGGGCGTGATTTTTGCCCGGGTGCTGAATCTCGGCGTGCTGGGTATCTGGTTTGCCATGTATGTGGACTGGGTGGTTCGGGCCGCTTGCTTTGTGATTCGCTACCGGGGACACCGGTGGGAGAAGAAGGCACTGAAAGAATAAAAATGGCGGCGCAATTATTCCACCCCGGCCAAGGCCGGGGGAAATCCGCGCTGATACGCGGAGAGAACTGCGGCGTTCCGCCGCAGGGGATGTGGCCCCCATTCTCTCTGGTCTTGACCAGAGATTGGACAGCCGTTGGCGGCTCTGCCGCCTTACGGATGTTGCATACCCCTTGCGGGCAGAACGCGCCCCGCACGGTGTAAGAGAGAGTCGCTTAAAGTTGGTCTGCGGCAAACCTTCGGTACATCCAGCAGACGCGAAAATGCTCATTTGTGCAAGCTGGGGGCAGAAACCTGCATTGTCTTAAGCTTCTATAACCGCTTGCGCTCACCGTGATTTCCCGGGTAGCGCGTAACGCGCGGGGCAAGTGGCTAAAGGCCTTTCAGGCTTGAACCCCGAATTGGCAGTATCTTTCGCAAGACGCGGGAGAAGAGCTGGATTACCACCGCACCCCACCGTGCGTTCCCCGGACACGAGGTCCCCGCAAAGAAAATCACCTGCCCGAAAAGGCAGGTGATTTTCTTTGCGGGGTGCGTCCAAAGCGGTTTTCTTTTCCACCGCTGGCGGCGCATTTCCTTTTGCCAAGACAAAAGAAAATGGGGGGCCAGATTCCCTCCGCGCATCAGCGCGGATTCCCGCGGCAGATTGCCGTAGCTTTTGATGCAGCCGCATCGACTATCAGATTTTGACCAGCTCATACTCCCGGGTGCCAAGACCCAGCTTCTCGCCATGCTCCAACGCGATTTGCCAGTTGGTATCGGGGTGCATGTCGTGGAAGTGATCGTGGTGGGCGCAGGCGTGACCCTCGTCCGTCAGAGCGGAATTGGGCAGCGGCGTCTGGGCCATGACCGCGTCGGCGCAGGCCTGATCCAGTGCGATGGGGTCGAAGGAGGCGAACATGCCCACGTCCGGGACGATGGGCGCGTCATTCAACCCGTAGCAGTCGCACAGAGGGGACACGTCGCACACCAGAGAGATGTGGAAGCAGGGACGACCATTTACAACGGCCTTGGTGTATTCGGCAACCTTGCAGTTGAGAATATCGTTGGACTCGTCGCTGGCGGCGATGATGGCATCCTTGGGGCAATGACCCAGGCACCGTCCGCAGCCCACGCACTTGTCGTGGTCGATGGCGGCCTTGCCGTTCGTCACCACAGCGGCGCCGTGGGCGCACCAGCGGGTGCAGGTGCCACAGCCGATGCAGTATTTTTCCTTGACAGAGGGCTTGCCGGCGCTGTGCTGCTCCATTTTTCCTGCCCGGGAGCCGCAGCCCATGCCAATGTTTTTTAGGCATCCGCCAAAGCCGGTGGCCTCGTGGCCTTTGAAATGCGTGAGGGAGATAAAAATGTCGGCATCCATGACGGCTGCGCCGATCTTGGCCTCTTTCACGTACTCGCCTCCCGCAACCGGCACCAGCGTCTCGTCCGTGCCCTTCAGACCGTCGCCGATGAGAACTTGACAGCCGGTGGTGGCGGGACCAAAGCCGTTGAGCATGGCGGAATCCAGATGATCCAGCGCATTTTTGCGCCCGCCAACATACAGCGTGTTGCAGTCGGTCAAAAAGGGCTTGCCGCCCTGCTCTTTGACAAAGTCCGCCACGGTTTTTGCCCAGTTGGGACGGAGAAACGCCAGATTGCCCGGCTCACCGAAGTGCATTTTGATGGCGACAAACTTGCCGGAGAAGTCAATGGTATCCATGCCGGCAGCCTTCAAAAGGCGCGTCAGCTTCTGCTGCTGATTTTCATGAAAGGTTAGGGAACGGAAATCTGCAAAATAGACTTTTGCTTTTTCAGCCATGATAAAATCTCCTTTGTATTGTTACATAATGTGTATTGTTACGTGATGTTAAAAATGCGGAGAGGTCGCGGCCTCTCCGCCGATGCGTCACTGATCGCCCAGGTCGACAGAGATGTGGTCGGTTCCATGTTCGTCAAATTCGTCCAGATAGTCGTCGATGCGTTCCATCAGCTGCTCGTAGTTTTCCCGCGTCAGCGGCTCGCCGTTCATGTCCCGCAGGGCCATTTCCTCGGCCAGAATTTCGTAAAAGGTCACGTCCTCGTAATCCTCGATCACCTCGTGGATGCCGCCGTCGGCAAAGGCTCGGGAGGGAATCAGCTCGCCGTCCAACCGCTCGGTTAGGGGCTTCATGCCGTGCAGCGGCGCATGGGAGAAGATGAGGCTTTCCACCTGGTCATATTCCCGGATACGGTCATTTTCCCGGGTGGAATTCATCACCCAGTTTCCTATGTACACCAGATCCAGAAGATAACGATACTGCTTTTCTGTGAGTTCAATTTTCATGGATTCATCGACACCTCCGATCCGTCTTTCCATATTACAAGACCCATGATAACAGATTATAGCAAACCTTCGGCAAAAATTCCACATAAAAAAGAGGGTAAATGGGCCAAAATCTGACTTGCGGCGCACTGAATACCATAGTATAATAAATAACTTAGGTGCAAAAGCTTGCCAAAATAGCACTTTTTGGAATTGAGGAGAATTTTTATGGATAACCGGCCGATCGGCGTTTTTGACTCCGGTCTTGGCGGACTGACCGCCGTCCGTTCCCTGCGGCAGATTTTGCCGGAGGAAAACTTGATTTATTTCGGCGACACGGCGCGGGTGCCTTACGGCAGCCGCTCCCGGGAGACGCTTTTAAAGTATGCCCGACAGGACGTGCGCTTTTTGCGCTCTTATGATCTCAAAGCCATCGTCATTGCCTGCGGCACCGTCTCCACAACGTCACTTTCCACCTTGCAGGCGGAAAATGATCTGCCGATCGTCGGCGTGGTGGAGCCCACCTGCAGTCGGGCTGTCAAGGTCACAAACAACAAAAAAGTCGGCCTGATTGCCACGCTGGCGTCGGTCCGATCCGGCGCCTATGAGGCGAAAATCGCCGAGCTGGACAAGGACGTAAGCGTTTTTACCGAGGCGTGCCCGCTGTTCGTCCCGCTGGTGGAGAGTGGACGCATCCGCCGGGGCGACGTGGTTATCGAGACGGTGGCCCGGGAATATCTGGAGCCCATGAAGGAGCGCGGCATCGATACGCTGATTCTCGGCTGCACCCACTACCCGCTGATCGCGCCCATCATCGGCGACATCATGGGGCCCGATGTGACGCTGGTTTCCGCCGGTGAGGAGTCCGCCTTCGAGCTCAAGCGCATGCTGAAGGCGCAGGATCTCCGGGCAGACGAGAACCGCCAGGGAGACGCGGACTTTTATGTCAGTGACCGGGTGGAGGATTTCGAGCGCATTGCCTCCCTCTTTTTACAGGAGGATCTGCGCCACGCCGCACGGAGGGTCGATATTGAAAAATATTGAGGAGATACGCTTAATTCCGGTGATGCTCTCCGTCAAAGGGGAACAATACTTTGACGGGGTGGACCCGGACGGCACAGAGCTGATGACCGAGGGAACCCTGCAGGAGACGGAGGACGGCTTTCGCATTTCCTATGAGGAGAGCAAGCTGACCGGCATGGAGGGAACCACCACCACGTTTGAGATTCGGGGCGGACAGGTGCTTTTGACCCGCGCCGGGAAGGTCAACTCCCAGATGGTGTTTGAAGAGGGGCGACAGCACACGTCGCTTTACGAGACGCCCTTCGGGGAGCTGAGCGTGGACATTCAGACCAGCTTTTTACGCCACACGATGACCATTCGCGGCGGCCTGCTGGAGATCAAATATTCCATCGCCGTCGAGCACACGGTGACGGGTAAAAATTGCTTTAAAATTCGAGTGAAAGAAAAACACTGAGCGATAACAACAGAAAAAGGGAGATTTCAACCATGATTCATATGATTCAGAATGCAAAAGATCAGGCTGCCCAGCTGACCATGGCAGCCTATCAAGCTGCGGCTGCCGCCGGAACCTTGCCGCAGGCGGATGTGAAAAGCGCCCCGGTGGAGATTCCGAAGGATACGAAAAACGGCGATTTCACCACCACCTTCGCTCTGGCCTGCGCCAAGGCACTGAAGCTGCCGCCCCGGAACATTGCACAGGTCATTTTGGACAATCTGAAGCTGGACGGCAGCTATTTCGACTCCGCCGAGATTGCCGGTCCCGGCTTTCTGAACTTCCGGCTGGGCCGCGGCTGGTACAAAGGTGTTCTTTCCGCCGTGGAGACGGAGGGCGACGCCTACGGCACGTCTGATAATCTGAAGGGGCAGAAGATCATGGTGGAGTTCGTCTCCGCCAACCCCACCGGTCCCATGCATATGGGCAACGCCCGCGGCGGTGTTCTGGGCGATACGCTGGCAGCCGTTTTGAGCGAATGCGGCGCCGATGTGACCCGCGAGTTCTACGTTAACGACGCCGGCCATCAGATCGACAAGTTTGCCCAGTCCATTGAGGCACGGTATCTTCAGATCATCAAGGGCGAGGACGCCATTGCCTTCCCGGAGGACGGCTATCAAGGCGGTGACATTAAGGACTTGGCGCAGGCTTATTATGATGCCCACGGCGAGGCCTTGGTGGACGCCGACGTGACGGTGCGCCGGGACACGCTGGCGCAGTTTGGCCTGGAGACGAATCTCCCCAAGATGAAGAGCGATCTTGCCCGGTACAAGATTCACTACGACAACTGGTTTTACGAGTCCACGCTCCACGAGAGCGGCTTCGTGAAGGAGACGGCGGACAAGCTGACCGAGCTGGGCTTCACCTATGAAAAGGACGGCGCGCTGTGGCTGAAAACCGCCGAAATTCTGGCGGATATTTACCGCAAGGCCGGCAAGACGGAAAAAGAGATCGAGAAGTTGGATCTGAAGGACGACGTGCTCTGCCGCGCCAACGGCTTTTACACCTACTTCGCCGCCGACATTGCCTACCACCGCAACAAGTTCGCCGTCCGCGGTTTTGACCGGGTCATCAACGTCTGGGGCGCCGACCACCACGGCCATGTCGCCCGTCTGAAGGGCGCACTGGACGCTCTGGGCCTGAACGGCTCCGAGAAGCTGGACATCGTGCTGATGCAGCTTGTCAAGTTGCTGCGGGACGGCGAAGTCGTCCGCATGAGCAAGCGTACCGGCAAGGCCATCTCCCTGTCCGATCTTCTGGACGAGGTGCCGGTGGATGCCGCCCGGTGGTTCTTCAACTCCAAGCCCGACACCCAGATGGAATTCGATCTGGGTCTTGCCGTGCGGGAGGATTCCGAGAACCCGATTTACTATGTGGAATACGCCCACGCGCGGATTTGCTCGCTGCTGCGCGCTATGGAAGAAGAGGGTCTGCATGTGCCGACGGAAGCCGACGTGGACATGACGCTGCTTTCCGGCGAGACGGAAACCGCCCTCATTAAGCAGATTTCCCAGTTCTGCGAGGAAGTCCGGCTGGCTGCCCGGGACTATGACCCCAGCCACATCAACCGCTATTTGCAGGAGCTGGCAGCCTGCTTCCATCGCTTCTACACCGTCTGCCGCATCAAGGGCGAGGATGAAAAGCTGGCCTCTGCCCGTCTGAAGCTGGCGGACTGCACCCGCGTTGTGCTGAAGAACGGCCTGCGCTTGATCGGTGTGGACGCTCCGGAAAAAATGTAAATCGGCGAAGCACCGCCTGCGGCGGAGCAAGCGAGCCGATTTAGAGGAAGCGGCGCGATTGGCGGGTGCGAAGCACACGGGAATCGCAATGCCGCGACGGTGAAACCTTTTGCAACGGCGAAGCACCGCCTGCGGCGGAGCAAGCGAGCCGGGGTCCCCACAAAAGCCCAGCGAAGCGGGTTTTGCGGGGAGAGGAGAAGCAGCGAAATGAGTGAGCTTTTGCGCTTGAGCACAAAAGCGAAGGATATGGAGCTTGCTTCGACGAAGAGGAAGCGGCGCGATTG
>JALCRR010000002.1 GCA_022652815.1 Oscillibacter sp.
CCTCCCGGTGAATCGTTTTTTGATGCATCAGCAGGAACGGGATCGGATGCTCCTTTATCTGCTTCAGCGGCTGTGGTGACGCTGTTTTCCTTAATGCTGTAAACCGCATATGGCCAGCATTCAAACCTGCGTGGATGACGTGATCGCCATGTTCGGAAAGATCGACGTTCTTTTCAACATCGCGGGCATCAATAAGCGCGAGGGCATGCTGGACGTCACCGAGGCAACTTACGACCGCATCATGAACACCAATCTCAAGGGCGTTTTCATGACCAGTCAGGCCGTCGCCCGGGAAATGTACAAGCGCAAAACGGGAAACATCGTCAACATCGGCTCCCACAACGACGAGGGCATGCTGGGCGGCTGCTCGGTCTACGGCGCGGCGAAAAGCGGCGTGGTTGCCCTGACCCGCTCCATGGCCGTGGAATTTGCACAGTACGGCATCCGCGCCAACGCCATCAGCCCGGGACACATTCTCACCGAGCTGACCCAGGTCACCTGGGATCATCCCACCCGCGCCCCCTGGCTGCGGGAGCGGATCGCCATGAAGCGTCCCGGCACGCCGGACGAGCTGGTGGGCATGTCCATCATGCTGGCGTCCGACGCCTCCAGCTACATGACCGGGCAGGCCTACCATGTGGACGGCGGCTGTCTTTGCGGTGGCTCCCCGTGGGAGTACGACACCGCGTATTAACTGCCCCGGCGGGTCAGGCGCATAGTCTTTGATCGTTTTTTTACGGTTGCAGGTCAGCCCTTGACCGGTGCAATGGCCCGCAGCACATGGGAAAAGTTTTTGGCGTCCCAGATTGCGGGAACGGGATAGTCCGGGTTGCCTTCTTTCATGGCTCTGGCGATGATTTCGCCGTAATCGCGCTCTTTTAACTCCGCGATAAAGGCCGGAAGTCCCGTTTCCCGCTGCATCGTCTCGATTCTTTCGATGAACAGCCGCGCCCGTTCCTCGTCGCTATTTCCCCGGATGCCCACGCAGTCGGCAAGCTCGGAAAGCGGCTTATAAACGCTTGGGCCATACTCCTTTAAAACCGCAGGCAGAATTACGGCGTTGGCTTTTCCGTGGGGTACGCCATACATGGCACCGACGGCATGGGCGATGGCGTGGACATAGCCCACGAAGTTGTTGGTGAACGCAATGCCCGCATAGCAGGAAGCCTCCAACATATTTTGCCGAGCCGCGAGATTTGTCCCGTCTTGACAGGCAAGGGGCAGATTTTCAAAAATCATGCGCACTGCCTTGCGCGCCATCTTGCGGACAAAGGGCGAGGCGAACTTGTTGGTGTACGCCTCCACCGCGTGGGTTAGTGCGTCCATGCCGGTGGCCGCCGTCATTTCCGGGGACAGTCCCGTTGTGAGGTTGGCATCCAGAATGGCCACCTTCGGAATGAGGTGCAGATCGCTGACCGCATACTTATAGTGTTTGCCGTTGACGGTATCCGTCACCACGGCAGCCGCCGTGACCTCCGACCCGGTACCCGCCGTTGTGGGAACGGCATAAAGCGGCGGCAGCGCCTTCCCGATTTTCAGCATGCCCTCCATCTGCCGCACAGACTTCTGGGGGCAGACCACACGGGCGCCGATGATTTTGGCGCAGTCCATGGCAGAACCGCCGCCCACGGCGATCAGCGCGCCGCAGGATTCCCTGTGGTAGAGCCCGACGCCCTTTTCCACGCATTCGATGGTGGGGTCTGGCGTGACCTCCGCAAAAACCGCAACTTTGATGTCCGCCGCTTCCAGCCCGGAAAGCAGGTGGTCAAGCGTCCCTCTGCGCATAAAGCCAGCGGTGGTCACCAGAAGGACGCAGGAAACCTGCTCCTTTTTCAAAAGGGACGGCAGTCTTAAAATTCCGTCCGGATCCACAATGCGCTGCGCCGTTTTGTGCTCCGTAAGCCGCAGAAATCTGCTGATTGTAAACTGTCTTGTCCGAGCTAACGTCTGATTCATGGTGCGCGCCCCTTCTCCCCTTCATGCAATAATTCGGGGTTGATTGATACCTCTATTATATACCATTGCAAAAATATTTTGCGATGCTTTTGCGGCTTTTTGCTGCCGACTTGACTTTTTTTGCGTCGGCTTCTACAATGGTTGAGCACCTTCCGTATGCAGGGCTGCCCTGCATACGGTTTTTTTTTGCAGGAGGTAATTTTTCCATGAATTTATACTGGCCCATTGCCCTAATCGTTCTTTCCAACGTGTTTTATCATATCAGCTCCAAGCAAACGCCAGATTCCATCAACCCCCTCGCCTCCCTTACGGTGACTTACGCCGTGGCAACCGTGGCCTCCGGCGCACTGTTTTTTCTCCTCAACCGGGGCGGAAATCTGATTCAGGAATACCACCACCTCAACTGGACGTCCTTTATTCTGGGCGTGGCCGTCGTGGGGCTGGAAGCCGGCAGCATCTACATGTATAAGGCCGGATGGAACATCAACACCGGGCATCTGTTTCACAGCGCCATTCTCTCCATTGCGCTGATTTTTGTGGGGTACTTTCTCTACCATGAGGCAATTACCCTGTCAAAGGTTCTGGGTATCGTGTTCTGCCTTGTGGGACTGTTTTTTATCAGCCGGTAAGCAACGTACCAAGAAAATACGCGATCTTGTGCGCCGCCCCGCTTCTTGACAAAGCCGTTTCAGCCGTCTATACTATAAAAACTTGAATCCGTTGTGAGGGAGTAGCAAACGTGCGGAATCCGCGCGCAGCAAGTCAACATACTGACCAATCGGTCTGGCTTGCTTTAAATTGCGAGACTCATGTGTAACTGCGAAGCTATGCATTGGGTCCCCTTGGGTCTTTTTTTAAGATTCAGCCCCAGATACAGCATGGCTGTGTCTGGGGTTTGATTTTACAACTTGGAGGAACATACCATGGAATGGAATCTTGCTTTTTTTCTGAACAGTGTGCTTTTAGGAGTCGGACTGGCTATGGACGCCTTTTCTGTCTCCATGGCCAACGGGCTGAACGAGCCGGCTATGAAAAAGTCGAAAATGTGCGCGGTTGCCGGGGTTTTTGGTGGGTTTCAAATTCTCATGCCCTTGATCGGCTGGATCTGCGTGCACACGATTGCCACGGTGTTTACTTCTTTTCAAAAGTTCATTCCGTGGATTGCGCTGATTCTGCTGGCGTACATCGGCGGTAAGATGCTGCTGGACGGCATCCGCGGTGGAGACGATGCCGAGGCTGCTCCGGCGGTTGGCGTTGGAGCCCTTCTGGTGCAGGGAATTGCCACCTCCATTGATGCGCTGTCCGTGGGCTTTACCATTTCGGAATACTCCTGGGTCGCAGCGCTGACCGCAGCGTTGATTATCGGAGTCGTGACCTTTGTCATCTGCATTGGCGGCCTTGTGATTGGCAGGACCTTCGGAACGAAGCTGGCAGGCAAGGCGTCCGTTCTCGGCGGTGTGATTCTGATTTGTATTGGTCTGGAAATTTTTGTGACCGGTATTTTTTAAGGAAAACGACAAAGGAGACACGCGATGAATCTCAACACGCTGAGCATGGTTCATGATTTTCTGCGCCGGAGCGTGAGCGAAGGCGCCCTGTGCATCGACGCAACGGCCGGCCGCGGACGGGACACCGCGCTTTTGTGCCGTCTTGCGGGAACGTCCGGCCGTGTGCTGTCGTTTGATATTCAGGCTTCCGCCGTAGAGCAGACACGGGCGCTTCTCCGCCAGGAGCATCTTTCCGCGCAGGTGATTCAAGACAGTCATGCCAACATGGAACGCTATGCCGAGGGCGGCAGCGTGGACTGCATCGTGTTCAACTTTGGACGGCTTCCCGGCGGGGATCCGCATATTTTTACACAGGCTGAAACCTCCGTGGCGGCGATTGACGTCGGACTGCGGCTGCTGAAGCCCGGCGGGGTCATGGCCATTGCCCTCTATTACGGCAACGAAAACGGCTACGGGGAACGCGACGCCATCCTGGCGCATCTGTCCCAAATCGATGACCGCAAATTTTCCGTTCTCCAGTGTGCGTGGAGCAATCGGCGACGTGACCCTCCCATGCCCATTTTCATTTGGAAGGAAACCTAACAACTTAAAGTCTACAACAAAAGCAGAACCGCGAAAGAACATTCTTTCGCGGTTCTGCTTTTGTTTGAAATTTTCTTTTAGAACAGCTGGGGCAGCTTGGAAACCACGGCTGCGCAGCGGGGGCAGAGGGTGGGGTGATCGGGGTTCTCGCCCACCTTGGGGTTGTGCATCCAGCAGCGCTCGCACTTGCCGCCCTTGGCCTCGCTGACCTCGATGGTCAGTCCGGGGAATGCGGTGCCCTTGCCGGTGACAGAATCCTCGGCAACGGGAGCGGTGGTGATGTTGCAGTCGGACACGATGAAAACCTCGGCCAGGCTGACGCCGCAGGTGTCCATCAGCGCCTTTGCGGTTGCATCGTCGTCTGCGTGCAGGGAGACGTGCGCCTCCAGCGCCTTGCCGATCTTCTTATCGGCGCGGGCAGCTTCCAACACGGCGTTTACGTCACCGCGCATGGCCACGACGGTATCCCACTTGGCCATGGTCTTGTCATCGAGTGCATAGTCGGCAAACGGCTTGTTCATCTCGTTGAACACCACGTTGCGTGCATCGTCCTCGGCACGGTGGGGCATGGACTGCCAGATCTCGTCAGCGGTAAAGGCCAGGATGGGCGCCATGATCTTGGTCATGGTATCCAGAATCAAGAACAGGGCGGTCTGTGCGCTGCGGCGGCGAAGGCCGTCGACTTCCTCGCAGTACAGCCGATCCTTGATGATGTCCAGATAGAAGTTGGACATCTCCACCACGCAGAAATCGTTGACGGCGTGGGTGATGACCAGGAACTCGTAGTCCTTATATGCCTGCTCGCACTTTTCAATTAGGGCGTTCAGACGGGTGACGGCCCAGCGATCCAGCTCCTCCATCTGTCCGGCGGGAACCAGCTGATCGGCATTGAAGTCGTTTAGGTTGCCCAGGCAGTAGCGGGCGGTGTTGCGGAACTTCAAATAGTTCTGGGACAGCTGCTTGAAGATCTCGTCAGAGCAGCGGACGTCCTGATGGTAGTCGGCAGAGGCCGCCCATAGACGCAGCAGGTCTGCACCGTACTTGTTGATGATCTCGGCGGGTGCCATGCCGTTGCCCAGAGACTTGTGCATAGCCTTGCCCTCGCCGTCCACGGTCCAGCCGTGGGTGACGCACTCTTCAAAGGGAGCCTTGGCAACGCCGGTGGAGCCCACGGAGGTCAGCAGAGCCGCCTGGAACCAGCCGCGGTACTGATCGAGACCCTCGATATACATGGTCGCCGGCCAGAAGCCCTGGGTCTTTTTCATGGCTGCAAAATGGGTGGAGCCGGAATCGAACCAGCCGTCCAGCGTATCCTCTTCCTTGGTAAAGCCGCTCTTCTTGCCGCAGTGCGGGCAGGTGAAGCCATCCGGCAGAATGTCGGCGGCGTCCTTTTCGAACCAGGCGTTGGATCCCTCAGCCGCAAACAACTCGGAGATGGCGCCGATGGTCTCGTCGGTGACAATGGGCTTGCCGCAGTCCTTGCAGTAGAACACAGGGATGGGCAGACCCCAGCGGCGCTGACGGGAGATGCACCAGTCGGTGCGCTCGCGAACCATGGACTTCATGCGCTCCTTGCCCCACTCGGGAACCCAGCGCACATCTTCGCAAGCGTCGCAGGCCGTGTCCTTGAAGGAGTCCACGGAGCAGAACCACTGCGGGGTGGCACGGAAGATGATGGGACCCTTGCAGCGCCAGCAGTGGGGATAGCTATGGACGATGTCCTCCTGTGCAAACAGGGAGCCATCGGCCTTCATATCCGCCAGAATGACAGGGTTGGACTCTGCCACCTTCATGCCTGCATACTTGCCGGCATAGTCGGTGTGGCGGCCTTGATCGTCCACAGGCACCACCATGTCCATGCCGTAGCGGCGGCAGGTCTGATAGTCGACGTCGCCGAAGCCGGGGGCGGTGTGGACGCAGCCCGTGCCGGAATCCATGGTAACATACTCGTCCACCAGCAGGCGGGAGGTCTTGTCCAGGAACGGATGCTTTGCCAGCATATTTTCAAAGAACTGACCGGGATGGGTCTCAATCACTTCGTAGGAATCGAAGCCGCCAATGTGCATCACCTTGTCCATCAGCGCCTCGGCCATGATATAGATGTCACCGTTGGGTGCCTTGACGAGGGCATAGCTCTCGGAGGGATGCAGCGTGATGCCCAGGTTGCCGGGCAGGGTCCAGATGGTGGTGGTCCAAATCACGAAGTAAAGCTTGGAATGGTCGATGTGGCTGAGCTTGCCTTGATCGTCGGCCATGGGGAACTTGACATACACGGTGGTGCAGGGGTCATCTTGATACTCGATCTCGGCCTCTGCCAGAGCGGTTTCGTCCTTGGGGCACCAGTACACGGGCTTCAGACCCTTGTAGATATAGCCGCGCTTGAACATCTCGCCGAAAACCTTGACCTCCTCGGCCTCAAAGCCCGGGTCCATGGTCTTGTAAGGATGCTCCCAGTCGCCGATGACGCCCATGCGCTTAAAGCCGGTGCGCTGCACGTCGATATAGTGGTCGGCAAACTCGTGGCAGGCAGAGCGGAACTCGGGAACGGACATCTTCTTGCGGTCCAGCTTGTTCTGCTTGATGATGGCGGACTCGATGGGCATGCCGTGGTTATCCCAGCCGGGGATATACGGCGTATAGTAGCCGCGCATGGCGTAAGAACGGGTGATGAAATCCTTCAACGCCTTGTTCAAGGCGTGGCCCATGTGCAGATCACCGTTGGAGAACGGAGGGCCATCGTGCAGAGCGAAGCGGGGTTTGCCCTCGTTCTTTTTCAGCAGCTCGTTGTAAACGTCCTCTTTTTCCCAGCGTGCCTGCATTTCCGGCTCGCGCTTGGGCAGTCCTGCCCGCATCGGAAAGTCTGTCTTTGGCAGATTAATAGTCTTGTTGTAATCCATACTTTTTCTCCTTTATCGTTCATGTTTATGAAAGCAAAATAAAAAACGCTTTGTCTCCACGAAGAGACAAAGCGTTTTGATCAACACTCTGCGGTACCACTCTTGTTGCCGATTTCCTTGCAGAAGTCAGCCCCTTTGCGCCTGCAATCACAGGCTGACAGTTTAACGGCTGTCAATCGTCCAAGCTTACTCGCGTCGTCTTTCAGCAGGAGGCTCCAAGGTGATTTTCGTGTTCCGTTTCTGACCGTCTCCCACCAAATGACGGCTCTCTTTGCAGAAAGCGGGGCATTACTCTTCCTTTTCTACGCCCAATGTTCAGTTCGGGCTTATTTTACCCATGTTTTGCGTATTTGTCAATGGCAAATCCGCCGAAAGTGCACTTTTATCGTATTTACTGATACCGGTACTGACGGCCGGTGAATCCGTCAATGTAGTTCAGAAACAGATCGTGATTGCGAAACTCCATTTTTTGGCAGCCCTCGGCTTCATGAAAAGATACGATCCGGTTGGTGGTATCCACCCAAATCCGCCACATCACGTTTTTCGTCTGTTCCATCTTGCAATTCTCCCTTTCCTAAAAAAATCTTTCCAATGTTTAAGACGCAGCAGCACCCCAAAAAGTTGCATGCTTTTTTAAAGTTTTGCAAACAGGTTCCCCACGCCCATTAAAACCAGAAAATGTGCCGGATAAAACACATAGAAAAAGTATTTCCAGCCCCGTTTCCCGCGCTGACCGTTATATGCATACAAAACCGGCGCAGCCAGAAGCACCCAGGGAGATGCGATCAGCAGCGGCACAAGACCTGCAAGCCGCCACGCTCCCCGATTCCGCAGCAGGAAAAAAAGCGCGATAGCCGTGGTTCCCAGAAACACATACTCGCCCCGCACAAGAAACGCGAGTCCTCCCGCAGCCAGGACGGTCAGTATGGTAAGTCCCCAGCGCTTTTTCGGCGCAGCCAATGCCCGTTTCGCAACGGTTTCCAGCACCCACAGCATGGCACAGCCGATGCTCAGGGTGAACAGCACATTCTGCAGGCGAAAAGAACTCCACACCCCGTAATGCGCTTGATCGTAAATTGGCTCCGAAATTAGGGCAAAGGCAAGCAACGTCAGCAGATACCGTTTTTTGCTGCGGGTATGCACAACTCCCTCCACCAGTAAAAAGCAGAAAATAGGAAGCGCCGCATGGCCCAGCACATCTAAAACAGTGTAGAGTTTCTGCACTGCGTCGATCCATGCCGGTGCCTCAGAAAAATTCATCAGCATTCCATCGTCTGCGGCAACGGTATAGGGTGCAAAAATACCCCGTCGAATCACCAAAAGGCCAATATGGTCGCAGAGCATGAAAAACATCGCAAAATACTTCAGTGCATAGCCGGAGAAAATTTTCCTTCGCTTTTCCACTGTTTCCACGGAAACCGCCTCAATCAACTTGAATTTTATGGTTTTTGCTCTGCAATGGCGGCAGCCACGTCGTTGCGAAACTGCTTCCAAGCCTCCGGATGCTCCACATAGTACTTTGGGCATTCCTTGCTGGAGACGTCGTAGTGCCGGATGACGTCCTTTTCCGTCAAATGCAGCTGCACGCACAGATCCGCCGTCAGCGCCACCACCCGGTCATAGGTCACGTCGGAAAACACGCCCGAATCGTCCGGATGGCAGACCTCAATGGCGATGGTATCATCGTTCCTCTGGTTGGAGGCATAGGCCTGCTCCGTTAGAGGGATGCACTGCACCACCTCGCCCTCCAGTCCCACAATAAAGTGGGCGCTGGCGTAAACGCCGTCCGTGCCGTCCTTGAGACTTTCAAAGTAGTTGCGGTTGGCCTCCGCCGTGGTGTTGGGATTTCCGACATAGTGAATCACAATGCCCCGGATCCCTTTTAATTCCGTCCCCGGGCGGGAATACCGGTTCACGGTCAGATAATCTTGACGCACATCCTCCGGCACTGTCACGTTCGTTCCGTCCAGCGGCCGGGTCCCGCGCCACAGCCATACCGCGCCGCCTGCCAGTACAAACACCACCAGCAGGCACAGCGCGGCAAACCGCGGATTCATGCGCCGATGCGCTTTATGAACATACAAGGCTTCTCACTCTACTTTTCACGCAATAAAAACAGCTGTGGGACCGTCCGCTCCGCCAATAATTTCAGTGGAGATTCCGGTTTCCTCGGCGACCACTGCATCGTTCTTTTCGGCCTGCCGTTTTTCGATGGCGGTTTCCGTTGAGGGTTCATCGGACTGTTCCCCGTAAAGGGACTCCTCGTTGTTTTCCGCGTAAGTCGTCAGAGGATGATCTTCGTTCACCACGCCGGTTTCTTTCAAAGCCGCCAGAAGGTAGGTGCAGTTCGTGGAGAAGTCCACGGAAAAGCCGTCCATTTCGTCGTTTTGGGTGGAATAATACAGAGACAGGCTGTTGACGTAAGTCTCCTTCTCCCACGCACCATCCTTAAACTGATTCTTGCCAAAGTGGCCCGCGTCAATGTCCTTCAAAATCGCGGCATACAGAATTTCTGCCGTCTCTCCGTCAAAGGTTGTGGAGTCTTGATTGCCGTTGCCAATCTGATAGTACATCTCGCCGGCAGTCATTTTCCCGGCGTAGTCCTTTCCGTTAAACAGGTTTGCCCGCTGCACCGCAGGGTTGCAGGACAGCTCCGCCAGCAGTGCCGCTGACGAGCCGGGTACATTCTGGTCGTCCGCCGTGTAGTAGAGCGAATAGTTCCGGCTGACGGTTCCGCCGCGTTTGAGATGATAGTTCAGCGTCACATAGGCGTAGCTGTAACCGCTGTTGCCGTGGGCGGCACTTGCATCCTCCTGCCGGCGGTTCAAGTTTTCCGCCTTTTCATCCAGCATCGCCTGATGGGCCGCGCGGAAGGATTCAATCACGTCCGGATCGGTAATTTCCCCAGAGCAGTAGTTCTGTCCGCCGATGGAAAATTCCAGAGATTCCACGTTCGCGGTTGCAGGCACTTTGTGCTCCACACCGGTCACGTCCAAAGAAACGCCCACGCCGAACAAAACCAGTGCCGCAACCAGAATGGCCGCGCCCTTCCGGCTCTTCCGAAACACCCGGAAGGATTTGCGCAGCAGCATTTCCGCCGCGTAGTAGCCAACAAGCCCGGTCAGAATCATGCACACCAGGATCCCGGGCAGAGAGTACGTACCGTCCGTCCGGAATGCCTGCCAGACGAGGAAGTACAGTCCCTGTCCCAGAGATAGCGCCGCGCATACCGCCACGCCGTAACGGAACAAGGGCTTTGCCCAGCGCACGGTCACCGTGTCGCTGGCAGTCTCGCTGCGGCGGACGCGGTAAACCAGCAGGCCGAGAATTGCCCAAATGACGCCAAAAGCAGCATAAATCAGCACGCAGCGGGGATTTCCCAGAGAATAATGATCGCTGTAACCCAGCTCTTGATACCAGGTGCTGTTCACCTGAAGGTCGTTTACAAGCTTCCAAACTGGCGTCAGCCAGATCACCCAGCCGGGGGTTCCGCCGCCGGTGTAGCCGTAAAAGAACACGCCTGCAAAGCTCTGTATGAGGTCGTTCAGTCCGACGGCTAGAACGTTCAAAATTCCATAGAACGCCGGGATGGCCAGAATCTGCCCCGTAAACATGGCGCAGAAGAAGGCAAAGCCATAGAAAAAGAGCAGCGTACCCAGCGAGCAGCCCAACCACAAAAGCAGGTTTTTCCAAATCAGCACGCCACCTGCGGCCTGAATGGCAGCCGTCAGCAAAAAGACCACCACATTCGTTGCTGCAAAAGCCACCGCGCCGGACAGGAAGTTGGTCAGATACATCTCCTCCCGCCGAATGGGGAACGCGTGCATCATGCCCACGCTCCGCGCGGAGCACAGATAGGCGCACAGCGCCATGGCGGCAAGGCATCCGAAGAGCACCGCCATAATGATGGCCGGGTCGCTGGCCATGCTGAGAACCATATTGGCGGCATCAGCTTTCAGTTCCGCGGGGGTCTCATAGTGTCCGGACGTGCCAAACAGCATCAGAAACTGGGTCAGCGGCAGCATCACAAGCCAAGCCGCAGCGTAAACCGCCCACAGCGGCCAGAACCGGGTTAGGTTCTTGCGCAGCAGCGCCCGGTTGACGATTCCGCCCTTAAAGGACGATGTCTTTGACTGCATAGTTCGCACCTCCCAGTTCGTAAATAAAGATTTCTTCCAGCGTCAGAGGAATCGCATCCACCAGCAGTGGCGCATACTGCTGCACCTTTGCCGTGGCTTCCTCGGCGTTCATGCGCATAATCAAGGTATGAATCCGTCCGATCTTGGACGCATGCAGCACGGGGAGATCCGCTGGCACCTCGTTCATGCCGTCTTGAAACACCACCTGCAGTTTCACCATGTTGTCCTGCAACTGCTCAAGGCTGCGCTCCAGCAGGACCTTGCCGTGATCCATAATGCCCACATGGTCGCACACGTCCTCCAGCTCACGCAGGTTGTGGGAGGAGACGAGAACCGTAGTTCCCCGCTCGGCCACATCTCCCATGACCAAAGACCACACCTGCCGGCGCATGACGGGGTCCAGCCCGTCCACCGGCTCATCCAGAATCAAGTAGTCGGGCATGCAGCACATGGTCAGCCAGAACGCCACCTGCTTTTGCATTCCCTTGGAAAGATGCCGAATGGTCTTTTTTTCGTCAATGGAAAAGACTTCCTTGAGCTTTTCATACCGCTCCATGGAAAACTGGGGATAAAACCCCCGGTAAAAGCGCATCATATCGACAACGGTGGATTGCAGAAAATAGTACCAGTCGTCCGGAATGGCGGCGATGGTTGCCTTCAGAGCGGGATTTTCCCACACGCTCTGCCCACCGATGGAGATGGAGCCGGCATCCTGCTTGTAAATGCCCGTTAGGTGCCGAATCAGCGTGGACTTGCCGGCACCGTTGGGCCCCACCAGACCGTAGACGCTTCCGGAAGGCACGCTCAGCGTGGCTCCGTCCAGTGCCGCAAACCCGTCAAAGGTCTTGACCAGGTTGTTTACTTCAATCATGTTCCTTCCCCTCCTCTAAAAGCGCCAGCAGATCCTCGTGGGTAACACCCAGATACCGCAGCTCCTTCACAAGCTCCTGCACCTTTGCCAGCAGCTCTTCTTTTCTGGCGCCGTCTGTGCCGGCGTCCGCAGATGCAAAGCTGCCCTTGCCCGGTACGGAATAAATATAGCCTTCGCTTTCCAACTCGTTGTATGCCCGCTGAATCGTATTGGGGTTAATGGCCAGCTGAGATGCCAGCGCCCGCACGGAGG
This sequence comes from Oscillibacter sp., assembly GCA_022652815.1. GTDB lineage: Bacteria > Bacillota > Clostridia > Oscillospirales > Oscillospiraceae > Oscillibacter. The sequence goes on from JALCRR010000002.1 coordinate 12,206, forward strand.
GCAGTTTTTCATCCGCGCTCATGGCGCCGGTGACGATCAGCTTTCGCAGCTCGTCCTTGATCTGTTCATAGATCGGACGGGAGTCCCGATAATTCAGACTGATCACGTCTCTCCTCCCTTTCCCCGGATGGTTTTGCAGAAAAGCAGGCCAAACGCCCTGTTTTAACTGTATTATCCGTATTAGTACAGTTAAGTTACCATAGTCTCTGTGCATTGTCAAGGGCTTTTTTGCGATTTTTACGAGTGTTTTGTATTCTAATAAGGTATGATTTTGCATTTTTCCCTTTACATTCGGAAATTTGTGTGCTATATTTGTTAAGCACGCAATTGTGCAAGATGCCCCGGCACTTCGTTTTGTGGAACGTTCACCGGCCCAGAGCGCAGTCCCGCGGGTAATTTTATGAAAAGGTGGAAAAACACTATGCTGCGCAAAGAACAGAAAACTGCTATCATTGATGCAAACCGCACCCATTCCAACGACACCGGCTCTCCGGAAGTCCAGGTCGCTATTCTGACTGAGCGGATCTCCAATCTGACTGCTCATCTGCAGAAGAACCCCATGGACAACCATTCCCGCCGTGGTCTGTTTAAGATGGTCGGTCAGCGCCGCCGTCTGCTGGACTATCTCCAGAAGAAGGACATCGAGCGTTATCGTACCCTGATCGCCAAGCTGGGCATCCGTAAGTAAGTTGGATAAAGGACGGCGTGGGGATCTGCGCCGTCCTTTGTTTCATTTTGCTGTCGCAACATGAAATCGCCACCGCGACCGCCTCTGGCGGTGCCGATTGAAAGACGCGCAAAGCGCATCTTCCATTGTCTCCGCTTGGTCGCCCGTCCCCCGCTTCCACGCTTTCGTTTCCAGCGCGTGAGAGCCAGTTTACACCTTTAGCAGTTGAAAAAGCGCTCGAATGTCCCCCTGCCCCTCAAGCCCTTTTTCAAGTGCTAAATGGTTTGGCTCCCACGCAAAAAATAAAATAAAGGAGCAAATCTATGTCAACAATTATTACCCATCGCCAGTTCCCGAACTACAAGAAGTACGAGATGGATCTGGCAGGCCGTCCCTTGACTCTGGAGATCGGCAAACTGGCAGAGCTGGCCAACGCCGCCATCATGGTCGGCTACGGCGATACCCGCGTGCTGGTGGCCGTCACCGCATCCCCCCGTCCCCGCGACGGCGTGGATTTCTTCCCCTTGAGCGTCGACTTTGAAGAAAAGATGTATTCCGTGGGCCGCATTCCCGGTTCCTTCAACCGCCGCGAAGGCCGTCCCGGCGAAAAGGGCATTCTGACCTCCCGTGTCATTGACCGCCCCATTCGTCCCCTGTTCCCCCACGATTTCCGCAATGACGTGTCCGTGATGTGCACCGTCATGAGCGTGGATCACGACTGCTCTCCCGAGATTGCAGCCTTGATCGGCACCTCCGCCGCCCTGGCCGTGTCTGACATTCCCTGGAACGGCCCCGTGTCCGCTCTGAAGGTCGGCCTGGTTGACGGCAAGCTGGTGTTCAATCCCACTGCCGAACAGCGCAAGGTCTCCGACCTGGACGTCACCGTGGTTTCCACCGGCGAGAAGGTCGTCATGATCGAAGCCGGCGCCAACGAAGTCAGCAACGACACCATGTACGACGCCATCAAGGCTGCTCACGAGGAAAACCAGAAGCAGATCGCTCTGATTAACCAGATGGTCGCCGAAATCGGCAAGGCCAAGTTTGACTATCCGCATGCCGACTTCAACGAAGAGCTGTTCAACAAGATCGTGGACGCCACCATGGAAGATGCCAAGGCTGCCATGGACACCGACGACAAGAACGTCCGTGAGTCCCGCTGGAACCAGCTCATTGAAAAATGGCACGAGATGTTCCTCACCGACTATCCCAACATGGATCAGTATCTGGACGAGATCACCTACAAGTTCCAGAAGAAGATCGTCAAGGCATGGCTGCTGGAAGGCCACCGCGTGGATGGCCGTAAGTCCAACGAGATCCGTCCTCTGTCCGCCGAAGTGGGTGTTTTGCCCCGGGCACACGGATCCGGCCTCTTTACCCGCGGCCAGACGCAGGTTCTGTCCGTCTGCACGCTGGACATGCTCTCCGCTGCCCAGAAGCTGGACACCATCTGGGAAGAGGAATCCAAGCGTTATATGCATCACTACAACTTCCCCGGCTACTCCACCGGTGAGGCAAAGCCCGCCCGTAGCCCCGGCCGCCGCGAAATCGGCCACGGTGCTCTGGCTGAGCGCGCTCTGCTGCCCGTGATCCCCTCTGTTGAGGAGTTCCCGTACGCCATCCGCGTGGTTTCCGAGGTTGTTTCCTCCAACGGCTCCACCTCCCAGGGCTCCATCTGCGGCAGCACTCTGGCTCTGATGGACGCAGGCGTGCCCATCAAGGCACCTGTTGCCGGCATTTCCTGCGGTCTGATTCAGGACGACAACGGCGGCTTCAACACCTTCATCGACATTCAGGGCGTTGAGGACTTCCACGGCGAGATGGACTTCAAGGTGGCCGGCACCAAGAAGGGCATCACCGCCATTCAGATGGATCTGAAGAACGACGGCTTGACCATGGAGATCATCCGCAACGCACTGGACATCACCTATGATGCCCGCTGCGAGATTCTCGACCAGATTATGCTGCCCTGCATTTCTGAGCCCCGCAAGGAAGTTTCCGAGTACGCACCCAAGATGCTGACCATGCACATCAATCCCGACAACATCCGGGACGTCATCGGCAAGGGCGGCAGCGTCATTCAGAAGATCGTGGCCGACACCGGCGCCAAGATCGACATCAACGACGACGGCTCCATCTTCATCTCCGCTCCCAACCCCGCCAGCTGCGATGCCGCCAAGAAGTGCATCGACGAGATCGTGTTCGAGCCGGAAGTGGGCGCACTGTATTATGGCCGTGTTGTCCGTCTGATGACCTTCGGCGCTTTCGTGGAACTGGCCCCCGGCAAGGACGGCCTGGTTCACATCTCCAAGCTGGCTGACCACCGCATTGAAAAGGTGGAGGATGCCTGCAAGATCGGCGATATGATGTGGGTCAAGGTGACCGAGATCGACGAAAAGGGTCGCGTGAACCTCTCCCATAAGGACGCCGTCAAGGAAATCGAGGCCAAGAAGGCCGCCGGCGAAACCGTGAAGTAATTTTTTAAAAAACCTTAATTGGGGCGGGCATTAGCCCGCCCCAATTTTTTGATTGCGAGGTGTCAACATGATTTGCAATCTGTGCCCCCGCTCCTGCGGGGCAGAGCGGACGGAGACAAAAGCCGGCGGCGTGTGCGCGATGCCGGCCTCCCCGGTTTGTGCCAAGGCCCAGCTGCACCTGTGGGAGGAGCCGTGCCTTGTGGGTGAGCACGGCGCCGGCACCGTCTTTTTTTCCGGGTGCAATCTCCGCTGCTCCTTTTGCCAGAACGGAATCATCTCTCAAGAAGGTTACGGAAAACCCATTACGGCTGCCCGTCTGCGGGAAATTTACGAGGAGCTGATCGCGCAGGGCGCCGCCTGCATTGATCTGGTGACCCCCACCCATTTTACCCCGGTCATTCTGGAGTCCCTCCGCGATCCTCTGCCCGTCCCGGTGGTTTGGAATTCCGGCGGCTATGAAAAGCCAGAAACACTGCAACTTCTGGACGGCAAGGTGCAGATCTATCTGCCCGATCTCAAATACGCCCTGCCCGAACCGGCGAAAAAATATTCCGCCGCGGAGGACTACTTCCTTTGGGCGTCCGCCGCGATTTTAGAGATGTTCCGCCAGACCGGCCCCTACCGCATGGAAAATGGGGGGCTTTTGTCCGGCGTGCTCATTCGGCATCTGCTTCTCCCCGGTGAACTGGAAAACACCCGCCGCTGCATCGACTGGGTGGCGGAAACCTTTCGTCCCGGCGAGGTGCTGTTTTCCCTCATGAGTCAGTACACCCCACAGCCTGGCGCCGCAGGCAACCTTGCCCGCCATGTCACCAAAAGTGAGTATGCTGCCGCCGTCTCCTACATGGAAAACTGCGGCATCACCGACGGCTTTACGCAGGAGCGCACCTCCGCCAAAGAGGAGTACACGCCCAGCTTTGACGGCTCCGGCATCTGAAAAATCGACCTTAAAAAGCAGTGCCCTGCGGTTGATACCGCAGGGCACTTTGTTTCTGTCTCTTAGATTCTTCAGTCGTGACGCAGTCCGCCGACCTTGCGCAGATTCTCCATGGCCTCGGCGTACTTCTTCGCGCTTGCGGTGGGATTGCCCCGCAAAATCCGCAGTGCCCGGGCATAGCTCTTTTCGGAGCGGGCGCGAATGTGTGCCTCCTCGCCCTTTAGACGTTCCAGCGCCTCGGCAAGCTCCGCCTTGCGCTCGGCGATCTGCTGGGCTGTCAGCTCCTTGGTCTCCTCCAGTCTGTCTCCATAGGACTGCAAGGCTTCGCTCACATTCTTTAGTGCTTTCAGCTTGGCTGTGGTGCGGAAGCGCAGGTTCTCCGCCATCAGCTCCTGCCGGCGAATTTTACGCTCGGCGTTCGCAGAAGCAAGCTGTGCTTTTCTGGCTTCCAGCCGATCTGCAAGCAGAATCTTGTCCACTTCCGTGCGATCGCGGAACTTTTGCAGGTCATCCGCCGCAAAGGCCGAGACCACCTCCGCCCGTTTGGCAAGACGGCGCAGATCCTCGTTCTCCTCGGTGAGCTTGGTGAGCATCTCCCGCAAATCCAAAGCAGCTCTGGTGGACTGAACGGCGTCTACAGTAGTTCCAGCCACCAGCACAAAGGCCAGCGGCTCCGCCCACGCCAGTGGAATCTTCAGCAGCAGCGCCGCAATGGGCGGATGAATAACCTTGACCAGCAGAATGGAAAAAACGCCCCAGGCCAGCGTGCTGGAAAGGCAGATATAGCCGTGGAGATTCAGCTTTTGATTGGAATAATCCCAGTAGCGCACCTTAAAAAGGCTCTCCATGGCGGCGCCGGTAAAGTACTCCAGTACCGTAGCGGCAACCATGCCAAAGAGGTAAATCAGCACAAGGCTCTCCTGCACCCGGATGGTGGACAGCAAAATGATGATGGCGCCGGAGCCGTAAATCGGCAGCAGCGGCCCGTGGAGGAATCCCCGGTTCACCCAATGATGCTGCCGGGCGGAGACGTAGCAGGACTCCCAGATCCAGCCGCACAGGCAATAAAAAAAGAAAAACAGAATCCATTGATCGGTGGTATAAACGCCCACAGGAAATTCCTCCCTCAAAAAACAGTTGTTGATTAGCCTTTATTCTACCAGATTCCCCGCCCGATACAATAGACGAAACCCGAACCGTGTCGAAAAAAGGAAGGGGCGCTGCGATGCAGCGCCCCTTCCTTCCGTTTTATTACAGGAGATTATAGAGAATCTTTGCCATCTGGCCGCGGGTAATGCTGGTTCCGGGACGGAACGAGCCGTCGGTATAGCCGCCGATCACGCCCTGTCCCACCATGGTCTGGATATAGAACGCGGCATAGGACGGAATCGCAGAGGCATCCGTAAAGCTCAAAGCCGCAGTTGCGTAGCCCTTCTCCTGGGTACGGCCGATCATGGCCGATGCCTGGGCACGGGTGAGACTGCTGCCTGGATTGAAGTACAGTTTGCCACCTTTTTCCGTGCCGCCGATGATGCCGATGGAGTAGAGCGCCTTCACGGCCGTCTTGGCGTAATCGCCGATCTTGGCGTTGTCTGCAAACGGCAGCGTCAGATTTTCATAGTCGGCATCCTTCAGTCCCAGATAGCGGTAAAGCATGACGGCGAATTCCTGCCGGGAAATCACCTGGTTGGGGCGGAACGTCCCGTCGGCGTAGCCGTTGGTGATGCCCGCAGTCTTGAGGAAGTCCACATAGGTGCTGCCCCAGTAGTCCTTGATGTCCGTAAACTGGTGCTCGGTATCGTAGGAGTCGATGTCGCAGGAGGCGCGACCGATGTTGCCGGAGGCGTCCTTGGCAAGAACCGTTACCCGGTGCCCGGCGGAGGTATTGGCAATGGAAAGCGCCGCGCTCAACTTGCCGGTAGCTGCGTCATACGTGCGGGAGACGGACTTGCCGTCCAGCAGCACCACCACACTGGTGGAGGGCAGGATGCCGTCCACAGCATCGGAAACCGTGGCGGTTAGGGTTGTTCCGCTGATGCTAGCCGTGACCGTCGGCACGGCGGTATCCACTGTGGAATTGTAAGTGGCAACAATCTGGTCGAGGTACAGCGTGCCGGATGGCACGGCATAGGCGGTATAAATGCTGCCGTCATCCATGGTATATTCGCTGCCCACTCCCGTCAGCTTAAAGCCGGTCACGGACGCGGTGCCTTCCGGCAGCGTCACGGTCAGCTGCTTCCAGTCGGAGAAATTTAGGGTGCCGATGTCCGTTTCGCTAGTCGCGGTACCGTCAGAAGTCAGCAGCTTCAGCGTATTGCCGGAGTTGTCCCCGTAGACCCAAAGGCTAATCTGAGTGTAGGCGCTGCCGATGGTGTAGGGCGTGTCGAAGATCAGATTTGCCGTGCCGTCGGAGCCCAGCGTGTAGTCGAACTTGCCGGACTGGCGGCCGTAGCGCACATAGTTGAGGTTTCCGTTGACCGCGATGGTTCCGCCGTAACTGTAAGAAGCCGCTGCGGGCACACCGCTCTCAAAGCTCTCGATGGTATTCAGCGCAATCTTGCCCACCGTCACCGTAACCGAGGCGGACTTTCCGCCGGCGGAGACCGTCAACGTGCCGGTGCCGGGAGTGGTAGCCGTAATCTTGCCGCTGGCGTCCACGGTTCCGATGTTGCCGGAGAGGTTCCAGGTAAAGGCGGAGGCGTCCGCCTTCAAAGTCAGATGGTTATACAGGGCAGAAGCCGTCAGCGTCTGGCTGCTGCCCGGGGTCATGGACAAGGTGGTGACGGCGGTGGAGCCCTTCTTCACAGAGATGGAGTCCGGCGTCTTGACGGCGTGAACCACAGCCGTTCCGGTTTTGCCGGAGCCGGACGCCGTCACGGTCACATCGCCCCCGGCGGCAGGCGTTGTCAGCACATTGCCGTCAATCGTTCCCGCAGAGGCGGTTAGCGAATAGGAGCTGCTCATGGGAATGTAGTTGGTGTCCACGGCGGAGGCGGACAAATTCACCTTGCTGCCGGCGAGCACATAGTCATTGTCGGCGGAGACATAGAAGTGGTCCAACACGCCGCTTGCGCTGTTGGGTGCCACCAGAAAAATCTGATTGGTAACTGCCCGCTCCGAGCCGCCGGAGGGCTTATTCACCGTCGCCGCGGTGGTGTCGTCAGGCTGGGTGACCGTCAAGGTAGTGGAACCGCCGCCATCTAAGCACAGAGCTGTCGTGCAGCCCAGCTCAATCAGCCGCTGACCCACCTGCGTGAGGGATGCACCGACAGAGTGGCCGGATTGCCGACCGTCGATGGTGTAGAACACCAGTGAGCCGTCTGCCTTCTGGCCTACGGCGGTGCGGGGATTGACACCGCTGGGAAGTCCGGAGACTACCGCTCCGTTCTCCACCAGAGAATACAGGGCTCCCACGGCGTTTTGGACGCCGTCCCAGCCGTCAGCAGCGGAGATATTCAAGGTGATGGTGCCGCCGGTGGGCGCATTCAGCAGTGCCGCGGTATAGTAGCTGCTGGATTTTGCGTTGGCGGAGAGCACCACTTGATTGGCCCCGATTGCCGTGGGCGAGGCCGTCTGGGTAATGCTGTCGATCCGCAGCGTCACGGTGCCGCCGATGTTGAGCGAGCCGCTTTCAATCGTACACAGCACATCCACGCCCTCCTCGGTGGTACCGGTGGTGTGCTTGGCGTTAAAGTCGTATGTATAGAGATAGATACCGCCGGTGGAAACGCGAGCCTTGTTCACCGCAGTAAGGCTTCGCACAACCTGCACCTGTGCGCCGGTTCCGTCATCGGCGGTATAGCCCAGATCGGCGGACAACTTGATTGCGGGCTTGCCCAGTACGGCGGAGCCGTCCGCCTTAAAGCCGATGGCATAATAGCCGCCATCCGTGCTCTTTAAAGAGCCGTCGGAGATCACAAGGCCGATGGGAAGGCCCGTAGAGGTGTTGTAAAAGTCGCCGTTCATGCCTGCAATCACGCGGTAGCCGTTGGCTTCCAGCACCTTTGCCGTGGCAGACACGGTGGAGCAGCCCGTCAGAATTCCGCCGTAAGTCACCAGCGGCCGAACGAGAGAGTTGGGCATATACGTCACAACGTTTTCCGTCCGCAGGTCCGAATAGGCCGTGCTCCAGAACACGTTGGTGGAAAGGACGGTGGATTTGCTGACTTCGGTATCCTTGCTGGTCAGATCCTCGCCCAGCGCCTCGGATGCAAAGGCCGGGACCGCGAGCGCCGTCATCAAAGCAAGGGTCAAAATCAAGGAAAGGGATTTGCGCAGAAATTTGTTCATGGTTGCCTCCTGTGTGCACGTTGGTTGGTCTACATAACGCCTTCAGAATAGCACAATCCGCCGGACAAGTAAATGACAAAGCAGAAACAATGGCTGGAAATTAACGGGTGTTCCCTGTCTTTTTCTATTTTACGCCTCGTAAAGCACCTTGCCCAAAAGCTCCATAGCTTCGGGCAGCGCCGCACTCTCCAGCCCCGCATAGTTGACCACCAGCGTGTGGGCAAGACTCTCGTCCGGCTGTTTGGTGTACTCGGACAAAAAGCCCAGCCGAACGCCCATGGCTTCCGCCCGCCGGCGCAAAACGTCGTCCGGCGTTTCGGTGTCGATCTTCAGCAGAAAGTGCAGACCTGCGCCGTGTTCGGTGATGGTAATTCTGTCCGCGAAAGCGCTCTTGCGGAAGGCTTCCAGCACGGCAAACCGCCGCAGGCGGTACTCGCTGCGCATCCGGGAAAGGTGCTGCTCATACTGTCCGCTGTTCAAAAACCGAGTCAGCACGGCCTGTTCCGTGGCGGGTACCGGGCAGGCGTAAAAATCCAGCTCCCGGCGGTACCGGGCAAGCAGTTCCGGCGGCAGCACCAGAAATCCTATACGCATGGACGGCGCAATGGTCTGGGAAAATGTATTCATGTAGATAACCCGCCCGAAGGTGTCAATGCTCTGGAGTGTGGGGATGGGTCGGCCGGCAAAGCGGAACTCGCTGTCGTAGTCATCCTCGATGATGATACCGTTGCGCTCCTCCGCCCAGCGCAGCAGCGCCTGCCGCCGGGCAATGGGCATAACGATGCCCGTCGGATAGTGGTGAGACGGCGAGATGTGGACGGCTCCCGCGCCGCTTTTTTGCAGGGCGTCCAGCCGTAGTCCCTGTTCATCCAGCGGTACCGGCACGCAGGCAAGTCCGCTTTTTGAATAGATCTGCGTGATCCTGGGATAGCCGGGATCCTCCACGGCCAGCGGCGCATTTTCCGCCAAAAGCTGGGCCAGCAGCAGATAGAGGTATTCCGCGCCGGCGCCCACCAGAATCTGTTCCGGGGAGACGGTCATGCCGCGGTAATCCCGCAGATCATCCGCAATGGCGCGCCGCAGCGCCGGCAGTCCTTGATGGGGCACGGGAGCCAGCAGCGCCGTCCCCTCCTGGGACAATACCTGCCTTGTTAGGTGGGACCAGACGGCAAACGGAAATCGTGTGGAATCCACGCGGTTGGTCTTGCAGTCCAGCTTCCACACCGGTGCAGGTCTCTCCGGCAAAACCTGCGCCGCAGGCTTTCGGGGTGTTGGCGGGCGCTCTACCCGGGAGACAAAATATCCTCGCTTGGGTCTGGCGGTCAGATAGCCCTCTGCCGTCAGCTGGGCGTAGGCGTTTTCCACCGTAATGACAGACAGGTGCAGATGCTCTGCAAGCGCACGCTTGCTGGGCAACTTCTCCTCTGCCTGCAAAGCGCCGGAGAGAATGTCTCCCCGAATGCAGCGGTAAAGGTATTCGTAAAGCGGCGTGTTCCCCCGCTCTTCCAAATTGTATGTCCGCATTCCGTCCCCCCTCAATCTGACCTTATCAAAATTTTGTGAATTGGATATTTTAATCATACCATATCCGCGTTATGATGACCATACCAAATTTCTCCGGAAATGATCCGGTTCACGCAAAGGAGTCTTGACGAATGCAAACAGAATTATCGCTTCGCACATCCCACCCCGCCCGATGGCTGACGGTGACTGCGCTTTTTATGGCCATGAATATCGGCCTAAGTTCCTTCGGGATCCCTGTCCCCGGCGGACACTTTTATTTAAATGACATCGTGATTGCGGCGGCGGCAATTCTGCTGGACCCTCTGGGCGCGTTTATGGTGGGTGGTGTCGGCGCATTTCTGGGTGATTTCTTCTTTTACCCTGCCCCCATGTTCGTCTCCCTTGTCACCCACGGATTGCAGGCCGTGGTCATCTCCCTGTGTGTTGGTCGGGCCTCCGAAGATCGCAAAAAATCCGCCGCGATTGTGGGTGTTTTGCTGGGCGGCATCATCATGGTGGTGGGCTATTCTCTGGGCCGCGCCTTTTTGTACAGCACACCCGAATATGCCCTTTTGAAGCTGCCCTACCAGATCTTGCAGGCAGCGGTAGGCGCTGTGGCAGCCGTCATTCTGTGCTTCCGCTGCGGACTGCGCCAGCAGTTCCACCGGATTCTGTTCCGCGCATAAATTGTTCTTCTAAGGAGGTCTTTCCCATGGAAAACACGCTTTTAAAATCAGCTGCTGCACCGCGAAACAAAGTGCAGGCGATTGTGATGACCGCTCTTTTTGCGGCGCTTGCCTGCGTGGCAACGCTGGTCATCCACCTTCCCTCACCCACCGGCGGATATCTGAATTTGGGCGACACGGTGGTGCTGCTGGGCGCATATCTGCTGGGGCCGTGGTACGGCGCGGTGGCAGGAGGCGTTGGCTCCGCGCTGGCGGATCTGATTTCCGGCTACGCAGCTTACGCACCGGCAACGCTGCTGATCAAGGCCATGATGGCTATTGTGGCGGGACTTGTCTGGCGCGCCGTCCGGGAAAAGCAGGGCGGAACGCTTTTGGCAGGCGTGCTGGGTGAAATCCCTATGGTCGTAGGCTACTGGCTCTACGACGCCCTACTGCTCCGCTCCCTCATCGGAGGCGCTGCCGGAATTCCGGCCAATCTGGTGCAGGCGGCGGTGGGCATTGCCGCTTCTGCCCTTCTGGCGCTTTCTCTGCGAAAAAGCGCCTACGTGCGCCGCAAATTTCCCTTGCTTTAAGCCCAAATTTTGAAAAAAGATATAAAGGAAAGCGGAACCGATTTGGCTCCGCTTTCCTTTTTCTGCGATTCTATTATTATAATGAAGGGTTTCTTTCAGATATTGTCCGGGCCGGGGTCCCGGGGGACGATGCCAACGCCGGTTCCAGAGGTGCGCTTTGCCGTCTCGAAATAGCCCAGCTCTGAAAGATGGAAGGACGGCAGATAGAAAATTCCCACCGCCAGAACAATCACATCTTGAATTGCCACCGAAATCCATCCGGCCAGATTCAGTCCCGGCAGCGTATAGACGTTGTACGCGGAGAGCTGGTAGGCAATTTGAAAATAGAGGGTTCCGCTGTTGGCCAACAGCATCCAGCCGATGTAGCTTAAGTCCAGTGCGAAAAGCTGACCCTTGTAGCCGAAGGTCTGCCGCTTGCTCATATTGATCGCGTCAAAGACGCTCATAGACGGATCTTCGCACAGGTTCAACACAGCGAAGCGGTAACGGTACAGGGCGATGAAGCCGGGCACGATGAACGCGAACGTCCACAGCGTGACAAACAGATACTCCACGGCGTACAGCTCAATAATCTTGCCCACGAAGGAAAAGCCATCGAACAGGGACAGCACCTCCACCCGCTCGCCCCGGCGAATGCCGAAGCAGTACAGGTATGCGCCCACGCCCAAAATCAGCACGACCAGATCGGTGAGGATCATGGTAAACAGGCCCAACGGATTTGAGAAGATGGTGGTCACACTGGAATCCCCCACGGCCACGGCGGAAGCGATATCCAGCGCCAGCATGATGCCCAGATACAGCGCGAAGAACGCCTTTGGTGAAACCTGCGCATCCCGGGCCAGCGTCTTTGCCTCTGATTTGATTTTTTTACGGTCTATGAATTCTGCCATGGCGGAAACCTCCATAAAATGATTGGACGGACCTTCCTGCGATCTCTGTGAAAAGCAGTCTACCACAGGCGCGTGAAATTGGCAAGCAGCCGAAAGTCCCGACACAAGTCCGTAAAAGAATGGAATTTTTCGACAAAAGCGTAAAAATATTGTGAAAAAGCCAACGAAAAACCCACAAAACTATTGTTCACAGTCTGGACATTTTTAAAATGCTGGTGTAAAATTGAACGTAGTATGTGGTAGCATCTGCTGCCAAGAGTAAAAATGAGGTGAAGACAATGGCACAAGCTTTCTTTGGCGGCGTTCATCCCAATGATATGAAAGCCGCGACCAATGAAAAGGCCATCGAGCAGCTGGCTCCTCCAGCACAGGTGGTCATCCCCATGTCCATGCACTTCGGCGCACCGTGCACCCCCCTTGTTAAGGTCGGTGATCACGTAAAGGTGGGTCAGAAGATCGGTGAGACCCGTGGTCTGGGCGCACCCATTCATGCCAGCGTTTCCGGTGAGGTTGTGGCTGTGGAGCCCCGTCCCTATTCCATGGGCGGAGATATGATGGCAGTTGTCATCAGCAACGACCAGAAGGATGAGCTGAGCGAAGAGGTCCAGGCTCCTGCTGATCCGAACGCACTGAGCGTTGAAGAAATGATCGAAATGGTCAAAAATGCCGGTATTGTCGGCATGGGCGGCGCAACGTTCCCGACCCACGTCAAGATTTCCGGCGGCATCGGCAAGGTGGACACCGTCATCATCAACGGTGCCGAGTGCGAGCCCTATATTACGGGCGACCATCGCACCATGCTGGAGCGTCCCGAGCAGATCATCGGCGGCTGTGTTTATCTGGCCAAGATGTTCGGCGTGGACAAGGTTGTCATCGGTGTCGAGGACAACAAGCAAAACGGCATCGACTCTCTGAACAAGTGCATTGCTGAAAAGCACGCTCCCGTCGTGGTGGAGCCGCTGCACTGCCGTTACCCCCAGGGCGGTGAGAAGCAGATCTGCCAGGCCATCACCGGCAAGCAGGTTCCTCCCGGAGGACTGCCCGCCGCCATCGGCTGCGCCGTGTTCAACATCAACACGACCTGCGCAATTTTCCGCGCCATTACCCAGGGCATGCCCGTTGTCCGCAAGATCGTCACGGTCTCCGGCTCCGGCGTCATCGACCCGAAGAATATCGAGTGCCCCATCGGCACCCCGGTTTCCAACCTGTTTGACGCCTGCGGCGGCCTAAAGGACGGCACCTACAAGCTGATTATGGGCGGTCCGATGATGGGCATGGCACAGTACACGGCTGACGTTCCCGTTGGCAAGGGCACCGGCGCAATGCTGGCGTTCTGCGAAAACGAGGAGCAGACCATTGAGAATCCCCAGTGCATCCGCTGCGGCCGCTGCGTTTCCGCCTGCCCGATGCATCTGGAGCCCCTCATGCTGTACCAGTACACCAAGAAGAACATGCTCGAAGAGCTGGATGCCGCCCATCTGATGGACTGCATGGAATGCGGCGCCTGCACGTACATCTGCCCGGCCCGTATGCACCTGACCCATCAGTTCAAGGTCGGCAAGCAGCTGCTGAAGAACAAGATGGCCGCCGATAAGGCAGCCGCCGAAGCCAAAAAGGCTGCTGAAGAGAAGAAGGAGGCGTAAGAATGACTGATTATAAGAATCTGAAGCTGATTGCGACTTCTTCTCCTCATATCCGCAATGCTGAGAATACCAAGTCCATCATGCTCGACGTGATTATTGCCCTGATTCCGGCTCTGGCCTTTGGCATCTGGAATTTCGGCTTCCGCGCCCTGACGGTGACCTGCGTTTCCGTTATCGGCTGTATTTTCTGGGAATGGCTGTACCGCAAGATTCTCAACAAGCCCCAGTCCATCGGTGATCTCTCCGCTGTTGTCACCGGTATCCTGCTGGCGTTTGTTTGCCCCGTCACCATTGGCTACTGGCAGATCCTCATCGGCGATTTCTTTGCCATCGTGATCACCAAGCAGCTCTTCGGCGGCATCGGCAAAAACTTCTTGAACCCCGCTCTGGTTGGCCGTGCTGCTATGCTGGCATCCTGGGCAGGCTCCATGACCTCTTGGGTCACCCCGAACACCTGGGCCAAGGTTGTGGGCTCCAATGCTGACATCACCACCGCTGCCACCCCGCTGTCCATGCTGAAGGGCGACGACATTGCCGCTTCCTTCGCCAGCTTGAAGGATACATATTCTATTATGGACATGTTCCTGGGCAAGATCGGTGGCTCCCTGGGTGAAGTTTCTGCCCTGCTGCTGATTCTGGGCGGCGTGTATCTGCTAGTCCGCAAGGTCATCACCTGGCAGATCCCCGTGTGCTATATCGCCACGGTTGCTGTTTTGACCCTGCTCTTCCCCCGCGGCGGTGCCGGCGGTGTCGAGTGGATGCTGTACAACCTGTTTGGCGGCGGCTTGATGCTCGGTGCCTTCTTCATGGCAACCGACTATTCTTCCTCCCCCATCACTGCAAAGGGACAGGTGATCTACGGCATCGGCTGCGGCCTGTTCACCGTGTTCATCCGTTATTTCGGCTCCTACAACGAAGGCGTCTGCTATTCCATCATGGTCATGAACTGCTTTGCATGCTTGATTGACCGGAACGTCAAGCCCACCCGTTTTGGTGTCGTAAAATCCGATAAGAAGGAGGCGGCAGCGAAATGAGTAAAGAAGCCAAGGAAAAGATCGACATGGACCCGAAGTACATCATCAAACTGACCGTTACCCTGCTGATTACCTGCGTCGTTGTCGCCGGCATTCTGGGTTATGTCAACAGCATTACCGCCGGCCCCATTGCCGACGCAAATGCAGAAAAGACCAACACCGCTCTGGCTGCCGTGTTCCCCGATGCCGCTGCTCCCGAATTCCCCGAGGTGGAGATCAGCGACGACATGGCTGCTGCTGCCACCGGTTACAGCGCAACGCTGGAAAATGTCTATGAAGTGCAGGACGGCGGCTCTACCGTCGGCCACGCAGTCAAGATCATTGCCGCCGGCTCTCAAGGCAACATTGAAATGGTCGTCGGTGTGGACGCAGACGGTGTGATCACCGGTGTTTCCATCGTCTCCAACTCCGAAACCTCCGGCATCGGCTCCAAGGTCATGGCAAACACTGCCTTGCCCTCCGGCACCGGTGTCCTGGATCAGTTTATCGGCAAGGCCACTTCTGACCAGCCTTTGAAGGTTGGCTCCAATGTGGACGCCATCTCCGGCGCAACGGTTTCTTCCAAGGGCGTGACCAAGGGCGTTAACGGCGCTCTGGCAGCCGTGGAAGCCATCGGCTAAGAAAGGGGGAGTTACAATTATGAACTTCGGAAAACAGTTTAAGGAAGGTCTGATTACCAACAACCCCGTTCTGGTGCAGCTGCTGGGTATGTGCTCCACCATGGCAATCACCACCTCGTTCTTTAACGGTCTGGGCATGGGCGTCGCCGTTTTGGTGATCTTGACCCTGTCCAACATCATCATCGCCGCGATCCGGAAAATCGTGCCGGACAAGATTCGTATCGCCATGTTCATCGTGGTCATCGCCGGTTTCGTTACCGTGGTTGACTTGATCCTCAAGGCATTCGTTCCTGCCCTGTCCGAGTCTCTGGGCGTGTTCATTCCCCTAATCGTCGTGAACTGCATCATCCTGGGCCGTGCTGAGGCGTTTGCCTATAAGAATGGCGTCCTGGCTTCCGCAGTGGACGGCATCTGCCAGGGCATTGGCTACACCATCGTCCTGCTGATTATGTGCATCATCCGCGAACTGCTGGGCTCCGGCACCTTCGGCGGCGGCCTTTTAAACGGCGGCGCTGGCCTGCGTCTCATTCCCGAGCAGTTTGGCATTAAGATCCTGACGCTGCCTGTCGGCGGCTTCATCGTTCTGGGCGTGCTGATTGCCGCTATGCAGTGGGCTCTCGCCAGACCTAAGAAGAAGGAGGAGAGCAAGTAATGAGTATTACAGGCCTTCTGTCCATCGCGCTGGGCGCGATTCTGGTCAACAACTTCATTTTCTCTCAGTTCCTGGGCTGCTGCCCGTTCCTGGGCGTTTCCAAGAAGCTGGACACCGCTGTCGGCATGGGCATCGCCGTGACCTTCGTCATGGGTCTTGCCTCCGCCATCACCTGGATTGTCAACGAGTTCATTCTGGTCAAATTTGGCCTGGAGTTTATGCAGACCGTTGCCTTCATCCTGGTCATCGCAGCACTGGTTCAGTTCATCGAAATGTTCCTGCAGAAGTCTATGCCCTCCCTGTACACCGCACTGGGCATCTATCTGCCGCTGATTACCACCAACTGCGCTGTTCTGGGCGTGGCTCTGCTGAACATCCAGAGCAACTACAACTTCATCGAGTCTGTGGTCTACGGCATCACCGGCGGCCTGGGCTTCCTGCTGGCAATCGTTCTGTTCGCGGCTGTGCGGGAGCGCAACGTATTCGCCGATTGTCCCAAGTGCTTTGAGGGCTTCCCCATCGCACTGATCACTGCCGGTCTGATGGCTCTTAGCTTTATGGGCTTCTCCGGCCTGTCCGTTTGGGGCTAAGGAGGGAGAAACATTATGAATACAATTGTAATTGCCATTCTGGTGCTCGGCATCATGGGTGGTGTGTTCGGTCTGATTCTGGCCATTGCCTCCAAGGTTTTCGCTGTTAAGACCGATCCCCGTCTGCCCGAGATCATGGAGCACCTTGCCGGCGCAAACTGCGGCGGCTGCGGCTATGCCGGCTGCTCTGACTGCGCCGCTCACATTCTGGACGGCACCGCTCCCGTCAGCGCCTGCGCTCCTGCAGGTGCCGAAAATGCGGCTGCCATCGCCGAGATCATGGGCGTCTCCGCCGGCTCCAGCGAAAAGATGGTCGCTTTCGTCCGCTGCAACGGCGGTACGAACGCCTCTAAGCGCTTCGAGTATCGCGGCGTGAAGGACTGCATCGGCGCCACCAAGGTTGCCGCCGGTCCTCTGGACTGCTCCTTTGGCTGCCTGGGCTTCGGTTCCTGCGTGTCCGCCTGCATGTTTGATGCGATGCACATCGGCCCCAACGGCTCTGCCGTGGTCGATCCCGACAAGTGCACCAACTGCCAGGCCTGCGCCAAGGCCTGCCCCCGTAAGCTGATTACCTCCGTGCCTTACGCTTCCAAGGTTCACGTTGCCTGCTCCAACAAGGAAAAGGGCAAGGCTGCCATGAGCGTGTGCAAGGCTTCCTGCATCGGCTGCGGCCTGTGCGAGAAGAACTGCAAGTTCGATGCCATCCACGTGGTGGACGGCGTGGCCGTTGTGGATTACGCCAAGTGCAAGGGCTGCAAGATCTGCACCAAGGTTTGCCCGCGCGACGCCATCTCCCCCATCGCAACGAAAGAGGAGAAGGACAAGTTCAAGGCAATTCAGAAGGCACAGGCCGAGAAGAAGGCTGCTGCCGCCGCTGCGGCTGCGGAAGCTCCCAAGGCCGAGTAACTTTTACCAAGGAAAAGAGTTCCGAATTCTTTGAATTCGGAACTCTTTTTTCTCTTTTTCTCTTGTATTCCGTTCTATTCCGGATTATGATAGTTCCATTCAAGGCAGAGTAGAAACACATGTGATAGTGCCGGGAAAACGGGGAGTTGTTTTCCGGACGAAAGGGCATTTGCCCGCAGTATGTGTTTTGCATCCCGCTGCCGCATACGAGGGTCTCCTCAAAGTGCGGCATCCCGAAAGGGAACTGCCAACACTTGAAGGAGGTCTTTTTTATGCCCAAAAACGATTCCTTTTTCCAGGAGGGCCAGCCATTTTTCCGCAGCGGAAAGCATTTCTATGGCAACGTCCGCATTCTCTGCCGTCTCTCCATCTTGACGGCGCTGTATGTCCTTTTGACCATGGTCTCTATCCGCGCCGGCAACCTGCGGATTACCTTCGCGTCGCTGCCCCTTGTGGTCTGCGCGCTGCTCTTCGGCCCGTGGCAAGCTGCCACCGTGGCGCTGATGGGCGAGTTCATGAACCAGATGCTCTCCTACGGCTTCACAGCTACCACGGCGCTGTGGCTGATTCCCCCTGCTGTCCGCGCGCTTGTGATTGGCGCGGCCGCCGTCCGGGCTTCTTCCGCCCGCCGGATGCCGGAGGATCGCCCCGTCTTTTGCTATGTGGTGTGCGCGCTGGCGGCGATTGCCACCACGGTGTGCAACACGGCGGTCATCTGCGTAGACGCTCTGATTTACCACTATTTTACCCCGGTTTTGATTTACGGTGATCTGCTCGTCCGGCTAGGAACCGGCCTTTTGACCTCTGTGGTGGTCGCCTCTGTCGCCATGCCGCTGACGCATCTGCTGCGCCGGCAGCAGACCGCCCGAAGCCTGTAATTAGGAGGGATTATCCGTGAATGCCGCCGAAGCCATTGAATACGTCCACACCTGTCACTGGCAGGCAAGTGTGCCGGGACTGGACCGCATCCGCACGCTGCTGGCAGCTCTGGGAAATCCTCAGCAGGGGCAAAAGTTCGTCCATGTAGCCGGAACCGACGGCAAAGGCAGCACCTGCGCCATGCTCTCCTCCATCCTCTGCGCCGCCGGGTATCGGGTGGGTCTGAACACTTCCCCGTATCTGGAGGTATTCAACGAGCGCATTCGACTGAACGGGCAGAACATTCCGGACGCCGATTTGGCCTCCCTTTTCACGGAAATTCTCCCGCTGGCCGACGCTATGGCCGACCGTCCCAACGAATTTGAGCTGATTACCGCTGCGGCGCTGCTGTACTTCCGCCGTCAAAATTGCGACATTTCCGTGCTGGAGGTCGGCATGGGCGGCGAAAAAGACGCCTCCAACGTGATTGACGTACCGGAGGCGGCTGTCATTACCGCCATGGGCTGGGACCATGTGAAAGAGTTGGGCCCCACCATGGCCGACATCGCCTCCGCCAAGGCCGGAATCATCAAGCCCGGCGGAGCCGTGGTCAGCTACGGCGGCGTACCGGAGGCGGACGCGGTGATTCGCCGCACCTGCGCGGAAAAGCGCGCCTCGCTCACCGAGGTGGATTTTTTCCGCCTGCACCTCTCCAGCGTCGCACCCGATGGCTGCCGCTTTAATTTTTTCCCCTGGGAAAACCTGTTTCTCCCTCTGGGCGGAGCCTATCAGCCCAAGAATGCCGCCACAGCCCTAACCGCAGTGGAAGTCCTTCGGGCCAAGGGCTGGCGCATTTCCGATGACGCCGTCCGTACAGGACTTGCCGAAGCCCGCTGGCCGGGACGGTTTGAGCTGCTGCACCGCCGCCCCGATTTTCTGTTGGATGGCGCCCACAATCCCCACGGCATGGCCGCCGCAGTGGAAAGCATTCGGGTGTGCTACCCCGGGCGCAAGCTCGTCTTTCTGGTAGGCGCCATGGCCGACAAGGATGTCAGCCACATGATGACGCTCCTTTCCCCTCTGGCGCAGAGCTTTTTTACCGTTCGCCCGGACAACCCCCGCGCCATGAGCGCCGAAGCGCTGCGAGATCTGTTGGCTCCCGCCGGCATCCCGGTCACTGCCTGTGAAAAAGTGGACTCCGCCGTCCACGCAGCCGTTTCCGCCGCCGGGAAGGACGGTGTGGTCTGCGCCCTGGGCTCCCTCTACCTCTCCGCCGCTGTGCGGAGGGCTGTGGCGGCGCTGCCGGACTGAAATTTTCGCGGATTTTTCGATAGCCTGTGTGCGTCTCCCACATTGGGAGACGCACACAGCGTGGCGAACACGTCTTTTCGCCACGCTAAGCAAGATTTGTTGAACTCATAAAAGTTCAACAAATCTTTTAATTGAAAACGAGAGGAACCCTTCCTGGGTTCCTCTCGTAGCTCTCTTCCTTCCCGTTTTCTGAAATCTTAGGGTTTTGGGGCAGCCTGTGTGCGTCTCCCACATCGGGAGACGCACCTTTCTTTTTCTCCAAATTGTTCTTAATTTTGTTGCGTTTTGTTCACAAATTGTTTATATCCGAACATTGACAACCGATTGCCGCCGTAGTACACTTGCTTTAGCACTCAGAGGAATAGAGTGCTAAATTGTTTTGAGGTGTCTACATGGATCTGACCGATCGAAAAAAGCAAATTTTGAAGGTCGTCGTGGAAGACTACATCAATACGGCTGAGCCGGTTGGCTCCAAGGCGATTGCGTCCGAGATGGAGGGTGCCGTCAGCTCCGCCACCATCCGCAACGAGCTTGCGGATCTTGTGGAGCTTGGCTATTTGGAACAGCCCCACACCTCTGCGGGCCGGATTCCCTCCCCCAAGGGCTACCGCCTGTATGTCAACGAGCTGATGGAGCGTCAGCGCCTCTCCCTTGCCGAGACGGAGAAAATCAACCAGTCTCTTCATTTGAAGATGGAGGAGCTGGATCGGGTGATCTCCCAGGCTGGGCGAGCTGTTTCTAGCTTTATCAACTATCCGACTTACGTGGCCGCCGCCGGAAAAAAGTCCGCCGTGGCCCGTCGGTTTGAGCTGTTGGCCGTGGATGAAAAAAGCTGCATCGTGGTTTTGATGCTGGGCGACAAGCGGGTAAAATCTCAGCTGCTGCGCCTTCAGCTTAAAGTGGACCCCGAGCAGATTCCCACGCTGGCCGGTATTTTGAATGACCGCTTTACCGGAATTTCCACCGACGAGATGAACACCCGCCTGATGGACTTGTCCGAGTCGGTTTCCCCGCAGCTTTTCCTGCTTCTCTCCCAGACCGTCGCCTACGCGGTGGATGTGCTGGAAGAGGCCGGGCAAAAGGAGATCTACACCGCCGGAGCGGGTCAGCTTCTAAAGCTGCCGGAATTCCGGGATGTGGACAAAGCCCACGAGCTGATCAGTTTTCTCTCCGACGACAAGGAGCACCTTCCCATGCCGGACGAGGGTAGCCCCATGAAAATTTTAATTGGGCCGGAAAATATCAGCCAAGCGCTTCAAGATACCAGCGTGGTTGTTGCCAGCTATGACATCGGCGACGATATGCGGGGTCTGATCGGCGTGGTGGGTCCCACCAGAATGGATTACGCGACCGTTGCTGCGCGGCTCTCCGGTTTTGCGGATGGCTTGACGCGGCTGTTTGGAAAAAAGAATTTACCCCCCAAGGAGGATCAGAAAGAAACATGAGTGAAGAAAAGAAGAATCCGGAAAATCAGCCGGTAAACGGTGAGACGCAGGCAGGGTCCGAGGCCGCCGCCGCCGAGAAGGAAGCCAAAAAGGCTGCCGAATCCTCCGAAAAGAGTGAGAAGGCAGAAAAGGGCAAGAAGGAATCCAAGAAGAAGGAGAAAACCTTCACCCTAACCCGGGAGCAGATGGAAAGCGCCGAGCTGGCTGCCAAGCAACTGGAAGCGGTCAAGGATCAGTACACCCGCCTTACCGCGGAGTACGACAACTACCGCAAGCGGACCGCCAAGGAAAAAGAGGGTATTTACCAGGATGCCAAGATCGACACGATCAAGGAATTTCTGGCCGTCTATGACAATCTGGAACGTGCGTTGGCAACAGATGCGGATCTGGAGTCCCCCCATCGCAAGGGTCTTGAGATGATTTTCAACCAGTATAAGGAGATTCTCAAGAAGCTGGGTGTCACCGAAATGGACGCCAAGGGGCAGCCCTTTGACCCCAATCAGCACAACGCCGTCATGCACATTGATGACGAGTCGCTGGGTGAAAATGTGGTTGCCGATGTTTTTCAAGCCGGCTTTATGCTGGGCGACAAGGTTTTGAGATTCGCAACCGTTCGCGTTGCCAATTAATTTGTCCGTTTCCCGCATTCGCTTCGGGCGGATGTGAACCCCATATAAAAAATAATTTATTGTAATCAAAATAGGAGGAACCAATTTATGTCTAAAGTTATCGGTATTGATTTGGGTACCACCAATTCCTGCGTGGCTGTGATGGAGGGTGGCGAAGCCGTCGTCATCGCCAATGCAGAGGGCAACCGCACCACCCCGTCTGTCGTGGCCTTCTCCAAGACCGGCGAGCGCATGGTCGGCCAGGTTGCAAAGCGTCAGGCCATCACCAACCCCGACCGCACGGTTGCTTCCATCAAGCGTGAGATGGGCAGCGACTACAAGGTAAACATCGACGACAAGTCCTACACCCCCCAGGAAATCAGCGCCATGATTCTTCAGAAGCTGAAGGCAGACGCCGAGGGCTATCTGGGCCAGACCGTCACCGAGGCCGTCATCACCGTCCCCGCCTACTTCACCGACTCTCAGCGTCAGGCCACCAAGGATGCCGGCAGAATTGCAGGCCTTGATGTCAAGCGTATCATTAACGAGCCCACCGCAGCCGCTCTGGCCTACGGCGTGGACAAGGAAAACGCCCAGAAGATCATGGTTTACGATCTGGGCGGCGGCACGTTCGACGTTTCCATTCTGGAAATTGATGACGGCGTGATTGAAGTTCTGGCAACCGCCGGCAACAACCGTCTGGGCGGCGACGACTTCGACGAGTGCGTCATGAAGTACCTCGTCTCCGAGTTTAAGCGCACCGACGGTGTGGATTTGTCCTCTGACAAGGTCGCCATGCAGCGGTTGAAGGAAGCTGCCGAGAAAGCCAAGATCGAGCTCTCCGGCGTTGCCACCTCCAACATCAACCTGCCCTATATTACCGCGGACGCCACCGGCCCCAAGCATCTGGACGTCACGCTGACCCGCGCCAAGTTCAACGAGCTGACGGCACATCTGGTGGAAGCCACCATGGGCCCCGTGCATCAGGCCATGTCCGATGCCGGCCTCCAGCCTTCCGACCTTTCCAAGGTCCTGCTGGTTGGCGGTTCCTCCCGTATTCCCGCCGTGCAGGAAGCCGTCAAGGGCTTCACCGGCTCCGAGCCCTTCAAGGGCATTAACCCCGACGAGTGCGTGGCCATGGGCGCTGCCCTGCAGGCAGGCGTTCTGACCGGCGACGTCAAGGGACTTCTGCTGCTGGACGTCACGCCCCTGTCTCTGGGCATCGAGACCATGGGCGGCGTGTTCACCAAGCTGATTGACCGCAACACCACCATCCCCGTGAAAAAGAGCCAGATCTTCTCCACCGCCGCAGACAACCAGACCTCTGTCGAGGTCAACGTGCTGCAGGGCGAGCGCGAGATGGCTGCCGCCAACAAATCTCTGGGCCGCTTCCATCTGGACGGCATTGCCCCGGCACGCCGCGGCGTACCCCAGATCGAGGTCGCGTTCGACATCGACGCCAACGGCATCGTGAACGTCTCCGCCAAGGATCTGGGCACTGGCAAGGAACAGCACATCACCATCACCTCCTCCTCCAACATGAGCAAGGATGACATTGAAAAGGCCGTCAAGGAAGCCGAGCAGTATGCCGCCGACGACAAGAAGCTCAAGGAAGAGGTCGAGGTTCGCAACCAGGCCGATCAGATGGTCTACCAGTCCGAAAAGACCTTGAACGAAATGGGCGACAAGATTCCTGCCGATGACAAGTCCAAGGTTCAGGCCGGTATCGACAAGCTGAAGGAAACCCTCAAGGGCAAGGATACCGACGCCATCAAGGCTGCCACCGAAGAGCTGACCAAGGACTTCTATGCCGTCAGCGAAAAGCTCTATCAGAACGTCAACCCCAACGGCGCACAGGGTGGTCCGCAGGCAGGTCCTCAAGCAGGTCCGCAGGGCGGCGCAGATGCCGGCGCACAGGGCGGCCAGTATTATGACGCCGACTACAAAGTGGTCGACGAGGACGACAAGAAGAAAAACGACAACCAGTAAGCAAAAATAAATGACCGCACAGGGGCAGGGTTTTCCTGTCCCTGTTGCGGGTTTCGAGAAGTGGGCGGTCTATCATGAGAAGCAGGCGGCCCCGAGGAGAGATTCTATGGCTGATAAAAGAGATTATTATGAGGTGCTGGGCATTTCCAAGGGTGCCAGTGCCGATGAAATTAAAAAGGCCTACCGCAAGTTGGCCAAAGCCAACCACCCGGATCTGAACCCCGGCGACAAGGCCGCCGAGGCTCGGTTTAAAGAGGTCAACGAGGCTTACGAGGTCTTGTCCGACGCGGACAAAAAAGCCCGCTACGACCAGTACGGCCATGCAGGCGTCGACCCCAACTTCGGTGCCGGCGGCGGTTTTGGCGGCGGAGCCGAGGGCTTTGACTTCGGCGATCTGGGCGACCTGTTCGGCAGCTTTTTCGGCGGCGGTTTTGGCGGCGGTGCCCGGGCAAATCCCAATGCCCCCCAGCGGGGCGAAAGCATCCGTCAAGCCATTGCCATCAGCTTTGAGGAGGCGGCCTTCGGCTGCACAAAATCCGTCAGTGTGGATCGCTACGAAACTTGTGGCAGCTGCCACGGCAACGGCTGTGCCGACGGTACCACGCCGGAGATCTGTCCGGACTGCCACGGCACCGGCACGGTACAGGTTCGCCGCCAGACGCCCATGGGCATGTTTGCGACCTCTGCACCCTGCACGCGCTGCGGCGGCAAGGGCAAGATTATTCATCAGCCCTGTAAGGATTGCCGCGGCAGCGGCGTTGTCCGCAAGCGCAAGACCATCGAGGCCACCATTCCCGCCGGCATCGACAACGGCCAGACCATTTCCATTCGCGGGCAGGGTCACGCCGGCAAAAACGGCGGCCCCGCAGGCGATCTGCTGATTACGATTACCGTTCGCCCCCACGAGCTGTTCCGTCGGGAGGGCACCTCCGTCCTGTGCGAAGCCCCCATCACGTTTTCTCAGGCTGTGCTGGGCGCGGAGCTGGAGATCCCCACCATTGACGGCAAAGTCAAATATGACCTGCCGGAGGGTACCCAGTCCGGCACCACCTTCCGCCTAAAGGGCAAGGGCATTCCCTCTTTGAACGGACGGGGTCGGGGCGATCAGTATGTCACGGTCTACATTGAAACACCCCGCAACCTCAACAGGGAGCAGAAGGAAGCCATGAAAAAATTTGCCGACTCTCTGGGCGAGAACAATTATGAGGAACGCAAGAAATTCTTCAAGAAATTTAAGAAGTGACGTCCATGTATCTGGCTGATTATCATATGCATTCCCGCTGGTCCAACGACGCCCATATCCCCATGGCAGACATGGTTCTCACAGCCATTGATGCCGGTCTGGACGAAATCTGCTTTACCGATCACGTGGAGGTCAAAAGCTCCGGGTCGGATATGCGCAATTATTTTGACTGGCCCGCTTTAAGCGCGGAATATGCCGCCGCCCAAAAGGTGGCAGACGGCAGGATTCTTCTCCGCCGGGGCGTGGAGCTAGGCGAAGCCACCCGGGATATTTCCTGGTGTGAGGAGTTGCGGCGGCAGATGCCGCCCATGGACTTTATTATCGGCTCCCGCCATCAGCTTTCCGCCAAATACGGGAACGAGGATCTCTATTTTGCCTCCTCGGGTGACCCTGCGCTGGCCCTGGACCAGATCCGAGACTATCTTCAGCAGGTGCTGCTTTTGGCAAAGTGGGGAAATTTCAGCGTTCTGGGTCATTTGACGCTGCCTCTTCGGTATATGAACGAAAATCACGGCCTGCACATGACCTTTGACGGCTTTGAAGCCGAGGTGGAAGAAATTTTCCGCACCTTGATCGCAAACGGCTGCGGCATTGAGGTCAACACCAACCGGGGTCACGATCCCCTGCCGGGCGAAAAGTGGCTGCGGCTGTACCGCGGCTGTGGCGGCGAGATCGTGACGCTAGGCTCCGATGCCCATACCCGCGAATTTGTGGGCTGCAACATTGCCCAGCAACAGGAGCTTCTGCGTGCCTGCGGCTTCCGCGCTTTCGCGACTTTTGAGAAAATGCAGCCTGTTTTTCACGATTTGTAACTATTTGCCCGGTTTTGCGGTTGCAAAACCGGGCAAATGCGGTTAAAATACTTGCAGAATCTGACACAAAAAGGAGTACACAATATGAAAGTTGCACTGGGATCTGACCACGGCGGCTACGCACTGAAATGCGAAATTATGAAGCTGCTGGACGAAAAGGGCATCGAATATAAGGATTTTGGCTGCTATTCCACGGAAAGCTGCGACTATCCCGACTTTGGCGAGGCTGCCGCCCGCGCTGTCGCCTCCGGCGAATATGAGCGGGGCATTGTGATCTGCACGACCGGCATCGGCATTTCCATCGCGGCCAACAAGGTCGGCGGCATCCGCTGCGCCCACTGTGCCGACACCCTGGAAGCCGAATTGTGCCGTCAGCACAACAACGCCAATATGCTGGCGCTTGGCGCCGGCTTTACGGGCCCCAAGCTGGCCTGTGCCATGGTGGAAACCTTCCTTTCCACAGAATTTCTGGGTGGCCGTCATGGTCGCCGCGTGGATAAGATGGATGCCATCAAGCCTTGATGGGCAAATCGGATTTTTACTCCATAACAGAAGGTGATTAAACATGTCAGGACCCCGTGGATACAGCAGCTACCATGGCCGGAAGGTTATCTGGAAGGTGCTTGTTGCTGTGCTGCTGATTCTGGTGATTCTGGCGGCAGTGGGTTTTTTGCTGCTGCAAAAATATCTGGTCTATGATGAATCCGGTACGCCCCATCTGCAGCTGCCGGAAAAGCCGACCTCGTCAGCGGTCAGCTCGTCCGATGCCGGCAGCACCGGCGCAGAATCTGACGAGCCGCTGAACATCACCATCGACGAGCCGGAGCGCAAGGACATTCAGGCCATTCAACTGGGCGCTGATCCCGCAGCCTGGGCATCCGCCACCAGTGGGCAAAACGCGTTTTGCGTGAGTGTGAAAACCGCCGGAGGGCGCGTGCAATACCAGACTTCCTTTGCAAACGCGCCCCTAAGCGATACAGCTGGCGCTGCCAGCGCTGCACTGCCGGGTCTGCTTGCGGCTGACAGCTATGCCATCGCCCGCCTTTCCTGTTTGCAGGATTCCGCCTCTGCCCGCGCCAATGTGGACACGATGGGGCTGAAGAATACCGGCGGCTATATTTTTTACGACGGAAACAATGAAAACTGGTTGGACCCGTCCAAGCCCGCCACCGTCTCCTACCTCTGCGCAATCGCCAAAGAGTGCGCAGACATGGGCTTTGGCGAAATCCTCTTGACTGATTTGAGCTATCCCACCTACGGAAAGCTCTCCGCCATTGATTACAACGGCGCCGATCAGGCGCAGGCACTGGCCGATCTGGTCTCCGCTGTGAAAACCGCCGTAGGTGAGGGCGTTCTGGTCTCGGTGGAGCTTCCCGACGCCGTGATTACCTCCGGTGCCGACGAAACCGCCGGGCAGAGCCTCGCGGCACTTGCCCCGCTTGCAGACCGCGTTTACGCCGCCTGCACCGCAGCCCAAAGCGCCGCTTTGGAGCAGGTCGTCGTAGCCGTCAGCGACAAGACGGCCTTTGTCCCGGAGCTGACGGGAGAAACGATGACCTCCGGCAGCTATCTCCGTCTTTCCTAAACATGAAACATCCCGCACGGAAATCCGTGCGGGATGTTTTTGTTTCAGTCCTCAAATGTCCAACTCTGGCCGGGGCGTTCCACGGGGATAATTTTCCCGGCAAACTCCGGGTGTGCCCCGCAAAACCTCTCGGTGGGTGAAAAGTCCTCCCACTGGTGCATAGGGAAAATGCGGTCAATCTTTGCCGTCTCCAGAAGATACCGGAAGCCCCAGTCGTACGCATCCTCCAGCCGGGCATCCAGCGGAGCCATGGCAAGGTCGATGTGCCGGGTGTGCAAGGGTTCCAGATACCGCTTGAAGTTGACCTCCATGTTGCGGTTCCAACCCGGGTCCTCCCCCTCCCAGTACCACCAGTTCAAGTCACCCGCGTGGTAGATCGTCCTTCCGTCTGCCGTGACGAGAAAGGCCACGCCCTCGTCGGTGGAAGGCAGGGTTTCCACGGTGACACCGGGTAGCTCCAGCATTTCATTGCCGCTGATGCTGCGGCATTTTTCCGCCGTCTGGTCGGAAAGCCCCCACTTCTCCCGATTGTGTGCAGAGAGCTTGATGTCCTTCGCCAGCACAAAGGTCACGTCTCTTTCTTTGTTGTCCAACGCAAAAATCTGCGGGTCAAAGTGGTCGGGGTGGACATGGCTTGCAAAGCAGATAAGGGGCTTTGTCGGTAATTCCGGCAAAGTCCCTTTCCACCAGTCAAACAGCAGACAGGTGCGCTCCAGCTCCACCGCAAAGCCGCTGTGAGCCAGAAAGGTCACGCGCATCACTTAATTTTCACCGCCGTGCCGTAGGCAATGACCTCGGCAGCGCCCTGCATAACGGACGAAGATGCATAGCGCACGCCCACAATGGCGTCGGCGCCCAGCTCCTCCGCTGCGTCCACCATGCGCTTGGTTGCGATCTGCCGCGCCTCGTTGAGCATTTCCGTATAGCCCACGATCTCGCCGCCCACCAGCGTTTTCATGCCGGCCATGAAGTCACGGCCAAAATTCTTGGAATAGACCACCGTGCCCTTCACGATGTCCATTGCTTCAAAGTCCTGTCCGGGAATGCGATCAATACTTACGAGCTTCATCTTCTTCTCCTCCTTGAATTTCCTTAATTCTCTGCCGCAAACACCAGATCACGCCGAAAACGACGCCCAGTGCCGCCAGCAGGTACAAACACAAATACATAATCACGGGTTTCGGCGGCAAATCGGTAGTCAGCGCCCAGGCCACCAGGGCAATCAGCCCCGCCACAAAGGCAACCACCAGCACGGTGACAATCACCGGTGCGATGTACTTTTTCCGCACATCTTTTTTCTGTGCATCCATAAAGGTCGCGCCCTCCTTTTCCATCTGTTCCATCTCTGAAAGCAGTGCCCCCGCATCCATTTCTTGAAGGGGCAAATTCTCCGTTTCCAGACGGGAGCACAGCTCCCGGGCCTTGTGGAGGTTTTCTTCTTCTCGATCCAGCGCCACTTGATGGCGGCGCATGGCGTCCGCCACCGTCAGCCGTCCGGACTGCAGCAGGCGGATCTCCTCCAACGGCAGCCCCAACTTGCGCAGCAGCTTGATTCGCCGCAGCACCTCCACATCGGCCTGCCCGTAGTTGCGGTACCCATTGCCACTGTCCCGCTGGGGGCACAGCAGCCCCTCCTCTTCGTAAAAGCGGATATTCTTTTTGGTGATCCCCACCAGAGTCTCTACCTCGTTGATCTTCAAGCCCCTCACCTCTTGCTTCTGAAACAATCGTATACCCTCCACAAGGTGGAAGGTCAAGTGTTTTTTGAAATTTTTCTTCCGGCGTGGATGGAAACGAATCTATATGCTATAATCATACCATGAATTCTACACAACATACAATTAAAAACCCGCTGGAACGCCTGCCGAACCCCCTGCTGGCCTGGTACCGCGCCAATGCCCGGGATCTTCCCTGGCGGCACACTGCCGACCCCTACCGCATCTGGGTGTCGGAGATTATGCTTCAGCAGACACGGGTTGTCGCCGTTCTGGGCTACTACGCCCGGTTTCTGGAAGCCTTCCCCTCGGTGGAAGCCTTAGCCCGCGCAGATGAGGAGACACTTTTCAAGCTCTGGGAAGGTCTGGGGTATTATAGTCGCGCCCGAAACCTGTACAAAACCGCGTGCATCGTAGCAAGCGAGTACGGCGGGCAATTTCCCGCATCCTATGACGCGCTGCTGACTCTGCCCGGCATCGGGGATTACACCGCCTCTGCCATTGCCTCAGCGGCCTTCGGCCTGCCGGAGACAGCGGTGGACGGCAATGTGCTGCGGATCGTCTCCCGCATTACGGACTGCCATGATGACATTGGAAACCCGAAAACAAAACAAGCCGTCCGGGCAGCACTGTCGAAAGTTTTGCCCGCCGCAGTCGACGATCTGCGCATCTTTAATCAAGCCACCATGGAACTGGGCGCTGTCGTGTGCGTGCCCAACGGCCCACCCAAATGTGACCTCTGCCCGGCGTCGGACTTCTGTCTTGGAAGGCTGCGGGGCACGGCCCCGTCTCTCCCCGTGAAAGCGCCTAAAAAGGCGCGGCAGATCGAGGAAAAAACTGTCTACCTCCTTGTCCGCGGGGACGGAGCCATTGCCCTACGCAAACGCCCGGGTCAGGGGCTTCTGGCGGGTCTGTGGGAATTTCCCAACGTGCCGAGTGTCTTTGATGAAAAACACGCCGCCGCGCCTTTGGCGGATTGGGGACTTTCCGCTGTGGAATGGCGGAAAAGACTGACGGCAAAGCACATTTTCACCCATCTGGAATGGCACATGACAGGCTACGTGCTGACTGTTTCCGGTGACGGCCCCGCCGATTTTCTCTGGGCAGACGCCGATGCCTTTTCTCGCCTCGCCCTGCCCTCCGCCTTTTCAAAATACACGAAGGAGTCGCTGTCGCTGCTGGATACGTCCGCAGCACATACCGATTAATGAAATTTGCTCTGATGATGACGGTGGTCAACTCCGCCTTCTGGTTTTTTCTCCACTTTGGTCTGGCAGGACTGGTAACCGCTCTGCCGCAGGACGTCAAGGCACGGCTTTTTGACCCGGCTCGCCCCTGTTTTCAAGTTTCCGATGGGGAGATGCGCTTTTACCGCAAAATCCATCTGCCCCGTTGGAAGGATTCCCTGCCCCAGTTCAACCCCGAGTTTGATAAACGTCATCTTCGGGTACAACTGACGGAAGGGTATCTGAATGAATTTCTGCTCATCACCTGCAAGGCGGAATTTATCCACGTTGCCATTGCCGTGCTGGGCTTTCTGTCCCTGCTTTTTTCTCTGGCCTGCGACGATCCGGCGTGGAACCTTCTCCACATTTTTCTTCCCATTGCCGTCGTTCTGGCCCTGTGCAATCTCCCCTTTGCCATGATTCAACGCTACAACCGCTATCGTCTTGTGCGTCTGAAGGGGCAGTTTGCGCGCCGGACTTCCGCCGGATTATCTGAAAGGAGTGTTCTCTGATGGATCTGATCGCCGCCATTGCCACCGGCTCCGCCGCCACCGCCATCGGCATCGTGCGCGTCTCCGGAGACGGCTGTTTTTCCCTTTGTGGCCGGCTTTTTTCCGCCGCGGACAAGCGCGCCCTCTCTGACCATGCGCCCCGGACGCTTATCTACGGCGACATTCTCTGCGCCGACGGCGCCCTTTTGGATCGCGGCCTTGCCGCCCTCTTTCCCGCCCCCCATTCCTACACGGGTGAGGACAGCGTGGAGTTTGACTGCCACGGCTCGCCTGTGGCGCTGCGGGAACTGCTCAGCGCCCTCTTTTCTCTGGGCGTCCGGCAGGCAAAGCCCGGTGAGTTTACGAAGCGCGCGTTTCTCAATGGACGCATGGATTTGACGGAGGCTGAGGCTGTCATCGACCTCATCGACGCTGAGACGCCCGCCGCAGCGAAAAACGCCGCCGCCCAGCTCACCGGCGCTCTGCGCCGGAAGCTCTCCCCTGTGCAGGACGCCCTTCTGAACGTCACCTCCCGGTTTTACGCCGTGGTGGATTACCCGGACGAGGACATTGAGGACGTCCACCCCGCGGACATTGCCGCCGCACTGGACACCTCCGAGCGCACTCTTTCCGCGCTTCTGGCCACCTCACAGCGGGGAAAAATTTTGAAATCCGGCGTCCGCACCGCCATTGTGGGTCGGCCAAACGCCGGCAAGTCCTCCCTGCTCAACGCACTGGCGGGCTTCGAGCGTGCCATTGTCACGGATATTCCCGGCACCACCCGGGACACAGTGGAGGAGTCCGCCTTCTGCGGCGGTGTTCATCTCCGACTCATCGACACCGCCGGCCTGCGGGAAACGGCGGACACTGTGGAGGCGCTGGGTGTGGAGCGGGCAAAAGCCGCGCTGCAAAGCGCCGACCTTGTCCTCGCGGTGATTGACGGAGCCGAAGCCGCCCTGCACGGACTGTCCGAGGAGGATCGTTCCGTGCTGGAGCAGGTCAGCCGCTGCCCCAAGTGGCTTCTGATTTTCTCCAAGGCCGATCTTGCCGGCGGCGCAGACATCTGCCCGCAGGTCCGCTTTTCCGGCACGGACGCAGTTGCTCCCGCCGCCATTCTCTCCCTCTCCTCCGTCACTGGCGCGGGTTTGGACGCCTTGGAGCAGAGCGTCTGCGCCCTCTTTCCTGTTTCCCAGCAGGACGCCGGCGCTCTCCTAACCGACACCCGACAGGAAGACGCGGTGCGCCGCGCGCTTTCCGCCATCCGCCGGGCGAAAGATGCCATGGCCGGAGGCCTCACCCCCGACGCCATCCTCACCGATGCAGAGGAGGCACTGGACGCGCTGGGCGAGCTGACAGGCCGCACCGCCCGGGAGGATCTGGTTGCGCGCATCTTTTCCCGGTTTTGTGTCGGAAAATGATTGAATTTAGTTTCCGCACTTCCAAAACATGGTTTACAAAACCACATTTTTGTGGTATGCTCTTCGCGGAATGTATAACGAGGAGGGTCAAGGATGGACGAATTGTCGGAACTGCGGGAGCGTCTGCGCACTCAGCGGCCGGTCGAATGGGATCAGCTGCCGGATTTTCCCCTTTACATGGATCAGGTTCTCTCCTATATGGATCGCCAGATTCTGCACTTTGAGGAAAACGACGCACTGACAGCTGCCATGGTGAACAACTATACAAAAAGCGGTCTGGTGCCCCGGGCCGAGGGCAAGAAGTATAACCGGGAGCATTTGGCCTATCTGACGGCCATCTGCGTTTTAAAGCGGGTGCTGTCGGCAAAGGATATGTCTCTTGTTCTGGAAGAGGAGCTACACTCCCGTCAGGACATCGGCGCAAGCTACGAGGTGTTCCGGGATAGTCTGGGCAAAGCCTTGAATCTGACGACGGACATTATGGAGGCCTACACCAGTGAAAGCGACGCAGCGGACGGCGCGGTGCATTTTGCACTCTTGTCCTATGCCGCCGGACTTGCCTCCAGCCGCTATGTAAAGATTTTGGAGGAAAAGCGCAAGGCGGAGGAGCCCGTTAAGCACGTCAAAGAAAAGCATACCAGATTGAAGAAGGAGACCGAGTGATGCGTGATTTTGTGATTATGACTGACAGCTGCTGCGATATGACTGGCCGGATGGCGCAGGAGCTGGAGCTGGACGTTCTTCCGCTGACGCTGCACATGGACGGTGCAGATTACCGCAACATGCTGGACGGCAGCGAAATCGGTTTTGAAGATTTCTATGCCAAGGTGCGCTCCGGCGCCACCGCCTCCACATCAGCGGTGAGTGTGGGTGATTTTCAGTCCCGGATGCGCGAGCATCTGGAGCGCAATGAGGATATTTTGTGCATCAACTTCTCCTCCGCACTATCCACCACGTACCAGTCCGCCTGCATTGCGGCGGACGATCTGCGCCCGGAGTTCCCGGATGCCAAAATCTTCGTGGTGGATTCGCTGTGCGCCTCTTTGGGGCAGGGCCTTCTGGTCTACCTCTGCGCACAGGAGAAAAAGCTGGGCCGCACGATTGACGAGGTCCACACCTTTGCGGAAGTCACGAAGGGTCATGTGTGCCACTGGTTCACGGTGGACGATCTGAACCATCTGAAGCGGGGCGGGCGCATCAATGCGGCAACGGCGCTGTTCGGCACCATGCTCTCCATCAAGCCGGTCATGCACGTGGATGACGGCGGTCACCTAACTGCTGTGGGCAAGGCGCGGGGCCGCAAGACCTCTCTTGTGGCGTTGGTGGATCACATGGAGGAAACCGCCATCGATCCCGGCAACCAGACGGTGTTCATCAGCCACGGCGACTGCGAGGGCGACGCCCTCTTCCTGGCGGAGGAAATCCGCCGCCGCTTTGGAACGGAGCACATTTATATTAACTATGTGGGCCCGGTCATCGGCAACCACTCCGGTCCCGGCACCATGGCACTCTTCTTCCTGGGCAACAAACGATAAATACGTGCAAGGGGGAGATGGTTCGTCTCCCCCTTGCATCCCGATTTCAGCGAATTCTGCACATCCGCAGATCAAATCTGAATCAGCACATATAACAGGAGATGCCGTTTATGAAATGGTTAGAAATCCATATCGACACCAATCACGCCGGTCTTGACGCGGTGGAGGCTTTTCTCTCCGTGCATGACATTGACAACGTGGTGATCGACGACGAGGGCGAGTTCCATGATTTTCTGGAAAACAACCACCAGTACTGGGATTATGTGGACGGCGACCTTTTGAAGCAGGAGGCGGGCAAGTCCCGCATCACGTTCTATCTTCCCGATGATGAGGACGGCTTTGCCCGTCTGGCGGCGGTGCGCCTTGCCCTGTCCGCCTTTAAAAAAGAGCACGAGGGTGCCTACGGCTCCCTGCTCATGACGCTTGCCAATCTGGAAGATGCGGACTGGGAAAACAACTGGAAGCAGTTTTACAAGCCCATGAAGATCGGCCAGCGGCTTCTGGTGGTGCCGGAGTGGGAGCAGGTGGAGGAATCCAAGCGTGTGAAGCTGATTCTGAATCCGGGTCTGACCTTCGGCACCGGCTCCCATGCCACCACCCAGCTGTGCCTCACTGCACTGGAAAAGCAAATTCACGGCGGAGAAACCGTTTTGGATCTGGGCTGCGGCAGCGGGATTCTCTCCATCGCAGCTTTGAAGCTGGGGGCTGCAACCGCCTTTGCCTGCGATATTGACGACAAATGTCTGGACGTGGCCTATGAAAACGCGGCGCTCAACGGCGTCGGAAAAGACACCTATACCGTCGCGTGCGGCGACATTTTGTCTAACGAGGACTTGCAAAAGCAAATCGGTTCGGGTTATGATATAATCCTTGCGAATATTGTGGCGGACGTCATCATCGGCCTTTCCCCGGCTGTGCGTGCGCTCCTCTCCCCCGGCGGCCTTTTTATCTGCTCCGGCATTATCGATACCCGGGCGGAGGAAGTGGCCCAAAAGCTGCGGGAGGCAGGTCTCACCATCCGGGATACCCATAGCGCCGATGGCTGGTTCTGCTATGTCTGCCAGTAAGCAAAATTAACTGTGGAAGGATTCATTTCCTTGAAAATTCTCAATTCCATTGATGCCTTTATTGGCAAAAATATTCCCTGGCTGTCCATTATCTTGACAGCCATCGGCATTTTTTTCTCCGCACAGTTGAGCTGGCTGTCCGGCTGCACTTTTTGGCTCTTTATCTTTATCACCTTTGCATCCAGTCTTAGCGCCGGTTTCAGCGACATGAAAACGGTTGTGCTGCATCCAAAGCCCATTGTGGCAATTTTTCTGACGCTGCATGTGGTGATGCCGCTGATTGCCATGGGAATCGGCTCTCTGGTCTTTCCCGACAACCCCTATTTTGTGACCGGGCTGGTGTTGGAAAACTGCATTCCAACCGGCGTTACCTCCTTGATGTGGGTCTCCATGTGCCGGGGAAATACACCCTTGGCGCTATGTGCTGTTCTTTTGGACACGCTGCTCTCCCCTTTTGTGGTTCCCCTGTCCTTAAAGCTTCTCATCGGTTCCGAGGTTGAGCTGGATGTGGGCGGCATGATTCGGAACTTAATTTTCATGATTGCCATTCCTGCCCTGCTGGCCATGGTTTGCAATCAAGCCACCCATGGCCGGGTTGTTCACACCGTACAACCCAAGCTCAATCCTTTTGCCAAGATGGCCATGGTGCTGGTCATTACCGCCAACGCCACCGGCATTGCGGATTCGATGCGGAATCTCAACCCCCGGTTGATTCTGGTATTTGTGGTGGGCTTGTGCGTGTCTGTTCTGGGATTCGTATTCGGTTTTCTGTTTTCCCGTGTGCTGAAGGTCGATTATGCCACGGCGCTTTGCATGACACTCAACTGCGGAATGCGGAACATCAACGCAGGAGCCGTTCTGGCTGCGCAGTATTTTCCGGCAGATGTGCTGTTCCCCGTGGTAACCTCTTCGCTGATGCTTCATCCGCTTAATGGCATTTCTGTCAGCCTTCTTCAGCATTCCAAAGCCGGAAAGACAGAGCAGGCGGAATATAAACGAACCCATACAGTTGAAAATTAGGAACCATTTCGATGGAAAAGGTGCGCGGCAGCATGCTGCGCACCTTTTTTCTGCTTCGTGCGAATTGTCCGACGTGCTTCCCCTTTTTTTTCACCATGGCAACGGTAGAATGGAACCGAACAGACAAGGGGGTTGCCGAGCTTGGAAACTTTTACATACGATCAAAAGATTATTTTGCTTCCCGTCCAGACGCTGGTGGCCAATCCCGCCCAGCCTCGGCGGGTCTTTGATGCCCAGGCCCTTGAGGAGTTGGCGTCCTCCATTCGCCAGCATGGAATTCTTCAACCGCTGACTGTGCGCAAAACCTTCCGGGGCTGGGAGATCATCACCGGGGAGCGGCGGCTTCGCGCCGCAAAGCTGGCGGGACTTGAGCAGGTTCCATGCATCGTGGCCACCATGAACGACACGGAATCCGCTCTGGCTGCGCTGATGGAAAATTTGCAGCGTCAGGATCTGCACTATCTGGAAGAAGCCAATGCGCTGGCCTCCTTCCTGCGGGCCACAGGCTTAACCCAAGAGGAAGTCGCCGAAAAACTGGGGCGCTCCCCCTCCGCCGTTGCCAACAAGCTGCGGCTTTTGAAGCTCTCTCCGGAATGTGCCGCAGAGCTTTTAAATCATCACCTGTCCGAGCGCCATGCCCGGGCGCTGCTGCGGCTGGAGGACGAGGGCGAGCGGCGCGCGGCCTTGAAGCATATCATTCTCGCCGGACTCAACGTCGCCCAGACGGAAAGCTACATCGACCAGCGGCTGAAAAAGCTCAGCACCACGCCGGAAAAGGCACGGCGGACATACATCATCAAGGATGTGCGCCTGTTTCTCAACAGTGTGGACCGGGGGCTGCGGATCATTCGGGACGCTGGGGTTCACGCGGAAAGTGGCCGGGAGGAAACGGAGGATGCCATCTTGCTCACCATCCGGATTCCCAAGAAGGCCAGGCTCTGAATTCCTTGATTTTACTCAACTGTAACAGGATTGTAATGCTTTTCCTCCGAAAGCTGTGATACAATACAAGCTGTAAAATTATATCCGGTTTTTTACCGGAAACTGCATTTTTGGAGGAAGAAATCCATGGAAAACTTACAGACGACGCAGGCGGAGGGTACGCAGCAAAAGCGTTCCAAAAAGCCTGTTGTCATCGTGTGTATTCTTTTGGGGGCACTGCTGGCAGCCTATCTGGTTGTGTGCGGTATCGCGTCCGGAAGCAAGACCTTTTATCCAAACTACACCATCAACGGCGTGGCCGTGGGCGGTCTGACCGAGGAGGAAGCCCAGACCCGGCTGGAGCAGGAACTTCCCGCAAAGAAAGTAACCGTCCGGGTAGTTGGCATGGACGATCCCGTGGCTGAAATCAGATTGTCGGAGTTGGGCTATACAAAAGACTCGGTAGCCGGAGAGGCACAGAGTTTTCTGATCGTTCAGCGTGAGGCGGGCTTTTTGTCCCGGGGCTGGGAATATCTCTCCGCTCTGACAGGCAACTATGGCGGCGGATCTTCCCTTCTGGTTCGGGATGAGGATTCCTTTGATACCGCAGTAGCATCCCTAACTGCAAAGCTGACCGTACAGCCGGTAGACAGTTCCTTTACCCTGGGCGGAAATTCCGTCTCCATTGTGAAATCTTCCGACGGGCACAGCGTGGATGCGCAGTCTCTGAGCAAGGCTTTGAACGATGCCGTGAACGAGCCGGACGGCGGCTACGAGGCGGACATTGAATATATCGTGCTGCCCGCCAAATCGCTGACCGCACAGGAAATTTATGACGAATGTGCCGCCGAGGTGAAAAACGCAGGCTACGACGCCGCCACCGGCGAAATTACGTCTGAGCAGATTGGCGCCGAATTTGATGTGAATGAAGCAAAAAGCCTGCTGGACAACGCCGCACCCGGCGAAACCGTAGAGGTTCCCGCGACCATCGAGCATCCCGCCGTCACAGCAGAGCAGCTGCGCAGCGTTCTGTTCCGGGACGTTCTTGGCACGGCCCGCACCCATGTAGGCGGCTCATCCGCCCGCATCTCCAACGTCAAGCTGGCCTCCTCATCGGTCAACGGCACGATTCTAAACTCCGGCGATGTGTTTTCCTACAACGGCACCGTGGGTCAGCGCACGGAATCCAAGGGCTATCAAGCCGCACCCGCCTATGTGCAGGGCGAGACAGTGGATGAAATCGGCGGCGGCGTGTGCCAGCCCTCCTCCACGCTGTATCTGGCCTGTCTAAACGCAAATCTTGAAATTACGGAGCGCTACGCCCACCGCTATGTCCCCGCATACATTGCCAAGGGCATGGACGCCACCGTTTCCTGGGACGGCCCCGACTATAAATTCACCAATGACACCAACTATCCCATCAAGATCGTGGCTACTTACTCCGGCGGCTATCTCACCATGAAGCTGCTGGGCACCAAGGAAGACAGCACCTACGTGAAGATGACCAACAAGGTTCTCTCCACCACGGAGTGGAAAACCGTGACGCAGGATGACGACACCATTCCCGCCGGCACCCAGCAGGTCAAGGTGACGCCCTACACCGGCTACAAGGTGGAGACGTACCGCAATGTGTACAGCAGTGACGGCAGCCTCATTACCAGCAAGCTGGAGGATGTCAGCAACTACAAGGTCCGCGACAAGCTGATTCTGGTGGGTCCCAAAAAGGCGGAGGAAACCGTTCCCTCCGGCAACACCTCCTCTGTGGAGATTCCGGTTGAAACTCCGGTGGAAAAGCCGACGGAGACGCCCGTGCAGCCTCCGGTGGAAAAGCCGGTAGAAACGCCTGTTCACACACCGACGGACACCGGCGATGAGGGCTACGGCTCTCCCGCAGCGTAATGTTTCATCTTTTTCATTGATTTTTTGAAAGACAGCTCTTTTTTGAAAAAGGGCTGTCTTTTTTTGAAATTTTGCCCCGTTTTCCGCATAGACTAAAAGGGAGAGAAATGGGGCATTTTTTTGAAGAAAAAGCAAATTTTAAGGGCATTTCTTGAAAGTATTCCGGGCATTTTGCTGCTGGGAATTCTCTTCCTTTACTGTGGCAGAAACCCCAGCGCGCTGCTTCAGCGTCTGCCTGCTCCGCCGCTTTTGGCCGGACTTTTTCTGCTGGGGTTGTTTGCGCTAAAGGGGCTGACGGTCTTTTTTCCCCTGTCGGTTTTGGAAATTGCCTGCGGACTCCTGTTTCCGCTGCCTGCGGCGCTGGCGGTTAATTTTTTAGGGGTGGCGGCGGCGATGACGGCGCCCTACTTTGCAGGAAGGCGAAAACGGGAAAACCTTTATGCACTGCTGAAGCGGTGGCCAAAGCTGCTGCGGCTGTGGGAGCTGAAATCCGGGGAGGGCAATTTCCTCTTTGTCTTTCTTCTTCGTCTGGCAGGCGGACTGCCCTTTGATGCGGTGAGCTTTTGTCTGGGCGCCGGTGAAATTCCGTGGCAGACCTTTTATGGGGCCGGACTTTTGGGCGTGTCCCCCCATTTGGTTGCGGTGACCATTTTGGGCTCTGCGCTGAATGACCCGACGTCCCCGGAATTTTACCGCTCTCTGGCGCTGAACGCTGCGGTTTCCCTGCTGGCGCTGGCGCTTTTTCGCATTCGGATGCAGGTTCGAAAATCTGCGTAAAAATGACGACGCTTGGAGGCTGTTAAAATAGCTTTTCGGGATTGATCGGCAAAGAAGGACGGCTGCAACGGCAGCCGTCCTTCTTGTATCGTATGGTTTTTTACTGTTCCCGCTCTTTTTTTAGGCGGCGAATGTCGTCGCCAAAAAACGGCAGAATCCGATACTCCCCTTCAATCCGGGAGGCAATCTGGGGCGAATATCGGGTGGGAATTTCGGGCGGTGTCAAGTTGGTATTCAAAATGGTGGCCTTGCCTGTCAGAAGGCGGGTATTCACAACCT
This sequence comes from Oscillibacter sp., assembly GCA_022652815.1. Classification (GTDB taxonomy): domain Bacteria; phylum Bacillota; class Clostridia; order Oscillospirales; family Oscillospiraceae; genus Oscillibacter. Next base: position 51,869 of record JALCRR010000002.1, read on the forward strand.
CATAAAGGGCGCTGACGATAAACGTGGTGGTCATCTCCGTGCCCAAATCGTCCAGAATCAGCAGGTCACTTTCAAAGATGCGGTTTGTCTCCGCCGCGTCATCCTCCCGGCCAAATTTTTTGGCCTCCAGACGGGAGAAGATATGCCCCGCCGTATCGTACACCACGGAAAAGCCGCCGTCGCTGACCTCCCGCGCGATGCAGGCGGAGAGAAACGTCTTGCCAAGACCCGGCGCACCGTAGAGCAGTAGGTTGCCGCTTTTGAGGAAAAACGTGTGGGCGTAGTTGGCGCACACCTCGTAAATAATTTCCATGTTCTCCCGGGGGGACATGCCCATTTCCGGAGAAGTCCGGGAGGAATACCAGTCCAGAGAAAAGGTGTCAAAGCTCTGGACACCGAGGTTCAAAAGGGCAGAAAGCTCCTTTTTCTGCTCCCGGGCGTAATATTCCCGCAGGCAGCGGCAGACAGCGGCGCCCCGAAAGCCTGTATCGCCGCACAGCGGGCAGTTGGGCTTTTCGTCCAGATAGTCCTCCGACAGGCCCAGGCCGCGGAGAAGCTCTTTTTTCTCCTGCTGGAGATTGAGGTTCTGATCCCGCAGAACGGCCACCGCCGGACGGGGATCGGTGCCCCGGTGAAGTGCCGAGGCAATGATGCGGCTCATGGTGGAGCGAAGCTCCCGGTCGATTTCCCGCAGGCGGGGCTCTTTTGTCCAGATGGCCTCCTCCTTCCGGCGGAAGCTCTCCTCCCGGGCCTTGCGATCCTCTTCAAACCGCTGCTGCGCACGGCGCATAATCCTGCCGTCGTAAGACACTGTTTATTCCCCCCGTTCCTTGCGGTGCAAAGCCTGCACATATTTTCGCATATTGGTTCCGGAGCGATCCGGTGCGGCTGGAGCGGCGCTCTTTTGACCGCCCGGCCGATCTCCCGCCTCAATCTCTTCCACCGTATGTAGGCCGGCCTCGTGCCAGCGCTTTAAAATTCCGTTTAAGTACGGCCACTTCAGTTCGTGGCAGCGCAGGATGGTCTTGTCGCAGGCCAGCGCCACTGTATCGGGGCCGAAGCCCAGCGCCTGCCAGGAGAGCAGATACTTCTCCTCTGACGGGGATGGCTGCCGCTCGGGCAGCTGCAGCGCCTTCATATACAGCGGGACAGCCTCGCTGCGCAGGGCGTAATTTTTCAGATACTCCGCCGCGGCGCTCTGGGTGTCAATGCCCATGCGCGCCCAGGCATAGCCTTCCTTCTCGATTTGCCGCATTCCGGGACGGCGGCCTTTTCCCAGGCGCTTTTCCGTCTTTTCCGTACAGTGGCACACCAGAAGATAAATCACATCTGCCGGGAGTCCCAGATAGTCGTTCAGTCCCAGCAGCACGCTGATGTCCGCAATCGTGAGCTTTTTGCCCAGATACCGCTCCACCTGGGCGGTCAAGCCGGAAAACTCCGTATTTTTCTCCAGCTTTCGGGCAACCTCGTCCGCCCGGTACTCCGGACGTTCGTCCGCCGGGGCAGGGGGCGTTTCCGGCTCGGCGGCGGCAATGAGCTTCAGCTCCTGGAGGGAGCTCTCGGCTCTTTCAAGCCGCTCGCGCTCCCACCGAAGCTCTCCCGCCAGAGAGCGGGGCGGCACGGTGCCGTGATGTCGGAGAAGGGCAAGGTACAAAAGAGCCGCGTCGCCATCCCCTTTTGCAAGCAGGGTCTGGACTACGGAATCCGGCAGGGTGACGCTTTCGCTTCCCGTGCGGATCAGACAGCTGGCCATTTTGATCTCCCCCTTTCTTCCCATCTGCGCCGACGCACAGTGGGCCGTTTCATTCGTCCCTATTCTACACGAAATCCCGGTGCAAGACAACGAAAACTTCACTTTTTTGTAGCACATGGGGCGGGATTGTGTTATACTGTATTCTGTAAAATTGGGTTAGAATGTCCGGGTAACCCTTTACTCTTATAAAGGAGGGTCATTTTTATGGGAAATCGTGTGGTTCTGACGATCTGCGGAGAGGATTATAACTTCGTTGCCGAAGAATCTGCCGCATACATGCAGAAGGTTGGCTCTTATGTGGACCAGAAGATGGCGGAGGTCGTAAATGGCGCACATGTGGGCCGCAGCGATGCCGCCGTGCTGACCGCTGCCAATATTACGGATGAGCTGTTCAAGGAGCAAGCTGCGTCCGAAGCCCTCCGCGTTCAGATCAAGCAGTATCTGGACGAGGCCGGCAAGGCACAAAACGAGGTCAGCGAGCTTAAGCGCGAGGTGTTCCGCCTGCAGCAGAAGCTGGACAGCCGGAACAACAATAACAACAGCGGGAGCCGCCATTGATGGAGTTGCTCTCTCCCGCCGGATCCCCCGAGGCGCTGCGCGCCGCGGTACAATCCGGTGCTGACGCGGTTTATCTTGGTTGGGGCGATTTTAACGCCCGTCGCAATGCACAGAATTTTTCGGAGGAGGAATTCTCCGACGCAGTGATCTATTGTCACGAGCGGGGCGTGCGGGTCTTTTTGACGCTGAACACCCTGCTGACTGATCGGGAGCTGCCGCAGGCACTGGAAACGGCCCACCTCGCCGCCCTCTTGGGCGTGGACGCGGTGCTGGTTCAGGACTGGGGTCTTTTTGCCCTGCTCCGTTCCGCCATGCCGGATCTTCCCTTGCATGCCAGCACCCAGATGAGTATTTTCACCTCCGGCGGTGCCTGCGAAGCTGCAGCAATGGGCTGCGAGCGGGTGGTGATTGCCCGGGAGTGCTCCAAGGCGGACACGCAGACCATTTGCAAGGCCTGCCCCGCGGAAATTGAGATTTTCGGCCACGGCGCCCTTTGCATGTGCTATTCCGGCCAGTGCGCCATGAGCGCCCTCATCGGCGGACGGTCCGGCAATCGGGGCAAGTGCGCCCAGCCCTGCCGCCTGCCCTACGGGGTAGACGGCCCCGCCAAGAACCAGCACCCTCTCTCCTTGAAGGACAGCTGCCTTGCCTCCCACCTCGGCGAGATGGAGGGCGTATCCTGCCTAAAAATTGAGGGGCGCATGAAGCGGCCCGAATATGTTTCCGTGGTGACGGAGATTTATGCCCGGTTGCTGAACGAGCAGCGTGCTCCCACCAAGGACGAGCAGCAGAAGCTGGAAGCGGCTTTCTCCCGTCAGGGCTTTACCGACGGGTACTGGCTGGGTCACCGGGGCAACGCAATGTTTGGCTCCCGCAGCGAGAATACGCCCGAACCGACGGCGCTGTTTGCCGCGGCAAAAGAGGGCTATGAAAAGGATCGCAAGCGTCTGGTGCCTGTGGAGTTTTTCTGCACGGTGAAGGCCGGAGAGCCTGCCGCCTTGAAAGCAAGCGACCCCGACGGGCACACCGTGACCGTCACCGGCCCCGTGCCGGAGGCGGCGCGCAACCACGCGCTCACGGCGGAGGAGCTTTCCGAGCGACTGGGAAAAACCGGCGGAACTGCGTATGCCTGTAAGACAATCAACGTGGATGTGGGCGAGGGGCTATCCCTCCCGGCTGCAGCCGTGAATGCCCTGCGGCGGGATGCGCTGGAGGGTCTGCGGGCCATCCGCTGCGCCATGCCGGAGCGGAAATGGATGCCGGACGTCCCCGCCGTGAAGGATCACAGCTATTCCGGCGCTCCCCGGCTGACGGCCTCCGTGGTTTCCTGGAAACAGATTACGCCGGAGCTGCTGGCCGGTCTGACTCGGATTTATGTGCCGGTAGAGGTACTTGCCGCGCAGGAGACGCTGCCGGAATTTTCCGGCGAGTGGTGCGCAGTTCTTCCCCGCATCTGGCGGGATGGAGACGAGGAACTGCTCAAAGAGCTGCTGGCGCGCTGTACCGCCCTGGGCGTCACCGGTGTACTGCTGGGCAATTTGGGACACTTCCCGCTTGTGGCGGGTTCCAATTTCCACCGCTACGGCGATTTCGGCCTGAACGTGTTCAACTCCCGGTCTCTGGCGTTTCTTCAGAAGAAGGGGCTGGAAAGCGGGTGCGTCTCCTTCGAGCTGCGCCAATCCCAGATTCGGGATCTTGCCAAGCCCATGCCCACCGAGGCCATCGTTTACGGTCGGCTGCCGCTGATGATTACGGAAAACTGCCTGGTGAAGAACGCCTACAACTGCGGGTGCGACAAGCAGGGTGCCTGCGTTAGCGCAAGCGGACGCTGCGCCGGACGGCACTATCTCAACGATCGCACGGGGGCATCGTTCCCCCTGCTTCCCGCCTTTGGTCACCGCACCGAGATTGAAAACTGCAAGGTTTTATATCTGGCAGATCGGACAGACTGGGAAGAGAGCGGGCTGGCCTTCGCACGGCTGCGGTTTACCACCGAGTCAGCTGAGGAGTGCGCTGAGGTGCTGGAGCGGTATCTGTCCCATGCAAAAACGCCGAAGGAATTTACCCGGGGGCTTTACGACCGGGGCGTGGAATAAGGCACCACGACGACAAAATGTTGACAGGCGAAAACGGGATTGTGCGCAAATACGCCCGCTTTTTGCTCCTATTTGTAATATTTTGATTGTATTATACTATTTGTTATTGGAGAATGACCATGGAAACCATCAAAGTCAAGTATTTTACCGACAAGATCGACAAGCTTTGCTACGTGGACGGAAAGTCCGACTGGATTGACCTCCACGCCGCGGAGGATGTCACGCTGAAGGCGGGCGAGTTTAAGCTTATCCCGCTGGGCATCGCCGTGGCGGTGCCGGAGGGCTATGAGGCGCATATTGTGCCGCGCTCCTCCACCTTTAAAAACTACGGGATTCTGCAGACCAACTCCATGGGTGTGGTGGACTACACCTATCGGGGCGACGGCGACCAGTGGTTTATGCCCGTGTATGCAACGCGGGATGTGTCCATTGACTGCAACGCCCGCATCTGTCAGTTCCGCATTATGAAAAACCAGCCCCAGATCAACTTTGAGCAGGTGGAACATCTGGATGCGCCTGACCGGGGCGGTTTCGGCTCCACGGGAAAATAAGCGAATTCAAAGAAGGATTTATACAATGGCAAACATCGTACTGGCCTCCGGCTCTCCCCGGCGGCAGGAGCTTTTGCACCGCATGGGGATCGACAACTTTGATATTCGGGTTCCTCAGACGGAGGAGACGTACCCCGCAGGACTTTCGCCCCGGGAGACGGTGGAATATATCTCCCGAGAAAAATCCGACGCGGCGCGTGCGCTGTGTACGGACGATGAAATTCTGATTACGGCGGACACGATGGTGTTTTTGGACGACACGCGTCTGGGAAAGCCCAAGGACGAGGCGGACGCGCTGCGGATGCTGACCGCCCTGCAAGGGCGGCAGCACACTGTCTGCACCGGCGTCACCGTCCGCCAAGGCGATACCGTTTTGACCGAGAGCGAAGCCACCGAGGTGGTGTTTCGCCCGGCAACGCAGGTGGAGCTTTTGGGCTACATCCGCACAAAAGAGCCTATGGACAAGGCCGGCGCTTACGGCGTGCAGGGGCTTGGATCTCTTCTGGTGGAAGGCATCCGGGGGGATTTTTACAACGTGATGGGGTTGCCGGTGCTGCGTCTTTCCCGCATGCTGCAATCCTTCGGCGTCACATTTTTCGATTGAGGAGGCTGCCGTGAAAGATTTTCTAAAAAGGCACGGACTGTGGGTTTTGTTTGCTGCGGCTGTCATTGCCGTGACAGTCTCCGTGCTGTCCTATTTTTCCAACACCTCCTCCCCCCTGGCTAACATCACGGGCGTGATTACCTCGCCGTTTCGGACGGCCTATACCGCCGTTGCCGGGTGGTTTGGCGACAAGCAGAACTACTACGAGGACAACAAGGCCCTAAAAAAAGAAAACGCGGCCTTGAAAAAACAGATCGCCGAGATGGAGTCCCAGGTGCGGCAGGCACAGACCGACAGTGACGAGAACACCCGGCTGCGGGAGCTGCTGAACCTTCAGGAGAAGAACCCCGATTATCAGTATGAGACGGCCTCCATTACGGAGCATTCCAGCTCCAACTGGACCTCTTCCTTGACACTGAACTGCGGAACCAACCGGGATATTGCGGTCAATGACTGCGTGATTACGGAGAGCGGCTATTTGGTGGGGATTGTCTCCCAGGTGGGGATGAACTGGTGCACGGTGCTGACCGTGCTGGACACGGACACCTCCCTTGGCGCGCAGGTATTTCGCACAGGCGCGATTGGCCTTGCGCAGGGAGACTTTAACCTAATGAGCGAGGGTACGCTGAAGCTGGGCTACCTCCCCGCAAGATGCTCCCTTTTAAACGGAGATCTGGTCGTCACTTCCGGCCTTGGCGGATATTATCCCGCAGGTCTTGTGATCGGCTCTGTGGACGAGGTGAAGATGGACGACGCCGGCTCTACCCAGTACGCCGTGCTGAAGCCCTCCGCCGATCTGGATTCCTTGAAAGAAGTTTTTATCATCAAGTCCTTCGACTCGGCAAACTGACTGACGAAAGAGAGGCCCTGCTCCTTTGATTGGAAGATCTGAAACATTCATACGCTGGGCCCTGTTCGGTGCCGTCACGCTGCTTTTGCTGCTTTTGCAGGGCTTTGTGCTGCAGTTTGTGACCATCTGGGGCGTCATGCCGTTTCTCTACCCGGTGCTGGTGGCGGTTCTCGCCATGTGGGAGGGATCTGTCCCCGGCGCAGTCTACGGACTTGTTTTGGGACTTTTATGCGATTTGACGCTGCCCGGCCCCATTCCCTGTCTCTATACGCTCATTTTCCCTCTGGTGGGTCTGTTTGCAGCCGTGCTTTCCAAAAGCTGGCTGCCAGCGGGCTTTTGGTGCTCACTGGTGGTTTCCGTGCTGGCCTTTGTGCTCACGGATGCCGCCCACGTTGTCTTACTGGCAGCAAGAGGCCATGCTGCCTGGAGCGCAGCTGCTCTGACCGCCGGGAAAGAGACGCTGGCCACTTTGCTCTTTGTTCCGGTGGTCTATCTCGTTTTTCGATCCATTCATCGGCTTTGTCATCGGGACGACTGAAGCTGTGCTGCCGCGAAACGCGGAAGCACGCTGACGCGTGACGGTGCTCTGGTTTTTCTCCAAGGAGGATTTTCATGATCAGTCAACAAAATGAGCGGCAGACAAGCCACGGACGCCTTTATATTCTGGGCGGCTTTTTGCTGGTGGTGCTTGCCCTATATATCGGCGTGCTGTACAATACGCAAGTAGTTCACGGGGCCGAATATCTGGAGCAGTCCGTCCGCACCATCACGCTGAAGGAAACGGTGGAGGCCTCTCGCGGCATTATCACCGACCGCAGCGGTGTAGCCATGGTTTCCAACCGGCAGACCTACAACCTAACGTTTGACGCCAGTCTGCTCGGCGAAGAGGACAACGAAAATGCCTGCGTCCTGCGACTGATTCAGCTCTGTAAAGAGAAGGGTCTTTCCTGGGAGGACAACCTGCCCATCAGCAAAACCGCGCCCTGGGCCTATTCTTTGGATGCGGCGGGAGACACACAGAAAAGCCGCCTTGTCAGCGTTTTGCGGGATTTAAAGCTGGTGTCGGCAGACATTACATCCAGCGCCGTAACCGAAAAAATGCTCTCTTCCGCAGGTCTGACCGCCGATGTGCTGATGGCGACTCTGCGCGAAAAGTTTGAAATTCCCGCCGACTGGAGCGATACCGATGCCCGGAATGTACTGGGCGTCCTCTACGAGCTGCAAGTGCGAGAGCTGAACAACACCACCGCATATATCATGGTGGAGGACATTGACTCCGCCACGGTTGCGCTGCTCAACGACGGCGATTATGCCGGCGCCAAGGTTGTTTCCGCCTCTGCCCGGCAGTATGAGACCACGTATGCCGCCCACATTTTGGGTACTGTAGGTCAGATTTATGCCGAGGACAAGGCGCAATACGTGGAAAAGGGCTATGATCTGAACTCTCTGGTGGGAAAATCCGGCGTGGAAGCCGCTTTTGAGGACTATCTGCGCGGTACCAACGGCACCCGGGTGGTCTCCACCAACTCCGACGGAAAGATTACCAGCGAACTGTACTCCAAAGAGCCGCAGCCCGGTGACACCGTGGAACTTACCATCGACCTAAACCTGCAAAAAGCCGTGGAGGATTCTCTGGCTTCCACCGTTTCTACCATGACGGCCAAGGACGGCATTACCCGCGGCGCAGGCGCAGCAGTCGTTCAAGTAGGCACCGGCGAGATTCTGGCGCTGGCCTCCTACCCCACCTATGACCCCGCCACCTACAATTCCGATTATCAAGCTCTGTCCGCGGACCCGGCAAAGCCCATCTTTAACCGCGCCACCCAGGGCACCTATGCCCCCGGCTCCACGTTTAAGCCCTGCACCGCCATTGCCGGATTGGAAGAAGGCGTGATTTCCACCTCCACCACCATTCGAGACACCGGTAAATGGTACTATCCCGGTGCCGCTACCGGCGACTATTTTTACTGCTGGAACCACAGCGGCCACGGCCTGCTGAACGTCAGTCAAGCCATTACCAATTCCTGCAACTACTTTTTCGGTCAGGTCGGCTATATGCTGGGCCTTGACAAGCTGAATTCCTACGCCTCCGCCTTTGGACTGGGACAGCATACCGGCATTGAAATCGGAGACAGCGCCGGCACGCTGGCAACCGAGGAAGCCGGTCAAGATCTGGCCCCGTGGGCCGCTTTCGGTCAGGCCAACTATCTGGCCACGCCCCTGCAGCTTTCCAACTATATCGCAACGCTGGTCTCCGGCGGCGAGCACTACCCCGCCCACCTTTTGAAGGAAGTCAAGTCCTACGACAATTCTCAAGTGGTCTATGTGGAGCCGGGCGATCCCGAAAACAACATGAACATCAGCTCAAATAACCTAAATGCCGTCAAGCTAGGCATGCATAACTTGACCACCACCGGCTCCCTTTCTAGCTACTTTAAAAGCTGTGTAGTGGAAGCCGGCGCCAAAACCGGCACCGCGCAGGTGTCCTCCCAGAAGGTAAACAACGGTGTGTTCGTGTGCTTTGCCCCCTACGACGATCCCCAGGTTGCACTGGCCATTGTCATTGAGAAGGGCGGCTCCGGTTCCGCGCTGGCGTCCACTGCCGTGAATATTTTAAACGCCTATTTCACCGCCGACCAGATCGGCACGGCGGTGCTGTCGGAAAATCAGCTGCTAAGCTGATGGAACATCCATATATTTCCAGAAAGGATTTCCCCGCATGAGTGAGCAATTTGTGTTTGATTCCCGCTGTGAGCTGTGCAAGGCCCCCTATGGGGCCGTGACGTGCGCCGCAGCCGTTACCTATCACCTGCGCCCTCTGGCCACAGAGGGCTTTTCCCATTGTTCCATTATTTTCCGGGAGGAATTTTCCGGGAAAACGACGCAAACCGAGCTTTTTCGGGACGGCGCCGATGGGGAGCGCATTCGCTTTACCGGTACTGTCCCCGCGCCGCAGCAGCCGGAGCTGGTGTGGTATCACTTCCGCTTCTGGCGAGAGGATGGTTCCGGGTGCCTGCTGGATCGATCCGGCTATCACAGCGAAGGCAGCGTCCAGGAGTGGCAGTTGACCGTTTACGACGATAGCGCCGAAACCCCTGCCTGGTTTGGCGAGGGCGTCACCTATCAGATTTTTCCTGACCGGTTCTGCCGTCTGGAAACGCCGAAATGCGACAGTCTGATTGGGAACCGAGCGATCCATGAAAATTGGGACGAGACCCCCGAATGGCGGCCTGATCCGGACGGTGAGATCCGCTGCCGGGACTTCTTTGGTGGGTCTCTGGCGGGCATCTGCTCCCGGCTGGACGATCTGGCCGCGCTAGGCGTGACCACGCTCTACCTCAATCCGATTTTTTATTCCGCCTCCAACCACCGCTACAACACGGCGGACTATCGCCGCATTGATCCCATGCTGGGCACAGAGGACGATTTCCGCACACTCTGCGCCGAGGCCCATCGCCGGGGCATGCGGGTGATTTTGGACGGTGTTTTTAACCACACTGGCTCCGATAGCATCTACTTCAACGCAGACGGGCACTTTCCCGAACTGGGCGCCGCCCAGAGTCAAGATAGCCGCTATGCCGGCTGGTACCACTTCTCCCACTGGCCGGATCAGTATGACGCCTGGTGGGGCATCCGCACCCTTCCCGCTGTGGAGGAGAGCAATCCGGACTACCGGGCGTTTATCGCCGGCGGCGAGGATTCCGTGGTGCGCCATTGGCTCAATGCCGGGGCAGACGGCTGGCGTCTGGACGTGGCCGATGAGCTGCCGGACGATTTTATTTCCGACATTCGCACAGCGGTTACACAGACAAAGCCCGACGGGTTGCTGCTGGGCGAGGTTTGGGAGGACGGCTCCAATAAGATTGCCTATTCCCAGCGGCGCAAATACCTGCTTGGCAGCGAGACCCACGGTCTGATGAATTATCCCTTTCGCACCGCCGCCCTCGCCTGGCTGCAGGGCGGCAGCGCCCTTGATTTCTGCGAGGCCATGGAAACCATCCGGGAACACTATCCCCGCCCGGCGTTTTACGCGGCGATGAATTTTCTTGGCACCCACGACACGCCCCGGATTCTCTCCCTGCTGGGCAGCGCAGCCGTTCCCTCTGATCGGGACGGGCGGGCGCACTTCCGTCTCAGCGCGGAGGAATATGCCCGTGGACAGGCGCTTTTGAAGTTGGCAGCCGTGCTGCTGTTCGCCTTTCCCGGCTCCCCCACCATATTTTACGGTGACGAGGCCGGTGTGCAGGGCTTTGAGGACCCCTTTAACCGGGGTACCTACCCATGGGGGCATGAGGACGATGCGCTGAGAAGCTGGTACCGGCTTCTGGGAAAGCTGCGGCATGAGCGCGTGTCCCTCCGGCGGGGTGAGCTGCGGTGGCTGTGTGTGCAGGGCCGCGCGATGGCCTTTTTGCGGGAGGTCGACGGTGAGCAGACGGTTGCCGTGTTGAATGCCGGGGACGAACCGACCACCGTGGAGTTTCAGTGGGACGGCGGGGCTCTCCGGGATGCGCTGTCCGGCACAGAGTTGACGCCGGTAGATGGCAAACTTATCTTTGCTCTGGCTCCCCGATCCAGTATGCTGTTTGCAAATCAGTAAAGCAAAAATGTCTGTCCTGCGAAAGCAGGGCGGGCATTTTTTCAATGTTTCACGTGAAACATTAATGGCAATTTGCCTAATAAAATGGCACTGGCAGCGATTTGAAAAACATTTCTTCTTACAATCCGCCTTTTTCTCCGTTTTTTCTTGCAAGTGCCTTGTGCGGGCGCTATAATGAATTGATTCGTATCGAGATTTTTGGAAAGCAGGTGCCTTCTTTGGCTAAAACCGTTGCAATCGTAAATCAAAAGGGCGGCGTGGGCAAAACGACCACCTGTGTCAACTTGACCGCAGCTCTCCGCGAGGCGGGCAAGCGTGTGCTGCTGTGCGATTTTGACCCGCAGGCCAACTCCACTTCCGGCATGGGCGTGGACAAATCCGTGTCCCTCGGCGTCTATGACGTACTGGTGAGAGAAAGCCAGACCCGGGACGTCATTGTGAAAACAAAGTTTGGCGATGTGCTGCCCTCCAACAAAGCTCTGGCAGGCGCCGGCATTGAGCTGATTAATATGGACCACCGCGAGTTTCTCTTGAAAAATGCGCTTGAACAGGTTGCCGACCTGTATGACTTTATTTTCATTGACTGCCCCCCTTCCCTGGAGCTTTTGACACTGAACGCCTTGTGCGCCGCCGATTCGATTCTGGTGCCGGTGCAGGGCGAGTATTTTGCGCTGGAGGGGCTGAGCGATTTAATGAACACCGTGCGGATTGTGCGGCGTTCGCTGAATCCGAATCTGGAGCTGGAGGGTGTGCTGCTGACGATGTTTGACGGACGCACCAATCTGGCGCTTCAAGTGGCCGAGGAGGTCAAGCACTACTTCCCCGGCAAGGTCTACGCCACGGTGATTCCGCGGAACGTGCGGCTTTCCGAGGCTCCCAGCCACGGAAAACCCATCTTTACATATGACCGGACTTCCCGGGGCGCAGAGGCCTACACCGCCTTTGGGCAGGAATTCCTGCGAAAAAACAACTGATTTTCCGAAAGGAGAATATCTTATGGCATCGAAAAAACCATCCGGCCTCGGACGGGGTCTGGGCGCTCTGCTGGGCGACGACGTTTTAAAAACGGAATCCACCGGTGCGTTGAGCGTGCCTATTTCACAAGTGGAGAACTGTTCCTCCCAGCCACGCAAGCAGTTTGACGAGGACGCGCTTTCCGACTTGGCCGATTCCATCCGGGAACACGGCATTATCCAACCGTTGACGGTGCGGAAGCTGGCTTCCGGCTACTATCAGATCATTGCAGGCGAGCGCCGCTGGCGCGCTGCCCGTCTGGCGGGGCTTTCCGAGGTTCCCGTCATTGTCATGGAAGCCGACGACCGCAAGGCCGCGGAGCTTGCCATGATTGAAAACCTTCAGCGGGAAGACTTGAATCCCATGGAGGAAGCGGCAGGCTATCAGTCGCTGATTGACAGCTATCACATGACGCAGGAGGAAGCAGCCAAGCGGGTCGGCAAGTCCCGCAGCGCTGTGACCAACGCCCTGCGACTTCTCTCCCTCTCCCCCGATGTGAGAAAGCTACTGGAGGAAGGCAAGCTGTCCGCAGGCCATGCCCGGGCGCTTCTTCCGCTGAAAGCCGCCCAGCAGACGGCAGCCGCTAAAGCGATTCTCGCCGACGGGCTCTCCGTCCGGCAGACCGAGGCGCTTGCAAAGCGTCTAGCCAGTGAGAAGAAGGCTCCGGCGAAAAAGCAGGGCGTAAACGGTGTGGATTACGCCGCAGAAGCGCAGAAAGAGCTGGCCGGGCATCTGGGTCGCGGCGTGAAGATTGTCACCGGCAAAAAGAAGGGCCGCATCGAGCTGGAATATTACGGTCTGGACGATTTGAATGAACTTTTGGAAGCACTGTCCGTGCTGAAGGTTAAAAAAGCCGCAAAAGGCGGAAAATAACAGGCATGTGCCTTGATTGGAAAGGAACGGTTGCAAGTTGAAATTTGAAACAAGAAGCAGCGGTGCGCCGGAACCGCAGCCGAAGGGCTCCGAAACGCCGCAGAAAACCACCGGAAAAAAGCCGGTTGTCGTCTATATCATGATTCTCTTCATTGTTGCGTTTGTGCTGATGGCAGTTTCCTTTGTGATGCACCAGCGCAGCAATTCCGAGGTCGTCGGCAAGCTGCAGGATTCCGTCAGCGCCCTGCAGGAGGTGCAGAAAACCGAGGACCGCAACCAGCAGCTTCAGGATGAGCTGGACGCCGCGCAGAAGCAGGTCGCGGATTTGCAGTCCCAGCTGGATCAGGCAACCACTGCCGGAGAGGCTGCCGAGCAGAGAATTCTTGCGCTGACATCGCTCTACACCTTGCAGCAGCAGTATGCCGGGCAGAACTTTGACGAATGCAAGAACACCATTGAAAGCATGGAAGATCAGGGATTGGACAAGCTGCTCTCCGCCGATGCAGGTGATGGCATTACCTCCCCCGCGCAGCGGTATTTGCAGCTGCGGGAGGCCGTGCAGAGCAAGTAATGTTTCACGTGAAACATCGCCGGAGTTGGCTTTGTCCACTCTGCTTTCCCCAGAATTGAGAAGGCTTTAAAATTACAACAAAATGATATAAGGAGTAAATATCATGCTGGACATTAAATTTGTTCGGGAGAATCCGGACGCCGTCAAGGAAAATATTAAGAAGAAATTTCAAGACAGCAAGCTTCCCCTGGTGGACGAGGTCATTGAGTTGGACGCAAAGCGCCGCGCCGGCATTGCCGAGGCAGATCAGCTTCGCGCCGACCGCAATACCCTCTCCAAAAAAGTCGGTATGCTGATGGGACAGGCCAAAAAGGACCCCAGCAAGATGGCTGAGGCCGAGGCTGTCAAAAAGCAGGTGACGGACAACGCCGCCCGTCTTGCCGAGCTTGAAAAGGAAGAGGCTGCTGTGGACGAGGAAATCCGCAAGCGCATGATGGTCATTCCCCAGATGATTGATGACACCGTGCCTCTGGGCCCGGATGATTCCTGCAACGTGGAAGTTCAGCGTTTTGGTGAGCCGGTGGTACCCGACTTCGAGATTCCCTACCACACGGAAATTATGGAGAGCTTCAACGGCATCGACATGGACGCCGCTGGCCGTGTCTCCGGCAACGGTTTTTACTATCTGCTGGGCGACATTGCCCGCCTGCATGAGGCCGTTTTGGCCTATGGCCGCGACTTTATGATCGACAAGGGCTTCACCTACTGCATTCCCCCTTTCATGATTCACGGCAACGTGGTGGAGGGCGTCATGTCCCAGACGGATATGGACGGCATGATGTACAAGATTGAGGGTGAGGACCTCTATCTGATCGGCACATCCGAGCACTCCATGATTGGCCGGTTTATCGACCAGGTTGTCCCCGTGGATTCCCTGCCCCAGACGCTGACCTCCTACTCCCCCTGCTTCCGCAAGGAAAAGGGCGCGCACGGTATCGAGGAGCGCGGCATTTACCGCATTCATCAGTTTGAAAAGCAGGAAATGATCGTCGTCTGCAAGCCCGAGGATTCCAAGGCCTGGTATGAGCAGCTGTGGAAATACTCCGTGGAGCTGTTCCGCAGTATGGATGTTCCCGTTCGTCAACTGGAGTGCTGCTCCGGTGATCTGGCCGACCTAAAATGCAAGTCCTGCGACATCGAGGCCTGGTCTCCGCGTCAGCAGAAATATTTTGAGGTTTGCTCCTGCTCCAACCTGGGTGATGCCCAGGCACGCCGGCTGAAAATCCGCTACAAGGATGAAAGCGGCAAGATGCAGCTATGCCACACGCTGAACAACACCTGCGTGGCGCCTCCCCGGATGCTGATTGCCCTGCTGGAAAATAATTTGCAAGCAGACGGCACCGTGCTGGTCCCGAAGGTTTTGCAGCCTTACATGGGCGGCAAGGAGAAGCTGGTTCCCAGCAAGAAGTAAATTTTTAAAGAATTATCCAGATTTTGGAACAGAATAGAGCTCATAGCGCTTCCGCAACATGAACCCGAGGTTATTTTGACCGATTTTATGGGCTCCATTCCGGTTTAACGCCGCAATCCATTGCGGCACAGCACTTTCAATTTTCTGTTTTTACCACAGGAGGACAAGCCATGAGACGTGCGCCACTGTTGGCCGTTTTGCTGGCCGCTTTGCTCCTGTCCGGATGCGCGGACACATCCGTGCCGTCCACTTCCTCCTCCGGCGCCTCTGTCGAGACAGAAATTCAGACCCAGGGGCTTCCCCTTGCCCCGGTGCCGCTGCCCAAGCGTGTCGAGCGCACTGACGTGCCGGAAAACAACGATGCGGATTTTTCTCTCAGCAAAGTGAATTTACCGGCTCACGCCATTGACCCCATGATTTACGGCAGTGTGACGCCCCTCATCTGGTATACCGACGACTCCGGAAAATGGGGCGCCTGCGACTGGGACGGTACGGTGCTGCTGGACTGTCGGTATGACGATGCGGCGTTCTTCTGCGAGGACGGCGTGGCCGCCGTCCAGCAGGGTGGTCTGTGGGGTTATGTAAACTTGAGAGGGGAGGATCTTCTTCCCTGCACGCATCCATCTGTGGCGGCGCTTCACGACGAAATTTTGCTGGCATCAGATGACAGCGGAGCCTTCACGGTCTATGATCTGGACGGAAACGCGCTGGGCTCCCTTCCTGCCAACATCGACAGCGACAACGTCTACGGCGGACTGATTCCGTTTTGCGACGAGGCTTCCGGCCTATATGGCTATCTGAATGCCGATGGCTCCGTGGCCATTCCGGCAACTTACAGCGCTGTGTATCCGTTTGGGAACGGTCTTGCTGCGGCGCAGGATGCTGCCACTGGGAAAAAGGGGTTTCTCGATGTCTCCGGCCAGTGGGCCATTCCGCCCCGGTACGATGTTGTTTTCCATGGTTATTCCGGCGGCTATGCCACGGTGGGAACCGCATCGGAGGATGCCACCAGCCCCACGGGACTGTGCGGGCTGATTGACGCCGTCGGCAACCCGGCATCTGATGCGGATTATCTGGATATTACTCCGTTTGCAGACGGCTGGGCGGCCTATGAGCGGGATGGGTCCCGGGGCTATCTGAACAAAAACAACGTGGAGCACGACCTTTCCTCCCTGCTGGGAAACAGCGATACGCCATCCACCTTTAGCGGCGGCTACGCCGTCTATACAACACCGGAGGGTCTTTGCGGATATCTGGACAGCGACCTCAATATTGCCGTTCCGGCCCAGTTCTCCTCCTGCTCCAAAGTGGTCAGTGGGAAGGCGCTGGTTCAGCGGACGGACGGCACAATTTGTGTGCTGACCCTTAAAAATTGACAACTATTTGTACTATTTACGCGTGATATAACAAGAGGTATTGATTTATGAAGAAAGAAACCGGCTTTTTTGCGGAGTTTCGCAAGTTTATTGCCCGGGGCAACGTAATGGACATGGCGGTGGGCGTCATTATTGGCGGAGCTTTTAAGGGGATTGCCGACTCTCTGTCGGCAGATATTCTCATGCCGATTCTCGGCATTTTTACCGGCCGCATTTCCTTCTCCGAGTTGTCCTTTCAGCTGGGCAGCGCGGTGATTACCTATGGCAACTTCATTCAGTCCATCATCAGTTTTCTCATTATGGCACTGGTGGTCTTTTGCTTTTTGCGGGCGGTCAACAATCTCCACGCCAAAAAGGAAGCGGCGCCTTCGGCGCCTGCCGCACCCAGCAAGGAAGAACTTCTGCTGACGGAAATCCGCGATCTTCTGAAAGAGCAGGGCAAGCAATGAGAGCCATTCTGGAAGCCGGATTTGACGCGCTGCATCTGCCGAAGGATCGCATTCCGGCGCTGGAGCGCTATGCGGAGCTGCTGCTGGAAACCAACAAGGTGATGAATCTGACCGCCATTACGGAGCCGGCGGATGTCGCGAACCTCCACTTTCTGGACTGCCTCTCCCTTTTGACGCTGATGGATTTTTCCGGAAAATCCGTGGCGGATATCGGCACTGGGGCAGGTTTTCCCGGCCTTCCGCTGAAAATTGCGGAGCCGGACATTCAGCTGACGCTGGTAGACGCTCTGGGCAAGCGCGTCACCTTTTTGCAGAGTGTCTGCGACGAGTTGGGGCTTTCCGACGTTGCGTGCGTCCATGCGCGGGCAGAGGAATTTGCCGCAACGAAGCGCGAGCAGTTTGACATTGTGACCTCCCGCGCCGTGGCAAATCTTCCGATACTTCTGGAGCTGGGCCTTCCGCTGGTGAAGGTGGGCGGAACCTTTGCCGCCATGAAATCCGTGGAGTGCGACGACGAGCTGAAAGCCGCCGCACACGCCATTGAAGTGCTGGGTGGAGCCCCGGCAGAGATTAAAGATTACACAATTCCGGGCACGGAAATCACCCATCGGCTGGTGCTGATCCGCAAAGTAAAAAAAAGTTCGGAAAAATATCCCAGAATGTTTGCAAAAATGAAGAAAAATCCGTTATAATAGGACTTATTGAAAACCCTGCTCGGAAGGAGGCGCAGAAGTTGGAAGATCGGCATGGAGAATGTATCGCCATCGTCTCCGGCAAGGGCGGTACCGGCAAGACCTCGTTTACCGCCGGCGTCGGCTCTGCGCTTGCAAGGTTGGGCAGGAAAACGCTCTGTCTGGACTGCGACGTGGGGCTTCGAAATCTGGATTTGGCGCTGGGGCTTTCGGACCGGGCGCTGATGGATTTTTCCGATGTGGCTCAGGGCCGCTGTTCCCTCTCCGACGCGGTGGTGGAACACCCCCGCATTAAGGATCTGTTCCTGCTCACCGCTCCGGCCCGTATTCGGGGACGAAACGTGACCGCCGCCGAGATGCGCGCCCTTTTAAAAGAGATACGCGGACGATTTGACTTCTGCCTGCTGGATGCACCGGCTGGCCTTGGCTCCGGCTTTTTGTTGGCCACCTGCGACGCTGACCGCTGCGTGGTTGTCACCACGTCGGAGGCATCCTCCCTGCGGGACGCGCAGCACACCGTCATGGAGCTTGGAAATTTCCCCCGCGGATCTCTCCATCTGGTGGTCAATCGGGTGCGGGGCAAGTTGCTCCGGCACATGCACGCCACCATTGACGACGCCATCGACTCGGCGGGGCTTCCCCTGCTGGGTGTGATTCCGGAGGACGATCAGCTGCCGCTAGCGCTGAACCGAGGCGTTCCTCTTTTGCTCAATCCCTCCGGCCTTGCCGCAACTGCCTATCAAAATGTCGCAAATCGCATTCTGGGGAAACGTGTTCCCCTAATGCGGATTAAATAGAAAGGAGCTTCCCCATGAATATTGCTCTGATGTCGCATGACAACAAAAAGGACCTGATGGTCCAGTTCTGCACGGCTTACGCCGGCATTTTCTCCCAGCACGAAATTTATGCAACCAATACCACCGGCCATATGGTCTCCGAGGCCACCGGACTGAATGTCCACTGCTTCCTCTCCTATGCCCACGGTGGTTCCCAGCAGATCGGCGCCCGTATCGCCTACAACGAGTTTGACCTGGTGCTGTTTTTCTCCGACCCCAACAGCGAGACCATGGCGCAGGACATCACCTACATTTCCCGGTTGTGCGATCAGAATAACATTCCTTTCGCCAGCAACATTGCCACCGCCGAAATGCTGATTCTGGGTCTGGCCCGCGGTGACCTGGACTGGCGTCTGGTGGTCAACCCCCGCAGCAAGCCCATCGCCTGAAATGGCGCGCCGCGCTTGACTTTCCCCGCAAATTGTGTATAACTGATAAGATACAGGTAACCGCTGTGAATCCGCAGCAGTACCCCGATTTCCCCGCACAGAGAGGGACGCATTGCTGAGAGCGTCTCCGGACAGAAATTGGGCGAAGGACAGTGGATGAGCGGGGGCGGAAACGCCCACGGCACCCTCCCCGTAACAGGAGACTCAAAGGAGAGGAACGCTTCCTCTTGAATTTGGGTGGCACCACGAAAGCAGTTTGCTCTCGTCCCAAACCATGGGGACGAGAGCATTCTTTTTTGCCCTTCCCCGGCCTTTTCCCCTCTCCCAAGGGAGATGGATATTCCAATGATAAAAGGAGAACCAACTATGGCTAAAATGACCCCCCGGACACTTTCCGGCTTTATGGAGCTTCTGCCCGCACCCCAGCAGCAGATGGAGCGCATTATGGAGGTTCTGCGTGAAACCTACTCCCTATATGGCTTTACGCCGCTGGATACCCCGGTGATTGAAGCTTCCGACGTGCTGCTGGCCAAGGCCGGCGGCGAGACGGAAAAGCAGATTTATCGCTTCACCAAGGGAGATTCCGACCTTTCCCTGCGCTTTGATCTGACGGTGCCGCTGGCAAAGTACGTTGCCCTGCACTACAACGAGCTGTCCTTCCCCTTCCGCCGCTATCAGATCGGCAAGGTCTACCGCGGCGAGCGCGCCCAGCGGGGACGCTTCCGGGAGTTTTATCAAGCCGACATCGACATCATCGGTGACGGCAAGCTCTCCATCGTGAACGAGGCGGAGATTCCTGCCATCATCTACAAGACCTTTTCCACGCTGGGGCTGAAGCGGTTCCAGATTCGGGTCAACAACCGGAAGATTCTCAACGGCTTTTATGCCATGCTGGGTCTGACCGAAAAGGCCGGCGATGTGATGCGCACCGTGGACAAGCTG
Organism: Oscillibacter sp.; assembly: GCA_022652815.1. GTDB lineage: Bacteria > Bacillota > Clostridia > Oscillospirales > Oscillospiraceae > Oscillibacter. Next base: position 71,431 of record JALCRR010000002.1, read on the forward strand.
GACAAGATCGGCCCGGACAAGGTGAAAACCATTCTGGTGGAGGACTTCGCCGTGGCGGAGGATGACGCCGACCAGATTCTCAAGTTCATCGCCATCACCGGCGGGAACGAAACCGTCCTTAAAGCCCTTGAGGGCTATCGCGGCAAGAACGAGATGTTTGACGAAGGTCTCAGTGAGCTGAACACCGTGGTCAAATATTTGAGCGCCTTCGGTGTACCCGCCGAGAATTTTGCCGTGGATCTGACCATTGCCCGGGGCCTCGATTATTACACCGGCACGGTTTACGAAACGACGCTTCTCGACCACCCGGAGATTGGCTCCGTCTGCTCCGGCGGACGATACGACAACCTGGCCGAGTACTATACCGACAAGCCCCTGCCCGGCGCCGGCATTTCCATCGGACTGACCCGCCTTTTCTATGTACTGGGTGAACAGGGCATGCTCAATCCGGACCTGCCCACCGCACCGGCGGACGTTTTGATTCTGCCCATGACCGACGATCTCTCCGCCGCCATCGAGTTGGCAACCAGACTGCGGGAAAACGGCATCCGCACCCAGCTCCACTGCGAGGAAAAGAAATTTAAGGCCAAAATTTCCTACGCCGACAAGCTGAAGATCCCCTATGTCATTTTCCTGGGTGAGGACGAGATCAATGCCGGCATCGTTGCCTGCAAGGACATGACCACCGGCGAACAGACCAAGCTGGAGCCCGCCGCCACGGTGTACCGCATCAAGGCGGGACTTGCCGAGCGAGCCAAAGGCAGCGTGATTCTGGGATAACACTTTGTTTTAACATGAAATCCACGTCGTTCTTTGGAGAGAGCACGTGAAAGGAGAGTTTCCATGAAACAGAAGGCTCGCCTCGTCTCCCTGTTTCTGGCGCTGGCCATGCTTTTTTCCGTCGTGCCCACCATTGCCTACACCCCGGGCAGTCTGCTGCCGCAGGTAAAGACCTATCGCACGGCGTTTGCCGACACAAAGGGCATCTGGTGCGACGCCAACGTCCAGACCGTATATGAAGTCGGCCTGATGGACGGAAAATCCGCAGTCAAATTTGACCCGAAGGGCTCCTTGACCTGCGCCCAGATTATCGTGATTACTGCCCGGCTCCACGAACTTTTAAACGGCGGCGACGGCAAGTTTGCCGCTCCGGGAGCCAGAGAGGAATGGTATCAGCCCTATCTGGATTATCTTGAGAAGCTGTCCTATCAAAACGACGATTTGGAAGATGTCCTGTGGTATGTTGCAGATGAGCCGTATACGCCCTGCGACCGCTACGACTTTGTGTGGCTACTGTCGGCCGTCCTGCCGGACAGTGCGCTGAAGGCCATCAACTCCATTTCCGTCCTGCCGGACATCTACGGCGATGAGGATGTGCTGGCCTTCTACAACGCCGGCATCTTGACGGGTTCCGATGCGTATGGAACATTCAACGGCACGACCAATCTAAACCGCGGACAGGCCGCCGCCATGCTGGCGCGCATTGTGGATGCCTCCCAGCGCGTCAAATTTATCCCCAAGGCCTTCTCCTTCGCCAAGGAACTTCTGGGTTTGGACCCGCAGACCACCGTGCTGACCATTGACGGCTACGCTGTCACGGCGGAGCTGTACGCCTATTGCCTGTGCACGGAGATTTTCTCCTACGAGGCTTCCAGCCAGTACGATTACTACGATACCTACGCCCAGTACTGGGATCAATACTACGACGACGCCTACGCAGATTACGACAGCTTTGCCGACTATTTATTGCAGGTCTACGGCATTGACGTGGCCAAAGAATGCGCCGTGCAGTGGAACGTGGCCGACAAGGGTGGATTGACTCCGGCGGAAAAAGTGGCGTCTGACGTGCTGGACAACCTCAAGCAGATTGCAGAGGTGTTTGTCCATCAAAGCGATTATCCCCTAACCGCCGCCCAAAAGTCCGAAGTTGCCTCGGGACTTGAAAATATGCGTTCCCTCTGCTTCGGATACTCCGATACTTTTGCGTCCATGCTTTTGCAGGCCTCTGCCCTAACGGACAATATGTCCGCCAAATACGCTCCCGCCAAAAGCGAGCTGAACAATTACCTGGCCCAGTACGGCTATTTCTATGGCCAGTATCTTACCGTCAGCTACGACATCGGCACGGAGGAGTATTACGGCGTCACCAAGCAGGAGGCTCTTCAGCAGATCAACAAAATCCGCTCTATGGCCGTCTCCCATACAAGCGAGCCGGATTACTTTGAATATCTGGGCTGGAAGTATGGCGCAAGCTCCAGCAGTCTTGGGCCCACACTGGTTTCCGTTGATGGTTTCTCCGGCTCCGACCAGGCCACGCTGAAAAATCTTGCCGTGGGGTCACTCAGCCAAACAATCAATATGGAGGACCCCGCCTCCGGCATTGGTGAATATTCCATTTTTCTGAAAGCGGACCCTTCCCAGGACGAGGACACCATGTCTTTTATCGGGTCCATTCCCGCGCTCATTCAAGTGGATTCCTGGGCGCAAGACGCCAAGGTCGTGACGACCAAGGCCTATGACGGTTTTTCTGTGGCCGCTCTGGCAAAAAAATATGACTGGTTGGCGGCCGCGGGATTGGCCGGAATTAACTAAACAATTCGTATTTTATTGATTATAAATTTCAAATAGTATTGAAATAAGGAGCGATTTTATGATGCAGTCAAGAACCCATACCTGCGGCGAGCTGCGCCTCGGCGATGCCGGTAAATCCGTGAAGATTGTCGGCTGGCTGGAAAACATCCGCGAGGTCGGCAGTGAGCTGGCCTTTGTCATCCTGCGGGACTTCTACGGCACCACCCAGGTGGTGGCGGAAACGCCGGAGATGGTGGCACAGTTCAAAGCCATCAACAAGGAATCCACGATCTCGGTGGAGGGCACAGTCCGCGAGCGCGCCAGCAAGAATTCCAAGCTGGCCACCGGCGACATTGAAGTGCTGCCCACCAAGGTGGAAGTGCTGGGCCGCTGCCGCCACAACGAGCTGCCCTTCCAGATCAACCGAAGCCGGGACGCCGACGAGGCACAGCGCCTAAAGTACCGCTATCTGGATCTGCGCAATCCGGAGGTCAAGAAAAACATCATTCTGCGGTGCAACGTGGTTGCCGCTCTACGCGCGTCCATGACCGAGCACGGCTTTCTGGAGATTACCACGCCCATTCTGACCGCCTCCTCCCCCGAGGGCGCCCGCGACTATCTGGTGCCCGCTCGGAACCATCCCGGCAAGTTTTATGCGCTGCCCCAGGCTCCCCAGCAGTTCAAGCAGCTGCTGATGACCTCCGGCTTTGACCGCTATTTCCAGATCGCCCCCTGCTTCCGCGATGAGGATGCCCGCGCCGACCGCTCCCCCGGCGAGTTCTACCAGCTGGATATGGAGATGGCCTTTGCCTCCCAGGAGGACGTGTTCGCGGTTCTGGAGGATGTGCTGCCCCCGATCTTTGCCAAGTTCGGCACATACAGCCGCGCCTCCGGCGCACCGTTCCAGCGCATCGCCTACAACGACGCCATGGAGAGCTTCGGCTCCGACAAGCCCGACCTGCGCATCGATCTGCGGGTGCAGGACGCCACTGCCGCTTTGGCGGACTGTGGCTTTGAGCCGTTTGCCGGCAACACCGTGAAGGCCGTTGTCGTCCACGACTTTAAGGAGACCCGTAAATTTATCGACAAGACCCTCGCCGATGTGGAAACCCAGAGCGGCAATAAGGCCTACTGGTTCCGCATTGACGAAAACGGCGAGGTGGTCGGCGGTATCGGCAAGTTTGTCGCCCCCCACAAGGACGCCGTTATCGCTGCCCTCGGGCTGAAATCCGGCGATTTCGTCGCCGTCTCCGCCGGTGCTAAGACCGCTGCCCAAAAGACCGCCGGTGTGCTGGTCAAGACGCTGGGCGCCGTGGTGCCCGGCCACATGGACAAGGAGCAGTACGCATTCTGCTGGATTGTGGACTTCCCCATGTACGAAATCGGCGACGAGTCCGGTGAACTGGAGTTCTGCCACAACCCGTTCTCCATGCCCGCAGGCGGCCTCGAGACCCTCTTGAAGGCTGAAAAGGGCGAGATCGATCCGCTGACCATCACCGCCGATCAGTACGATCTGGTCTGCAACGGCGTGGAGCTTTCTTCCGGCGCCGTCCGGAACCACGACCCCGAGATTATGATCAAGGCCTTTGAGCTGGTGCGTCTGGGCGAGGACGACGTGAAAGCCAAGTTCCCCGCCATGTACAACGCGTTCACTTACGGAGCACCCCCTCATGCCGGCATTGCCCCTGGCGTGGACCGCATGGTCATGCTGCTGGCCGGCGAGGATTCCATCCGCGAGATTATCCCCTTCCCCATGAACAAGAACGCGCAGGACGTCATGATGAGCGCACCCAGCGAGGTCACACAAAAGCAGCTCGACGAGCTGCACATCGCCGTCACCAAGCACGAGGGCGAATAAGAGGTTTGATTGTCAAAAGGGCGCGAAGGAGACTTCGCGCCCTTTCTTTCCACCCCAAAGTGTGGTAGAGTAAGGAAAATGGGTTTTTATGCGGAGGTGTACCATGAAACATGCTGTTTCTCTGCTGATGTGCTTTTTGATGCTGGTGACGCTGACCGCCTGCGGGCAGGATGCTGAAGCAGGCAGCGGTGCGGGCAGTTCCTCAGACAGCGCCGCCGGAGCATCCCAGTCCGCGGCTGCTTCCTCCCAGCCGGCTGCGCCGGAGGTGGATCCAACCGAAGAGCGAATTGCGGAGCTGCTCTCCGGCATGACCGTGGAGCAGAAGGTCGGGCAGCTGTTTTTTGTCCGGGTACCGGCGGAATCCGCCGCAGAAGATGTGAAAACCTATCATCTGGGTGGCTATCTGCTCTTTGGTCGGGACTTTAAGGACAAGACCGCCAATGAAATCATTCAGGCGGTCAACGCCTATCAGGAAACCGCCGCCGATGACACGGGAATTCCCCTGCTGATCGGCGTAGATGAGGAGGGCGGCACCGTGGTGCGCATCTCCTCCAATCCCCATCTCCGCTCGGAAAAATTTAAATCCCCCCAGCAGCTGTACGCCGCAGGCGGAATGGACGCAGTTGTGCGGGAAACCCACGAAAAGGACGTTTTGCTGCGGGCGCTTGGGATTAACGTCAATCTCTCGCCGGTGTGCGACGTTTCCACCAACTCTGGCGACTTCATGTATGCCCGCACCTTTGGGCAGGACGCGCAGGCCACTGCCGGGTATGTGGAATCCGTTGTGGGGCAGATGGGTGCGGACGGCATGGGCAGCGTCTTAAAACACTTCCCCGGCTACGGGAACAATGCCGACACCCACACGGGCATCTCCGTGGACGGACGGCCTCTGGATTCCTTTCAATCCTCCGATTTTCTGCCCTTTTCCGCCGGAATGCAGGCGGGAAAACAGACTGGGAGTCAAGTTGCCGCCGTGTTGGTGTCCCACAACATTGTACAGTGCATGGACGCCGACCTGCCCGCGTCTCTCTCCCCCGCCGTGCACAAAATTCTGCGGGAGGAGTTGGGCTTTGACGGCGTGGTCATGACCGACGATCTGGCTATGGACGCGGTGAAAGCCTACGCCGCAGACGGGAATGTGGCCACCATGGCGATCAGCGCCGGAAACGATCTGGTCATCACCACCGACTACCGCGATCAGATTCCCCAGGTAGTTTCCGCCGTGCAGGACGGGACCATCTCCCAGGAAACGCTGGACACCGCCGTATCGCGGGTCCTTGCGTGGAAAGCTGCGCTGGGACTGCTTTGATACGACAATCAACGCGACATTTGAAAGGAATTTTTCCACATGGAAACTGAAAAGCTCTATTACGCCGACCCATTTTTAAGGGAATTTACCGCCCGAATTCTGACCTGTGAAAAAGGCCCAAAAGGCGGATTTCTGGTGACTTTGGACCGCACCGCCTTTTATCCGGAGGGTGGCGGACAACCCTGCGATTTCGGAACGCTGGACGGAAAATCCGTCACCGACGTGCAGGAAAAAGACGGCGTGATTTTCCACAAAGTTGAAAAATCCGTGGAAATTGGGCAAAACGTGACAGGCATTTTGGACTGGGAGCGACGCTTTGATCACATGCAGCAGCATTCCGGAGAACACATTATTTCCGGGATTCTCTGCGATGCGTTCCACTGCGACAATGTGGGCTTTCACATGGGCAGCGACGTGGTGACCATCGACTATAACGCGGACATCTCCTGGGAGCAGGCACTGGAAGCCCAGGCGAAAGCCAACGCCGTGATCGCCGCCGACACCCCATTTGTCATTACCTACCCCTCCGCCGAGGAGCTGAAAACCATCGACTACCGCAGCAAAAAGGAGCTTTTCGGTCAGGTGCGCATTGTGACGGTGCCCGGCGCGGATTGCTGTGCCTGTTGCGGCACCCATGTGCTCCGGTGCGGGCAGGTGGGGTTGGTGAAGGTGCTGTCCGTGCAGAAGTTCCGGGAGGGCGTGCGCATTGAAATCGTCTGCGGAAACCGAGCGCTGCGTCTTTTTGACACGGTGTACGAGCAAAACCGTGCTGTGGCCCAGAGCCTTTCCGTCAAGCCGGAGGCGACGGCGGCTGCCGTTGCGCGGACGCTCGGGGAACTCTCAGATGCCAAGACCCGCTGCGCCGAGCTGGAGGAGCAGCATTTTCTGGAACTTTCAAAAACCTACGCGGGTGCTGGCGACACCGTGCTCTTCTTCTCCCCCATGCCGTCCGACGCCGTGCGAAAGCTGACCGACGCCGTGGCAAAGCAGTGCGGCGGCCTTGCCGCCGTCTTTGCCGGGCCGGAGGAAACCGACAAGTACAACTACGCGCTGATTCGCGCAGACGGCGCAGACATCAGCGCCCTTGTAAAATCCATGAACGCGGCACTCTCCGGCCGGGGCGGTGGACGAAACGGCTTTGCCCAGGGCAGCGTTCGGGCGGAAAAGACGGACATTCAGGCTTTTTTTAAACAGCAGTAAAGGGGATGCGGTCATGCTCAGCACCGAGGGTTATCAGAAGGTCATTGAAAAGTTTATGAAGTCCCTGCAGGACGGCACGCTGGCCGCCGGAGATAAAATCTACTCCGAAAATCAGCTTGCCCGCAGTCTCAACATCCCCCGGGCGCAGGTGCACGAGGTCTATTCCGCCCTGTCCATTTTGGGCGTGCTGTATGGTCAGCAGGGCCGGGGTACCTTTCTCGGCGGAGGCGATCTGGGGCAGAACACCCAGATTCTCTACCTAATGACGCTGACCGCCGCCGGCGACTTTCAAAATGTGCTGATGGTGCGGCGGATTCTGGAAACCGGCGGTGCCCGCATGGCCGCCGCTAATCGCACCGAGGAGCATCTGGAACATCTGCGGAGTTTTGCCCGGATCATCGAAACCAGCTCTGACCCCCAGGCGCTGACCGACGCCGATACCGCCCTCCACGCGGAAGTTTTGAAGGCCACCGGCAATGCCCTGCTCCACTGCCTTTTCCAGATTGTCATCGGCTACATGGCCCGCATTTCACTTCAGCACTGGACCGACGTACTGGAGCAAAATCCCCAGGGGCGCCGGGAGGATTATATCAGCCAGCACTGGGCGCTTGTCCATGCGGTAGAGCGCGGCGACGCAGATGAGCTGCGCCAACTTCTGGAGCATCACTTCGACACACTGGAGCGAAACTACGGACTTTACGAAAACGGCTGATGCCACCTTGCAGGTGGTAAGCGTTTATGAAACAGAAACTACGCCGCGGCGCAAACTTGTTGACAACTTTTTCCGGTTGTTGACAAGTTTCAGCACCGCGGCTCTTGTATTGTCTGCGTAATTCATGGTATGGTCATGGTAGAAGTAAATTTAAAATTTGATAACAAGGAGCTGCTGCCTTATGACCGGTACCATGAGAGCGGTTATAAAAACCGCACCACAAGAGGGCTGCATTGAACTGCGCACCGTTCCCATTCCCCAAATCGGACCCCGGGAAATCCTTGTGCGGGTAAAAGCCGCTGCCGTCTGCGGCACGGACGTGCACATCCGCCACTGGAATGCTTGGGCGCAAAAGCGTATGAATCCCCCGGTAACCATCGGCCACGAATTTTCCGGTGAAGTCGTGGAGATCGGCAGCGACTGCCATACCGTCAAGGTGGGTGACCGGGTCTCCTCGGAATCCCATATTCCCTGCAACAACTGTCAAGTGTGCCATGAGGGCAACCGCCATGTCTGCCCCAACACCAAGTGCATCGGCGTTCATCAAGATGGCTGCTTTGCCGAGTACATTGCCATTCCCGAGGAAATTGCCTTTGTCTACAATGATCCAAACCTCCCCTGGGAGATTCTAGCGCTGATGGAACCGTTCGGCGTCAGCGTTCACGGCGTGATGGACGTGCCTCTGGCCACAAAATCCGTGGCCATCATCGGTGCAGGCCCTCTGGGCGAAATGGGCATTCTGGTTGCCAAAAAAGCCGGCGCCGCCAAGGTAATTGTGCTGGAGCCCAATGCCCAGCGGGCAGCAACCGCAAAAGCGCTGGGTGCCGACGCCATCATTGATCCCATTGCGCAGGACCCCGTGGTGGCCATTCGCGCCCTGACCGACGGCTACGGCCCCCATGTTGCCATTGACTTCTCCGGTTCCTCTGCCGGCATCGCCTCCGCCATGCAATATCTGCGGCCCGAGGGCCAGCTGACTTGCGTGGCTCTGCCCAACAAACCCGTGGCAGTGGACATTGCCGACTTCGGTTACCGCGGCTGCAAGCTGCGGGGCATCGCAGGGCGGCGGATGTATGAAAACTGGGAGGAAATGCGGGGGCTACTGGCTGCCGGCATTGACCTCTCCCCCATTGTGACTCACACGCTTCCTCTGGAAGAATTTCAGCAAGGTCTGGACCTTACGGAACAGGGTAAGTGTTGTAAGTGTATCTTGATTCCTTAAAACTCTCCCATACCAAACAAGCAGAGCCGCACCCAGTGAGTGTGGCTCTGCTCGTTTGGTCATTTCAAGGTTTATGAGCGATCTCACGCTTTTGGCGTGAAGGCTGTTTTAAGTTTTGCCACCGTCTTAGCCCGCAAAATTCTTTTGCCAGTAATATTGCAAAAGTTCAAACCGCTGTAACGCTTCTGTGCCGTCCGCCGTCAGATCATCCCGTGTGCCGATGGAATCTCCCTCGGCGTAACGACCGATGGTGGTGATAATCGGAAGGGTTTGGCGGATGTCCTCCGTGGCCTGCATATAGGCATTTCCGGTCCAGCCGCACTGATCGAACACCTCGTTCATCAGATAGTTGGAGGAAAGCGTGGGGCCGTTGCCGGTAAAATCATGGCCGGTGGCGGCTTTTGCCGCGTCGTTGGCCCAGATGATGTAATCCGTGGCATACTTGTTGAAAAGCCCCTCCTCCGTGGAGGTATCCAATGAGATGCCAAGCTCCGCATACACGGAACTGTTGTCCCCCAGCCAGGGCTTATGGTCACCGTAAAGAACCACCACCACGGGCTTGTCGGAATCGGCAAAGGTGTCCAGCATGGCGCGCAGCTGCTCCGCCGTATTCTGCACGGAGCCCAGATAGTTATCCAGAATGTTGGTGGACGCGGTGGAATAGCGATTGTCCGTATAGTGCTGGTCACGCCAGACCTCCGTTGCCGAGTAAGGTCCGTGGCCTTGATACGTGACGTTGAAGGAAAAGACCGGTGTACCGTCTGCGGAGACGGCATCCCACTGGCTATGTATTTCCGGCAGCAGCACATCGTCCATGGCGATCTGACCGTCCGCAAGATCGCTGTAATAATTTTCGTAGAACCGATACTCCGGGAAGCCCAGATAGGAATTCACATTTTCCCGGTTGTAAAACCATGCGTAGCTGGGATGGCTGCCGGTGACGGCATACCCCTGGGACGCAAAATACCGGGCATAGGAATTCGTGGCACTGCGGAAATTTTTCAGCTGGGCAAAGCCGGTCAGAAAGCACCGCTCCGTATTGACCGTGCCGCCCGCAAAAATATTCGTCAGAAGCGTGCCGTGGTAGCTTTCCGCCAGAATGCTGTCATAGGCGGCATAAGCGCTGTCCCAGTCCACACCCTGTGCGCCGCAGTCCGAAAAGTCCGCAAAGGCCTCCAGCTGAACTGTCACCACACTGACCTTACTTTCTTCCGGAATGGCTGCGTCCTCATACTGAGAGAGCAGCTTCTTCGCGTCTGATGCGTGATAGCCCTTTGGCTTTTTCAAGGTATCGGAAGTAGATGAATGGATGAAGGGATAGACAAAGCCCTTGGACAGATATACCTGCGTGGCCGCCCACTGGTTGGTCTGGTCGTTGTTGACAGCATAGGCGGTATAGACGGTGCTATTCAGCATGGTGAGGGTCAGCGGTACGCAGAGGACTGCCGGAATGAGCGCCAGCCAAACCCGGCGGCGAAACCGCCCGCCAAGGCGTGCCCGACAGAGAAATTTCAGAAACAAAAAGCCCAGCACAATGCAGGCGATGCCAAAGAGCATCCGCCGATCCGGTGTCAAGTCGTAGCCCTGCTTAAAGGAGATGGAAATGCCCTCTTTGGCGCTGAGAAGGTCCGCAAACATCAGCGGATCGTCCCGCAGGCGGAGCATGTAATAATCCGCAAAGCTCAGCCCGATGACGATGCACGCCGTGGTTAAAAATGCCCGGTGCGTCCGACCATAGAGAAAATAAAAGAAGAAATTCAGCAGTACCACCGGTGCCACATTCAAAAAGAGAATTAGGGGGTGGTGAAAGTAGCTTTGGAACACCGCCAGTTCGTAAGAACCAATGGCGTACAACAGGGACAAAATTCCCAGCGCGATACCCGAAAGGGTTAGCCAGACAATCGTCCACCAGCCCCGATCCCAAAGGGCCGGAGCGGCGCGCAGGCAGGTCACAGATTCGCTTTGCGTCAAGGTTTTCAACGTGATGGACTCCTTTGTGGATAAAACTTAAGCCTCATCATAACACATCACCCTTCAATTTGCAAAAGCAGTCGAAAAAGGCATAAAAACGGGACTGCCCTCTTTCAAAAGCAGTCCCGTTTTCCACAAGCTGTTTAAAATGATGGCAATAACGCATAAAGATTGTATGCGTATTGCGACGTCAAATTTTTTGCCAGTCTGGACAAAGTTTCCGCAGCCATACTGACGTATGACAAGGAAATTTTGGGCGGGATGGCGGAAAAGATGCAAGCAAGACACGTACAAAGCCGCCAGGCGGTCTTTATGCGGTAGTGCCTTAGTACTTGAGTTTGTCAGTCAGCCATGCATGAAGCTCGCTGATGGGAAGTCTCACCTGCTCCATCGTATCGCGGTCACGGATGGTCACGCAGTTGTCGGCGGCATTCTTATCGTCGCCCACGGTCTGGAAGTCCACGGTGATGCAGTACGGCGTGCCGATCTCATCCTCGCGGCGATAGCGCTTGCCGATAGAACCGGTGTCGTCGAAGTCCACCATCCAGTCGGCAGAGAGCTCCTGCTGGATCTCCCGGGCCTTGTCGTTGAGCTTCTTGGAAAGCGGCAGCACAGCAGCCTTGAAGGGTGCGATGGCGGGATGGAAGTGCATGACGGTGCGGACATCGTTCTTCTCCGCGTCCACCACTTCCTCGTCATAGGCCTCCACCAGGAAGGCGAGGGTCATGCGATCTGCGCCCAGGGACGGCTCGATGACGTAAGGAATATAATGCTCGTTGGTCTCTTGATCGAAGTAGGTCAAGTCCTGGCCGGAATGGGTCTGATGCTGCGTTAGGTCGTAATTCGTGCGGTCAGCAACGCCCCACAGCTCGCCCCAGCCGAAGGGGAACCGGTACTCAAAGTCCGTGGTAGCCTTGGAGTAGAAGGAGAGTTCCTCTTTTTCGTGATCGCGCAGGCGCAGGTTTTCATCCTTCACGCCCAGATTTTTCAGCCAGTCATGGCAATAGCTGCGCCAATACTCAAACCACTCGAGGTCGGTGTCTGGCTTACAGAAGAACTCCAGCTCCATCTGCTCGAACTCGCGGATGCGGAAAATGAAGTTGCCCGGGGTAATCTCATTGCGGAAGGATTTGCCGACCTGGCACACGCCGAAGGGCAGCTTGCGCCGGGTGGTGCGCTGAATGGCAGGGAAGTTCACGAAAATGCCCTGGGCTGTCTCCGGACGAAGATAAACCTCGGTGGAGGTATCCTCCGTGACGCCCATGTGGGTCTTGAACATCAGATTGAACTTGCGGATGTCCGTAAAGTCGGACTTGCCGCAGCCGGGGCAGGGGATCTGCTTTTCGCGGATATAGGCCACCAGTGCGTCGTTGTCCATGGCCTCCACGTTCACATCGGTGATGCCCTGCTCGTTGTTATAGGCTTCGATCAGTTTGTCGGCGCGATGGCGCATTTTGCAGGCCTTGCAGTCGATCAGAGGATCGTTGAACGTGGTGACATGGCCGGAGGCCACCCACACCTGCGGATTCATCAAGATCGCGGCGTCCAGACCGACGTTGTACGGATTCTCCTGCACAAATTTCTTCCACCAGGCGCGCTTGACGTTGTTTTTGAGCTCCACACCCAGAGGGCCAAAGTCCCAGGAATTGGCGAGGCCGCCGTAAATCTCGCTGCCGGGGAATACGAAGCCGCGGTTTTTGCACAGGGCAACAACTTTGTCCATGGTTTTCTGCTTGTTATCCATCCTATAAAACTCCTTTTTCATGCAATATTTTGAATGTTTACTTTTCAGAGCAAATAAAAAACGCCCGGAGCCGCAAAGGCTCAGGGCGAACGAAAAGTCCGTGGTACCACCTGAATTCACATTCAAACGAATGTGCACTCTTCTCCCGATAACGGCGGGTTCCGGCAACGCCTGCAATTTCTCTCGGCGATGCAGCTCATAGGCGCCTTCGGCTCTTTCACAACGGGGGCTTACAGCGTCCGCCCTCTCTCTTTGCCTGTGAAATGAGTCTACTACTCCTCATCGATGCCTGTTTTCTTGATTCCCGGTAACTGTACCATCTTTTTGTCCCCCTGTCAAGCGCAGGACGGTTTTTTTCCACAGGATGTGCAAAAAAAGCACCGGAAATCATGGTTTCCGGTGCTTTTTCTCTTACTGTTTGTCCCGATCCAAGGCCACAATGACCCGGCGATTGGGCTCGGTACCCGTCGAATACGTGGTGATTCCCGGGGTATCCTGCAGTGCCGTGTGGATCACATGGCGCTCGTAGGCGTTCATGGGCTCCAGCGTCACGCTGCGGCGGTACTTGACCACCTTGCCGGCAACCTTCTGGGCCAGGTGCTGCAGGGATTCCTCCCGGCGCTCCCGGTAGTTCTCCGCATCCAGCTGGATGCGGACGCGGCCTGCGCCGCTGCGGTTGACGGAGTAGCTGGTGAGCTGCTGAATGGCGTCCAGCGTCTCGCCGCGACGGCCAATCAAGGATCCCAGGTTCTCCCCTTCCAGAATGACCTTGTAGCGGCCCTTTTCCGGCTGATAGACACGCACCTGTGCGGGGCTTTCCATCTGTGTGAGAAGGCCGTTGAGGAAGGTTTTGATGTCCTGTGCCTTTTCGTCGTCCACCTCGTCGCCAAGGGGAACAGTGGGAGCCGCCGGCACGTTTTCCACCTTCGGTGCAAAAGCAGGCGCTGCCTTCGGGGCAGCCGGCTTGGGAGCTGCGGGTTTCTTTTCAAACCCCGTCTTTTTCTCGGGAGCCGGCTTCTTCACTTCAGCGCTGCGGACGGGCGCTGGATTTTCAAGGGCGCTCTTCTCATCCTCCGGGCCATAAGTAACCCGAATTTTTGCGGGCTGGCTGCCCAGGCCGAGAAAGCCGGACTTTGCCCGTTCAAGAATCTGCACGGACACATCATCCCGATCAAGACCCAGCTGAGACAGTGCCTTGCTGATGGCCTCCTCCTCGGTTTTGCCCGTTACATCAATATAACTCATCTTTCAACAAGCTCCTTATTTCTTTCCGGTGTTCTGAGAATCTGCATAATGGTCCTCGGAATAGGCACGGCCACGGGCATAGGGGCGGTCGCCAATCCGGCCGTTTTCATTGGTGCTGGCCTTCTTGGGCTTTGCTTTCGCTTCGCGGGCAAGGCGCTGTTTTTCCTTTAGGGAAATCTTGGCCTGCTGCGCTTTGCGCTCCTCTTGCAGACGCTTGGCCTCTTCCTGACGCTGGCGGCGGTTTTCCTCCACCTGGCGCACATGCTCTTCTTCCTCGGCGGACAGCTTGCCCGTGTAGAATTTATTGAGCAGGAATTCCTGCAGAGCAGAGAAGGCACTCTGGGCAATCCAGTAAATGCCCAATGCTGCGGGCAGGGTGAATGCAATCCACAGGGACATCAGCGGCATCATCCACATCATCATCTTGTTTGTGGAAGCCGTTGCGCCGGCCTGAGGCTGGGTTGCCATGGAGAACTTCATGGTCAGCACCTGGAATGCGGCGGAGACAAACGGAATGAGAATCAGTCCGATTGCCGCCCAGGTAATGCCGCTTTTGAACAGCGTCAAAGCGGTGGTGGGCTGAATGGAGAGGTCAATGCCCAGGAAGCTGAAGTTCATGTTGATCCAGCCCGGGGTGCTGCTTGCAAAGTTGGGCAGCAGCTCTTGAATCTTCGTAACCACGTCGATTTCGCCGTAGGCACTCAGTTCCTTGGCCACAGTGGCAACCTTGTCCGCGCTGGTTCCGGCAATGGTGACACCGATATCGGACAGTGCCTTGATGGCCTTGTCCACAACCGAGGTGTCAAGCATCATGAAGTAGGTAATGGGCTTGCGGATAATGTAATACAGAGCCATCAAAATGGGCAGAGGCAAAAAGCTCCACAAGCAGCCGCTCATGGGGTTGACGCCCTCTTCTTGATAAAGGCGCTGCATTTCCTCGTTCATCTTGGTGGGGTTGTTGGCATAACGCTTCTGAATGTCCTTAATCTGGCCATTCATCCGGCTCATGCGCATCATGCTCTTCTTGGATTTCATCTGGAACGGGAGCAGGATCAGCTTGATGACCAGCGTAAAGAGGATTAGGGATATGCCGTAGGAGCCTGTTAGGGTATAAAACAGGCGCAGCAGTGCAGCAAACGGGATACAAATATAGTATCCGATGGTCGCAAAAACTCCCATTTGGGGTTCCTCCAATTTTGAGTTGTTTTTTGTCTGGGCAGAATGTTCTGCTCTACTTAGGGGACGGGATCATACCCGCCTTTGTGAAACGGATTGCAGCGCAGGATGCGGCGAAAAGCCAGCCATCCGCCCTTCAGTGCACCGTATTTTTCCAGCGCTTCCAGTGCATACTGGGAACAGGTGGGAATGTAGTTGCAGCAGGGCGGGCGGTACGGAGAGATGGCCTTCCGGTAGAACTTCACCAGGGCGATCAGCACGGTTTTCATGCCTGCTCTTCCCCCTTCAAAAGCTCCAGCTTGTCCGCAAGGCGCAAGAAGGCATCGTTCAGATTCTGAAAGGGCGCTGTCGCAGTCCGGCTGCGACCCACCAGAATCACATCATAGCCCTGCTTGAGCTGACCGGCGTTTAGCCGGCAGACTTCACGCAGACGACGGCGGGAACGGTTTCGCACCACGGCATGGCCCAGCTTCACCGAGACGGTGTAGCCAAAGCGATTATGCCCCAGCTTATTTTTCCGGCAGTAGACCACCATGGTCTTGTCCACTGCGGATCGTCCCCGCTGATACAGACGGCGAAACTCATAATTTTCTTTCAAAGTAACCGCCCGTTTCATATGCTTCCGGTCCTTCTCTCCTTGATTTTTTGTAGGAAACTCGACTAGGGACGGAGGAATTCAATCAATTCCCGCCGTCCCTGAAAGAACTGTTCTCGTGTTTCCCGCGCGCGTCCGTTTTTCCTTAGTAGGACAGCACTGCGCGGCCCTTTGCGCGACGGCGGGACAAGACCTTGCGGCCATTAGCGGTCGCCATTCTCTTGCGGAAGCCGTGGACCTTCTGACCATGCAGCTTCTTGGGCTGGTAGGTACGCTTGGTTGCCATGTTGGAAACACCTCCTGTAACTAAATAGACCGTTCTTTTCAAAACGGTCATGCTCGACGAAGCGTTTCCGCTTCGCAGCAATCAAACAAGGCGCCAATTACAGGCGCATCGTTTAGTATACATACAAATTGAAAAAGTGTCAATAAAAACTTGAAAAGTCTTTTCTGCTTCGCCATTTCTGCTTCTCAAAGACAAAAAACCGAAAATTTCTAAATCTTGTGTGTTGCTGCCCTGTTTTTTACAAAATGTATGATTTTTGTCACAACTTTTTTGAGAAAAAAATTTGTGCTTATTTATTAGAATATGTATGGACGAAAAGGCCCTTTTCTGCTATAATTTTCGGTGTAACTATATGCTGCCACAGGCAGATTTTCATTTGAGAGAGGGGTTTTTCGTTTGAATTCCATTGCAGACGTCTGGAACAACGTCCTGCAGCAGCTGAAGCGCGACCTTTCGGAAACCACCATTAAAACCTGGTTTGATGAAATCGAGGCGGTGGATCTCCGGGACGGAACGCTATATCTGCACTGTTCCAATGATTTTAAAACAGGCTACATTGAGAACCTGTTTATGAAAAATATCCGATCCTCCCTAAAGGATATTTTCTCTGCCGACATTGGCGTGAAAATTTTGGATGATGAGGCATTTCGGGTTTTTCAAGGCGGTGAGCCCGCCAAAACCCGGGGCTTTGATCCCAACGACGAGTTTACCTTTGACACGTTCGTGGTGGGTCCTTCCAACAAGCTGGCCTATGCGGCGGCAGTCGCCGTGGCAGAGCATCCGGCCCAGAACTATAACCCGCTGTTTATTTACGGTGATTCCGGTCTTGGCAAAACCCATTTGATTTATGCCATTGCCCACGTCATCCGCAAGCGAGAAAAGGGCGCGAAGATTGCCTACGTCAAGGGTGACGATCTGACCAACGAATTGGTTGCCGCCATCCAAGCAGGTCCCTCCAAAACAGCCGAAATGCGGGAGAAATACCGTCAGGCGGATCTTCTTCTGGTGGATGACGTGCAGTTTATCGCCGGCAAGAAACAGACGCAGGAGGAATTTTTCCATACATTCAATACTCTGTACGAATCCGGCAAGCAGATTGTTCTGACATCGGATCGTCCGCCCTCTGAAATGACCCAACTGGAGGATCGTCTGCTGACCCGCTTCGAATGGGGTCTGCTGGTGGACGTGGAACCGCCCGATTTTGAAACGCGGCTGGCGATTATTAAGAACAAGGCCGCTCTTCTTGGCATGGAACTGCCGGACAAAATCATGGCCTATATCGCGGACAACGTCACCGCCAACGTCCGACAGCTGGAAGGTACGATCAATAAGATCAACGCCTACAAGGATCTGCTGGGAAATGACGCCGACGAGGAAACTGTCACCCGCGCCATTCAAGACATGCTGAAGCGTAGCAACGAGTATATTCCCTCTCCCGAAGTCATTCTGGACTATATCAGCAAGTTTTACAATCTGGACGAGAGTATTATCCGCGGCCAGCAGCGGGTGCGTGATGCGGTACAGGCCCGGCAGATTGCCATGTATCTGATCCGCAGCATGACAAACCTCTCCCTGGACGATATCGGCAAGGTCTTTGATAACCGCGATCATACCACCGTTATGTACTCCATCGACAAGGTCGAAAAGCAAATGAAAAAGGAGTCCTCCTTCGCAGAAACGGTTAAGGAAATCAAGACCAATATCAACTCAAAACGATAAGGCACGTTTTTCACATCTGTGGTGGAAAAAGAAAAACCTGTCTGTGGAAAACCCGCGCTTTCCCGAGTTTTCCAAAACAACGTGCAATTTCTCCACGAACCGTGTGGAAGCGCAAACTGCTGAAAATAAACGAAAAAACAGGGCTTTCCACAAAAAAAGCCCCTACGGCTTCTTTTTACTAACTAAGTTATTCTTTTTTTATCTAAAAAGAGCGACGAAAATCGGATTCCATACAAAGAGAGGAAGATGAAACATGATGAAATTCTCCTGCGAGAAAGCAATCTTGATGAACGCCATCAACGTTGCATCCCGCACCGTGGCCCAGAAAAGCTCCATCCCCGCACTGGAGGGTTTGCTGCTCCATGCGGAGGACGGTTTGACCGTCTCCGGCTACAATATGCAGACCGGCATTCGCACCCGGCTTTCCGCCGACGTGCAGGAGAGCGGCGAGCTGGTGCTCAATGCCCGACTTTTCGGTGATATTGTGCGTCGGATGCCCGACGACATCGTGACCTTCAGCGCCGACGACAAGCAGCTCGTTCATTTGAGCTGCGGAGATGCAGACTTTGACATTCTCGGCCTCAGCGCCGCAGACTATCCGGAGCTTCCCGAAGTCGAGGACGAATTCTGCGTCACCATGAAGCAAAATGTCTTGCGGGCCATGATCGATCAGACGTCCTTTGCCGTCTCTACCAACGAAAGTCGCCCAGTTCATACCGGTGCTCTTTTTGAGATTGCCGATCAGAAGCTGACCATGGTTGCCGTGGACGGGTTCCGTCTAGCGGTTCGGAAAGAACCCATCGAAAAACTGGAGGGCGGCGGATTTACTTTCGTGGCACCCGGCAGCGCGCTGAATGAGGTCGAGAAAATCTGTGAGGACTCTGATGATCCGGCGGAAATCACGCTCGGTAAGCGCCATGTCCTGTTTGAAGTCGGCGATACGCAGTTGATCTGCCGGAGACTGGAAGGCGAATTTCTCGATTATAAGAACGCCATTCCCCGGAAAAATCCTATCGCGCTGGTTGCGGACACCAAAACGCTGATTAACAGCATCGACCGCGTGTCCGTGGTGATTTCCGACAAGCTGAAAAGTCCGGTGCGTTGTCTCTTTGACCATGATAAGGTTATGCTGTCTGCCAAAACGGGCAATGGCGAAGCCAAGGATGTGTGCCACATTGCTGGGGATGGAACCGGTCTTGAAATCGGCTTTAATAACCGCTATCTGATGGATGCGCTGCGTTATGCGCCGGCGGATACCGTCAAGATTGAGCTGAATACCAGTGTCTCCCCTGCCATCATCGTACCCACCGAGGGAGAAGAAAACTTCCTTTATATGGTGTTGCCCGTGCGGCTGAAGGCGGCAGAATGAAAAATGTGACCATTCATACGGAATATATCCGTTTGCAGGATTTACTGAAGCTTGCCAATGTCGTTGAATCCGGCGGCGAGGCAAAAGAACTCATTCAAAATGGTCAAGTTAAGGTCAATGGAGAAACCTGCACCATGCGGGGTAAGAAGCTCCGTCCCGGCGACTGTGCGGAATATGCCGGGCAGGAATACGGCGTTGCCTATGAGAGTTGACGGGCTGACCCTTCAAAATTTTCGTTCCTATCGGGAACAGTCAGTTACTTTTGACCCGGACTGTAACGTAATCTTCGGCGAAAATGCTGAGGGAAAGACCAATCTGCTGGAGGCCATCACCTATCTGTCCTGCGGACGATCCCCCAGAGCCAGGCGGGATCAAGAGCTAATCTCTTTTGGCGCCGACGATACCCGTATTACCGGAAACGTTTTTTCCCGGGAGCGGGATTTCAAGATGGAAATTGATCTTGGACGCGGAAAACGACGGAAAATGCGGGTCAACGGCGTTCCGGCAAAAAACGCAGCTGCCCTCAGCGAGGTTTTCAGTACGGTATTTTTCTGTCCCGATGACCTCTATCTTATTCGGGATGGCGCTGCGGCCAGACGAAAATTTCTGGACACCGCCCTGTGCCTGCTGCGGCCAAAATACGCCGCGGCACTTGGCGAGTATAATCGCGCCTATGAGCACAAAACGAGAATTCTGCGGGATAGCGAGGAGCGTCCAGATCTCCTAAAAACGCTGCCGGATTTCAATGAGCAGCTGATTCGCTGGGGAGCCGTGCTGATTCATTATCGGGCACAATACACCCAACGGCTGGCGGAATACGCCGCCGCCAACCATCAAGAATGCTCCGGCGGAAAGGAAACGCTGCAAATCCGCTATCAGACGATCTCAACGGTGAAGGATCCGCCGGCGGAGACGGCGGAACTTGCCAAGCAGCTCCGCACGCATATGGAGGCGCATTTTCAAGCGGAACTTGCCTCCCGGCTGTGTCTTTCCGGTCCCCACAAAGACGATTTGCTTGTCACCATCAACGGACAGGACGCCAAGGCGTTTTCGTCTCAAGGACAGACCCGCACCGCCGCCCTTTCCATGAAACTTGCGGAACGGGAGATTTTAAAAAACGCCGTGGGCGAATACCCGGTACTGCTGCTGGACGATGTGCTCTCCGAGCTGGACCCCAAGAGACAGGAATTTGTCTTGAACCGCATTGCCGGCGGGCAAGTGTTCATCACCTGCTGCGAAGATGATCGATTGCCGCAGATGCTCGGCGGAAAAGTGCTTCACGTGAAGCATGGCACCATCGGGTGATGAACACGCGACTGAGCGGAGCGATAGGAGCCGCACGTAAGCGCGTATTGAATTGCCGCGACGCAACGCGGCGCATCACTTGCTGCGAAGATGATCGATTGCCGCAGATGCTCGGCGGAAAAGTGCTTCACGTGAAGCATGGCACCATCGGGTGATGAACACGCGACTGAGCGGAGCGATAGGGGCCGCGCGTAAGCGCGTATTGAATTGCCGCGACGCAACGCGGCGCATCACTTGCTGCGAAGATGACCGACTGCCGCAGATGCTCGGCGATAAGGGTATACATGTGCACGACGGAAAACTTATGTAAACAAAAAAAACAAAGAACTTTATAAAAGCATAAAATTAAAGTTGACAATTTCCAGATTTTAAGAATGCCAAGTGCCAACGGGTGTAGAAGCAGAGACAATGCATGTTTCTCCCCCAGACGAAAAAAGTGAGTATTATCGCGTGTATTTAATGTACTGAAAATTTGCAGAAGATCAAACCTAAAAGCGTTTTTCTTTTCCACCGCTGGCACACATTCTCTTTGCACAAGAGCAAAGAAAATTAGGGGCCAGGCTCTACCGGCAGCAGTCGGCAAAAAAGGAGTCTTTATGTATCTGCATATCGGGCAAAACGAAATTTTGCCGGACAGCCGAATTATCGGTGTGTTTGACCTGGACAAAGCAAGCTGCGGCAAACGCGCCCAAGAGTTTTTAAACCGGGCGGAGGCGGACGGCGTGGTACTGGACATTTCCGGTGACATTCCCCGCTCGTTTGTGGTATGCGATCATCCGTATCATCCCCAGATTGTCTATCTGTCCCAGCTCAGTTCCACCACGTTGCAAAAGCGAGCTGAGACCGGAAAACTGGAGTTTTAATACAACATCAATTAGGGCAGGGAGAAGCGGGCCGGAATGGTCCGGTTCGGTTCCCTTTGCCCCAAAACAGGAAGGAAGTTCTCAATGGACGAAAATCTGAATCCCACTGCGGTGGGCGCAGACAACGAATATGACGCATCGGAAATTCAGGTGCTGGAAGGCTTGGAGGCTGTCCGGAAACGCCCGGGCATGTATATTGGTTCCACCTCCACCTCTGGACTGCACCATTTGGTCTATGAGATCGTCGACAACTCGATTGACGAGGCTCTGGCCGGGTTCTGCACGGAAATCACCGTGGAGATTAACGAGGGAGACACCATTACTGTCACGGATAACGGCCGTGGTATTCCCGTGGACATCCAGTCCCAAACGGGCAGACCCGCACTGGAGGTTGTGTTTTCCGTTCTGCATGCCGGCGGCAAGTTCGGCGGTGGCGGATACAAGGTGTCCGGCGGTCTGCACGGCGTGGGCGCGTCCGTGGTCAATGCCCTTTCCGAGTGGTTGGTGGTTCATGTCCACAAGGACGGCAAAATCTACGAGATGAAATTCTCCCGCGGCCATATCACCCAGGAGATCAAGGTCGTCGGCGATACTGATCGAACCGGCACGACTGTTACCTTTAAGCCCGACCCCGATATGTTCGAGGATACGGTGTATTCCTACGATACGCTGCACACCCGCATGCGGGAAGAGGCGTTTTTGAACGCAGGCTTGAAAATCCGCACCATCGACCACCGTGCCGGCCAGGAGCAAGAGGACGAGATGTGCTTCGAGGGCGGCATCCGGGAGTTTGTGGGCTGGATCAACCAAAATAAGGATCCCCTTCACGAGCAGATCATCTACATGAAGGGTATGAAGGATGACTCCATGGCGGAAATTGCCATGCAGTATAACTCCACCTATAACGAAAATATGCTTTCCTTTGCCAACAACGTCCACACACCGGAAGGCGGCATGCACGAAGAGGGCTTTAAGCGCGCACTGACCACCGTGCTGAACGCTTACGGCAAGAAGATCGGCATGTTGAAGGACGAGGAGAAGATCTCCGGCGACGACTGCCGCGAGGGTCTTGCCTGCGTCATTTCCGTCAAGCTCACCGACGCCCAGTTCGAGGGCCAGACCAAGACCAAGCTGGGCAACTCCGAAATCCGCACGCTGGTGGCCGGAATCGTCTCCGACAAGCTGGAGCAGTTCCTGGAGGAAAATCCCCAGATCGGCCGCATGATTCTGGACAAGGCAACGATGGCTTCCCGCGCAAGAGAAGCCGCCCGTAAGGCTCGTGAAAATATTCGCCGCAAGAGCGCTCTGGGCGGCGCAGCCATGCCCGACAAACTCCGCGACTGCAACGAAAATAACCCCGAACTCACTGAAATCTACATCGTCGAGGGTGATTCCGCAGGCGGCTCCGCAACTCAAGGACGCGACTCCCGGTTCCAGGCCATTCTTCCCCTGTGGGGCAAGATGCTGAACGTGGAGAAGGTCCGGGAAGAGCGGGTTATCGGCAACGATAAATTGCAGCCCGTCATCACTGCCCTTGGCGCAGGACTGGGCGAGGACTTTGACGTGACGAAGCTCCGTTACCACAAAATTGTCATCATGGCCGATGCCGACGTTGACGGCGCCCATATCCGGACGCTGCTACTGACGTTCTTCTTCCGCTATATGCGTCCCCTAATCGAGCACGGCTATGTCTATTCCGCTGTGCCGCCGCTGTATAAGCTCACCCGCGGCAAGACCGTCCGGGTTGCCTATGACGACGATCAGCGCGACACCATCAGCCGGGAAATGCGCGGCGACAATCCCAATGCCAAAATCGACATTGCCCGCTACAAGGGCCTTGGCGAAATGAACCCCCACGAGCTGTGGGAAACCACCATGGACCCGGAAAAGCGGACGCTGCGGCGCATCGAGTTGGATGATGCTGTGGCTGCCGACGCTGTGTTCACGGTGCTGATGGGCGAAAAGGTGGAGCCCCGCAAGGAGTTCATCGAGAAGAACGCCAAGTACGCCGTTAACCTCGATTATTAAGGAAGGGAGACCGAAATGAGTAAGAAACCGCAGTATGACCCCGAGGAGATCCGGTATCCCGACCAAATGATCGTGACCTCTCCCCTGGTTCCCGAAATGCAGAAATCCTATATCGAGTACGCCATGTCCGTCATTGTGGGACGTGCCCTGCCCGATGTCCGCGACGGCTTGAAGCCTGTCCATCGCCGTATCCTGTACGCCATGTACGAGGACAATCTGACCTCTGACCATCCCTACCGAAAGTGCGCCACTGCCGTCGGCGATGTGCTGGGCCGGTATCATCCCCACGGCGATGCCTCCGTTTACGACGCATTGGTTCGTCTGGCACAGGACTTTTCCATGCGCTATCCGCTAATTGACGGCCACGGCAACTTCGGCTCCGTGGACGGCGATCCCCCCGCTGCTTACCGTTACACCGAGGCCCGTATGGCCCGGATGTCGGACGAAATGCTCCGGGACATCGATAAGGACACGGTGGACTGGGACCCCAACTTCGACGAGACTCGCAAAGAGCCCCGCGTGCTGCCCTCTCGGTTCCCCAACCTGCTGGTCAACGGCTCCTCCGGCATCGCCGTGGGCATGGCCACCAACATTCCTCCCCACAACCTGCGGGAGGTCATCGACGCGTGCATCTGCGTGCTGGAAAACCCCGAGGCGCAGCTTGCCGATCTGATGCAGTACGTCAAGGGTCCCGATTTCCCCACCAAGGGCATTATCATGGGCCGCAGCGGCATCCGTGCCGCCTATGCCACCGGCCGCGGCAAAATCGTCATCCGCGCCCGGACGGAGTTTGAGGATTTTGGCAAGGACCGCATCCGCATTATCGTCACAGAAATCCCCTATCAAGTCAACAAGCGTATGCTCATCAAGAACATGGCCGAGCAGGTGGAGGAAAAACGTCTGGAGGGTATCTCCGACATCCGCGACGAGTCCGACCGCAACGGTATGCGCATGGTCATTGAGCTGAAAAAGGACGCCAATCCCCAGGTGGTGCTCAACCGCCTGTTTGCCCAGACACAGCTTCAGTCCTCCTTTGCCATCAATATGCTGGCACTGGTGGACAACCAGTCCCAGCCCAAGATTCTTTCCCTGCGGCATATTCTCGACGAGTACTTGAAGTATCAAGAAGAGCTGATCGTCCGCCGGACACGCTTCGATCTGCGCAAAGCGCAGGAACGCGCACACCTGCTGGAAGGTTTGATGATCGCCCAGGACAACATCGACGAGGTTATTCACACCATCCGGGATTCCTACGACAACGCCAAGGAAAACTTGATGAATCGGTTTGGTCTGGACGACATTCAAGCGCAGGCCATTCTGGATATGCGTCTGAAGGCGCTGCAGGGACTGGACCGCGAGAAACTCCAGACCGAGTATAAGGAGCTGGAGGAGAGAATCGCCTACTTCCAGAAGCTGCTGGCTTCCGACGAAATGATCCGCGACGTGCTGAAAACTGAGCTGATTGCCATTCGTGATAAGTTCGGTGACGACCGCAAGACTGAGATTCAGGACGTTGAGGACGAGATTGATATTGAAGATCTGATTGAAGAAGAGGAGTGCGTCTTTACGCTGAGCCAGGGTGGCTACATCAAGCGTGTGCCCGTCTCCACGTACCGCTCCCAGAACCGCGGCGGCCGCGGCGTCAGTGCCACTTCCCTGCGGGAAGAGGACTGCGTGGCAGACGTGTTTACCGCATCCACCCACGACTATATTCTCTTCTTCACCAACATGGGACGGGTCTACCGGAAGAAGGGCTACCAGATTCCGGAGGCCAGCCGCACGGCACGGGGCTCCAATATTGTCAACATTCTGCCCCTTGACCCCGGCGAGCGGGTGACAGCCTGCGTTCATGCCCGGGAGCTCAACGGCGACCGGTTCCTATTCTTCATCACGAAGAACGGCACCGTGAAGCGGATCAGTGCCGAGTCTTTGAAAAATATCCGCACCAATGGCATCCGTGCGCTGCATCTGGACGAGGGCGACGAGCTGATTTCCGTCCGGGAGACCGACGGCAGCCAGAACATTCTACTGATGACCCACAACGGCGCATCCATCTGCTTCCGCGAAAGCGACGTGCGCGTTATGGGACGCGACGCCGTGGGCGTCCGGGGCATTAAGCTCCGGGAGGGCGACTATGTGGTTGCTGCCGTCCGTGCCATCGAGGGTCGGACACTGCTGGCCATCACCGAGAACGGCTATGGCAAGCGCACCGACATCACGGAATACCTCCGGGGCGACGGTCCCCAGAGCCGTGGCGGCTACGGTATGCGCGGCTATCAAGTCACGGAAAAGACCGGCCACATTGTGGGCGCAAAGGCCGTTTCCGGCGACGAAGATGTGCTGCTGATCTCTGACGACGGTACCATTATCCGTATGGCAACCGACACCGTCAGCACGTATAGCCGCACGGCGCAGGGCGTCCGGCTGATGCGTCTGGGCGATGGCGTGAAGGTGACGTCCATGGCGCGGGCAGAAAAAGAACCCGCCGAGGGCGAGGTTGAGGAAATTCCCACCGAAGAGGACTAAACCCTTTTTATTCAAACGGCCTTGCCATCTGAACGAGAGAGATGCACTTTGCTTCCCGCACTCGCCGCACCGCACGCGCAAAGCGCGCACGTTAGCGAGCTGAGAAGAATATTTGGGCAGGTACACGCCCTGCCCAAATAAGATCTTCCTTTATTTTACTGCTGAGACAGCAAATTTATTTGAAACCTTATTCAAAAACAGGGGCTCGCAAATTGCGAACCCCTGTTTTGACGCAGGAGTTAATTAATGAAAACTGTTACTATTTATACCGACGGGGCGTGCTCCGGCAATCCCGGCCCCGGTGGCTGGGGCGCAGTGCTGCTGTACGGAGAGCATCAAAAAGAGCTTTCCGGCGGCGAGGCACAGACCACCAACAACCGCATGGAACTGACGGCCGTCATTTCCGCACTGGAGCTTTTGAAGGAGCCGTGTACCGTGGAGTTGTGGAGCGATTCCAAGTATGTGATCGATGGACTTTCCAAGGGCTGGGCAAAATCCTGGCGGGCACGGGGCTGGAAAAAAGCCGACAAAAAGCCGGCGCTGAACCCGGAGCTATGGGAAAGACTTTTAAACTTGACGGAGATCCATACGTTACACTATCACTGGGTCAAGGGTCACGCGGACAACGCGTACAACAATCGCTGCGACGAACTGGCGGTGGCCGAGAGCCACAAATTCTGAAAACGACAAGGGATAAGGAAAAACGTATGAAAAGAAATTCGACGCTAAGCTGGCTGATTGCCCTGCTGCTGGGTATTCTCATTCTGGTTTTGGAGCTTTTATATCGGGCGGGGCTTTGCTCCTGGGCTACAGCTTTCAATACCCACTCCCTGGTGCCGGGCATTCTTCTGATCGTGGTTGCTGCGGGAGGCATGCTGTTTCGCCGGAAATAAGCAAAGCGGCCTTGCATGGGGGATTGCATGAAATAGGCGCTTTTTCGGTCGTTCACAAAACGTTTACATCAAAAACACGATTCGGTCATAAAATTCGGGTATCTTAAGAATCAAGCAAAGGGTCCTCCCAGCCCGATGCGATTTTTTCTCCCTCCTAAAACACACACAACAAAAAGAGCAGCCGAAAGGCGGCTCTTTTTGTTGCATTGTCAGACAACGCACGAAATTTTAAACTTGTTGGGCGAAATGGCAGTATGTTAAGATAAACCATACAAAAATTGCCTGCGCTGCATAGCTCTGGCGAAAAAATTAGTGTAAAGAAGGAAGAACGCATGAAAAAACTGATATCTTTGGCTCTGGCTCTCACATTAACCACAGCTTTGCTGGCAGGCTGCGGTAAAACGGCATCCGCCGGTAGCTCCGGTGCGGCAGCAGCATCCGGCTCCTCCCAGTTTGAGAAAATGACCTGGAAGTTTTCCACGTCTGGTGGAGAACAGTCGACCTGGGCGGTTGCCGGCAAGTATTTTGCCGAGCTGATTTCCGATGCAACCGACGGCGCTGTGACCGTGGAGTGCTACCCTTCCGATCAGCTGACCTCCGGATCTCAAGTGGATGGCATTCAGGCTTTGATGGATGGCACTACGGACATTTCCATGCACTCCAATCTGATCTATTCCTCCTTTGACCCTCGCTTCAACGTGGTCTCTCTCCCCTTCCTGTTCTCCTCCTATGAGGACGCCGACGCGAAGCTGGACGGTGACGGCGGCGCAGCGCTGCAGGACGTTCTGGATCAGTATGCCCTGCACTGCATGGGCATCGGCGAAAATGGCTTCCGTGATCCCACCAACTCCAAGCACGAGATCCAGAGCCCGGCCGACATGAAGAATATGAAAATCCGCGTGGCTGGCTCCGCCCTTTTGAACCGGGAGTATGAGCTGTGGGGCGCAGACTATGCCAACGCCAACTGGTCTGAGGTGTTTACCGCCCTGCAGACCGGTACTTACGACGGTCAGGAAAACCCCCTCACGGCTGCCGACTCCGCCTCCATTCAAGAAGTGCAGAAATACTGCACCCTGTGGACCGGCACCTATGACTGCGCCTTTTTCTGCATGAATAAGGATCTCTACGAGTCCCTGTCCCCCGAGCTGCAGAAGATTGTGGACGAATGCGGACATGAGACTCTGGTTTATCAGCGGGAAATCAGCCGCAATCAGAACGACGACATCATTGCCAAGTGGGAAGCTGCCGGCGTGACCTTCACCGAGCTGACCGACGAGCAGGCACGGGTATTCAAGGACGCTTCAGCCGCCTGCTATGACGAATTTTCCGAGGAACTGACCCCGGAGCTGATCTCCGCCTTTACCGGCGAATAAGTACCGTAAAAAATAAATTCGGTTTTCAACCAAACGCCGCACCGAAACTTCGGTGCGGCGTTTTTATCGGTAGAAGTAAGAAAATCCACAAGAAAATGGCAGTGGGGAAAGACCGCTCAAACAGTTCCTTTTACGGAATCTGACGGGTTTTCTTGCAAACTGCCGCAGTTCGGGGTAAGATACAGGGGAAAAGATCTTCCTTTGGAGGCGATTTTATGAAAGACGGTTTTATTTCTGTTGCCTGCGGCACACCCAACCTTCGACTGGGCGACTGCGACTATAATGCGGAGCAGACCTTTCTGCTGATGCGCAAGGCCGAACAGGCGGGCGTCAAAGTTTTGGTGCTGCCGGAGCTGGGACTCACGGGCTATACCTGCGGCGACCTGTTTTATCAAGAGACGCTGCTGCGAGGCGCCGAGGCGGCGCTGGCTACCGTACTCGAGGCCACCCGCAATCTGGAGGTAGTCACGGCAGTCGGTTTGCCGGTACGATCCAATAACAAACTGTATAATTGCGCTGCAATTATACAAAAAGGAAATATTCTGGGCTTGGTACCCAAGAAACATATTCCCAATTACGGCGAGTTTTACGAAAAGCGGCAGTTTACCCCGGCACCGGAGCCGGGTACGTCGGCCTTTGCGACGCTGTGCGGGGACGAGTATTTGCTCTCTGCGGGGCAGACGTTCCGCTGCAAGAATATTCCCGAGCTGGTTTTGGGCTTTGAAATCTGCGAGGATTTGTGGGTGCCGGACTCTCCCTCTGCCACGATGGCGCAGGCGGGAGCAACCATTATCGGCAATCTCTCCGCCAGCAACGAGTGCCTGGGCAAGGACGCCTACCGCCGCCAGCTGGTGACCATGCAGAGCGCCAAGCTGCTGTGCGGCTATCTCTATTCCAGCGCCGGTGAGGGCGAATCCACTTCGGACGTGGTGTTCGGCGCTCACCAGATGATTGCCGAAAATGGCACGCTGCTGGCTGAGCAGCGCTTTGAGGGCGGTTTACTGATTTCGGAAATCGACGTGCAGCGCCTTGCCTATGAGCGCCGCCGTACACAGGTTGTGGATGAGCGCCCTGCCATAGACGGGGTACCGCTGTTTGCGCTGACGGAGTCCAAGACGAAACTGACCCGCTATGTAGCGCCCCAGCCCTTTGTTCCCGAGGGACGCGAGGATCGCGACGCCCGCTGCCGGGAAATTCTGCTGATTGCCTCGCTGGGATTGAAGCACCGGCTGGAGCACACCCACGCAAAAACCGCCGTGGTGGGCCTTTCCGGCGGACTGGATTCCACGCTGGCGGTGCTGATTACGGGACTTGCCATGAAGATGCTAAACCGTCCCATGACGGACATCGTGGCCGTCACCATGCCCTGCTTCGGCACGACGGACCGCACAAAAAACAATGCGGTCATTCTCGCCGAGCGGATGGGGGCAACCCTGCGCACGGTGGACATCTCCGAGACCGTCCGCAAGCATTTTAAGGATATCGGCCACGATATGGCCGACCATTCTGTGACCTTTGAAAACGGGCAGGCCCGGGAACGGACCCAGGTTCTGATGGATTTGGCGAACCAGACCGGTGGCCTGGTCATCGGCACCGGTGACCTTTCCGAGCTGGCTCTGGGCTGGTGCACCTACAATGGCGACCACATGAGCAATTACGCCGTCAACTGCTCCATCCCCAAGACGCTGGTACGGCATCTGGTGGCGTATCTTGCCCGGGACAACGCGGAAAAGGACGCAGAGCTTCGGGATGTGTTGGAGGATATTCTAGACACCCCCGTCTCCCCGGAGCTGCTGCCGGCAGTCAAGGGAGAAATCTCCCAGAAAACCGAGGATCTTGTGGGCCCGTACGAGCTCCACGATTTCTTCCTGTATTATATCGTGCGCTGGGGATTTTCTCCCCGGAAGGTGTTTCGTCTGGCGGAGTATGCGCTGGGCGGACAGTACAGCCGGGATGTCATTTTGAAGTGGCTCAAGACCTTCTACCGCCGGTTTTTCTCCCAGCAGTTCAAGCGCAACTGCCTGCCTGATGGCCCGAAGGTTGGCTCGGTGGCCTTCTCTCCCCGCGGCGACTGGCGGATGCCAAGTGACGCACAGGCCGCGCTGTGGCAGGCGGAACTGGACACGCTGCAATGAGTGATTTTTGAGAAGCCAGTCGCCATCAAGGGTTCTCACTGAAGGGGCACAGCCTTTTCGGTGGGAAGAGTAGACACATAGCAAGGAAGGGAATCCTGCGGTTCACGGAAAAAATCAGAGAGGGAATCTGTCATGAGAAGAAAACAGGGGTTCACCCTCATGGAGTTGCTGATCGTGGTGGCCATAATCGCCGTTTTATTGACGGTGGCCATCCCTGCGTTCAGCGGCGTCATCGAGCGGACAAAAAAGGCACAGGCGTTGGCGGACTGCCGCATCTGTGTGAGTGCGGCCGCGGCCCATCTGATGACCGATGGCTCCGCTGCAAAAGAAACGGTGGCTCAGTCCGCCGGGGTTTCCGGCACCGTGGACCTGCTGGAGACGGAAAATGGCGGGGTCAAACGGCTGCAATACACCTCAATCCATCAGGTGACGGTCCTCTACAATGGCGGGTATGCCTACGTGGAACACAATTCTCTGCCCGATTTGACCACAAAAATGAATACGGCGCTGCAAAGTATTTTGGAGGCCAACGGCGGAGATTACAGCAAACCGTCCGGAACAAGTCAGCACGGCTGGGATTTGCTGTACGAGAAGTTTGTAGAGGCCAACGGGGGCCACGATCTTGCGCTGACGGCAGAGGAGATTGCGCTGACCCGAGCAGACGTCCCCTTGTACTGGAAGCCCATTAAGGCTGGCAGCGGTGATGTTTTTCTCATCGCCGTAACGGGTGGAACGTCCAATATGGCGTATCTGATTTATTCCGGTGGAGTCTACTACTATCATGACAACGGCTATGGGAGAAAAGACAGAGCCTTTGTCAGCGACCAGGGAAATTACAATTTGGACGCTGAACTGAATGTCCAGACCGGGAGCCGCTGGGTCCAATGCGGCTGAATGTCCCCGCACAACTATTTTTGCGCAGAAAAAAAGACATCCCATTTGGGATGTCTTTTTGGTTTGGCTTTATCAGCCGATCTTGTTCATGGCCAGGGTCATGGCGCTCTTGCGATGAGCAGCCGTGTTCTTGTGCAGAATGCCCTTAGCAACAGCCTGATCGACTCTCTTCACTGCGACTTTGTATGCGCCATCGGCCTCGGTGCGATTGCCTTCTGCGGCAGCGACCTCGAACTTTTTGATGGCGGTCTTCAGCTCGGACTTCTCAGCCTTATTGCGGGCGTTTCTCACTTCGGCGATCAGAACGCGCTTTTTGGCAGACTTGATATTCGGCAAACCAAACACCTCCTTCGGCATATCCACGGGAGAACATAATTCTACCGTGCAGAATGATATTTTAGCAGTTCTTTCAAGAAAAAGCAAGGACTTTTTTACATTTTCCAAACATTTTTTGCATATTGTGTCGATCTGCGCAAAACCTAATCCAAACACACAAGATTTTGGGGTTTGGGAGATGGGTTTATGTTTGCAAAACGGACAGACCTTGCGCTGGAAGCCCGAGAACTGTGGCAGGAGTCGGCGGAAAACACCACAAAACTGGCGGGAGTGAAAGCGGTGAAGCGAAAACAGGAGGGCTACCCGGTGACGGCGGTGGAAATTTTGGATGGCCGGGGCTCCGAAGCGCTGGGCAAACCGGAGGGCACGTACTGCACGTTGGACCTAACCGCCTTCTGGCAGCGAAAGCCGGACTTTTTTGACCGGGCGGTGCGGGCGGTGGGCTCGGAGCTGAAGGCGGCCTTGCCGCCGGAGGGAGCCGCGCTGGTGGTTGGGCTGGGCAACGCCGCCATGACGCCGGACGCCGTGGGGCCGGAGGTGCTCTCGCATCTGCTGATTACCCGGCACTTGATTGCCTCCATGCCCCGGCAATTTTCCGGGTTTCGACCTGTGGCGGCCTTTGCCGCCGGCGTTCTGGGGACCACGGGCGTGGAATCCGCCGAGGCGGTCAAGAGCTTGATTAAAACCGTGCAGCCGGATTTTGTTATCGCCGTGGACGCGCTGGCCTCCCGGCGGATGGGGCGGGTATGCAACACGGTGCAGCTTTCGGACACGGGGATCCTCCCCGGCTCCGGCGTGGGCAACCAACGCATGGCGCTGAATAAAAAGACGCTGGGTGTGCCGGTGTTTGCCGTGGGCGTGCCCACCGTGGTGGACGCCGCCACCCTATGCGCCGACCTTCTGGAGGAATCCGGCATTACAGACTTTGACGAGAAGAAGCTGCGCAGCAAGAACAAGGGCATGACCGTGACACCCCGGGATATCGATGCACAGGTGCGAGATCTTTCCAAGGTGATTGGCTACGGAATCGACTGGGCCTTGCAGGATCTGGAGGTCGCGGAGATCAATGCCCTGCTGAGCTGAAAAGAGTTTCTTTGATTTTGCCGACAGAGAACGCGCCGCCGCAGATTCTGCGGCGGCGCGTTGTTCTCATTAGCGGGGAATCGTGAAGAACTGGGGGCCGTTCTCATAGGGGGCAATCCAACCCTCGTCAAAGACCACGACCACGTTGCCATCCTTGTCCAGATAAAATTTCTGGGTTTCGTCAATGGGAACGTTTTTGTCCACCCAGAATTCTTGATAGTAGGCAATCAAGCGCGCATCGCCGCCGTCACGGATCTGCTGATCCACGGCGGAGGAGATCACGGACTTCCAGTCATCACCCAGAAGTCCCTGCAGCGTCAGATCTTCGCCGGTGGAAACATCCAGATTGTAGTAAAAGAGCGTGGTGGACGTGTCCTCCGTGTTGGTGGTGATGGTCTGCTGCTGGCGGATTAGGAAGGAGAGCGTGGAGTCGGAGGTGTAGTAGGTCTCATAGTCAAAATCGTAGCGGATGGGGGTAAAATCGGCGCTGGAATTGCCCATGGCAATCCAGTTTTCCCGATACTCCGCAGCGTCCTTCTGGGCGGCGGCGTCCAGCGCGGAGATCTTTTCCTCAATCAGCGCGTTGGTGGAGGCTTCAAACGAGGAGTTTCCGGTGCCCTCCACTGCAGGTTGCTCGCCTTGAATGGAGACGGATTCGTTTTGCGTGTTCCACTGGCGGAACGTGACGACCCGGGCAACGCTGCCCAGAACCGGTACATCATCCACTGCGCTGGCAAATGCCGCACTGGTGTTCACCAGCACAACAAAGGCAAGACAGGCTGCCAGAGGGGCAGAGGCCCATCTGAGGTAATGGTGGCGGGGTGCGGGTTTTTCTGCGGTGCGGGGAGAGGACTGCTCGCTGTGAGCCTGCGCCAGCACACGGCTGCGAATCGTCTCCTGGTCGGCAATGGACTCGGCGTAAACTGCGTCGGCCAGTTTTTCAATGTCGTTCATGAAATACTCCTTTCGAGTTTGCTGCTGATCTCCTGCGTCAGACGGAAAATGCTGCTGCGGACGGAAGTCTCCTTCTTCTTTTGCAGCTTTCCGATTTCCGCGTAGGAAAGACCAAAACAGTGGCGCAGGTAAAAAGCCTGCTGTAAATCCGGGGATTTGGTTTCGACCAGCTCCGCCACCGCCCGGATGGCGTCGCGGCTGACCATTTGCTCCTCTGGGGAAGCGGCTCTGTCCGGAATGGAGGAAAGCCAGCTGTTTCCCTCCTCCGAAAGATCGGATAAAGACAGAGGAATCAAGCGGTGACTGCGGTACCAGTCCGTCAGCTTTGACTTGGCGGTGGAGAGCACATAGGCCTCGGCGCAGGTAAAGGCGTCCTCCCCCTTTGCGTCCAGAATCCGGTAGACGGCAAGGTAGGTCTCCTGCAGAAGATCTTCCACATCCGAGAGATTCTGGCAGCGCGCCGTCAAGTAAGCGGCGGTCTTGCGGTAGGTGCGGTCATAGACTTGATTAAAAAGATCATCGGTTTGTGTGGGTTTCAAAAACTCACCTCCTGCCAAATAAGACGGTGCTTTGGAAAGAATGTTGCAAAAAAAGAAAAAAGAGTAGAAAAAACGCGCCTGCGGGGCAGACGCGCTTTAAAAATCCAATCAGACGGATTCCTCCGAAAGCTCCAATACCACCGGGCAGTGATCGCTGCCCAGCACCTCCGGCCAAATGTCGGCAGTTTTCACACGCTCCATCAGACGGTCGGACACAATAAAGTAGTCAATGCGCCACCCGGCGTTGTTCTCCCGGGCGTGGAAGCGGTAGCTCCACCAGGAGTACGTCACCGTGTCCGGGTGCAGCGTGCGGAACGTATCGGCAAAGCCGGCGGAGAGCAGCTCCGTCATCTTTTCTCGTTCTTCATCGGAAAAACCGGCGTGCCCCCGGTTGGTTTTGGGATTTTTAATGTCGATTTCCTCGTGGGCGACGTTCAGATCGCCGCAGAGGACAACGGGCTTTTGCGCGTCCAGACTTTGCAGATAGGCCCGGAAGTCATCCTCCCACGCCATGCGGTAAGGAAGCCGCTTGAGCCCGTCCTGAGAATTGGGGGTGTAACAGCACACCAGATAAAAGTCCGCAAATTCTGTGGTGATGACCCGCCCCTCGTGGTTGTGCTCTCCATCGCCAAAGCCGTAGGTGACATGCAGCGGCTCCCGGCGGGTAAAGACCGCCGTGCCGGAATAGCCGGCTTTTTCCGCACTGTTCCAAAAGCGCGTATAGCCCGGCAGGTCAAAGTCCGCCTGCTCCGGCTTCATCTTCGTTTCCTGTAAACAAATGACGTCCGCATCCGCAAATGTGCAGAAATCCAGAAAACCCTTTCCAAGACACGCCCGCAGGCCGTTGACATTCCATGATACCAGTTTCATATTGTTTGCTCCTTTTCAAGAACTGTTTGTGCGGCGGGGTGCTTTCCCTGTCACACGCACCATACGGTGACGGCGGCCACCACGATCACGCCGCCCAGAAGGGCGAAGATACCGGGAGCCTCCCCATCAAAGAGAAAAACCCACACGGGGTTTAAAAGCGGTTCCACCGCGCCCAAAAGCGAACAGGCCAGCGGCGGGCAGTTGTCAGATGAGAGAATCAGCAGAATATAAGGCACACCCAGCTGGATGATGCCCAATGCCAGAATACAGGCAACCGGCACGGCGGAGAGCTTGGTTGCCGTGAAAACGGTAAAGGGAATGCCGACAGCCGCCGTAAAGAGATGGCCCAGAAGCATGCCGCCCATGCGGGTGGGAGCGTCCGCCTGCCCGATGCTCAGATACATGCCGGCCATAAAGGCCCCGGCGGCAATGGCAATGCAGTTGCCCAGCAGATACCCGGGCGAGAGCTGGTCGAAGAAAAAGAGAGAAATGCCGCCCAAGGTGCACAAAACCGCCAGCGCATCCCCTTTGCGGAACTTCTGGTGAAGCAGCACCGTGGAATAGACCATCAGAAAAACCGGCGCGGTGAATTGCAGCACGATGGCGTTGGCGGCGGTCGTGAGCTTGTTGGCAACCACAAAGGAGACAAAGGTCAAGCACTGAAAAAGACCGTTGATGGCCGCCTGCCGGCTGAAGCAAACGGAAACGTGTCCCAGACGCAGATACAACAGAACCACCCCGGCGGCAATCAGGCTGCGCCAGCCGGCAATCGTCATGGCGTTCCAGGGAATCAGCTTGATAAAAATACCGCCGGTGCTCCACATGGTGGCACAGATCAGCATTTCGAGAATCGCTTTGTTTTTGGGTGACATGCAGGGCCTTCCTTCCAGAAAATGTGTTTTCCTCATTTTACCCGACCGATGTGAAAAAAACAACCTTGCCGGGAGGAAAGAATCAGTGTA
Source organism: Oscillibacter sp. (assembly GCA_022652815.1). Lineage (GTDB taxonomy): Bacteria > Bacillota > Clostridia > Oscillospirales > Oscillospiraceae > Oscillibacter. The sequence continues at coordinate 107,169 of JALCRR010000002.1, forward strand.
GAGTAGAATTTGTGAAAATACGTCTGTGCGCAACGGTTAATTTTTGGAAACCGGGTGTTTGAATGGAACAATCAAAAGGCGGTCTGCGAAACATGACCGTGGGCTCTCCAGCGGGGCATATTCTGGCGTTCTCCCTGCCGCTGCTGCTGGGCAGTTTTCTCCAGCAGCTTTACAACATGGTGGACTCCTGGGTAGTGGGCAACTACGTCGGGGAGGCGGCGTTGGCCGCTGTTGGTATCGGTTTTCCGGTGCTATTCATGTTCACGTCCCTCTTTATGGGACTTTCCACCGGTGGAACCGTGGTCATCGCCCAGTTTTACGGGGCGGGGAAAATGGATCGTGTCCGGGACGCGGTGGATACGATTTATACCACGTTCACCCGCATGGCCGTCCCGGTGACGGCGGGGGCGCTGGTGCTGGTGCGCCCGATTCTCTTTTTGCTGCGGGTGGACAGCGACTGCTATCATGAGGCGTGGGTCTATCTGATGATCGTCTGTGCCGGACTGATCGGCACCATCGGCTACAACCTAAATGCGGGCATTTTAAACGGCCTTGGCAACAGCCGCACAACGCTGCTGTTTTTGTCCATCGCCGCGGTGATGAACATTGTGCTGGATCTTGTACTGGTGCTCTGGTGCGGCTGGGGTGTGATGGGTGTGGCCGTGGGAACGATTGTCTCCCAGGCGTTTTCGTGGCTGTTCGGCATCTTTTACATCAACCGCCATTACCCCGAGATCGCCATTCACCCCTTCTGCGGCCGGTTTGACCGGATGCTTTTCAAGGAAATTATGACCATCGGTCTGCCGGCGGGCGTCCAGATGTCGCTGGTGGCCATCGGCACCATGATCGTGACCAGCAAGGTGGACACCTTCGGCAAGGAATTCACCGCCGGTTTCAATGTTGGCAACAAGCTGGATACCATGGCCTTTTTACCCATGCAGAGCGTGGCCAGCGCCATCACCGCCTTCGTGGGGCAGAACGTGGGCGCGAAAAAGCTGGATCGGGTGCGCAAGGGCGTCCAGGTGACGGTTATCATGGCCGTGGTGTGGTGCGGGATCATGGCGCTGATTTTGATTCCGTTCAGCGCGCCGCTGGTGGGGCTGTTCTCCCCCAACGCGCAGGTGATTGCGGCAGGCTCCGTTTATCTCAAGTGTATTATGCCGTTTTACGTCCTGTTTGCCGTGATGTTCTGCCTGAACAATGCCATGCGCGGAGCCGGCGACAGCATGTTCCCCATGGTCTGTGTGGTGCTGTCCCTCATCGGTCTGCGTGTTCCGGCAGTCTATGTTCTCGCCAACCGATTTGGCTCCGATATGATGTTTTACGGCTACGGAATCGGATGGATTCTGGGCTTTATTCTGGTGGTTGCACACTATTTTTCCGGGCGCTGGAAGCGCTATGGTTCTCTGGCAGAGGAAAAAACGGTGGAAAAAGTGGAATAAAGTTGTAATTTTTAACAAAAAGGACTATAATATTCAAACTGTCAAACAGTATGAACGTTCATTCCGGCACTCTTCCATTCGGAGCGCCGTCATAAGGAGAAAAACTAATGGAAAAGAAACGCTTTTATATCACGACCCCGATCTATTACCCCTCGGACAAGCTGCACATCGGCCACACCTACTGCACCGTGGCAACGGACGCTATGGCGCGCTACAAGCGGCTGCAGGGCTACGACGTCATGTTCCTCACCGGGACCGACGAACACGGCCAGAAGATCGAAACAAAGGCACAGGAGGCCGGCGTGACCCCCAAGCAGTTCGTGGACAACATCGTGGAGGGTCCCAAGGGCGTCAAAGACCTCTGGAAGCTGATGAATGTCTCCTATGACCGCTTTATCCGCACCACCGATGAGTACCATGTGGAGTCCGTCCAGAAGATCTTTAAGAAGATGTATGAAAAGGGCGACATCTACAAGGGCAAGTACAAGGGCAAATACTGCACGCCCTGCGAGTCCTTCTGGACCGAGAGCCAGCTGAAAGACGGCTGCTGTCCCGACTGTGGACGGCCTGTGGTGGACGCCGAGGAAGAGGCCTATTTCTTCCGCCTGAGCAAGTATGCAGACCGGGTTCGCGATCTGCTGGAAAACACCGATTTTCTCCAGCCCCGCTCCCGTGTCAACGAGATGATTCACAACTTCATTGACCCGGGTCTTGAGGATCTGTGTGTTTCCCGCACCAGTTTCTCCTGGGGCATTCCCGTGGATTTTGACTCTAAGCACGTGGTTTATGTGTGGTTGGACGCCCTGTTCAACTACACCACCGCACTGGGCTTTTTGAATGAGACGTACAGCGATTACGACAAGTTCTGGCCTGCCGACGTCCATTTTGTGGGCAAGGAAATTGTGCGGTTCCACTCCATCATCTGGCCTGCCATGCTGATGAGCATGGACATGCCCCTGCCCAAGCACGTTTACGGCCACGGCTGGCTGCTGCTGGACGGCGGCAAGATGAGCAAGTCCAAGGGCAACGTGGTGGATCCCTATGTGTTGGCGGAGCGTTACAGCGCTGATGCGCTGCGCTTCTTCCTGCTGCGTACCTTCCCCTTCGGTACCGACGGCAACTTCTCCAACGAGCTTTTGATTAACACCATCAATGTGGATCTGGCCAACGACCTTGGCAATCTGCTCTCCCGCACCACCGCCATGGCCGACAAGTACTTCGGCGGCACGCTGTCCGAGGCTCAGGCCGAGGGCGACGAGGATGCCGAGCTGATCGCCATGGCATCCGCCCTTCGGGACAAGTACGAAGCACAGATGGAAAAATACCAGATGCAAAACGCCCTTTCTGAGGTGTTTAATGTCATCGCCCGTGCCAACAAGTATATCGATGAGACGGCGCCTTGGGTGCTGGCCAAGGACGAGGCCACAAAGCCCCGCCTTGCCCGCGTGCTTTACAATCTTGCGGAAACGCTGCGCATCTGCGGCACGCTGCTGCTGCCGTTTATCCCCGACACCTGCACCAAGATCTTTGAACAGATCGGCGCAGACGCCGACTTGACTACTTGGGAAAAGGCCGCCGCATTCGGCGTGCTTTCCAAGACTGCCACCCTTCACAAGGGCGAGAACATCTTCCCCCGCATCGACGCCGCCAAGGAGATCGCCGAACTGGAGGAGCTGGAGAATGCTCAGAAGGCCAAGGCGCAGGCTGCTGTCGCTCCCGCCATTGAGGTGGAGCCCCAGACCACCGAGGACGTGGACTTTGATACCTTCTGCAAGAGCGATTTCCGCGCCGTGAAGGTCAAGGCCTGCGAGGCCGTTGCCAAGTCCAAAAAGCTGTTGCGCTTCACGCTGGATGACGGCACCGGCACGGACCGTCAGATTCTCTCCGGCATCCACAAGTGGTACGAGCCGGAGGCTCTGGTGGGCAAGACACTGGTGGCCATTGTGAATCTGCCGCCCCGTAAAATGATGGGTCTGGATTCCAACGGCATGCTGCTCTCCGCTGTCCACACGGAAAACGGCGAGGAAGCGCTAAACCTCATCATGGTGGATGACAAGATTCCTGCCGGCGCAAAGCTCTGCTGAGCCGTTTGCCCAGTGATAAAAAAACGGGAGGCGGCTTTGCCGCCTCCCGTTTTTCGACTGTTTTCTTGTTCATTAGATGCTAAAATCAGAAAAAAGGAGAATTCCGCCGATGCTCTTTGATACCCATGCCCACTATGACGACGCGGCCTTCGATGCGGACCGGGAGGAACTCCTTGCCGCTGTGCAGGCTTTCGGCGTGGAGAAAATCATTGACCCGGGCTGTGACCTTGCAAGTTCCCGCGCCGCCGTGGCGCTTGCCGAGAGCCATGATTTCATTTACGCCGCCGTGGGAATTCACCCGGAGGAGTGCGCCGGCGTCACCGACGCGGATTTTGAAGCCGTCCGGGCGCTGTGCAGCCACAAAAAAGTGGTGGCTATCGGCGAAATCGGACTGGACTATTACTGGGACAAAAATCCGTCCCGGGAGTTTCAGCAGACGGTTTTTCGCCGTCAGCTTCAGCTGGCCCAGGAATTGAATCTGCCGGTGATCGTCCATGACCGGGAGGCTCACGGGGATTCCCTCGCGATTGTGGAGCAGTTTCCGGAGGTACGGGGCGTGTTTCACTGCTTTTCCGGCTCGGCAGAAATGGCGAAAGAACTTTTAAAACGAGGCTGGTATCTGGGCTTTGACGGACCCATTACCTATAAAAACGCCCGGAAAGCCCGGGAGACCGCAGAAGTTACGCCCCTTGAGCGGATGCTCATTGAGACGGACTCCCCCTACCTCTCCCCTGTTCCCAACCGGGGAAAACGAAATGACAGCCGCAACGTGCATTTTGTGGCGGAAAAGCTGGCCGAGTGGAAAGAGATTTCCACAGAGGAGCTGGCTCAACAGACCCGCCAAAATGCGCAGGCGCTTTTTGGCGTGTGAAGGGCGGCGAGAAGACAGGAGGAGCCGATGCGAAAACAAAATATCTGTTTTCTGCTGGGCCTGGTTATTTTGACAGGTTGGCTCTATGTGTCTGCGGTCGTGCCGTCCCTGCGTGTCCAAACCGGGCAGGCAGACACAACCTACCAGTCTTTGCGTCAAGAGGACGAGAGCTATTTCTCATCCGAGGAGATGCCCTTCGGCGCGGAGATCGTGAATTATTAAAGCATATAAAAGAGAATTCTACGAGGAGAAATTACCATGGAAAAAGGTTTTACGATTACCTATGAATACGGCGGCAATCTGTATGTCAATACCACCAACCGCTGCGATTATAACTGCGAATTTTGCCTGCGCCACAACCAGAGCAGCGGCGGCAGCATTTATACCCACAACCTGTGGTTAAAGCGGGAGCCGACCAGAGAGGAGATTCTGGAATCCATTGAAAGCCGGGACCTCTCCCAATACGGACAGCTGGTGTTCTGCGGCTTTGGCGAGCCCAGCTACCGCATCGACGACATCTGCTGGGTCATCGATCAGCTTCACGCCCACGGCAAGCGCCCCTTTATCCGCATGGACACCAACGGCACCGGCTGTCTCATCAACGGGCGGGACATTTGCCCGGATTATGAGGGTCGGTTTGACAAGGTGAGCATTTCCCTCAATGACGACACTGCCGAGAAGTATAACGCCCTATGCCATCCGCAGGTGGAGGGCGCCTACGAGGCCATGAAGGCATTTGCAAAAGAAGTACACAAGTATGTCCCCGAGGTCATGATGACCGTGGTGGACACCATTCCCCAAGAGGAGATCGAGGCCTGCCGCCACATCTGCGAGGATGAGATCGGCGCGACCTACCGGGTAAGGGAATACATCAAGGACTGACAAGATTGCGGCCATCTGGCCGCGAGGAATGCCGCCTGTGGGCGGCGGGGAGTTCAAGACCCCCATTCTCTTTTCGGTGGCGAAAAGATTGGGCGGCCGTTGCCGGCTCTGGCACCTTACGGATATCGCATACCCCTTGCGGGTGAAATGCGCTGTGCACGGTGTAAGAGAGACGCTTGGACGCATCCCACAAAGAAAATCGCCCACTGTTTTCACAGTGGGCGATTTTTTCGCGGGAACCCTGTGCCCGGGGAACGCGCGGTGGTTATTAGATTTCCTTCAGATGCTCCATGTTGTGGCGGACATCCTCGCAGCACTGGTGGAACTCGACTTTTTCACTCTCGGTCAGAGGCAGCTCCACCACCTGCTCCACGCCGTTCTTGCCGATGACGCAGGGCACGCCGATAAAGAGGCCACTCTCGCCGTACTCGCCGTTCAGCTCCGCAGAGGCGGGCATGACGGCCTTTTCGTCGTGGAGGACGATGTGTACCATCCGGGCTGCCGTGGTGGCAATGCCGTACTCGGTGCAGAACTTGCCGGCAAAAGTGACCCAGCCGCCGCCGATGGATTCCTTTTTCAGCGCTTCCCGGTCAAAGCGGAAGCGCTCGTCGGTCTTTGCCCACTCGTCCAGCGGCATGCCCCGGAAGGACACGGCGGACCAGGGCGCAAACTGGGAAGCGCCGTGCTCCCCCATCATGTAAGCGGTGATGGACTTGTGGTCGATGCCCGTCTGGCGGGACAGTGCGGACAAAAGGCGGGAGGTGTCCAGACCGGTGCCGGTGCCAAAAACGCGACCCTTGGGCAGCCCCAGACCCAGTGCCAGCTCCCGCGTCACAATGTCGCAGGGGTTGGTGATGTTGACCAGCACGCCGTTAAAGCCGGAGGCCTTCACCTTTTCCACGTAACTGCGGACAGCGGGAATGGTGAAATCCATCTCCGTCAGACGGTCATGGGTGCCGCGGAGCAGATCGATCTTGCCCACGCTGTTGACGATCACGTCGCAGTCGCCCAGATCTGCAAAATCGCCCATGGAGACGGTGACGCGGTGGGGCAGATACGCTGCGGCGTCAGCCAGATCCTGCCGTTCGCTGTTGCACTTCTCGGAATTCATATCCACCAGCACCAGCTCATCGCAGATGCCCTGGACGGCCAGAGAGTATGCCACATGGGCACCCACATGGCCCAGACCGATCACACCAACTTTTCTTGTTTTCATCATAAATACCTCCAAATATAAAATAAGCAATTAAAATAGGGACAAACGGCGCGTGAGCGCCGGAAATCCGTGCCCCGCCCAAAGGGGCGGGAGCACGGAGAGTTTCCGTTTACATGCCGAAGCTGGGGAAAATCACCAGCGTATACAGCATGGTCAGAGCCATATAGAGAACCAGAATGACGGCGAAGGCCTTGAGCGTCTTTCTCATGACGGCGGCCTCGTTGCCCACCTCACCAACCGTGGCGCAGGCCGCGACTGTGTTGTTGGGGCAGATTAGGTTGCCCAGAGAAGCGCCGGCGTTCTGCCCGGCAAAGACCGTGATGGGGTTCATGCCCAGCGTGGCGGCAGCCTCCATGTGCATGTTGGCAAACATGATGTTGGAGCCAAGGCCGGTGCCGGTGATGAAGGAACCCATGGAGCCGATCAGCACAGCGGCGGCGGGATAGGCCATTCCAGCCAGTGCGGCGATATCGCCGGCAATCAGAGACATCATGCCTGTGTTGGCAGACTGCATGACGTAGGAAACCACCAGAAGAGAACCCATGGTGACCAGCACCGGCAGAATGCTCTTAAGGGTCGAGGCAAGGATTTCCATATACTGCCGATACCGCACACCCAGCATGACGGCACCCAGAATGCCGCACACGAAGATGACCACGTCAACCCAGACGATATAGCCAAAGGTGCACATCAAGGCGAAACCGTTTTCCACAAAGGCGGGCACGCCGTAACGCACGGCGGGCAGCAGCACCAGCATGAAGATGTAGGGAGACAGAGCGCGGAATGCGCTGTACTTGTGCTGGACATCCTTGGGCGGGGTGTAGCGGAATTCGTCGGGGGTTTTGATGGGCACAAACTTGACGAACAGGACGCTCAAAAGAATAGCGATCAAGCCGGTGCCCATGGAGGTGACCTCTGCACCGACGAAGTTGGAAAGCGCGAACATGACGGCGCCCGTGGTCACGCCGGCATAGCAGAGGTAGGGCACGATGCCCTTGAAGCCCTTTTTGCCAAAGGCCAGTGCAACGGCCAGAAACGGAATGACCATCACGCCGAACATATGCAGCCGACCCACCATGGCAGAGTTCAGCGCCACAGTAGAGACACCTGCTTCCACCAGAGCGCCGCCGCCGGTGATGGTGGTCAGGCCTGCGCCGCCCCAGGAACAGGGGGTTGCGTCACCCAAAAGGCCCACGGCGATAGCCGTGATGGGGTCAAAGCCCAGTGCCACCAGGAACGGAGCCACAATGGCCGCCGGAGCGCCGGCGCCTGCGGCACCTTCCAGGAAGATGGGAACCATGATGCCCACGATGATGAGCTGAACCCGGCGGTCAGAGCCGCTGATGGCGGCAACGGTGTTTTTCACGTCGTCGATGGCACCGGTCTTTTTCAGCGTGTTGAGGATGACGAAGGCGCCCGTGACCATGGCCACGATCTTCAGACCTTCTTTGATGCCCTTCCAGAGCAGGACGTCATAGGCGGCAATGTTGTCCTTAAACGTGAGGCCGCCGACATTGAAGTAGGTAAAGGCCAGCAGCAGTGTCCAGACAAGGGCCACAGGTGCGACCTTCATCGCCGGTTTCCGGAATGCCAGAATGCCCACCAGCACCAGTACGATCGGACTGACTGCCAGTAAAAAGTTGATAAATTCCATGATTTTTCTCCTCTTTCTTTTCTTGCGGTGGTTTATACAAAAGAAGAGGGCCCTGTCCAAAAGACAGGGCCCTCTTCGTCGTATCGAAAATAAATCCGGTTACGCGATCAGATCGGGTCGTGCTTTCAGACAGTATGCAGCGGGCAGTACTACCAGAATGGTAATCAGTACCAGCAGGCTAATCAGGCTAATCAGGCTAATCAGGGTAATTAGGGTAAAAAGAATGGACGCCAGCAAAGCGGCGTCCAGAAGCAGCATGGAGTTGTTCGTGGTTGCAGAGCAGGCGGAAGTGTCCGCAGCAGATGCTGCGGCAGTCATGCAGGTATTGTTCATAAAACGCATCATGACCGCACTTCCTTTCGTCTCTCTCCGCACGTTGTGCGGGATGCTTTTTAACATACAGGGGTCTGGGCAGAAAGTCAAGATGGAAAAAGGGCCTAAGGCGCAATTTTGGAAGTTGTGCAAAAATTTGCAAAACATTCGCAGGTGGTTTTCGTAAAAGACTACAACAAAACGCTGTTCCCATGACCGTCATTTGCTCTGGCTTTTTAGTACCTCGCTCATCTGACGGGCAAACAGCCGCCCTGCCAGAACAGCCTCATCCGGGGAATTGCCGGCGGCGCCCACTTCTACAAGAAGGGACCCGGTGGTTGCGTGCTGATTATAGCGGGACGAGCGCAGCAGCATGGGGCGCATCAGCGAGGGATAGGACGTCAGCAAATTGGATTGAAGCGCCACGCCAAGCTTCAGATTTTCCATCCAGTTGGGATGGGCCTTGCCGCTGCCGTCGCTGCCTACCACAATGGTCATCTGGGCGGCGGTACCCTCCTCCGGAACCACGGAGACCACCTTGTATTCGTTGCCGTCAGAGTCCTCGATGGCATCCCGGTGGACATCCAGAATAAAGTGGATGGTGTGATATTCGGCAAGGTAGGTTTGAATGGCGGAGAGGGATCGGTCGTAGGCACCGGAGTAATCCGGGTAGTCGTAAAGCGTGCGGTCATGGATGACGGAAATGCCCTCATCGGCAAAGACCTGCGCCATCTCGTCGCCCACGTGAACCACGTTGTAGCGGGTGTCGGTGGTGCGGTGATTGCCGGAATAGACGATGTCCGTTCCCTTTGGCGGCGTGTAGGACTCGCTGCCGTGGGTGTGGAGAATCAAAATCTGGGGGCCTTCATCCGTCAGCCGAGCGTCATAGGATTTCGTCAAATCCTGCACCGCAAGCACATGGTCTGTGGAATTGCTGATGTAGACCTTGCCCGCCACCGTGTAGCCCTCCGTGCCGGAGGGTACCAGCGTCCGGGCGGGAATGCCGTTGTCCGTGAAGTCCAGATCGGTTTCCAGCGGGGTTTCCGTGACGGGCTGCGTCACGGTATCCGGCTGCTGGGAATCGGCGCCGGAAGAGGCCGCGTCCACCGTTTCCCGGGACCACAGAGCCGCCACATCCTCCCGAGCGGCAAGCAGTAGCGGGGATTCGCCGATAGTCAGGGCTGCTGCGGGAGACAGATCTTCCCCGCCCCAGATGTCGCCCAGTTCCCAGCGCAGGGCGTGGGTGGGAGAAAGAACTTCCGCGCGCAGGGCGGCGGCTGCGGAGCCAAGGGTCTCGCTGCCGGCGGTTACACCGGCAGCCCAGAGAGTTGCACCGGCGGCAGCCAGCGCCAGCAGTCGGCGGCGGAAAGTGGGTGCGCTCATGGTCATCACCTCGTGGACAAACCTATGCGCGTCAAAAGAGGAATATGCCCGTCAGCGCTCGGCGGCCTCGGCAGTCTCCAAAAACTGTTTGGCTGCGGCAGAGAGATAGCCGTCCCGGCGATACACGGCGCACACCTCGCTTGAAAATTCCGGTTGCGCCAGCGGCAGAGCCGGCAAAGCAGCGTCCGGTTTCAAAACGGAGCGCGGCACAATGGCAGCGCCCAGTCCGGCCTCCGCCATGGCAACCACCGTCCGGGCATCATCGGCCACGCAGAGAATCTGGGGGCGCAGCGACTGCTCCCGAAAGGCGTCCCGCAGCAGCCCCTCCCACCGACGGTAAAGCACCAGCGGCACCGACGAAAGATCGTTAAGCGTCACAAAATCCTGCTTCTGCGGAAGAAACTGGCTTTGCCCCACGGCGCAAAGAGGGCTTTTCCCCAGTGGAACGCAGGCAAGATCCGGCGCGGAAAACGGACGGCGGACAAACGCAAGCTCGGATTGCCGATCCCGCACGGCAGCCAGCAGCTGATAGGTGTTACCCTCCCGCACGTCAAAATGCACGGCGGGATGCAGTGCCCGAAACGCCTGCAGCCAGGATAGGAACACCGTGCCCGCCACGGAGGAGACCACCCCCAGCCGCAGCGTTCCGGCGCCGCCGGAGCGGAAATCCGACAGCTCCTCCTCCACGGACGAGCACAGATCCAGTACGGCACAGGCCCGTGGATAGAGCAGACGACCCGCCTCCGTCAGCTGAAGGCGGCGACCGCTGCGCTCAAACAGGGCGCAGCCCAGTTCCTCCTCCAGATTTTTCAGCTGCTGACTCAAAGGCGGCTGAGAAAGATGCAGTGCCTGCGCCGCAGCCGTCACCGTGCCGTGATCCACCACCGCCGTAAAATCCCGCAGCTGTCGAATGTCCATAATGCGCCCTCCTAATTAATATGATTATCATATCAATAACACATAAAACAAATATTTTCAATATAAAAGAATGTGAACTATACTGGGGGCAGAAAAAAAGAAAAAGGGGTTGATGAAATGGCAGGGCTCTGGGAGCTATTCTGGACATTTGCCAAGGTCGGCGTGATGACGTTTGGCGGCGGTTATGCCATGCTGCCGATTTTGCAGCGGGAAGTGGTAGAAAACAAGAAGTGGGCCACGGAGGAAGAACTGGCGGACTATTTTGCCATCGGCCAGTGTACGCCGGGCGTGATTGCGGTGAACACCGCCACCTTTATCGGGCACAAGACCCGGGGCGTGGCAGGCGGCATTGTGGCAACGCTTGGCGTGGTGTTTCCGTCTTTAATCATCATTTCCCTGCTGGCGGGACTGATCACCAATTTTTCTGATTTGCCCGTGGTGCGCAAGGCGTTTGCCGGCATCCGGGTGTGCGTGTGCGTGCTGATTTTCAATGCGGTTTTAAAGCTGTGGAAAGGCGCGGTCAAGGGAAAACTGACGCTGGCTATTTTCCTCGTCGTCACGGCGGGTGCGCTGTTTACGAAGCTCTCCCCCGCGATCTTTGTGCTTTTGGCGCTGGGACTTGGCATCGGGATTGAACTCTTTGCGGGTCGAAACGCGAAGGGAGATGAGGCAAAATGATTTACCTGCGCCTTTTCTGGGAATTTTTCAAGACCGGACTTCTGGCTGTGGGCGGCGGACTTGCCACGTTGCCATTTCTCTCCCGCATGGCGGACACCACCGGGTGGTTTACCCGCGCGCAGCTTGCCGACATGGTGGCGGTGTCCGAGTCTACACCTGGCCCCATTGGTGTCAACATGGCGACCTATGTGGGATTTACTGCCGGCGGTGTTCCCGGGGCGGTCATCGCCACGCTGGGACTGGTGACCCCGTCGATCCTCATCATTATCCTCATTGCCGTGTTTTTGAGAAACTTCAAGGATAACCGCTTTGTGACCTCGTCCTTCCGCTGCCTGCGCCCCGCCTCCACGGGCCTAATCGCGGCGTCGGGACTGGGCGTGGCCGCCACGGCGCTGCTAAACGCTGGCGGAGCGGGAATTCTCGGCAGCATCAGCTGGCGGGGTGTCCTTCTGGCAGCGGCACTGCTGGTGGTGACGCGGTGGATTCCCAAGACAAAAAAATGGCACCCCATCGTATGGATCGGGTGCTCGGCTGTCGTGGGAATTTTGTTCTTCCCAGTGTAAAAAGGGTGTCTTTCAACGCAAAAACTGCGCTGTCCGGCGCGCAAGCGTACTCTCCCCGGATGCGCTGTTTTTATCAGAAATGCCTGCCGAAAAAGCTTTTTCGGCAGGCATTTCGTTACTTTTTCAAAGGCAGCGTCAGAATAAACCGGGTGGAAGTGTCGTCGCTTTCGGCCTTCAGAGTACCCTTGTGCTCTGCGGCAATGGTGGCGGCGATGGGTAGACCCAGACCAAAGCCGGACTTCTCTCCCCGGGAGGCATCTGCCCGGTAAAACCGTTCAAACAGCCGGGAGAGTTGCTCCGGAGGGATGGGGCCGGCGGCGTTGCGATTTTCCACCAGCAGCCGGGCGTGTTTTTCCTGCCGCTGGAGTGTCATACGGATGGTGGCACCGTCGGCGCCGTATTTGATGGCGTTGTCCAGCAGGACGGAGAGAACCTGACGGAGTTTCTCCCCGTCGCCGGTGACGCAAATTCCCTCGGGAATGTCATATTCCAGAGGCTTTCCGGACTCAAAGGCTACCGGCTCAAAGGAGAGGGCACAGTCATCCGCTACATCGGAAAGGCTGACCTGCGAGTAGACCGAGGTGCGAACCATATTGTCCGCCCGGGCCAGCGTCAGCATTTCCTCCACCAGCGTTTTCATGCGGCTGGCCTCGGAGGAAATGTTGTCCGCCCAGCGGGCAGCCTTTCCCGGCAAAGGGGCAGATTCCATCAGCTCCGCATTGGAGAGGATGACCGTCAGCGGCGTTTTTAGCTCGTGGGAGGCGTCGGAGAGAAACTGGCGCTGCTGCGTCCACGCCTTTTCCACGGGCTTTGTGACCCAGTAGCTCAGCAGGAATGAGACACCCAGCAGCAAAAAGAGCGCCGCAAGGCCGATTTGAAGGTAAGAGGCCATCATGGATTTGAGAGTGGCTTGCTCCATAGACGTGTCCACAAAGGCAATCTGGGTGTAAAGACCGTTGTCCTGGCGCAGATACCGCAGACCGTAGTCCGAAATGGTGCCCACTGCGGCGGACTGATCCATGCAGCTTTGTAAAATGGCAGACAGCGTCTCGGTATTTTCCAGATCATCGTAGTTGCCGCCGGTAATATAGGCGGTGGTGCCGTTCCAGATCTGCACGGTGAAGTAGGGCAGCTGAACCTTGCCGGTGCCCAGACTAAAGCTGGGTTTTGTATCGTCTCCGGGCAGCGTAGCCACGCTGTCCTCGTATATAACCCGCTCCAAAACGGCCTTGCTGGCGCGCTCAATGTTGTGTTCCGAGGCGGTGTAAACCGAGAGAAACACCACCGCCAATACAGCCGTTACCAGCAGCATGCACACGCCCACAAATTTTAGGCGCAGTTTTTTAATCACAGGGCGTCCCCTCTCTTTCCGTTTCTTTCCCTGGCGTTTCCCATTGGGGTTTTACCGAATTCCGTCGAGACGACAGAAAAACTTCTCCGCAAAAAAGCCCACTTTTTCGTGAAAGCGTCAGTATTCCAGGCAGTAGCCCACCATACGAATGGTCTTGATTTTCACCGCAGAGTGCAGATGCTCCAGCTTTCTGCGCAGAAAGGAGATATAGACCTCCACGTTGTTGTCCTCCGCGTCGGATTCGTAGCCCCAGACCTTGACCAGAAGCTTTTCCTTGGTAATGATCTGGGTTTTGTTCAGCATCAACAGCTCCAGCATGTCAAATTCCTTGCGGGAAAGCCGCACGGATTTATCACCGCAAGAAAGGGTGAACGAGCTTTGCTCCAGCCGGAGATCCCCGCAGGTCACCGCATCGGTTTCCCGCAGTTCCGGCGAACGGCGTGTCAGCGCCCGGACGCAGGCCAGCAGCTCCTTGGGCTCAAAGGGCTTGGTCAGGTAGTAATCGGCGCCGGAATCCAGCCCCGTTACCTTGTCTGCCGTCTCAGATTTGGCCGTCAGCATCAAAACCGGCGTGGAGTTTCCCTCCGCCCGGAGACGGCGCAACACCGTGAAGCCGTCCAGCTTGGGAAGCATCACGTCCAGCAAAATCACATCGTATATGGAGGAAAGGGCATTGTCCAGCCCGGCCTCGCCGTCATGGCAGACGTCGGCGGTGTAGCCGTTCAGCTCCAGCAGGTCCTGCAGCGTGGCGGCAAGGCGCACCTCGTCCTCAACAACCAAAACACGCATCGGTATTCCCTCATTTCATCGGATTCGCAGATGTCTCTGCGGAAAAACAAATCAGGTGGAAGGCAACTTCTTGCCTTCCACCTGATGATAGCAGGGTTTTCTTAAAATTACAATAAAATTGAGCTTATGCCTGCAAACCGCTTGCGGCTACGGACAAAATGGTGGCCAAAGCGTCGGAGGGCATGGAGTAAATCGTGGTATCGCCGTCCAGGCGTACATACCGGCTGGAGCCGTCGGTGGTGGTGCCGCCAATGGACAGCGTGTAGGTCGCGTCCTTCCCGGTGTCTGTGAGGTAATTCACGGTGAGAACGGCGGCAGGGGCGTCAAACCCGCACAAAGCTGCTGCCGCGCCAGTGGGTTTGTAATCCTCGCACTTGGCCAGAGTCGGGGCGGAGACGGCGCTGACCAGATCCGCCATGTAGTCCGTGACGTTGGCGCCTTCAGAGCGCCAGGAGACGGAGGGAGTGGAATCAGCGCTGGTGTCCGCACTGGAAGCGGCGTCGCCGCTTTCCGCCACGATGGCGGTGGCCATGGTTTCCACGGCGCCGGTGACGGTGATGGAGGAAAGACGATCTTCTGTCAGAACGGGCAGCGTGGGCAGCGTCATCATTTCGTAAATGCCGGTGGCCAACTCCGTGTACAGGGAGTCCGTGATGACATAGACGGTGGCCTCATCGTCGTTCATCATCATGTAATAGGAGCCGGAATCGCCCACCACGGCGTCACCCAGAGCAAAGGTGGTGGTGGAGCCGTCCTCTGCCGTGGCGGTCAGCGTTTCGGCAGGTTCGGAAAGGCCGTATGCGTCCAGCGTGTCGCCGTCCGTAATGGTCTGATGAGGCGTCAGACCGGTGATGGTATTGAGAATTTTGGTGATATAGTCGCTGTTCAGTGGGAACTCGGGGTCATCCGCCCAATACCATTCCCCATTTTCGTCCACGGCAAAGGACAGTGTGGCCGTGGAATTGGTATAGGTCAGCGCCTTGTAGGAAACGCCGGAATCCGTCACCGCGTCTGCAGCGGAGGATGCAGCTTCCGCTGCCGCGGCGTCGTGGCGCTTATTGATTGAAATGACGACAATCAGAAGGACAGCCAGCACGACAACAATGCCGCCCAGAATGCCCAGAGCCTTTTTTTGCGATGCGTTCATGGAAAACCTCCCGTCCTTACAGCTTGCGGCGGCGCATCCAGCGGACAAAGCCGACAACCAGAGCCGCAACAGGAATGACGAAAATGAACAGAACCGCCCAGATGCCGCCGGTGGTAATGGTGTTCGTGGGATCGGACAGGCTCACGGGATCGATGTTGATGGAAGAGATGTCCCCAAAGCCGCAGGTGATGGAGGACATAAAGAGATCCGTGTTGGACACGTTGGTGAAGGACTGCAAGATGTTGGAATTCACCAGAGAGTCCGAGCCGTAAACCGTGAGGCGGGCAGTCATACTGTCGTCGATAGCCTCCGTGGCAACGGCGGCGAGGGCGTAGGTGCCGGTGGCTTGATTGGCCTCATCCACCACGGCGATGCCGGATTCAGATGTGGACAGGAAAGGCTTCACCGTAATGGAATCCCGGGCCGGAGTACCCACGGTCATACCGCGGGAGGCGTAAAAGAGCAGCGTGGAATCGCTGAACACGCCGGAGGCGGCGTCCACGTTGTTGTCCACCGTCGGGAAGATCAGATAGGGGTTATTCTGATAGGAGCGCTGGGGGTCGGCAATCATACCGTCTGCCACGGTCATGCCGTAGGTGGCGCACAGTTTTTCAAAGTTTGGCAGGCTCAAATTCTGGCCGGCCATGTTGTAAACCACTTGACCGCCCTTGGACAGAAAATCCAGAACCATGGAAAGCTCGTCGTCTGCCAGATCCCGGGTGGGATCGTTGAAGATCAGCAGGTCGCAGTCATCGGGAATTCCGCCGTCCGTCAACAGGTTGACGCTGGAATCGGAGATGTGGACCTTTTTCATTAGTTCCGTAACGGAGATGGGCATGGCCGTCTCCTCGTGACCGGTCGTCTCGTAGGCCTTGCGGCTGGAGTTGGTCAGCACGCTGTCGATGGCGGAGGTCAAAAGCCCCTCGGCGTCGAAGTTTGTTTCGGTGTACTGATTGTAATAGTAATAGGCCATCTGGTCATAGCCAATGATGTCGTCAATGGAGATGGTCTCCTGACGGCCGGTTGCATCGCAGGTGACAACGATGGTGTTGGTGTCGCAGTTGTACTTGGTCAAAACGGAGGGATAGACGGTGGGGTTGGTGTACTCCACGCTCACATGATCCGAAAGATCCTCATACTTGCTCAAAAAGCGCACAATGCGGGAATCCATGGAATCCTTATCCGCCAGAACATGAATGACCAGATCATCGTTCACGTCCGCCAGATACTTTACGGTGGTGTCCGTGATGTTGTAAATCTTGCTGTTGGTCATGTCGAACTGCGTGGCGGTATCGGGCAGCTGGGCAATCAGCAGATTGAACACAATCACGCCCACCACAGCCAGCACGGTCATGCCCGCGGAAAAGGCGCCACGGCGAGAATTGCGCTTTTTGGCCTCTGCGCTAATGGGAGCCAGGGCTTCCTTCTTCTGAGCCGGTGCTTCCCCGGCAGACTGTTTCTTAAAAATAGACATTTCGACTCCCTCCTCAGTTCCAGCGGCGCTTCTGCAGCACCTGATTGGTCAGGAACAACAGAAGGGCGATCAGCGAAAGGTACAGCAACATGCCGGAGAGGTCAAATACATGATCGGAGGCGAAAGAGTCAAAGGCATTCAGCAGGGAAAATTTGCCCAGCGCATTGGGCAGCAGGCTTTCAAACTTGGAGGAATCCCGCAGGTAAAGTCCCACGATGATCGCCACGGCGAAAGCGCCCACGGTGCCGGTGATTTTCCAGTCGCTGGCCAGCAGATTCAAAAGGAAGCAGATCACAACCACTACAATGATCAGACCCACCAGAGAACCCACGGCGGTGGTGGGCAGATAGCCCACAAGACCGTTCCAAAGATACATCACCAGCAAAATACCGAAGGTGGAGACGGCGGCAATGATCTGGCTTTCCGTCAGAGAGGAGAGCAGCAGACCCACGGCAATTTCCACCGCGCCAAGCAGGAAGAATGCAAAAATGGTGGCATAGTCCGCTTTCAAATAGGCCGTGCCGTTAAGCTTGATGATGATGGGGCACAGGCAGGAGACAGCCACGGGCACCAGAAAAACCGTCAGCAGGGCAAAATACTTGCCCAGAATGACAGAGCCGATGGAGGCTGGAGACGTCAGCAGCAGCTGATCCGTCTTGGAGCGGCGTTCCTCTGCCATGGAGCGCATGGTCAGAATGGGAATGATGACCATAAACACAAACAATGTAGCGCTCAGCGCGTCGGAGAAGTACGGCTTGCCGCCGAACAGGTTGTAGGCCATGAAATAGATGCCGATAAACACGGTCAAAATGGCAATAAACAGCCAGCCGATCATGGAGTTGAAATAGGAGCTGACCTCCCGCTTATAAATTGCTTTCATCGGATTTCCCCTCCTTCTTCTCGGTTTCCTCTGCGGCAGGGACTTCCTGCGCGGGAATTTCCTCCGCGGCAGGCTCCCGCTTTAGGAGCTTGGCGGCCTCTGCGGCCACGGCGTCATCGTCGTCCGTCAGATCCAGGAACACGTCTTCCAAGGAAGCCATTCGAGGCTTGATTTCCAGCAGCGGGCAGTTTGCCTTTGCAAAGGCAAAGAACAGCGCCTCCCGCAGATCGCCGGAGGTGGCCAGCGTCATGCGGACGGTGTCGTCGGTATGTTCCGTGAACGTGTGGCGCTGAATGCCGTCCACCGTCATCAGAATCTGCTCCACCGTTTCCTCGCTGCCCTTGGCCAGAAGCTCCATCTGGTCGCTGGAGGAGAGCATTTCCTCCAGATTTTCCGGGGTGTCGCAGGCAACGAACTTGCCCTTGCGGATAATCAGAACGTGGTCGCACACGGCGCGGATTTCAGAGAGAATATGGGAGGAGATAATGACCGTGTGCTCCTCCGCCAGATGGCGGATCAAAGCACGGATTTCCACCACCTGCTTGGGGTCCAGACCCACGGTGGGCTCGTCGAGAATGATAATCTTCGGGAAGCCCAGAATGGCCTGTGCCAGACCCACGCGCTGGCGGTAGCCCTTGGACAGGTTTTTAATCAGACGGTTGACCATGTCCTCCAGATGGGTTAGGGCAATGGCTTTACCAATCTGATTTTCCCGGTCGTCCTTGTCGATCTTTTTCAGCTCTGCGCAAAAGCGCAGATATTCCATCACCGTCATATCGGGATACAGCGGCGGAATCTCCGGCAGGTAGCCGATGCACTTCTTAGCACCCTCGGGGTCGTCCAGTACGTTGTGACCCTCCACAATCACGTCGCCCTCTGTGGCGGCGAGATAACCGGTCATCATATTCATCGTGGTGGACTTGCCGGCACCGTTGGGCCCCAGAAAGCCGAAAATCTGGCCGTCGCCCACCGTAAAGCTCAGATGATCCACCGCGTTGTGGTCGCCGTATCGCTTTACCAGGTTTTTCACTTCAATCACACGAACATCCTCCTTTAAGGGCGGTGCAAAAGACAGAATCCGCCCTATTTTCACGCGTTGTACATTATAAAGGCCCTATCTTAAAGCAAGCTTAAGGAAAATAGGAAAGGAAAAATCCCAAGACAGAAGAAAAAATTTAAAAAATTCTACCATTTTTTAAGATTCGTTATAGAAACCGGCGGTATTTTATAATCATCCTCCGGGGGTGCAAACCCGAGGGACCCGCGATCCCCTCCTTTTGGGAGCGACTGATTTGCGAATCGCTTTTTCATTTTCTTCTTCTTTTTTTCTCTCTCTAAACGAAACGGGCTGCCTTTTGGCAGCCCGTTTCGCACATTTCTGTCGGAAAGACGGGGAAGTCCAACAAATTAGGCCAAAAACACCGAAAAAAAGAGGGCAGTTTCCATAAATCGGACAATTTGACAGAACCTTTTCTTGCAAACATGAAAGGGCTTTATTATAATGAGTACGCGAATTGATTCTAAAAGAAGGAACTGCTAACGCAAATATGCGTTTTATGAAGGAGAGAACAAGATGCGAGGAGTACACAGCGCGGTGGACGACATTCGCCGCAACGTATTTACCGAAGTAGCCAGAATCGCCTACGAGGGCGGTGACTATTCCCGCGTGGATCTGATTCCTTATAAAATCGTGCCCGGCGAGGTGGCCAAGCACCGCCACGACGTTTTTCTGGAACGAGCCATCGTACAAGAACGCGTGCGCCTTGCCTGCGGACTGCCGCTGCAGCCCGTGGATGTCCGCGCTCCGGCCAGCTACGGCATTGACGCCGCTGCTGCCGCAGACGACAAGTTTTTTGAGGAACCGCTGGTCAACATTATCACCTTTGCCTGCAACGCCTGTCCACCCAAGCAGGTCTGGGTTACCAATGCCTGCCAGGGCTGCATTTCCCATCCCTGCATGAATGTCTGTCCCAAGGGCGCGATTTCCGTGGATAAGGACCATCACAGCGTGATCGACCAGGATAAGTGCATCAAGTGCGGCAAGTGCGCCAACCAGTGCCCCTACCATGCCATCACCAAGATCGAGCGGCCCTGCGCCGCCGCCTGCGGCATGGATGCCATCGAGTCCGATGAGCACGGCCACGCCAAAATCAACTACAATAAGTGCGTCTCCTGCGGCATGTGCCTGGTGAACTGCCCCTTTGCCGCCATTGCGGACAAGAGCCAGATTTTTCAGATCATCAACTCCATTAAGCGTGGCAACAAAGTCATCGCCTGCGTGGCACCCGCCTTTGTGGGCCAGTTTGGAAAAGAAGCGACGCCGGCCAGACTGAAAGCGGCCATGCGGACGCTGGGCTTTGCCGACGTGGTGGAGGTTGCCATCGGCGCGGACCTGTGCACCATCGAAGAGGCAAAGGACTTTCTGGAGAATGTGCCGGGGAAGCAGCCCTGGATGGGCACCTCCTGCTGCCCGGCGTGGTCGGTCATGGCGAAAAAGCTGTTCCCGGATTTCAAGGACTATATCTCCATGGCACTGACGCCCATGGTCATTACGGCCCGCATGGTCAAAAAAGAGCACCCGGACGCCCGTATCTGCTTTATCGGGCCCTGCGCCGCGAAAAAGCTGGAGGCCAACCGAAAATCCGTCCGGTCCGATGTGGACTATGTGCTCACGTTTGAGGAATTGCAGGGCATGTTTGACGCCAAGGACATTGACTTTTCCAAGATCGAAGCCGATCCCGCCGACGGAATGGACGACGGCACGGCTATGGGCCGCGGCTTTGCGGTCAGCGGCGGTGTGGCCGCGGCGGTGGCCGAAGCGATCGGGCATCTGGAACCGGAACGCAGGGTGCATATGGAGCACGCCGACGGACTTCGGGAGTGCCGGAAGATGCTGCTGATGGCCAAGGCCGGAAAGCGCGAGGGCTACCTGCTGGAGGGCATGGCTTGCCCCGGCGGTTGCGTGGCTGGCGCGGGCACCATTACCCCCGTGCGGGACAGCGCTGTCAATGTGGAGCTGTTTGCGGCGGAGGCCCCGGTGGCTTCCTCCACCGCCACTCCCTTTGCCGACAAGCTGAAAGACGTCGAGGAATAATCAAAAATATAGAAAAAGTGCGTCCTTGAAAGGACGCACTTTTTTCATTCAGATGCGCTTGCAGCCCAGATACCGCCCCGTTTTTCGGCAGTAAATCCGATAGGAGTCGTCAAAAACCCCTGTCAAAAAGATCTCCTCCTGCAAAATCTGCAGATGCAGAGAAACAATGGCAAGCATTGTGAACAGAAGAAGTACCGGGTGGAAGCACAAAACCAGAATGCTAAGATAGGTTAGGTCAAACCCCAGAAAAGCCGGGTTGCGGCTAAAGCAATAGATGCCGGTGGTTACAAGCTGTGTGCGGTCCTCCGCTGGAATGCCGGCGCGCCAGCTGTCCCGCATGGTATAGACCGAAACGGCAAAAACCGTATCACCCGCGATTCCAAGAACGGCACCGAGGATCAAAAGCCCCAGGCTGTCGGTGCCACGGCAGAAAATCAGGCAGATAATTTCCACGACTGTGACGGCACAGGTGGAAAAGCTCAACAGTTTTTCCACGGCCATGACGGAGCGTGGCTTTTGCCCCTTACCGATCTGATGCGTGCGGATTCCCCGACGGCGCTGGGCAATGAGCTTGCCGAAATAAATGATGTAGAACGCCGCCAGAACAGCGAAACCAAGAGCCCTTTCCATCAGCGGAATTCCTTCACCCGCAGTGCGCGGGTGGCATTGAGAATAGCGATAAACGCCACGCCCACGTCAGCAAATACGGCCAGCCACATGTTGGCCATGCCCAGCGCACCTAGCACCAGGACAACGGCCTTGACGCCCAGGGCAAAGACAATATTCTGGTAGACGATCCGCAGCGTCTTGCGGGAAATCCGCATCGCCGTTGCAATCTTGGAGGGCTGATCGTCCATCAGCACAATATCTGCCGCCTCGATGGCGGCGTCGGCGCCCATGGCGCCCATGGCGATGCCGATGTCTGCCCGGGTCAGCACCGGCGCATCGTTGATGCCGTCGCCCACAAAGGCGAGATTCGTGCCGTCCGGCTTACCGGCCAGCAGCTTTTCCGCAAGGTCAACCTTATCTGCCGGCAGCAGCTCCGCATGAAATTCGTCCACGCCCAGCGTCTGGGCAACCGATGCGGCCACTTCCTTCGTGTCACCGGTGAGCATGACAACTTTTTTCACGCCGTTTGCCTTCAGATCGGCAATCGCTGCTGCGGCGTCGGGCTTGACCTCGTCGGAGATGACAATGTGCCCGGCGTAAAAGCCGCCGATGGTGACATGGACAATGGTGCCGGGCTTTTCGCAGGGCAGCCATTTTACGCTTTCCCGCTCCATAAGCCGGCTGTTGCCCACGCACACTTCCCGGCCGTCGATCTTTGCCCGGACGCCGTGTCCGGCAATTTCTTCCACGTCTGTGACGCGGGAAGGATCCAGCGGTTCCTTGCAGGCACCCTTCAGGGAGAGGGAAATCGGGTGGTCGGAGTAGCTCTCCGCCAGTGCGGCGGAGGTGAGCAGCTGGGTGGCCGTGTACCCTTCTTCGGGATGAACGGCTGTGACGGAGAAGGTGCCCTTCGTCAGTGTGCCGGTCTTGTCAAAGACCACGGTGGAGGTTTTGGCAAGCTGCTCTAAGTAGCTGCTGCCCTTCACCAGAATGCCGCACTTGGAGGCACCGCCGATGCCGCCGAAAAAGCTCAGCGGCACGGAAATCACCAGTGCGCAGGGGCAGGAAATGACTAAGAAGATCAGTGCCCGGTGGAACCAGTCAGTAAAATCGCCCACAAAGATGGGCGGAATAAACGCCAGTGCCACGGCGGCAAGCACCACGCAGGGGGTGTAGTACCGGGCGAACTTGGTGATGAAGTTCTCGCTGGCGGCTTTTTTCTCGCTGGCGTTTTCCACCAAATCCAAAATTCTCGCCACGGTGGATTCGCCGTAGGGCTTTGCTACGCGGATGCGCAGAAGTCCCGTCTGGTTGACGCAGCCGCTCAAAATATCGTCCCCGGCTTTCACATCTCTGGGAGCCGACTCGCCGGTGAGAGCAGCGGTATCCAAAGCGGAGGCTCCCTCTACAATGACACCGTCTAGCGGAATTCGCTCACCGGGCTTCACCACAATGATGTCGCCCACGGTGACTTCCTCTGGGTCTGTTTCCGTTAGGACGCCGTCCTTTTCCACATTGGCATAGTCCGGGCGAATGTCCATCAATGCGGAAATTGAGGCGCGGGATTTGCCCACGGCGTAATCTTGAAACAGCTCGCCCACTTGATAGAAGAGCATGACAAACACGGCCTCGGCATACTCGCCGGTGGCAAAAGCGCCCACGGTGGCCAGCGCCATCAGAAAGTTTTCGTCAAATACCTGCCCATGGGCGATGTTACGGATGGCACGCCACATGACGTCCCAGCCGATGACGGCATAGGGGACAAGGTAGGCCAGCGTAACTACCAGAGATGTGGCGGAATCCGGCACCCAAAAGGCCACCGCCAGACGAACCGCAATCAGCAAAGCGGCTGCAATTAAAATGCGCCAGAGCATTTTCTGCTCGTTTTTAGAGAGTTTGGACATCCGATTTTCCCCCCGTTCCCTTACAGATTGATGACGCAGTCGGGCTCAATCTTTTTGCATACTGCCACGATCTGTCCCATAATGTCATCAAAACGGGCATCGTCCGCATCCACAGTGAGCTTTTGAGCCATGAAATTGACGGCGGCATCGTTCACGCCGGGCAGCTTTTTGATGGCGGTTTCCATCTTGGCGGCGCAGTTGGCGCAGTCCAGATCCGTCAGTTTAAAACGCTTTTTCACGGGAATTTCCTCCTAAAATAGAAAATGTTTTTCTTTGTTTCACTCGGAAACGTGTTCCAGCCCTTGATCGATAATGGTTTGAACATGGCTGTCTGCGAGAGAGTAAAAAACGGTTTTGCCTTCCCGGCGGGACTTTACCAGACGGGCGCTCTTCAGTGCCCGGAGCTGATGGGAGATGGCGGACTGGGTCATGCCCAGAAGCTGAGCAATGTCGCACACGCACATTTCCGATTCAAAAAGTACATACAAAATGCGCACCCGAGTGGAGTCACCGAAAATCCGGAACAGCTCCGTTAGGTCGTACAGGGCGTCCTCCCCCGGCATTTCCTGCTGCACCTTTTTCACAATGTCCTCGTGGGCGTGGATAAAGTCACAGCAATCCACGTTGTATTGATCCTCCATGGAAGAACCTCCTTTGTCTGAACAAATGAATAACTGTTCATGTGTTCATTATACGCAGATGCTTTTATTTGTCAACCGCAAATTGAATCAATGTGGAAAAAAAAATAAATTCATGGTAAACTACGTTTGTTTGAAATAAAAAGGCAGGGGAAAAACACAATGAACGAATTGGAACAACTGGCGGCAGACCGGACAGCGCACAACGCTTTTATGCACTACAACCATATCGAACTGGATTCTGTGGAAAAAGACCGGGCGGTTTTCCGCTTGACGATTCGGCCGGAGAGCAAGAACCCTTACGGCCTGCTTCACGGCGGCGCCATTTATACGCTGGCGGACAATGCCACCGGCGCCGCGGCTCATACTGACGGGCGATTCTATGTGACCCAGACCAGCTCCCTCCATTTTCTGCGCAACCAGGGCGAGGGTACGGTCTACGCCACCGCCACGGTGCGCCATCGGGGAAAGGCAACCTGCCTAACGACGGTGGATATTACCTCCGAGAGCGGCAAGCTTCTGGCCACCGGGGAATTCACGTTTTTCTGCGTGGACAAGGCGGTCATGGATCAGAAAGTCAACGAGAAGGGGTAACCTGCGGGCAATAATGCAATGAAAAGGACGGCTGCTATTGCAGCCGTCCTTTGTGTGTTTATTCTCCGTCCGCGGACAGAAATTCGTCGTAGGAGCGAATGTAGTAGTCGGCAAGGGCACGAATGGTGTCTTGATCCCCGTCGGATGCGGCGTCGTATACGGCGGCAACCCGAAATCCCGCATTCTTGGCTGTCCGGATGGCGTGAAGAGAATCTTCAAACACCACGCACTGGGGCTTGACGCACCGCAGGCGCGTCAAGCACTTTTCATAGATCAAGGGACTGCACTTGCTATCCCCTACCTCCGTGCAGGTCATGATGCCCCGGAAATAGTCCCAAAGGCCGGTGCGGCGAAGCGCCGCCTCCGCCTGCGTCCGATCTGTGGCCGTGGCCACATACATCCACACGCCCTGCATTTTTAAAATGGAGAGAAACTTGTCCACACCCGGCTTGGGCTGAACTTCCTCCCGGTAAAAGTGATCCACTTGCGCATTGGTTAGGGAGACCAGCTCATCTTCACTCTGCGTCAGGCCGTAATGTTCTCGGCAGTATGCGGCGGAGCCGTGCAATCCCAGCGGCAGAAGCTTTTCGGTCAAGCCTTCTTCCGGTTCCTTCCCCAGCTCCCGCAGAAGATCGGAGCCAAGATTCTGCCAGACATCGGTGGAGTCCAGCAGTGTTCCGTCCATATCAAAAATCGCACCCTCTAAACGCATAGGAAAACCTCCGGTTGAAAATCAAAGTGTTTTGGCAAGCTCGGCCGCCTGTGCGCAGGCGCGATGCAGAGCCCCTGTCCCGTCATAGCCCTGCACGTCCAAACCGTCGGCGGCAATACACGAAAAGCTGTCAAACCCGTAAAACTTCTGCAGTGCCGCAAGATACGGCGTGCCCTGTTCCATGGGATCGCCGGGAGCGTACAAACCGCCCCGTGTCGTCAAAAAGACCAGATGCGTCCCCCGACAGAGTCCCTGATGGCCCGTGGCAGTCTCTCGAAACGTGATGCCCTCCACGGAAATATCCTCAAAATAGAGCTTTAAAAGCGCCGGAAAGCTTAAATCCCAGAACGGCGCGGCAATAATCACCAGATCTGCCCCGGCAAACTGGTGGGCGCGGGCAAAGCAGGAATCGGACAGGTTGCCGTTTTTAATCAGCGACTCCCGCTGCTCAAACCGCTTTCCCATCAAAGGCTGCAAATTTTCTCGGGTTAAATCCAGGCGTATGACGTGGTATTCCCCACTCAAAGCGGAGAAAAACGCATCGCTCACCTCCCGAGTCCTGGATTGGCGGGCGCGGATGCAGCAGTCAAGATAGAGGGCTGTTTTCATAGAGAAACCTCCCCAAATTCGATAAAAACGATGGGCCCGCCATGCAGGCGGGCCCACATCCTTTTTCAGTTTAGCACAGGCTTTTGAAAATCACAATGTAAAATAAGCTGAAACCGCGTCCCCTCAACCTGCCCGCCGGTTCTCGTCATCCGGCTCGGATAAGTACAGATCCTCCGCCTGCCGCTGGGCAGAAACCAAAGCTGTATAAAGCTGTGCCAGCGCATTCTCGGCATCGGTCAGCGTATTGAACAGCAACAGGTATTCCTTAGAGATATTCCGCATTTTGAGTAGCCCCTTTCGTAAGTCACACAAGATCTTGTTTTTTTTGAGCAAGATCATCATACACAAGACCTGCGAAAAAAGCTGTCAGTTTTCGTCGAAGAAAATGCATTTCGGGAAAATGCACGTAGAAAAAGGAACCATGTTGTGTTCAGATTTTGTTAAAGATAACGAATCGGGTCGGTGAGGTAGGAAAAAATTTCTGGCCCGTTCCCATCGTTTAGATTTGGGGCAGGTGGCGTTCCAGCTTTTCACCCAGATATGCCGCCAGCTTTGGGAGGCAAAGAATCCGAAAAACCAGCACACGAACCCAATCTACCAGACAGCCTGCAACAAAGATCGCCAGCGCGAGTCCGAGAACGACCAGGGCAAACTGCCACGCAGGCAGCGTTAAAAGCGGCACCAACGCCCCGTCCAGAATCCGGTGAAAGACAAAGGGCTGGGCGTGCAGCAGGTAAACGCCGAAGGACACCGGGGCAAAAAAGCCGATGACCGCCCGGACGGGGCGGGATGTGAGCTTCAACTCGCGGCAGAACTGAAACAGGCAAACGGCGGCAGTCAGTACCACGGGGGACGGGTAACTCAAAAGCCAGCCGCCATGCCCGACAGCTCCCGTGCGGGCAAATTCAATTTTTTCCACCACAAACCGAAAGCCCGTCAAAAGCAGGATGCACGCGGCATAACCGCCCAGCCAGACGGTGCTGCGCCGGGCTTTGGGCGGGTACTCCCGAAGATAGGCGCCCAGGGCATACAGTGCGGAAAGCCAGAGAAAGCTGTAGCCTGCGTTGGTCACAAAGGGATCGGCACCCAGAAGCGTGGGCAGCACGGATAGCAGAAGAAAAAGCGTCACCAAAAGGCGCTTCCAGGCACTCTGGGAAAGACTTAGGAGCAGACGGTTAAAAAACGGGGCCAGACAGTAAACGGCGAAATATGCCGTGAAGTACCAGTACTGCGTAAAACTCACCGGCAGACACGCCTGCAAAAAGCGGCCGAGACTGACCGACTGACGGAAAATGGCGAACAGGGCGGTAATGCCCGCAGAGTAGCAGAATACCTGCATCCAAAGGCCGATGAGGCTGCCGGGACGGCAGCGGGAGCGGAGGAGCAGATAACCCGTCAGCAGGGCGTAACAATCCACGGCGCAGTAAGCAGCGGATTCCAGCAGCCACGCAAGCTTGTAGGTCGCGGTAAACGGCTGAATCGCCGCCAAAACGCCGCCTCGCCCCAGCAGATGCAGAATGACCACCAGCAGCATGCTCACCATGCGCAGCAGATCCAAACCGGCATTTCGTTCAGTTTTTGCGGGCATTGCTGTGTCCATAACGGTCCTCCTGCCGCAATTTAATAGCGGTTGATGTCAAGAGACGTATCGTCCGTCCCTTTTTCAATGGCGCGGATTTCCAGCGTGTATTTCATCTGAGGGGAGACAACCACCTCAATGCGATCTCCGGTTTTATGACCCAGAACCGCCTTGCCCACCGGGGATTCCTTACTGATATAGCCCTTGGTGGCGTCCTGACGGAGTGTCGTGACGATCTCAATGACCATCTCTTTTTTCAAAAGCTCATTGTAGATGGTCACTTTGTCGAAAAGCCCCACCGTGTTTTCGTCTGCCGGAGCCGCCTTAATGACCTTGGCCGTGCGAATCATCTGCTGGAGGTAGCGAATGCGGCTGTCGTTGCGGTTTTTGGCCTGCTTGGCACACTTATATTCGTAGTTTTCACTCAGATCACCGAAGGCCCGCGCTGTCTGCACGTCCTCAATCAGCTGCGGGCGATCCCGCAGCCGCTGGTCGATTTCCTGCTGCATTTTCTGAATGTCCACTTCTGTCAGTTCGTCATACATGAACAAAACACCTCTCCAATTTTTCGCCGTGGGCGGAAAAGCACTCGATATGGGCTATCATAGCAGATTTTTGATGAAAAGAAAAGGAGATCCGCAAGACCCCGCGCGGCTGCGCGGGAGGAAAAGCTACGGCCTGCTGGCCGCAAAGAACTGCAAGGCGCATTCTTTTTCGTCTTGCCGAAAAAGAACACCCCGGAGTGGCTTCTCTTGCTGCTTCGCAGCAATTCACCTTCTGCGCCTTGCATGGTGGAAACAGACGAAGCGCCGCCTGTGGCGGATAAAGCGAGTCTGTTTCGAGGAAGCGGCGCAATTTACGCATGCGAAGCATCCGCAAATTACATTGCCGCCACGGTGTAAGAAAAAGCCGCTTGGACGCATCCCACAAAGAAAATCGCCCACTGTAAAAACAATGAGCGATTTTTTTGCAGGGACCTCGTGTTAGGAGAACGCGCGGTGGGGTGCGATGGTCAGCCAACGCTCTGCCTGCGTCTCGCGGAAAGTCTGGCAGAAACCTATGGTGCAAATCTGAAAGGCCTCTATCATTTGTCCTGCGCGTTCCGCTGCGCTACGCACTACCCCGGAAATCAAGGTAAGCGCAAGCGTTTTAGACGCTTAAGGCAATACAGTTTTCCACCCCGGACTGGCGCAACCAAGCACTTTCACGTTTACTGGATGCACCAAAAATTTGCCGCAGACAAACTGGAAGCGCCTTTCTTTTGTACCGTGCACGGCACGTTTTCTTTCGGCAAGACCGAAAGAAAATGTGGGGTGTAGTCTTGTGTTTATCCCGCTTTCATGCCGGTGTAGAGCTGGTAATACCGGCCCTTTTCGGCAATCAGTTCGTCGTGGGTGCCGCGCTCGATGATGTGCCCCTGCTCAAGCACCATGATGCAGTCCGCATTGCGGACGGTGGACAGGCGGTGGGCGATGACGAACGTGGTGCGGCCATACATCAATCCGTCCATGCCCTGCTGCACCAGCGATTCTGTGCGGGTGTCGATGGAGGACGTGGCTTCGTCCAGAATCAGCACCGGGGGATCGGCCACCGCCGCCCGGGCAATGGCAATGAGCTGCCGCTGGCCCTGGGAGAGGTTGGCACCGTCGCCGGTGAGCATGGTAGAATACCCCTCCGGCAGACGGGTAATGAACCCGTCTGCGTTGGCAAGCTGCGCCGCGGCAATGCACTCTTCATCCGTTGCGTCTAGCCGGCCGTAGCGGATGTTGTCCATCACCGTGCCGGTAAAGAGGTGGGTGTCTTGCAGCACGATGCCGAGAGACGCGCGCAGGTCGGCCTTTTTGATCTTGTTGATGTTGATGCCGTCGTAACGGATTTTGCCGTCCTGAATGTCGTAAAACCGGTTGATGAGGTTGGTAATCGTCGTCTTGCCCGCACCGGTGGAGCCGACAAAGGCGATCTTCTGGCCGGGACGGCCAAAGAGCTTGATGTCGTGTAGGACGGTCTTTTCGGGCACATAGCCGAAGTCCACGCCGTCAAACACGATGTCGCCCTTGACCTCGGTATAGGTGACGGTGCCGTCGCCGTGGGGGTGCTTCCACGCCCAGGTGCCGGTGCGCTCGCTGGATTCCGTGAGGTTTCCGTCCCGGTCAAACTTGGCGGGGGTCAAGGTCACATAGCCGTCGTCGGCCTCGGGCTCGGCATCCAGCAGGGTAAAGATGCGCTCCGCGCCAGCCAGAGCCATGACCACGCTGTTCATCTGCATGGAGATCTGGGTGATGGGCATGTTAAAGCTCTTGTTGAGAGCCAGGAAAGAGACCACCGTGCCAACCGTCACGCCGCCGATGCCGGAGGTCGCCATCAGTGCGCCCAGAACCGCGCACAGGGCGTAGCTGAGGTTGCCCAGCTGGGCGTTGGCGGGCATCATGACGTTGACGTACTTGTTGGCGGTGTCCGCGCTGTCCCGGAGCTGATCGTTCAGCTTACGGAACTCCCGCAGACTTTTTTTCTCGTGGGTAAAGACCTTGACGACCTTCTGGCCGCCCATCATCTCCTCAATATAGCCGTTGACCGCGCCCAAATCCTGCTGCTGTTTGACAAAATACTTGCCGGATTTTCCGGCCAGTGTCTTGGAGGTAAACAGAATCACCGCCACCATCACCATAGACAGCGCCGTCAGCGGGAGGGACAGCAGGCACATGCTGACAAACACGGCCACGACGGTGACGATGCTGGAAAAGAGCTGGGGAAGGCTCTGGGAAATGAGCTGGCGCAGCGTATCCACGTCGTTGGTGTAGACGGACATGATGTCGCCGTGGGAATGGGTGTCAAAATAGCGGATGGGCAGGCTCTCCATGTGGGAGAAAAGACGGATACGGAGGTTCCGCAGCGAGCCTTGAGACACGTTGACCATGATGCGGTTATAGCCCCAGGTGCACAAAGCGCCGATGGCATAGATGCACGCGATTTTCACCAGTGCAAGCAGCAGCGGCGCGTAATCCGGCGCGCTCTGGGAGAGCATGGGGGTGATATAGTCGTCGATTAGGTTCTTCAGAAAGCGACTGGCCTGCACGGTGGCGAGGGCGCTTGCGAAAATGCCGAGAACCACCAAAACGCACAGGGGCAGGTAGTCGTGCAGAACGTCCGTTAAAATGCGCTTGAGAATTTTTCCGGGGTTTTTAATTTTAGGCCGAGGGCCGCGTCCTCGTCCGCCGGGACCGGGCATCACTCTTGCTTTTTGTTCTGCCATCAGTTTTCGCCTCCCTGCTTGTCGAAGTCGCCGCCGCCCTGTGTCTGGCCGACGTAGACCTCCTGATAAATGGTGTTGGTTTTCAGCAGCTCGTCATGGGTTCCGATGCCGTTGACCACGCCGTCGTCCAGCACGATGATGCGATCCGCGTCCTGCACGGAGGAAATGCGCTGGGCGATGATGATTTTGGTGGTGCCGGGAATTTCCTCCCGGAAGGCCTGCCGGATTTTCGCGTCCGTGGCG
This sequence comes from Oscillibacter sp., assembly GCA_022652815.1. Classification (GTDB taxonomy): domain Bacteria; phylum Bacillota; class Clostridia; order Oscillospirales; family Oscillospiraceae; genus Oscillibacter. Next base: position 138,045 of record JALCRR010000002.1, read on the forward strand.
GTGTCTACTGCGGAGGTGGAATCGTCCAGAATCAGAACCTTGGGCTTTTTCAGCAGTGCCCGGGCAATGCACAGCCGCTGCTTCTGACCGCCGGAGACATTGCTGCCGCCCTGCTCAATGTGGGTTTGGTAGCCCTCGGGAAGGCGGTCGATAAATTCATCGGCGCAGGCAAGCGCGCAGGCGCGACGGCACTCCTCCTCGCTGGCATTTTCGTTGCCCCAGCGGAGGTTGTCATAAATACTGCCGGAGAAGAGCACGTTTTTCTGCAAGACCATGGAGACTTGATCGCGCAGCGCCTCCATGTCATAGTCGCGCACGTCCACGCCGCCCACCTGCACACTGCCCTCGGTTGCGTCGTAAAGCCGGGGAATCAGCTGCACCAGACTGGATTTTGCGCTGCCGGTACCGCCCAGAATGCCGATGGTCTCGCCGGAGCGGATGTGGAAATCAACGTCCCGCAGGACGCTCTTTCCGCTGCGGTTGCCGTAGGCAAAGGAGACGTGGTTGAAGTCAATGCTGCCATCGGCTACGTCGGAAATCGCATCGGGCTTGTTTATAAGGTCGCTCTTTTCGTCGATGACCTCGCAGATACGCCGGGCGGATGCTGCGGACATGGTGAGCATGACGAACACCATGGAGAGCATCATCAGTCCCATCAGAATGTTCATGACGTAGCTAAAGAGGCTCGTCAGCTGGCCGGTGGTCAGGGCGCCGCCCACAATCATGTGGGCGCCCATCCAGCTCAGCGCCAGATTGCAGCCGTAAACAGCCACCATCATGGCCGGCATGTTGAAGGTCAGGCGCTTTTCCGCCTTGACAAACATCTTGTAAACGGCATTGGCCGCCTTGGAATACTTCTGGTTTTCAAAGTCCTCCCGCACGAAGCTCTTCACCACCCGAATGCCGGAGACATTCTCCTGCACGGAGGCATTGAGGGCGTCGTATTTCTGGAACACCTTTTCAAAAATACTTGCGGCGGGTCCGATAATGAGGGCCAGCACCAGCAGAAGAAACACGATGGCGATGACGAAAATCATGGCCAGCCGGGGGCTGATGCCAAAGGCCAGCACCATGGCGCAGATCATGGAAACCGGCGCCCGCATGCACATCCGAATCAGCATCTGGAAGGCGTTTTGCAGGTTGGTGACATCAGTGGTCAGCCGGGTGACAAGGCCGGCGGTGGAGTATTTGTCGATGTTGGCGAAGGAAAAATTCTGAATGTTGGCAAACATGGCGTCCCGCAGATTGCAGGCAAAGCCCGTGGAGGCTCGCGCCGAAAACCGGCCTGCCAGCACGCCGCAGGTCAGGCTGGCTGCAGCCAGTGCCACGATGATGGCGCCGTACTTCCAGATGGCGTTCATGTCGCCCACGGCGATGCCCTTGTCGATGATCCACGCCATGACGAACGGAATCAGCGTCTCCAGAATTCCCTCAAAAATTGAGAGAAGCGGGGTGACGATGGCGTCTTTTTTGTATTGCTTAATTTGCGCGCCCAGTGTTTTGATCATACGGTTTCTCCTTTCCGGGTACAGGGACAGCAGGAAGACGTGTCTTCCAGATTTCTTTCCAGTTTTCGCAGCAGAGTCAGCAGGGTCGCCCGCTCCTCCTGCGTAAGACCGCAGGTCAGCTCCTCTTCAAAGCGGATCATGCCCTGGCGAATTTTTGCCATGTGGTGCATGGACTTTTCCGTCAGTACCAACTTTTTGAGCCTTGCGTCTCCGGCCACGCCGCAGCGGGTAATCAGGCCGCCGTGCTCCATCGCCGTCAGCATTTTGGAGGCTGTGGCTCGGGTAATGGAAAACTCGGCCTCCACATCTTTTTGAAAAATATCCCGATTCTGATTCAGGAACAAAAAACCCACGACCCGTCCCTGCATCTCCGTCACTTCACACTTGAGATGGGGCGAGAGAGAGGCCTCCGCCTTTCGGTTGAGCTTGTTGCTCAGAATTTTCAGCTCCCGGGCAATGGACTCGGTTGGTTCCATAAGCACACCTTCTTTTGTTTGCTATCGAATTGTTTGACAGCGAACATTATATGGCGGAATGCACAGAGAGTCAATAGATAATTTGTGAACGTTGTGTAACAAAACGGGTGGAAATCCTTCTGTAAGAATTTCCACCCCACGGGCTGTTCATTCAATTTTCCCGGAGAAATCCCATCTGATCCTTCATTTCAAACAAGAGCTGAAGAAATCCGCGGTAGTATGGGATAAACACCCCGCTGTCAGCCAGCGACAATATTTCCGGCAGAGTTGCCCAGCGCACCGCAGACACCTCGGACGCCTGCAAATGGAGTGCGGCCGGCTCGACCTCCCGCTCCACAATATAAATATCGTCAAAGCCGTCGGAAAAGTTCACCGTCAAGTATGGGCGAATCCCGCTTAAATCCAGCGCAAGGCCAAGCTCTTCCCCAACCTCCCGCATGGCGGCTTCTCGGCTGGTCTCCCCTGATTGCACCGCCCCGCCCACAGTAATGTCCCAGAGAGACGGAAACGCCTTTTTGCTGGCCTGCCGCTGCTGAATCAGCATTTGGCCGGCGGCGTTGAAGATGCAGACGTGAATCACCGTCAGATACGCGCCGGGTTCCACGGGGGTTCCGCGGAGCATTGTCCGGCCGGTTGCGTGGCGGTATTCATCGTAAATGTCCATCCGCTCGCCGGAATCGCTGGGCCAGACCTTCCCCTGCTGCGCCATGGACTTAAAGAAAAGCGGAGTCGCCGCTCTTAAAGCCCAGTGCGGGATGGAAGTCGAACTTCACTGCGCCCACGGCCACGTCGGCGCCGACGGCCTTCTGCACACGGGCAATACCCTCGTTGCCAAAGCCCGCGCACAGTTCAATGGCGGTGACGCCCTTGGCAGTCATGTCCTTTGCTGCGGCTTCCGCCTCGGCATAGTTTTTGCAGCCGATGACATTCAGATCAATGCTGGGCGTGGAGACAACGGCACGGGTGGACGCGTCCGCGTCACCCACCAGAAAAATAAATGCGGCTTGAAGATTCATAAAGAAGCCTCCCAATGTAGTTTTTGATGATGTTTACAATAGCACAGAATGGAAAAAAAGAAAAGAGCGGACAAAAAAGGAACCCCGCCGCTTTGCGGCAGGGTTCCTTCCAATGTACGAGGAAATCAGATGTCGCACTCTCTGGTGCGCCAGGCAACCTCAGCGTCCAGCTCGCGCTTCAGCTTGGCGTTTTCGGCCACCAGATCGTCATAATGACGGCTCTGCACATAATATTTCACGAAGCTGAAGGTGGCCTCCTGAAATTCCTCTTCCGAGTACTGGGGAAGCAGGCTGCCGTTGACGCGCTTGAGTCCCTGCACAGAGATGACCACTACGCGGCGGTTTTTCTCCGAAAGATGAATGATTTTCAGATTGTCGGGAATGTCCAGGTTCAGATCGTAGACCTCGTTGACCTTCTCCAGCAGCTTGCGCTGTTCGGGCTTGGCCGAAACGATGACACCATATTTGTTGAACAGCTCTTTCAAGTAATCAACCGAAACTTCTTCTCTCGTAATGGTTCCTTTGCCGATTCCGGAAAGCATGGTGTTGGAAAGAGAAAAACTGATGTAAACCTCATTGCCGGTCTTGGGATAACTCATACTCCTGTACCTCCTATGATTTGGTTTTGGCAGGCAGGTGTTTTTTCTGCTCTGGGGCCATTATAACATATGTTACGCAAAAGTAAAATATTATTTACGCAAACAAACGTAAAAAAATTGTAGAAAAATTTGGAGCAGGTGCTTTGCAAGCGCTGCGTGCCCAAACCCGTGCATAGGGTGAACACTGACACACAAACTAAGCCATAAAAAGAAAAGGGCGTGGTAATTGCATGAAACGAAGAAAAGACGGAGGCCAAACACATCCGCAGCCGGAATCGCAGAAAAAGACCATCACGAATCTTGCATCGGACAAAACCGACCCGCAGGGCAGCTACACCGGCTGCCCGGTCAATCCGTTTGAGCAGCCGGTACAGGATGCGGACGACCTGTAATTGGTGTATACTAAGCTTGAGGTGAACGGCTCTTGAAAAAAACAAAAAAGCAGCAGATGGCATTTACAGCCATTCAGGGCGGATTGGAAGACATTCGCCGGTCAGCCGCCCGTTCCAGCGAACGGAACCTGTTGCACCACGAGGCGGTCATTCGCAATCAGATTCGCAAGCTGCTGAAGCTTCCGCCGCAGGTCTCCCCCGACTGGCAGCGTGTGTTTGATGAATATGCGGCGCTGCTGGACGATGTTTCCCGGCGGCTGCTGAACCGGTATAACACGAAGCATAAAACCGACTATTCCTTTGAGGAGGTTGTGGGCGGACGCCGCAGCAGTTATCTAAAAAACGGAATTGTCTCCGTACTGTTGACGGTTCACATTCCCCAGATGGTTGCGTCGGAGTTTTCCAGACTCCTCCCCGAAAATCCACGGGACGAGTATCCGGCGGCTCGGCAGATGCATCGAAAATTTATCCTACATCTGGGCGACACCAACACCGGGAAAACCTATCAGGCCATTCAGAGGTTAAAGACCGCCCACAGCGGTATCTATCTGGCGCCGCTGCGGATTCTGGCGCTGGAAAACTTTGAGCGAATCAATCAAGACGGGATTCCCTGCAGCCTGGTAACGGGAGAAGAGGAATATCAAGTGCCCGATGCGCACCATATCTGCTGCACGGTGGAAAAGGCCGTGCTTGGCTACACCTACGATGTTGCGGTGATTGATGAAGTGCAACTGCTGGCGGATTCGCAGCGCGGCGATGCCTGGACGCGAGCCATTCTCGGCCTTTCGTGTCAAGAAATCCACCTGTGCGGGGCGGCTCTGGCAAAAGAGCAGCTGATCGCCATGATTGAAAGCTGCGGCGACACTTGGGAGCTGAAGGAGTACACGCGGTTGGTTCCGCTGCGCATGATTTCCTCGCCGGTTAAGCTGACTGCGCCGGAACCCGGGGATGCCTTCGTGGCCTTTTCCAAAAAACGGGTTTTGGGTCTGGCAGGCTTTTTCCACCAGCGCGGGATTTCGTGCAGCGTGATTTACGGGGATCTCCCGCCGGAGGTGCGCCGGGCGCAGTATCAGAAGTTTGTCAATCGGGAAAACACCGTGCTGGTGGCCACGGATGCCATCGGCATGGGCGTCAATCTGCCCGTCAGACGGATTATTTTCACGGATACGGAAAAGTATGACGGGGAATCCTTCCGCACACTGACCGGGCAGGAAGTCAAGCAGATTGCCGGACGAGCCGGACGAATCGGCATTTTTGACACGGGCTATGTGGGTGCGCTTGACCGTGACGCGCTGGACTTTCTGGAGGATCGGCTCCACAGCGAGGATGTTCCACTGGAGCAGGCGGTCATCGGCCCCAGCGAGGCAATCCTGCAAATCGATTTGCTGCCGCTGGCGCAAAAGCTGGCACTTTGGAGCACCCGGCCAGAGACGCTGCCGTACTATCGGAAGAAAGACGTCCGCAACGAGCTGCTGATTCTCGACCTACTGAAAACATACCATTTGCCGGAGAGAATTGAGTGGCGGCTGATGTTTCTCCCCTTTGACGTGGAAAATGAAGTTTTGCTGGCCCAGTTTGAAGGCCATGTGCAGGAGTATTTTGTCGGAAAGAAAGCAGAACTGTCCCGCCCGGTGCCGCCGGGTTCCGGCAGTATCGGGTATGAGACCTACTACCAGCAGATCAGCCTGTATTACTCGTTTTGCAAGACAATGGGTATCCCACTGGACGAACAGTGGGTGGCGGAAAAGCGCGCCCAAATCAGTAAAAAGATCGAGACGCTTTTGGAGCGGCAGCAAAAACCCCTACTTCCGCATAAAACAGCCCGGACAAAATAGGCGGCAGACGGAATGTCTGCGAACCAGATGCTTCGCAAAAAAACAGGCAGCACTCTCAAAAGGCCACCAGGTGGTCTTTCGGGGTGCTGCCTAATCGTTGTAAAAGGGTAATTGCTGCCGTGGGGCAACAAAGAAAAACGCAGAAACGCTTTTAAACGGCGGACCAGCAGAAAACGTCGTTTTTCTCGTACGATTCCGCCAGACCAAGCGCCTGCAAATGATCCAGATGGGCGAGTGCCTCGCCTACGGCGAAGAATTTCTGGGTTAAGGGAAAGTCCTCCCAGCTCTTGCAGCGAATCTGCCAGCGCATGGCCCCGGCGATTTGATAGGCCGTCAGTCCGGGCTGCTGGCGCAGAACCGCCAGCGTGTTGTCCAGTCTCCGCTCGTGGTGTGCCGTCAGCTCATCCACACGGGCGGAAAGCACGCCTGTCTCGTATCGGTGTGCCGGGAGCAGCGTCTCCACCGGCAGATTCCGGATTTTCTGAAGACTTTCCAGATAACTACCCAAGGCGTCGGGCATGGTGTCCCAGCGGCAGATGTTGGGCGTGATGTGAAAGAGTACATGATCGCCAGAAAAGAGAATCTTTTCTTCCGGAGCGTACAGGCACAGATGCCCTGGCGTGTGACCGGGGGTCAGAATGCCTTGCAGCGCATAACCGCCGTAGGAGATGGTGTCTCCGTCGTCAAGCGCCGTGTAGTCCCGAAACAGCTCCGGTCGCTTTTCCTGCGCGGGATTGGTGCCCCAGAGGTCAAGCATCTCTTGATGGGAAAAGCCGTCATGCTCATAGCGGCGGTTAATTTCCTGCCAGTATGCGTCCTCCTCATGGTCCAAAATGCCATGCTTGTCAATTTCACTAATAAAAATTTGGCAGCCGGGGCGGTGCAGCTCTGTGGAAAGTCCGGCGTGATCGCTGTGCAGATGAGTTAGAAAAATATCTGTCCGGTTCAAATCCACATGAAGCTCGTCCAACTCCCGCTCCATGGCCTCCCGGCAGGGCTGCTCGCGAAAGCCAGTGTCAATTAGGAGATTCCGCTCACCGGTAATGAGATAGCTGTTGAGATTTTTCAGCGGGTTTCCCACCAGCGGGATGTCCAGCTGGTAAAGGTTTTCAGCAATTTTTTCTGCCATGGTGTGGTTCCTTTCCTAATTGTGTAAAAAATCGCGCCTTACCGCACGGCATCAGCTGCTTGAGTGCGGTGTCCAGCCTGTCCAGAGAAAGGGCGTACATGGGCGCTTCGTTTCCCGGCAGCCCGATGGTTGTGGGGCCGGCATTCCTTTAAAATGGGGTTGAGCCACATCAAGTGCGGGCATATTACCCGCACACGGCGGATTCACGTAAGACCCGCTGACTAATTGTAGCGGTGGTCGTCCAGACAGCCGCCCCCATCCAAAAGCTCACTGGGGGCCATGGTACTGCCGAACGGTAGCAAAGGATTTTTTGCAAGCGTACGGAATCTGTCGAGGGTTCAATAAAGGGTGGCCAGAAATTCTAGGCAACAAAAAACCTCTTAGGGTCTTGCGACTCTAAGAGGTTTCTCTGGTGGACGGTACAGGACTCGAACCTGTGACCCCCTGCACGTCAAGAGTATCTTCGCTTTTATTCCATATTTAGTGACTTTCGCATCGCTTCAAGATCATCATGAATATATCGGCG
>JALCRR010000003.1 GCA_022652815.1 Oscillibacter sp.
ATTTGCCGGACGGCGTTGTCCAGCGCACATCATCCAAATTGTCGATCAAGGCCAGCAGCACCATGCTTTTTTGATTCATGGCCGCATCCAATGAGTCGCGATCTTCCAGTTCACTGGTAAAGTTCACCTGCAAGGCGTACGGCTGTTCGGAGGTGAACAACTCCATGGTGTAGTCGTTCAGTGCCTGCACATCCAGCGCTTTGAGAAGTTTCCCGCACGCCACTGCGTCACCTACATAAGCGGTTTTCAAATTGTACAGGGTCTGGGCGAGTGAGTCGGCAGACTACGCCAACTGAATGGCGTCACCCGGGGACAACACCAGATGAACTAGAACCACCGCATCTCCGTCCACACTGATATTTTCGGCCGCACCGGTTTCTTCATACGTATGGATGGAATAGCCGCTTGCGCCGTTATCACCGTTGGTATCCAGAATATGTGCTTGAATCACCGTATCCACGGTTTGCTCACCCATGCTCAAATTGTCTAACGGTTGATCCGGCGTATTCGAGGAATATCCCCGGAAGGAAGTATTCAGCGTATAGGAAACGCTGAGAGATGCACCGCTGGAATCAGAATAATTCCAGTCAAAAGACCGCCACGTACCGTGTTCGTTTTCTCTTTGAGGTGTAAAGCCCAACGAAAAAGACCCATTGCGGGGAAAATCTGAGCCCACGTTTTCGTTGATAATCTGATCGTGGCTTACCATTGTACCGTTGGTGCAAACTTCATAGTAGAGCATCATGGATCGCACATCGCTGCCTAGAGAGTAGGAATATTGCCCGTCGGCATATGTAAGCGTGCTGGAGTCTTTCACGTTCGCATTGGTGCAGCAGGCGACGATCAGAATGGCTGCCAGCGCCACAGAAAGAAAGACAACTCCGGCACGGGTCTGCTTCCATCTCAGAACATTTTTTATCCGGCTTTTAGCATCGTTTTCTCCAAATGCCAGCGGAGCCGCCGTAGAAAAGCGCCGTGCCGAGGCGAAGTTAACCAGCGACAGACTGTACCCCTGCTTCGCATCCGGCCCCAACGTGTGAATGACCGCCTCATCGCAGGCCATCTCCATATCCCGAATCATCAGAGCCCAGCAAAGCCACGCGGTGGGATTCCACCAGTACACAGCAAGAATCAGAAAACCAATCAGTTTCCACCACGGATCGCCCCGGCGCAGATGCGTCCGCTCGTGGAGTAGAATATAATTCCGTTCCTCCGCTCCTGTGCGGCAGGGCAGATAGATTTTCGGTCGAATCCAGCCCAGCACAAATGGCGTGGGAATGGCATCGCATTCGTAAATATTGTCCTCCATACGCGTGGCTTCCGCAAGACGGCGGCGTAAAAGAAGAAGAGAAATAACACTGTAAATCAAAATGGCTGCAAGGCCGATGAGCCAGATAATCGCTGCAACCCGCAACGCTAACTCTGTTGGAGTCAGACTTGCCGCAACGGAATTTTCGGATAAAGATGTCGCATCAAGAACGGCGCGCGACTGCGAGGAAAGCGCACCGCCACCGAAGGTCACGGTAGAGAAATTCCTTGCGCTGGTCGGAACCGTGATATCCGCCACCGGGCGTACAGCGTTGAAAATACTGAACATACTGGACAGTGTAATGGGACAGCAAAGGCGAAAACCGACCAACCCCCACAGCACAAATGCATATTTTTTGGGTGCGTTGCACTGGAGAAGTAGCCATCGTGCCAACAGAACTGCCGCCATGACCGGCAGCGCCGTCAAGGAAAGGCTGAACAGCGAGCGAACAACAGACGTCAGGTTTTCCATAACATTACTCCTCTTGATGTGCGTCAATCAGACGCTTCAAGCTTTCTGCCTCGGTTTCCGTCAACTTTTTCCCGCTCATAAAAGCCGTCAGAAAGGACGGCAGGGAACCCCCGAAGGTCTTTTCTACAAAGGCATCTGCGGCACTGGCCGTGACATCCTCTCGCCCGGCCAATACCGATACCGTCGCGTTCTCGTTGCGTACGATTCCCTTGCCACACAGCCGCTTTAAAACGGTATAGGTGGTTGATTTCTTCCACCCCAGTCGCTCGCTGCAAAGCCCCACCAGCTGCGGAGAGGGGACTGGCGCGAATTCCCAGACGATCTGCATAAATTTATATTCTCCGTCACTCAGCTGATATGCCATGGTATGTCCTCCAGTCTATCCTTGTAAACTGAATACAGTCTACATAAATAGACTGCGGATGTCAAGAGCGACATCAAAACAGATGACCGCATATTCAACAAGATGAAGCGTGGTTGCCGGTTCTTTTCTGATTGATTCTCAAAAAAGGTATTGACAGCTAATGACCATTAGCTTATAATGCGGCTAACGATAATTAGCTAAGGGGGGGCAACCATGGAACAGATGACAACAAAAGGACACATTCGTCGCGAAGCCCTAGTCTTGTTTTCGAGATATGGTTACGAGGCTGTCAGTGTAGGGCAGATCGCAGCGGCGCTATGACGAGCAGACAAAGAAATGAAGCGCCATATCAGCAACGCCATCGCAGACCAAAAGCGGTTTGCCGCAACGGATGCAGATGGTTTGGTGAAACAGGTGCAGGCGTTGGTACGCCACTCTCTACACGACGAATATAATGGCCAATTCCGACGCCTGATGACAATCAAGCAGTATCGCTCGCCAGAGCTTTCCGCATTGTATACAGCTCGTTATGTGGAGCGTCTGGTTACTTATCATGAAAAGCGGAGACGTTCACAGCATGGCCTTGCAGTACACCTGCCCAATTTTGACCTTGTTGTCGATCTGCGACCGGCAACCGGAAAGGAAAACACAGGCAATGGTGCAGATCGAGGCACACATCCGCCAGTTTTTGACTCAAATCAAACAGCAAAGATTGGGAAAATCGATGACGGACGGTGGAGATTGGGCTAGCACTGAATTATTAAAAGCCGTACTGGATTGATGCGGCACACACCAATAAAAAAAGAGGTATCTGATTATGAAACTTTATTTTGGAAATACGACCACGACAGTCACAACAATTTTAATTTTAGGTTTGCTGGGCTTCATAGGATATTCTGCTTTGCACCGGGCAGACATTCCATTTTGGGGACGGCGCAGTCTGTTCCTTGCGTTCTACGGCTTGCTGATTTGCTGTTTTGCAGCGGCGCGGGACGGTTTGGACAAAACCATTCAGTGCGCCATTGATGGCAGCTGTGTACCCGGTATTTTTCCACTGCTCAGTGTCCCCAACCTAATTGGCTGCATTGGCGCGGCGATCATTATGATTGCCGGAATCGCAACACTTTTCAGCAAAAGCCAGCATACCAGAGAAATCTGGTTTTATCTGATGTCCGGCGGTGTGCTGCTCAAGATCGTAACGGTGGAGATTGGGAGAATCCTGTTATAAAAATAAAAGTGGTGGTCCATTTTAGTCGGTCAAGCACGAGATCGGCAACGGCAACAACCAGCCGTCTAAATTTCTGCGTTTGACGAACAGAACAATCAACTGATATTTTGCATAGGAGGACGAGAGATACTATGAAACAAGAAGCGTTCCCCATTTTGGAATTCGATGATGATAAAAATGTGGTCATCAGACCCGCTCACATGTTCAAACCGATCGATATCCCCAAAAGGTGTGTTCTTTGTAACTTTGGTGAGGCGATTGAAAAAATGCTTGAAGAATATCCGCATAGGTTGCTTACCTATTTTGAGGCGGAATCCATCAAGCTGCCTGTTTATGAGCTAGAGTATCAAGGTAAAAAAATAGCATTGGCTCAAGCGTATGTGGGTGCCCCTGGAGCTGCGGTTCAAATCGAGGTATTGACTGCGCTGGGCTGCTGCAAATATATTGCCTGCGGCGGTTGTGGCGTTTTGCAAAAGGATATTGCCATTGGTCACTTCATCATACCAACGGCAGCGGTCAGAGATGAAGGAACATCTTATCATTATGTCAAACCCGCAAGAGAAATTGTCGCAAACGAGCGTGTTGTCAACGTGATTGAGAACACGTTTGCCCAGCACGGTATCCCATACATGAAGGCGAAAACATGGACGACAGACGCATTTTACAGGGAAACTCCCGCAAAAATACAGCAACGCATCCGTGAAGGCTGTGTAACAGTAGATATGGAAGCCTCTGCATATATGGCTGCTGCACAATATGACAATGTCGATTTCGGACAAATACTTTATGCTGGCGATAACCTGGCGGGAACAAAATGGGATCGTAGAAATTGGGACAGTCAAACTTCTATTCGAGAAAACACATTAAGAATTACCCTTGATGCATGTGTGTCAATGTAAGTTGGCAACGGTCAAACAAATCGAAAGTTGCAAAAAAGAGACAAAATGTAAAAAGCAAAATCTATAAATCAGCACAGTTTACAAAACTCACGGATAAAGAATCATAGCAAGGAATGATGAATTCATCATTCCTTGCTTGCAATATTGTGCGACACCATGCGTTTCATCGGCTTTACCAAAAATGCACACACCAGTATTGTCAATAGATCAGCGAAAGGCTGCGAGAGGTAGACGCCTGTTACACCCAACAGCTCTGGCAGCGTTAAGATAAATGGGACATAGAACACCCCTTGGCGGATCAGCGAGAGGAAAAGCCCCATTTTTGATGCGCCGATGGTCTGAAATGTGATTGTCATCATGTAGCACAGTCCAAAGGCGGGATACAATGCCACCTGCGAAATCAGCAGCCACCGCCCGTACTCGATCACTGCCGGGTTGCGGTTAAACAGCAGAATGAGCGGCTTTGCCAGAAGAATGTACAACGCGGCCACAACCACCGTCAATAGCAGCGAGCCGCGCAGTGCAAACCGGACAGACTGGTGAAATCGCTTCTCGTTTTTTGCACCGAATGCGTATGAAGCGACAGGCTGATAGCCCTGCATAAAGCCCATAACCACATAGCAGCCGATCAGGATAAGCCGCTGCACCACGCCGTAGGCGGCAATGATGAGGTCGGCATCGGGCAGTGGCTTTGCGGCAATATTTGTAAGAGAGGTCGCAACGGCAAGGCAAATTTGAATAACCGCAGTTGGAATGCCAATCGAAACAACCGCCCAAACCAATTTACTGGAGATGCAGAAGCTCGACGGCTTGACCTTAATGATGGATCGGCCGCTGAGATAAAACCACGTGAGGATCACAAAGGTCACACATTGAGAAACCGTCGTTGCAAGGGACGCGCCTTCCACGCCCATGTCCAATCCCCACGAAAACATAAATACCGGGTCAAGCACGACGTTGAGCGCCGCCCCCACTGTTACCGCAATGGTCGATATTTTTACAGAGGATTCTGCCCGGGCAGCACAGTTGAGGCTCTGGGCCGGGAGATTGAAAAGGGCTGCAATGAACATCCAAAACGCATAATCCTTCGCTTGAGGCAAAACCGCGTCAGACGCGCCAAAGGCGCGCAGCAACGGCTCTATAAAAAGAATGCCAAGGACACAGAGCACTGCGCCGATTACCATGGAAAGGCCCACGATGGTTGTGACGGTGCGGTTTGCCCCGTCTTTATCATCCGCGCCGAGCCGGCGCCCGGCAAGCACAGCCGCGCCTGCGGCAAAGATATTTTCCACCGACACCATAATGAGCAACAGCGGCAATGTAACCCCCACCGCTGCAAGGGCAATATCGCTGTCCAGCATCCCGATATAGGCGGTATCCACGATGTTGTAGACAGCCTTTGCCAGCAGCGCAAGTGTGGCGGGAATCGCCAGCTTTGTGATCGCTTTGGACGGAGCGATGGTCGAGAGCAGGGATTCTTTACCTGTGGTATCAGCTGTTTTCATCTTGATCATCCAACACGCCATGCAGCAAAATATTGAGCTGGCGGTGGCTCCTTTCTTCATGCTCGCGCAGTGCGCATTCGGGCGTGGCGGCATCGGCAAGTGCCGCTTGAAAACGTGTGTTAAAGAAATCCATGTACATTCTGAAATCCTCTGTTACGTTGGCAGCAGATAGTCCCTTCCGCAGCGGTGCGCTCATCAGCAATGCGGTCAACATCGATATGTTCAGCGCGTCAAAGGCAGCCCGCGCCTTCATAAGCTGCATGGTCAGATGAGCAGGGGGGGTTAAAACCACATCTAAAAAGATACCGAGATACAGCGGACTTTCCGCAAAGAAGCGCAGCCGTGCGTCAAAGTATGCATTGAGCCGCTGTTCAATAGTGGCTGGCGCGCTTTCCTGCACAGCTTTCATATATGCTGTCAGCGTATCGAAGCAATCGGCGGCACAAAGCAGATATAGTTCGTCCTTATCTTTGAAGTAATGATAAATGATCCCTTTAGAGATGCCGTTCTCGGCGCAGACCGTATTTAAAGACGCACCACGATATCCCTTTTCCGAAAATTCTCTCAAAGCGGCATCGAATATCCGTTGCCGGGAAAGCGCATTTTTCTCTTCCCGTTTCATAAAGTCACCTCATAATATAAAGTAGACCACATGGTCTATAATGCGCATTGTAGCACAAACAGACCATGCGGTCAATATTTACTCGTATTCAGATAATGGAATGAGCAAGTTGGAAAATAGCTGCATTCCAACTTTCGGTTTGTCCGGCAGCATTGCATATGTTCCTTATGTTTTGGCAGATGAGGGAATCTCAGCAACAGCACAACTTATCGGAGCATAAAGGAATTGAAAAGATGTATTATCCGATGAATCTCTCAACTTTGGCCCATTTGTAAAGCAATAAGGCGTTTACTGCCGTAGAAAAAACGCAGAACCTAAAATCAGAAAGCTTGGGATGTCCATAGAAATATTTTATTCGTATTCAGAGTCTCGCACAATCATGTTACGCTGCCGGTCCCCAAATTTTTGATACTTGATAGAAATTTTTACATCTTCAAGAATGTTGTTTCGTGTTCTACACTTGCCTGCATTCTTTTCGTATATTTTGCGAGGCAATTCGCTTCATGGGCGAAATGAGCAGTTACCGGTCAAATTTCACCACAACGGGGCTCTGGTTAAACAGCACAATCAAAGCCTTTGCCAGTAAAATATAGATAACAAGGTCAGAATCACTGCCGGTTTTGTCAGAATATGCTTTTGAGATAAAAAAATTCTGGACAACAGCGTGAAAGGCAAAGCATGACTTTTTGCCGTTGGTATTAATCCTCTGGCTGAACCGGACAGTAAAATCTTGTGTTTGTGCGCTTCCTATGCTAAGATTATTTTCAAAGACGCAGAATTCAAGCATACTATATTTATACGGCGGAAGAAAAACACAGCACTGCGCTCAAAAGTTTGTTTGCGTTTGAAAGCTCTACTGCGACTTGGAAGAGGCCTTTTAAAAGCCGATTGACTTGTTTTGCAGAGCTTGAAGCAGTTTTGTAATTACTGCGATGAACAGCTTGGCAAAAGCAACCTAATCTGGACTGCTATTTGACAGCTGTTTTCAAGGAATGGTTATAAAGCGGAGAAGCGTTGCGGCGCAATGCTTCTCCGCTTTTTATAGAAAATAATGCCTTTGAATTTCGGCTTTTGATGGTTTTTGCCGACTGCAACGTGAAATAATAATTTCATCAATGATGACCATTCCGTGCTTTTTTGACTGTGACAGGTTCTGCGGCGAAAGACTGGCTTTCCCACATGACCTGTGATTGATATTTTTGAATCGAGGAACTAAATGACAAACCAAACTTTTGCAGAACTCTCCCTTTCCCCCGAACTGTTGGCAGCTGTGACTGAAATGGGTTTCACCGCGACCACCGATATCCAAGCGGAGGCCATTCCCGTCATCCGCAGCGGTGCCGATATTCTAGCGCGTTCTCAGACCGGCACCGGCAAAACCGTTGCCTTCGGAATCCCTGCCGTGGAATGCGTTGATGCGGATGTGCAGGGTGTTCAAGTACTGGTACTGTCCCCAACGCGGGAGCTGGCGCACCAGTGCGGGGAGGAAATCCGCAAGCTGGCAAAACACCTGCCCTACGTCCACTCCACCGATATCTGCGGCGGTTCGGACTACCGGGATCAGTTCCGTAATCTGCGGGACGCCAATCTGGTCATCGGCACTCCTGGCCGCATTATGGATCATATGCGCCGCGGTACACTGAACCTTAGCGGGCTGAAAATGGTCATTCTGGACGAGGCTGACGAAATGCTGAACATGGGCTTTCGGGAGGATATTGAGGTCATTCTTCAAGACGTGCCGGAACAACGGCAGATCGTCCTGTTCTCTGCCACGCTGCCGGAGGAGATTCTGACCATCGCGGAGCAGTTCCAGCATGAGCCTGTCCGCATCGACGTGAACCACGATCAAGTGACGCTAGACGCCATCAAGCAGGTGTTTGTGGATGTGCCGCCCAAGCAGAAAACCGAGGCGTTGCTCCTGCTGCTGCACTATTACCGTCCCCATCGCGCCATCATCTTCTCCAATACGAAGACCATGGTGGACGAGCTGGCCGAAAAGCTCAGCGGCGCAGGCTTTTCCGTGGAGGGTCTCCACGGCGATATGAAGCAGCTGCAGCGCACCACGGTGATGAACGGCTTCCGCAAGGGGAGAGTGTCCATCCTGGTTGCAACGGACGTTGCCGCTCGCGGCATCGACGTCAGCGATATCGACTATGTGGTGAACTTCGACATTCCCAAGGAGTCCGATTCCTACGTCCACCGCATCGGCCGGACCGGCCGTGCGGGGAAAACCGGCACGGCGCTGACACTATGCTGCGGGCGGATGCAGATGATGCAGCTGCGCCGTCTTGCTGCGCGGGTGAAGTCCGAGATCACACAGATCGATATTCCCACCGTGACAGACATTGAGAACGCCGATGAGCACAGAACCATCCAGTCCATTGAGGACGCCATGCAGTCCGAGCCGATGCCGTTCCATACGGAGATGATTCGTCAGCTGATGGACAAGGGTTACGCACCAGAGCGTATCGCGGCAGCCCTTCTCGGGATGCGCGGCGTGGGCAGTACCGGCAAGCTGAAGGATCTCACCGGCGTTGTGAAGAAGATTGCAGTCAGAGAGCATCGCCCCATGGCGGGTATCGTGTTCAACATTGGCAGTGCCAATCGTGTGACAGAACGCCACATCATCGGCGCGGTTACGGAGCGGGCGGGCATCAGCTCCCACGATCTGGGCAAGATTCAGATTACCGAGTCCTTCTCCACGGTTACGGTTCCCGCCGAGATGGTGGACGATGTGATTCTCGCCATGCGCGGCTGTAAGATCTGCGGCAAGCCGGTGGTGGCCATGCCCATGCCGGAGCAGAAGAATCATTTTCGCGCAAAGCCGAAGGCAGTGGTAAAACCTGCACCCCGCGGCAACACAGGGCTCCGTCGCAGCGCTCCGCGGAAGGACTGGAAAGGCCCGAAGAAGGGCAAGACCGCCGACCACAGAAAGTAAAACACATATATAATCGGTTGTTGTGCGGCTTTTGCAAGTACGACATTGAAATGGGGCGGGTCATTTGGACCCACCCCATTTGATATTTTCCAAAGGATTGAGAGATAGAGACAAGGTACATCGTGGTTGTGTTGTATCTACGTTCTATGTTCCACCGCCATTCTTAGGAGAGTGGAAAACCCTCTAAAACATCATGCATTGCGTAAAAACGTCTCGCCAGGTTTGCCTTAGTATTTCAAATCGTTCATCCATGCACTGGTTTCAAAATTGGATGCATTGACCGATGTATCGATATTGCTATTTCATATTGACATTTTTTGATTTGGCGCATATACTGTATCGTATCAAGATAATTTGATATGAGGTGATCGGGATTGGAGCTTTCTCCGGAGAAAAACGCAAAGGTGTTCAAGGCGTTTTGTGATGAAAAGCGACTGGCAATTTTGGAGTTGCTGCGCAGCGGCGAAAAGTGTGCCTGTGTACTTTTGGACGATCTGGACATGGGGCAGTCCGGACTGTCCTACCACATGAAGATTCTGTGTGAATCCGGTATTGTGGAAAGCAGGCAGGAGGGCAAGTGGACACACTATAAAATCAGTGACCAGGGCAGCCGCGAAGCGCTCCTTTTGCTCAAAGCCATTACCACGCCTAATGCAGCGGCAAACGACAAAGGCTGCTGCAGCAAATAAAAACCATCTGAAATCAGATGGTTTTTATTCGACACAATAGATCAATTTTTTTCGATACGACTATGTGAGCTAGAAAAGAGAGGTAGTATCCCTATGGAAATTCTGCAAACTATATGGCTGTTCATTCAAAACCAAGTACTTGGGATGAAATGGCTGAACAGTGTCATCGGCAATCTGCTTTCGCTCCTCGGTCTGGATGTGACCGGGCGAGTTGGCGGCAGTGTGCAATTCTTTCTTTACGATGTGCTGAAGATCACCGTGCTGCTGTGCGTGCTAATTTTCATCATCTCGTACATCCAAAGCTACTTTCCACCGGAGCGCAGCAAGAAAATTATGAGCCGCTTTCACGGCATCTGGGCCAACTGCATCGCGGCACTGCTTGGCACCGTGACGCCCTTTTGCTCCTGCTCGTCCATTCCGCTGTTCATCGGCTTTACCAGCGCAGGACTGCCGCTGGGCGTGACCTTCTCCTTTCTGATTTCCTCCCCCATGGTGGATCTCGGCTCTTTGGTGCTCCTCATGAGCATCTTCGGTGCAAAGGTCGCCATTGTCTATGTGATCGTTGGGCTGGTAATTGCCGTCATCGGCGGCACGCTGATTGAAAAGCTGCACATGGAAAACTATGTGGAGGAATTTATCCGCAATGCCAGCAGCGTAGACATCGAATCCCCGGATTTGACGAAGAAAGAGCGTGTCCTTTACGCGAAGGATCAAGTGGTTGCCACCTTCAAAAAGGTGCTGCCATATATTCTCATCGGCGTGGGCATCGGCGCCATCATTCACAACTGGATTCCCGAGAGCTGGATTGAGATGGTTCTGGGCAGCAACAATCCCTTCGGTGTGGTGCTGGCGACGCTGCTGGGCGTTCCCATGTACGCCGATATTTTCGGCACCATTCCGGTGGCGGAAGCCCTGCTCTACAAGGGCGCACAGCTTGGCACGGTGCTTGCCTTCATGATGGCGGTTACCACACTGTCGCTTCCCTCCATCATCATGCTGCGCAAAGCCGTCAAGCCGAAGCTGCTGGGACTGTTTGTGGCAATCTGCACGGTGGGCATTATTATCGTTGGATATTTGTTTAATGCGTTCCAGTTTCTGTTTATTTAACTGAGGAGGATAAAAAATGGCAAAAAATTGGTATCCGGTCATTGACTATGTGACCTGCGCAGAGTGCGGCACCTGCGTGAATTTCTGTTCTCACGGCGTGTATGACAAGGCAAAAGCGCCGTCCCCGGTGGTGGTACAGCCTGTGAACTGCATTGACCACTGCCACGGCTGCGGCAACCAGTGCCCTCACGGAGCCATTACCTACGTGGGGGATGACACCAGCTGGACGCCGCCAAACGGTGAACAGCCCGCAGATGATGGGTCATCCTGCTGCTGTGGAGGAAACTGCCAATGAGCAAACAATCGGCGCTGAAAATTTTGGTTCTGGCGCTGATCCTTGTGGCAATCATGGGTATCTGGGCCGTCAAAAATAAGCCAACAGAGAACCAACCATCAGCGTCTTTCACAACAAGCGACTCTGCTGCCAGCTTGGTACAGCCAGACAATGACACGGATTTTATTCTGGAGACAAGCACGATTGATCTGGAGTCGCTCTCCGCTTATGGTCTGCCGCTCATCATTGATTTTGGCTCAGATTCCTGCATTCCCTGCAAGGAGATGGCTCCGGTATTGCAAACGATGAACGCGGAAATGCAGGGCAAGGCCATCATCAAATTTGTGGATGTATGGAAAAACCAAAGCGCGGCGGATGGCTTTCCTGTTCAGGTGATTCCCACGCAAATATTGATTGGTGCAGACGGAAATCCTTATGTGCCAAGCGAAGATATAACCTCGCAAATTGAACTGACACAGTACACCTATAAAGACACCGGCGAGCTTGCCTTTACCGTACATCAAGGTGGACTGACGGAGGAGCAGATGCGGCTGATTCTGTCTGACATGGGGGTGGAGGAATGACCGCCCTGCTGGAGAGCATTTCAAAGCTGATGTTGGAAAACCTCTGGGTTGCGCCGCTCTTGGCATTGCTTGCAGGGATGCTGACCTCCTTTACGCCGTGCTCACTCAGCAGCATTCCACTGGTGATTGGCTATGTGGGCGGCGCCGGCGCACGGGACACCAAAAGAGCACTGCGTTTGTCGGTAACCTTTGCGCTTGGCTCAGCGGTAACTTTTACCGTGCTGGGTGTGATTGCCGCCACAGCAGGTAGTCTGATGGGTACTTCCACAAGCTGGTGGTATATTATTCTTGGGATTCTCATGGTTTTGATGGCCTTACAGACCTGGGGAATTTTTGAAATCATTCCCTCTAGCTATCTGCTTGCAAGAAATACGAAAAAAGGCTATGCGGGAGCCTTTCTCGCCGGTATTTTGGGCGGCATCTTTTCGTCGCCCTGCTCCACGCCGGTTCTGATTGCGCTGCTTGCGATTGTGGCCGGGAAAGGCAGTCTTGCATGGGGAATTTTGCTGCTGCTACTGTATTCCATCGGGCATGGAATTCTCGCCGTGATTGCTGGTAC
Organism: Oscillibacter sp.; assembly: GCA_022652815.1. GTDB lineage: Bacteria > Bacillota > Clostridia > Oscillospirales > Oscillospiraceae > Oscillibacter. The sequence goes on from JALCRR010000003.1 coordinate 12,550, forward strand.
GTCCATTGGCTTTGTGCAAAAGCTTTCCCAAAGTGAAAAGTATGGCAAGGCCAGCGGAATTTTGAAAATTGTCATGGGCGGTGTGATTTTGCTCATGGGATTTTATTTGTTTTATTTGGGCTTTTAAATACAAATCATTTTTAGGAGGATTTTATTATGGGACTGTTTGGTTTTGGCAAGAAAAAAGAGGAAGAATTGGTGCAGTGTGCGTGCGGCGGAATGTGCAAGCCCTCCGACATTGCAGCGAAGAAGGCTGCTGAGGAAGCAGAAAAAGCAAAAACGTCCGGTTGCTGCTGCGGCGGCAACTGCAATGCAGAAACCATGGCTGAGGCAGAAAAAGCGAAGGTCAGCGGTGCAGCAGTTAAAGTGCTGGGTTCCGGCTGTGCCAAGTGCAACGCACTGGAAGCGGCTACGGTGGAAGCACTCAAAGAACTGGGAATGGATGCGGCCATTGACCACGTAACAGACTTCACACAGATCGCAGCCTACGGCGTGATGACGACTCCGGCTCTGGTGGTAGACGGGAAGGTAGTTTCCTTCGGTAAGGTGCTGAAAAAGGATGAAGTCATCAAGATTTTGAAAAAAGTGCGGGGGTAAGCAGATGTCAAGTGAAAAACCACAGGGCATCGGATTCTTTCAGAAGTATTTGACAGTATGGGTGGCGCTCTGCATGGCAGTGGGTGTCCTAATCGGGAAGTTTCTGCCTGCTGTCCCGGCTTTTTTGGGGCGTTTTGAATATGCCAGAGTCTCCATTCCGGTTGCAATCCTCATTTGGGTGATGATTTACCCCATGATGATGAAGGTGGATTTCCAGAGTGTCAAAAATGTTGGCAAAAATCCGAAGGGCTTGTTTGTCACATGGGTGACCAACTGGCTGATTAAACCGTTTACCATGTACGGTATTGCGTCCTTGTTTTTCTATGTGGTATTCAAGGGGCTGATTGCTCCCGATCTTGCCAAAGAATATCTGGCAGGCGCTGTTCTGCTGGGAGCTGCCCCCTGCACGGCAATGGTGTTTGTATGGAGTACCTTGACAAAGGGAAATCCTGCCTATACCGTGGTACAGGTAGCGACCAACGATTTGATTATTCTGGTTGCCTTTGTGCCGATTGTGAAATTCCTGCTGGGTGTTTCCAAAGTATCCGTGCCATGGGATACGCTGATTTTGTCGGTGGTTTTGTTTGTGGTCATTCCTCTTGCAGGCGGAATATTGACCCGTGTGCTGGTCACGAAGCATAAAGGTACAGACTATTTTGAGAACATCTTTGTCCACAAATTTGATAACGCCACCAGCGTGGGACTGTTGCTCACATTAGCGGTGCTGTTCTCGTTCCAAGGTGATGTGATTCTGAGCAATCCGCTGCACATTCTGCTGATTGCCGTGCCGTTGGTGCTGCAAACTTTCCTAATTTTCTTCATCGCTTATTTTGCCTGCAAGTGGTTGAAGCTGCCCCATGACATCGCCGCTCCGGCTGGGATGATCGGCGCTTCCAACTTTTTTGAACTGGCGGTAGCTGTTGCCATAGCCCTGTTTGGTACGACCTCACCCGCAGCACTTGCCACGGTGGTGGGAGTGCTGACGGAGGTGCCGGTGATGCTGCTTTTGGTGCGCTTTGCCAACAAGACAAAAGGTTGGTTTCCGGCATGAATAAGCCGAAGATAGCCTTTATCTGCGTTCACAATTCCTGCCGCAGTCAGATTGCCGAAGCATTAGGTAAATATCTTGCGGCCAATGCGTTTGAGAGTTATTCTGCCGGGACGGAAACTAAACCGCAGATCAATCAAGATGCTGTGCGGCTGATGAAACAGCTCTATGACATTGATATGGAGCGATCCCAGTACAGCAAACTGCTGGAGGATCTTCCGCCGGTGGATCTTGTGGTTACGATGGGATGCAATGTGCAGTGCCCCAATTTACCCTGCAAGCATCGTGAGGACTGGGGACTGGATGACCCCACTGGGAAAAGCGACGCGGAATTTGAGCGGACGATTCAAGCAATTTACTCAAAAATCGAAAATTTACGAGAGCGCATCATGGACGGTACACTGCAATAAGGGAGAAATTGACCTAATTACACGCAGCGTGCTGCAGCGACACCCACACTTACCCAACGCAGAGAATTTCCGGAATACTGTTTGGGGTGAGAACGTGAATCTTCATTTTGCTGCGCAATTTACAGAGACTTGGGGATGGTCATGGTCCGACACGACTTGACTTCAGATGATCCTGCCGCTGTAATTCTAGATATGTGGTAAAAGCGGTGATAGGCAAAAAAACGCACGAATCATTTTTAGGCTGATCAAAATTGAAGAAGTGCCAGTCAGACAGTAAATTGAAAATCAGATTCTTCCCCAGTTGAATGTTTTGGCGGAAGGTGATTATCAAACCGCTTGCACCGATGCCAGCAAGACAAATAAACGGAGGAAAACACAATCAAGCCGTCGGGATCAGACTACGATTTGATGACGGTTTTCAAAGATTCATGAAAAGAAAGGGGAGCGGTGCAGTACGATGCCTCTTCACTTTTCATCAAAGATGCCGCCTCTTGTGCAAGACCAATCAAATGAGGGAACTGCAGCGCTGCAATAGCTTTGGACACATCTTGATTCTTTGCGTCTGAGCGCTTCTGCTCCAAAAGCTGCTGATTCAAATGTGACCGGGCATACCCCCTCACCGAAAGCAATTTGCTTTTGGTGAGGGGGTATGTTTTTCACAGGGTAAAAGAGATTTGTGAGAGTTCTCATCATTTCTGCTCCCGCATTTGAAAAGGAATCTATGGATTTTTCTATTATCTGGAAGGAAAGCTGCGGCTTACAGGTTGCTTACCATATACCCTCCAAATTTTCCTTATCCACGTGCACAATACACTGACAGGTCAAGTTTTCAAAATAAAAGAGAGAGTCAAAAGACTCTCCCTTTTTTATTTCTGATTGACAAATTCCTGAATCTTCCGAAACGTCTCATTATTCAAGTCATGCTCGACTTTGCAGGCGTCTTCTGCGGCGATCTCGGGGGAGACGCCCAACTTGGTAAACAGCTGGGTGATGGTCTTATGTCGGCTGTATATCTGGGAGGCAATTTCCATTCCGCTGTCGTTCAGCGTAATCAGTCCATCGGATGCCATGCGAATGTATCCGTTTTCCCGCAGCTTTTTCATGGCGATGCTGACGCTTGGCTTGGAATATCCCAGCTCATTGACAATATCAATGGATCGCACCTGCCCCAGACGTTCCTGCAGGATCAAAATGGACTCCAGATAGTCCTCCGCTGATTCGTGGATTACCATGAAAAAATGTCCCCTTTCCGCAAATCCTACGTGTATATTACTACTATCGTAGCACATTGAGCCCAGATTGCAAGCGCAAATTTGAGGGCGCGGATTCTCTTGAAAAATGTCTGACGAGAGGATCGTAAAAAGAAAAAGAATGTTGTGTCTGGTGAAAAAGGCACGGAAAATATGTCTGTGGATTTTGACTGTGTTGGCTGCCACAATCGCTTGCTATCTTGGCTTTGTATGCTTGAGTTATGACCGGCTTGACGACAATCTGACGCTGAGTGCGGAGAACAACACAGCGCGCACGCAGGCCGAGACCGAACAGCCGTATACCTTATAACGATGTGCAATAATGTGCGCCTGTCCGCCTATACGACGGATGGTACCATCGCGACCGAGCAGCTCCAAATGCTGTTGGACGACATGGCGGGGAAGTATGCCGGCGGGGATTACGTGGTCTGCGGCGCCACTGCAACAAGAACCTGCTAGGGAATTCCTCAACCATTTTCAGCGTTTCCATCGGGGAGGACACCTGGACCCAGAGCTTTCCACTCGATCTGCTGCCGGACGGCTTCACGCTGACGGCACCGCTGGATCGGGACCATCCGGTGGCCTCTTTTTTTACGGCAGGCATAAAAAAGCAAAAAATGCGAAAAACCTGTTGACTTTTTTCGTCTGCTTTGGTATAGTATCAAATGTTCCGAGCACGGGGGATTAGCTCAGCTGGGAGAGCGCTTGACTGGCAGTCAAGAGGTCAGCGGTTCGATCCCGCTATTCTCCACCAAAAAGCCACACCTTTGGGTGTGGCTTTTTTGCACATCTAAATTTTACCGACGGACGGGAGAATCCGAATGAACGATTATTTTCATGCAGAACTGTCTGCAAACGAATTGCAGGCCATCAGCTCCATCGGCCTTGCCCATTTAGGAGATGCTGTATTTGAGCTTTTGGTTCGCACCTATCTGTGCGCCCACGGCAAGGCGACGGGAAACGGCCTGCACAAGGCCACCATCGCGCTGGTTTGTGCAGAGAGCCAGGCAAAGCGGGCGGAGCGCATTGCGCCCATGCTGACGGAGGAGGAGCAGGATGTTTTCCGCCGGGGCCGTAACGCCCAGGTGCACTCTGTTCCCAGCCACGCAAGCCGCGCGCAGTATGCCCAGGCCACGGCGCTGGAAGCGCTGCTGGGGTGGCTGTACCTAAAAAACCGGCAAGAGCGGATTAATGAACTGTTCTGCGAAATGATGAAAGACGAGGGATAAATCATGGCATTGGATGCTGTGTGCCTGCAGGCTGTGGCAAATGAGCTGCGGCCGCAGCTTTTGGGCGTGCGGATTGACAAGGTGCAGCAGCCTGCCCGCGATCAGGTGATTTTGCTGCTGCGGGGCAATCTGCGGCTGCTGTTGAATGCCGGAGCCAATTCGCCGCGGATTCAGCTGACAAATCTGCTGCGGGACAACCCGGCGGAGCCGCCTATGTTCTGTATGCTGCTGCGCAAGCATCTGGTGGGTGCCCGCGTTGCCAGCGTGAATCAGCCCAACATGGAACGGCTGCTGGAGCTGGAACTGGACGTCACGGATGATTTTGGTCAGCCCGGTAAGCGGTATCTTGTGCTGGAGGCCATCGGTCGGCGCTCCAACCTTGTCCTGCTGGATGGGGAGAGACGGATTATCGACTGCCTGCGGCGGGTGGATGCGGAGATGTCCCCGGAACGGCAGGTCCTGCCCGGGCTGTTCTACGAGCTTCCGGTCAGCCCGCAAAAGCCCCATCTGACCGCCGTCACGCAGGAGGACTTCTTCGTCCGGCTGGCTTCCGCCAATCCGGAGCGGCAGCTGGACGCCTTTTTGCTGGACAACTTTTTCGGCATTTCTCCGCTAATCGCAAGGGAACTTGCTTTCCGCACGACAGGGGAGACGGATGGCCATATTTTTGAGCTTTCCGCTGCACAAAAAGAATGCTTCTGGCAGAAAACTGAGGAACTGATCAAAGCTGTAAAAGAAAATAACTTTACAGCTGTTTGCTTGAAAAAAGATGGAAAACCGCAGGACTTTTCCTATCTGTCCATCTTGCAGTACGGTGCGGCAATGGAAAGCGTGTCCTACGAGAGTTTTTCCGCCCTAATGGATGATTTTTACGAATCCCGGGAGCGTTCGGAGCGCATGCGCCAGCGGGGGCAGGATCTGATCCGCACCGCCACCGGCGCCCATGATCGTCTGGTGCGAAAGCTGGCCCAGCAGGAGCGGGACTATGCCCAGACCCAGAACCGGGAGGAGCTTCGCATCTGCGGCGATCTGATTACGGCCAATCTTTACCGCATGGAGCGGGGACCGTCCAGCTTCACGACGGAAGATTTCTATGCCGAGGACGGCGCAGCCCGCACGATTGCGCTGGATCCGCTGCTGACGCCCCAGCAGAACGCCGCCAAATACTACAAACGCTATACGAAAGCCAAGACCGCCGAGAAGTATCTGCGTGAGCAGATGGAGATTGCGCGACGGGACACCGCGTATCTTGAGAGCGTGCTGGAGGAAATTCGGGAGGCCGAGACGGAGCAGGACTTTCTGGATATTCGCAGCGAGCTGCGGGACGCCGGTTATCTCCGCGCCCGGGGCAAGGAGAAGAAGGAGCTCAAGCGAGCCAACAAGCCTCGCGAGTTTCGGACCTCCGGCGGTTTCCGTGTTCTGGTGGGCCGCAATAACCGCCAGAACGATCAACTGACGCTGAAAACTGCCGATCACCGGGATCTGTGGCTTCATACCCAGAAAATTCACGGTTCCCACGTGATTCTCTGCACCCAGGGGCAGGAGGTTCCGGCAGACGACATTGTCGAAGCAGCCAAGATTGCCGCCTATTTTTCCCAAGCCCGGGAGAGCGGAAACGTCCCCGTGGACTATACGCCGGTAAAAAACGTGAAGAAACCCGCGGGAGCGCGCCCCGGCATGGTCATTTATCCGACTTACCAGACGGTCAATGTCCTGCCGGACGAGCAGCTTGTTAAGAAGCTGCTAAGAAAATAAAGCCGAGCAAGCGCGCACGAACATTTTTAATTACTTTCACCCCATAAAAAGGGCAAAAAGCCGTTGGCTTTTTGCCCTTTTTACTACTTCATATCAGAAAAAACGATAGAAGTAATCGTTTATTTTGGCTCTTGAATTCTAATTAAAAAGAGCCTATGATGTGAACCTAATTCAGATTACCGAATTAGATAGATGTGCCATTCCACGTTACCAGAAAAGGAGAAAGAGACTTGTCTTATCATTTTTTACTTGATCTTGCATTGATTCTGCTGTCCACAAAACTGCTGGGGATTTTGACCCGGAAAATTCAGATGCCGCAGGTTGTGGGCGCGCTGCTGGCGGGTCTGATCCTCGGCCCTGCCATGCTGAATATTCTTAGTGAGACGGCGTTCCTCTCCCAGATTTCAGAGCTGGGCGTAATCGTTATTTTGTTTACCGCTGGCTTGAGTACGGATATCCGGGAGCTGAAAGCCACCGGAAAAGCGGGATTTTTTGTGGCCCTATGCGGAGTGTTGGTGCCGCTTGTAATGGGTGCGGCGCTTGCATGGATCGCGGGCCGAATTGGCCTTGTTACCACCGGAAGCTTTATGGAGGATGTTTTTGTCGGCACCGTTTTGACGGCTACCTCCGTGAGCATCACCGTGGAAACCCTAAAAGAGCTTGGAAAGCTGAACACCAAGGTGGGCGGCACCATTCTTGCCGCTGCACTCATTGACGATGTGCTGGGTTTAATTGCCCTGACGCTGGTTAGCAGCTTTGCCGGCGAGAAGGAAAACGTATGGCTGGTGCTGGCCAAAATCGCCATGTTTTTTGCCTTTGCCATTGTTGTCGGCGGACTGGCCATGCGCTTTTTCAACTGGCTGGTGCGCCGTTTCGACGGAAAGAACCTGCGCCGCTATCCCGTACTGGCCTTTGTACTGTGCCTGCTGATGGCCTACTGTGCCGAGCGCTTTTTCGGCGTGGCGGATATCATCGGCGCTTATGCCGCAGGCCTTGTCATTTCCTGCACCCCGAAAGCGAAATATATCGAGTCGAAGTTTGAGCCCCTTTCGTATCTGCTGCTGACGCCTGTCTTTTTTGCCAGTGTCGGCATTAACGCAGACATTTCCGGCGTCAATGGAAAAATGCTGCTGTTCTCCGTTTTGCTGCTGGCGGTGGCGATTCTCTCTAAGCTGCTCGGCTGCGGACTGGGCGCAAAACTCTGCCATTTCACCACACAGGAGTGCGTGCAGGTGGGCACCGGAATGGCCTGCCGCGGTGAGGTTGCCCTAATCGTTGCAAACCGCGGCGTTGCCATGGGCGTTCTCAGCAAGGCCATGATGACGCCGGTGATTATCACGGTTGTTGGCTGCGCCATTTTGACGCCGGTGCTGCTGAAGCTGTCTTTCCATAAGGAGCGGCAGGCGGAGCTGGAGCAGAACGCGCTTGCAGACCGTCTTGCGGAGACGGAGCAGCTGGACATCGTGTCCGAGCAGCTGCTGCAAAAGAACCGTGACTTTATGGAAAAGAAAACGCCCGAGGAGAAGGAATAACAAAAGAGGGACGCCTGTGGGCGTCCCTCTTGAAACTGTCGATAAACCCTAAAATCCCGGAAAGCGGGAAGGAAGAGAGTTACGAGAGGAACCCAGGAAGGGTTCCTTTCGTTTTCAATCTTAAGTTTTTTGAACGGTTTAGCGTTCAAAAAATCTTGCTCAGCTTGTCGAAAAGACTTTTTCGACAAGCTGAGAGGGACGCCTGTGGGCGTCCCTCTTTTTTGCGTACAGCACTACTTTAAGCGGTATGGGGAGCGTGTCCGGTCTCTTCCGTGTCGCGGAACAGCAGGGTGATGCACCAGATGCCCGCCAGTCCCACCAGCGTGTAGACGATGCGGCTGATGACCCCCATCTGACCGCCACAGATAAAGGCGACCAGGTCGAAACCGAAGATGCCGATGCTGCCCCAGTTCAGCGCGCCGATAATGGTCAGAATCAGCGCCAGTTTGTCCCAAATCATAAAAATACCTCCGTTTCAAACAGATTGTGCCGGGAGTTAATGGTTATCCTTTCCCAGAATGCAGAAAAAATGCAGAAGAAAAATTCAAAAATATTTCTGTATACCAAAAAAAGTTTGCTTTTTTTCGTTGAAAGATGGAAGGCGCTATTGTATAATGGCTGAAAAGGCGGCAGGGAATTCCTGCCGGAAACAAAAGATCAGCGATGAGCTGTGACAGGGGGAAACACAAATGAACATTGTATGTCTGGACATGGAGGGCGTTCTGGTGCCCGAGATCTGGATTGCGTTTGCGCAGGCCAGCGGCATTCCGGAGCTGAAGCGGACCACCCGGGACGAGCCGGATTATGACAAGCTGATGCGCTGGCGCTTGGGCATCTTGAAAGAGCATGGCCTTGGCCTGCGCGAGATTCAAGATACCATTGCTAAGATTGACCCGCTGCCCGGCGCAAAGGAATTTATGGACGAACTGCGCACGCTGACACAGGTTATTATCCTCAGCGATACCTTTGAGGAGTTTGCAAAGCCGCTGATGAAAAAGCTGAACTGGCCGACCATTTTCTGCAACTCTCTGGAGGTTGCGCCCTCCGGCGAGATCACCGGCTTTAAAATGCGCTGCGAAAAATCCAAACTGACCACGGTGAAGGCCCTGCAGTCTATCGGCTATGACACCATCGCCAGCGGTGACAGCTACAACGACTTGGGCATGATTCAAGCCAGCAAGGCCGGCTTCCTCTTCAAAAGCACGGACAAGATCAAGGCCGACTATCCCGATATTCCTGCCTATGAGGACTTTGGCGACCTGCTTGCCGCCATCAAAAAGGCTCTGTAAGATTTCATTTTCTTGAAATAAAACATGAAAGGGAGACGCAACATGAATCAGAAATTCAACGCTCTGGGCTTCTATCCTGCGGACATCCTCCTGCCGAAGGAGGCTGACATGACCAAGTGGGCTGTGGTGGCCTGCGATCAGTTTACCTCTCAGCCCGAATACTGGGAGGCTGTTGAAAAGACCGTGGGAGCTGATCCCTCCACGCTGCGGCTGATTCTGCCGGAGGCCAAGCTGAATGACCCCAAGGTGGACGAACATATCGCCGACATCAACAAGTCCATGAAACAGTATCTGGATGAAGGCGTGTTCAAGACGCTGCCTGCGTCTCTGATTTACATTGAGCGCACCCAGTCCGACGGCAAGATTCGCCACGGCCTGATCGGCATGGTGGATCTGGACCAGTACGACTTCACCCCCGGCTCCGGCGCCTTGATCCGCGCCACCGAGGGCACGGTGCTCTCCCGTATTCCGCCCCGGGTGCGTGTCCGCCAGGATGCCCCCATTGAGCTGCCCCACGTCATGCTGCTGATCGATGACCCGGACGCAACCGTCATCGAACCGCTGACGGCTGCCAGCGCCAAGATGGAAAAGCTCTACGACTTTGACCTGCAGCAGGGCGGCGGCCATCTGGTCGGCTGGAAGCTCACCGATTCCCAGGTGGACGGCGTTGCCGATGCACTGACTGGGCTTTGCTCCGATGCCTCCATGGAGAAGAAATACGGCATGAAGGGCGTCTCTCCGCTGCTGTTTGCCGTGGGCGACGGCAACCACTCCCTAGCCACCGCCAAGCAGTGCTACGAGAATAAGAAAAAGGTCACGCCGAAGGAGCAGTGGACGTCCCTGCCGGAGCGCTATGCCCTGGTGGAGGTCGTCAACAACCACGACGATGCCCTAAAGTTTGAGCCGATTCACCGCGTCCTCTTTAACGTGAAGCCCGAAGAGGTCATGAAGGCTTTCCAGAAGGTCTATCCCGACGCTTACGAGGGCAAGGGCGAGGGTCATACCATTGAATTCGTGTGGGAAGGCGTTGACAAGTTCATCACCATTCCCGCTCCCAAGCTCCAGCTGGAGGTAGCCTCTCTGCAGGTGTTCCTGGACCCGTATCTGAAGGAAACCGGCGTCGAGGTGGATTATATTCACGGCGACGACGTCACCAAGGAACTGGGCAGCAAGCCCGGCAATCTGGGCATTCTGCTCCCCGCCATGGGCAAGGAGCAGCTGTTCAAAACCGTGATGGCCGACGGCGTTCTGCCCCGCAAGACCTTCTCCATGGGTCATGCCCAGGATAAGCGCTATTACGTTGAGGCGCGCAAGATTAAATAAAAGTTTTTTTTGGAAGCCGCAGGCGAAAGCTTGCGGCTTCTTTTTTGCTTTTCCGGGCAAAGTATGTTATGCTGAAAAACAGAAATGAACGGCGGGAAACAATCTGCCGGAACGGAGGATTCCCATGGAAAAGGAAATGAAAATTGCGGTGCTGATCGACGCCGAAAATATTTCCGGGAAGTATGTCAACGTGATTATGAGCGAGGCAAATAACCTCGGCAATGTCATTTATAAGCGAATTTACGGCGACTGGACGTCCCCGCAGATGGGGGCGTGGAGAAATGTGGTGCTGGATAATTCCATCCAGCCCATCCAGCAGTACAGCAACGTCAGCGGGAAAAACTCCTCGGATTCCTCTCTGATTATTGATGCGATGGATCTTTTGTATCAGGGAAGGGTAGACGGCTTTTGCATTGTCTCGTCCGACAGCGATTTTACCCGGCTTGCCTCTCGCCTGCGGGAAACGGAAATGTATGTTCTGGGTATGGGCGAGCAGAAAACGCCTCGGTCCTTTATCTCCGCCTGCAATAAGTTTTCCTATCTCGATATTCTGTATGCCGCCAGCGAAAAACCAGAAAAGCCGGCTGCGGTTGCCCCAGCGCTCCCAACGGAAAAGGGAAAGAGCAGGGCAAGAAACGCCAAGCAGCCCGCCAATCCGCCGAAAAAGGTGGAGAAGAAGGCCGAGAACGGCTCGAATTTGGACAGTGTGAAGGCTGCACTAAAGGAGCTGACGGAGGAGAATTCCGACGACGAGGGCTGGATCTACTCCGGCAAGCTGGGATATCTGCTCAGCAAGCGGTTCCCGGATTTTGACGTGCGAAATTTCGGCAGCAAGAAGTTTGCGTCCTTTGTCCGCAGCTTGAAAATTTTTGAAACCCGGGAGCTGTCGGACGACGAGAGTGAGACTTCCAAGCGGATTTATTTTCGGCTGAAATAAGCGGGAAGTGCCATGAGAGAACTGACGAAAAAGGCTCCGGCCAAGCTGAATCTGACACTGGACATCCTGCGGCGGCGGGAGGATGGGTACCATGAGATGAAGATGGTCATGCAGACCATTTCACTTTGTGATACCGTGTCCGTGTGGGTCGATACCGGCAGCGGAAAGACGATTGTCCGGACGGACAACGCGGCGCTTCCCGACGGGCCGGAAAACATTGCTTACAAGGCTGCGGCGGCATTTTACGCGGCCACCGGCATGGAAAATACCGGCACGGAAATCTTAGTAGAAAAACACATCCCGTTCTGCGCCGGCATGGCCGGCGGCAGCGCCGACGGCGCCGCCGTTCTCCACGCCCTGCGGGAGCTGACGGGCATTGCACTGCCCGATAGAAGGCTGGAAGAAATCGGCGGTACATTCGGTTCCGACGTGCCGTTTTGCGTTCGCGGCGGGACTGCGCTGGCCGAGGGACGGGGAGAGGTTTTGACCACGCTTCCATCCATGCCTGCATGCTGGATTGCCGTGTGCAAGCCGGACTTTGACCTGCCGACACCGGCACTGTTTCACCGGGTTCAGGTGGACAAAATCTGCCGCCGACCTGACACGGAAAAAATGACCGTGGCACTTTCTAACGGAAACCTGTCCGCTGTCGCGGCGGAGCTAGGGGACGTGTTTGAGGAATTTCTGCTGCCGGAGGAGCGAATCAAAATCGACGGCATCAAAAAGACGATGCTGAACTGCGGTGCGCTGAACGCCGCCATGACCGGTTCCGGCCCGACGGTGTTTGGCCTGTTTGACCGGGAGAGCAAAGCGCAGCAAGCGGTGGAAGTTTTGCGAGCCGTTTATTCCCAGACGTTCCTAGCCCAGCCGATTTGAACGCCGCAATTTTTAAAAAAATTTAGCTGTTTGAATAATTTTTCCATTTTCCGTTCATACTTCCCGAAAATAGTCCGAAATGGACTACATAGGAAAAAGGACGGAAAACATGGAAAATACGATAAAAAAGCAAAATAATCGAAAAATATTTGCACTTTTGCTGGCTGTGGTGCTGCTGGCCGGCGGCATCTGGGGCGCATGGTCCCTTCGTTCCCAGCGGGAGCTTTCCGACAAGGTGGTGCGGCTTCACATTCTGGCAAACTCTGATTCCGATGAGGATCAAGCGCTGAAGCTCAAGGTACGGGACGTCATTTTGCAGCGGGCGGAGCGTATTCTGAAAGAATCCGAGAACCGGGAAGCTGCGGAGGACGCGCTTCGGGCGCAGCTTCCGGCGCTGCAATCCCTTGCAGAGGAAAAGATTCGGGCCGAGGGTTATGACTACTCCGTTACAGCGGAGCTGCGGGACACCGAGTTTCCAACCAGAGAGTATGACACATTCACGCTGCCGGCGGGGAAGTATCTTGCCTTGCGTATCGTGATCGGCAGCGGAGAGGGCCACAACTGGTGGTGCGTCGTCTTTCCACCGCTTTGCGCCGAGACAACGACTGACTTTGCGCAGACCGCCATGGCTGCGGGGCTTTCCGAGGACGATATAAAGCTCGTTACAGAGGAAAACAGCGGCTATGTGCTGAAATTCAAATCCATTGAGCTGTGGGAACAGCTGAAAGAGAAATGGACAAACGGGTGAGGGTATGGAATTTAAAAGTCCGCTGCTGGCGGTCAGCAACTTAGAGAAATCACTGAAATTTTACAAAGACGTCTTGGATTTGGAAGTGTTGCAGGATTTCGGCGCGAATGTGACGCTCAGCGGCGGCATTTCCCTCCAGACGGAGGAGAGCTGGCTTGACTTTCTGGACAAGCCGCGGACGGAATTGCAATACGGCGGCAATGATTTTGAGCTCTACTTTGTCACGGAGGACTTTGACGGCTTTCTCAAAACGCTGGAAGAGAAGAACGTCCAGATGGTGCGTCCGCCGATGGAGCACCGATGGGGTCAGCGGGTGGTGCGGATTTACGACCCGGATCAACACATTCTGGAGATTGCCGAGCCCTTGAGCGAGGTTTGCCGACGGTTCCGCAACGGCGGCCTTTCCGAAGAGGGGATTGCCCGGCGGATGGACGTTTCACTGGAGCTGGTCAAAAAGCTGCTGAAAACGTAAAAAGAAAAAAGCTAGAGCGTCTGCCCACAGGCAGACGCTCCTTTTTATCGGATTATCGGTCTAAATATGAAACAAGATCAAAGGGCAAAAGTGCCGTGTCTCGCTTTAAATACAGCGGGTGATGGGGGTGTCCCGACTTCAGCGGCGGACCTGCCGCGTACCAGACCGCGCCGGCATCCTGCCCCAAGGCCGCAAAATCCCGCACACAGTCGAATAAGTAGCCCCGCTTTTCAATGATGTTGCCCCAGGCGCACCACACGGCGGGCTGTTGGGAAAGAGACAGTAAATAGGCGAATGCCCGCTTGTTTTCGGCGTGAAGTACCTCGTTAAGTGCAGGCTCCATGTCATCGGGACGGGTAGCTCGCTGGGCGTAGACGTTGAACATGAGAAAACTGTCGTACCCGTTGGCGTGGGCAATGCGCTCCACCGATTGCAGCGTGGGGTCCAGGTGATCCGGTGCGGCGGTGGAGGGGTTGATGCCCATGCAGATGAGCGGCTTTTTGCCCCGGGTGCCCAGCACATATCGATATTCCGAGTAGGCGTTGGGCACATAGAGCCAGCGGTCAATTTCGTAATCCGGGGAGGGCTGCAGCGCTGCGGCGAGGGCATCTTCAAACCGCAGGAGGGAGGACGTATCGGTGGGACCTTTGGGAATATGCATGGGCGGCGCTCCTTTTCGACGTTTTTTTTAGTTTACCATGTTGGCGGGGAAAAGGCAACTTGCTCTGTTTTTTGAGCAGTCGATATGATAAAATGACTGCATGAAAGAAAACGAGACGAGAGGGTGGCACGCATGCTGAAAATTTTGATGGGTCGGGCGAAAACGGGAAAGTCCCAACAGGTTCTGGAAAAAATCGCACAGCTTGGGGATTCCAGCCAGCAGATTTTGCTGGTGCCCGAGCACGCCTCCCATGCGGCGGAAGTGGATTTGTGCCGCGTATGCGGAGACACGGCAAGCCGCCATGCCGAGGTTTTGAGCTTCCGCCGTCTTGCATCCCGCGTTCTTGCCAAGACCGGCGGCTTGAGCGACGTGACACTGGACAACGGCGGAAAGCTGCTGACGCTGCAAAAGGCTTTGTGCGAGGTAGGGCCGGAACTGAAAATTTACCGCCGACCATCCCGCAAAGCTTCGTTTTTGGAGGAACTGCTGGCTCTTTTTGACGAGCTGGGCAGCTATCAGGTGACGGCGGAGGAACTTTACGAAAAAGCGCAGGAAATTTCCGGCGCGACCCACGATAAGCTCTGCGATTTGAGCCTTTTATACGGTGCCTACCGTGCCCGGCTGTACCGCCCCGGCTTTGACGCGCGGGATCGCATGACAAAGCTCTGCGACCATCTGGAGGAATCCGGCTATGTGGACGGCAAAGACCTGTTTCTGGACGGATTTACGTACTTTAACGGGCAGGAATGTGCGATTCTTGCCGCATTTTTGCGCCGCGCACGCTCCGTCACGGTGACGCTGCTGGGGGAAAACGGCGGCAGAAGCGAGCTGTTTGACGCCTCTTACCGCACCCGTGACCTCTTGATTCGTCTGGCGCAGGAAAACGGCTGTAAATGCGAGCTTGCCGTGACCACAGGGGAGGACGCCAGCCCCATCGGGCATCTGGAACGCTGCCTGTTCGGCGCAAACGAGCCGTGGGAAGAGGAGACAGACGCCATCCGCTTGCGGGAAAACGACACCGTTTTTTCCGAGGTGGAGGAAACCGCCGCCGAGATCCGCCAGCTAGTGCGGGCCGGAAAGTGCCGCTATCGGGACATTACCGTGGCAGCACGGAAAATGACAGATTATGAGTCCGCCGTGGAGAGTATTTTTGAGCGGTATGAGATTCCGTTCTATATGAGCCGCCGCAGCGACATTTTGTGCACGCCGGTGCTGACGCTCCTGACCGGGGCGCTGGATGCAGTGACGGGCGGATATGAGTATGAGGATATGTTCCGCTATCTCAAGACGGGGCTGGCTGGACTGACGTCTGACGAGTGCGATCGACTGGAAAACTACGCCCTTTCCTGGGAAATCCACGGCAGTATGTGGGTGCGGGACGCGGATTGGACGGCCAATCCGGATGGATACGGTGCCCCGTGGGGGCAGACACAACAGGAGACGCTCACGGAAATCAATGCGCTGCGCCAGCGGGTGAGGCTGCCGCTTTCTATGCTGGCAGATGGACTGAAAGCAGCGGAAACTGCGGACGGGAAAGTAAATGCACTTTACAACTATATGGAGGAACTGCACCTTCAGCAGACGCTGGAAAACCAGCGGCAGCGTCTTGCGGAGGCCGGGCAGCTGCAGCGGGCCGAGGAGACGGGGCAGCTTTGGGAGATCCTGTGCGGCGTGCTGGATCAGTTCGTGGAAATTCTGAAGGGCGAAAAGCTGGAAACGGAAGAGTTCGTCCGTCTGCTGCGGCAGGTCTTGACCCAGTACAGCGTGGGTACGATTCCGGTGGCACTGGATCAGGTCAACGTCAGCGAGATCACCAGAAACGACCGACACACGGTGAGCTACCTCTTTTTGCTGGGGGCGAATGACCATGTGATGCCCTCTGCCGGCACCGGCGGCGGCATTTTGAACGACGATGACCGGGACGAACTGGTGGAGCGCGGCATCCGGCTGGCGCCCCGGGGCATGGAGCTTTTAAGCATGGAGCTGCAAAATATCTATGCGGCGCTGGTTCAGCCCACGAAGGGCCTTACCGTCAGCTACCCGGTGTCCGACGTCTCTGGAGCGGAGCTGCGCCCGGCGTTTATCATTGCCCGGATTCAAAAGCTGTTTCCGTCTGTAAAGCTTGAAAAGGAAAAGGCTGACAAGGAGTATCGCCTGACAGCTAAAATCCCGGCTATGGAGGTAGCAGGCTCCCAAATCGGCGGGGAGCTGTGGCAGTATTTTGCGGGATTACCGGAGTGTGAGCGAAAACTTGCCGCCATGAAGCAGGCGCAAAGCATGAGCCGGGGCAAGCTCTCCCACCCGGCGGTACGGACACTCTATGGGGAAAAATTCTACCTCTCCGCATCCCGCATGGAAAAGCTAAATTCCTGCCATTTCGCCTATTTCATGCAGTATGGATTGAAGGCGAAGGAGCGCACATCCCCAGAGTTCGATGCGCCGCAGATCGGCACATTCCTGCATTTCATTTTGGAGAGTGTGACCCGGGAGGCCAAGACACGGGGCGGTTTCGCAAACGTCTCCGACGAAGAGCTCAAGGCCCTGACACGACAGTACATTGATGCCTACGTCCAGCAAGAGTTTCCAAATTTCAGCGGACGCAGCGCACGGTTCCGCTACCTTTTTGCGCGGCTGAAAAACGCGGCTTATGCCGTGGTACGGGAGACGGCAGAGGAGCTGCGCATTTCCGACTTTGTGCCCATGGAATTCGAATTGGCCTTTGGCGACCACGGAACGCTGCCGGCGGTGACCATCCGGGAGCCGGACAGCGAGCTGCGGATTACCGGCAAGGTGGACCGGGTGGACGGCTGGCTGAAGGACGGAAAGCTGTACCTTCGGGTCGTGGACTATAAAACCGGAAAGAAGAGCTTCGATCTGGCTTCCGTGCGCATGGGTCTGGATTTGCAGATGCTGCTGTACCTCTTCACGCTGAAGGACGAGGGCACCTCGTATTTTGGCCATCCCATCGAGCCGGCGGGGGTACTGTATCTTCCGGCGCGGGACGATGTACTGCCGGCGGAGCGGAATATTTCGCCGGACGAGCTATTGAAAATGCGGGAGAAAACCCTGCGGCGCAGCGGACTCCTTTTAAATGAGCCTGCGGTGCTGGAAGCCATGGAGCATACGGCGCTGACGGAGCCGCACTATCTTCCCCTGCGGGTGAATCGAACGGGAGATCTCTCCGGCGGCATTGCCTCGGCGGAGCAGCTGGGAAAACTCAGTCAGTACGTGGAAAAGCTACTGCGCAAGATTGCACGGGAGCTGCGGGACGGTGACATTGACGCCGACCCTTACTGCCACAACGAGGACGACAGCTTTTGTCGCTTTTGCCAGTGGGCGCCTGCCTGTCACTTTGAGGATGGGCGGGACGGCGACCATCTGCGGTATGTCACGCGGGTAAAGGACGCGGATTTCTGGCAGCAAGTGGAGGATCAGACGAGAGGAGGCGGGAGACATGAGTGAGATCAAATTGACGGAGCAGCAGCGCGCGGTGGTTGAAAATCGGGGAGGCAGCCTTCTGGTGTCTGCCGCAGCCGGCTCCGGCAAGACCAAGGTGTTGGTGGAGCGTCTGTTTCGCTATATCGAGGAAGAACACTGTGATGTGAATGACTTCCTAATTATCACCTATACCAAGGCCGCGGCGGCGGAGCTGCGCAGCAAGATCGCGTCGGAGCTTTCCAAGCGGCTGGCGGAGTCGCCGGAGGATCGGCACCTGCGCCGCCAGCTGTTGCTGGTTTACCAGGCGGACATCAGAACCGTGGACGCTTTCTGCACGACGCTGCTGCGGGAAAACACTCATCTACTTGCCCGGGAAGGGGACAAACACAGCCTTTCTCCGGATTTTCGGGTGCTGGACGAAAACGAGGCGCAGCTTTTGCGGGAGCGGGTACTCAAGTCGGTGCTGGAACGTTTTTATGCCGAGCTGGATTCCGACGGCGAGAATCTCGCCGATACGCTGGGCTTCGGACGAAGCGACGATGCGCTGTGTGCGCTGGTGCTGGAGGTGCAGGGGAAGCTCCAGAGCCACGCCTATCCGGAACGCTGGCTCTGCGAGAACCGGGAAAAATGGGAACAGCTCCGGGCAGGGGACGGAGACTTTGACGCAACCGTCTACGCCAAAACGCTGCTGGGCGGGATTGCGTCCAAGGCACGCTTCTGGCGAAAACTCCTTACGCAGAGCGTGGGAGAGATGGCGGGCTGTGCGGCTCTGGAAAAGGGCTATGCCGACCGGTTTTCTGCGGTTGCGCAGATGCTGGAGACGCTGGAAGTCAACGCAGAAAACTGGAACAGCGCAGCAGCCGCTGTGACGGAGATCGTATTTCCGCGGCTGGGTCCGGTGAAGGACGCAGACGGCGGCGCGGATAAGGCCCGGGCAAAAAAAATCTGGGACGGCTGCCGGGAGGCCGTGAAGAAGATCAGCGCGCTGCTGTGCGTCAGCGGGGAAGAGGCCATGGAGGATCTTGCCGCTGCGGCGCCGGCTATGTGCGCGCTGCTGCGCCTGACGCAGGATTTCGGCGAAGCATACCGGCGGGAAAAGCTGCGGATCAACGCGGCGGATTTTTCCGATCAAGAGCATTTTGCCCTGCAAATTCTGGTGGACGAGGACGGCAATCCCACGGAGCTGGGGCAGCAGGTGGCGGCTCGGTATCGGGAGATTCTGGTGGACGAATATCAAGACACCAACGAGGTGCAAAACGCCATTTTCAAGGCGGTGTCAAAGGACAGTAAAAACCTCTTTACCGTCGGCGATGTGAAGCAGAGCATCTACCGTTTCCGGCTGGCAGACCCGACGATCTTTCTGCGGAAATATGCGGCATTCAAGCCCTGCGAAGAGGCAACCGACGGCGAGGAGCGCAAAATCCTGTTGACGAAAAACTTCCGCTCCCGCAGAGAAATTCTGGATGCGACCAACTTTCTCTTTGAAAATATTCTCTCCCCAGAGATGGGCGAGATGGCCTATGGCGACGATGAGGCACTGCACTTCGGCGCGGAATACTATCCGCCAAGAGACGACTGCCGGACGGAATTCCATCTGGTCTGCGCCCAGCAGAAAAGCGGGGAGGACGACAAGCCGGTAAAGCGGGTGACGGCGGAAGCCCGGTTTGTGGCGGCGCGCATCCGGCAGCTGCTGGATGAAAAGTTCCCGGTCACGGAGGGAGACGGCTCCTTCCGCCCCTGCCGGGAGGAGGACATCGTGATTCTGATGCGCTCGCCGGGAAGTCGCTGCGTGGAATATGCCCAGGCGCTTGCCGAGCAGAACGTTCCCTGCTCCTTTGAGACGGGGGAGGACTTCTTCGCTGCTATGGAAGTGTCCGTCATGCTGTCGATGCTGGAGATTATCGACAATCCCCGGCAGGATCTGCCGCTGATTGCCGTGCTGCGCTCACCAATTTTTGGCTTTACGCCGGATCGCCTGGCGGAAATTCGGGGCAAAACGGCATTAGGCGACTTCTATACCGCCGTGGAAAGCGACGGCGGAGAGGATTGCTGCGTCTTTCTGAAAACCCTGGCCGACTTCCGGCTGGCAGCGCAGAATTTTACAGTCTATCAGCTGATCTGGCACATCTATAACATTCTGAATGTACCGGGAATTTTTGGCGCGATGGATCGCGGGACCGAGCGCCGGGAAAATCTGACGGACTTTGCCTTGCAGGCGGAAAAGCTGGAAAGCAGCGGCTACACGGGCCTCTTTTCCTTTGTGACCCAGCTGCGGCGCCTGATCGAGAGCGACCGGGCACCCAAAACGCGGGGAGCGGGAACTGTCAGCGGCGTGCGGCTGATGAGCATTCACAAGTCCAAAGGCCTGGAATTTCCTATCGTGTTCCTCACTGATCTGGATCACGCCTTTTCCCGGCAGGACTTTACCTCTGCGGTACTGGTGCACCCGGCATTGGGACTTGGCCCGACCCGGGTAGAACTGGAGCGGAAAATCAAATATCCCACCATGGCGCGGTTGGCACTGGAGGAGACGCTGGAACGGGAAAACAAATCCGAAGAACAGCGAATTTTATATGTTGCCATGACCCGTGCCAAGGAAAAACTGATTCTGGTGGACAGCATGTACGGCGCGCAGGGGCGTCTTGCCAAGCTCGCCCCGCTGGCGGCCTGTCCCGCATTGCCGGAGTCTGTGGCAGCGGGAAAGAACTTCGGCGATTGGATTCTCCTGCCGCTGCTGTGCCGTCCGGAGGCGGCGGAGCTGCGGGCAATGGCCGGCATGGACGTCGCGGCGCTGTATACCGGTGACACCGACCCCTGGAAAATTGAGGTCCATCAAGCGGAAATGTTCCGGACCGTCCCCGTGCGGGTGGTGTCGGAAGAAACGCAGAGACAGGAAGATGCGTCCTTTGACCCGACGCTGTTGGAATTCCGGTACCCCTATCAGCATGAGACGGCCATGCCAGCCAAGCTGACGGCAACGCAGTTGAAGGGACGGGAAGCGGACGAGGAGATCGCCGAGGACACGGTTCCGGTCAAAAAGCTGCAGCCGCTGTCGCAGCCGCGATTCCGGCAGGAGCGTGCGGGACTGACCGCGGCGGAGGCCGGTACGGCCACGCACCTTGCGCTGCAATATCTTGATTTTGCGGATTTTGACGTGCAGGGGCAGATCGAAACACTGCGCCAGCGCCGCCTGCTGACGGATGAACAGGCAGCTGCCGTCCACGTCAAGGCGCTGGAACGCTTTTTGCGTTCCGACCTTGCGCAGGAGCTGCGCGCTGCAAAGTCCGTCCTGCGGGAATACCGCTTTACCCTACTGATGCAGGCGGATGCCTGCGACCCCTCGGCATCGCCGGAGGATCAGGTGCTGTTGCAGGGCATTGTGGACTGCTGCTTTGAAAATCCCGATGGCACGCTGAGCGTGCTGGATTTCAAGACAGATCGCGTGGAAGGGGTGGCTCTGCTTGCCCGTGCGGAGCGTTACCGCCCTCAAATTGAAGCATATACCACGGCACTGCAGCGGGTTTTGGAGAAAAAAGTGACCCGAAAAGCACTGTATTTCCTGCATTCCGGGGAAACAGTAAACCTGTAAACCCATGGGGCAGATGGCTTTGCTAAAAAAATAATTTTGATCAGCAGAAAAGCCTTGCAATTTTGAAAAGAGCGTGTTAAACTAATATAGCCTTTGTGAAAGGGACTCATCATTGGAAAGGGGTGAACAGAGCAATGAAAGAAGGAATCCATCCCGAGTATCAGCAGACGACGATCACCTGCGCCTGCGGTAACGTGATTGAGACAGGTTCTACCAAGAAGGATATCAAGGTGGAAGTCTGCTCTAAGTGTCACCCCTTCTTCACGGGTAAGCAGAAACTGGTGGATACCGGCGGACGCGTCGCTCGGTTTAATAAGAAGTTCGGCCTGGACAAGTAATTTGTCTGACACGTTCACAAAACCCGTATCCGTATGGATACGGGTTTTTCTTTTCTTTTACGGCGGGATGGAATATAATAGGGGAAAATGAATTCCAAGGAGAAGCCTATGGAACAGCTGCATCAGCTGCCCTTTGATGTTCCGTTCCGGAATCAATATGTTTGTGCAGAGAATTACCGCGCCGAGGGCTACCACTCCTTGGAAGAGGGACTCTTCTGGGCGGAGCGCAGCTGCGGAATTGCATCGGTGCGCATGGTGATTGACGCGATTCGCGCCCTGCACGGACTTCCGGTATGCCCCTGCCAGGCGGAGGTGCTTCGCCGAGGACTGGAACTGGAAGCCTATCAGAAGGGCGTGGGTTGGATTCACCGGGGGCTCGTCGAACTGGCTGCGGAGTACGGCATTTCCGGCGAATGTCGACGGGGAGGAACAACGAAGGACGTCTGCGACGAGATTGAACATGGAAACGTCTGCATTGTGTCGGTTTCACCGCATTTTAGCGGTGGGCTGCCGCGAGAGGACGGAACTCCGACGCCTCGAGGCGGACACTTGATCGTTCCCTACGGCTTCTATACGGAGGAAGGGGAGCTGACGGGACTATTGACCCGCCATCCGGATTGCTTTCCAGAATATATCCAGCCGGAATATTCAGTAAGCATTCAGCGGTTTGACGCTTCGTTTTCCGGCAATTACCTGGTATTTGACCCAAAAGGATGTGTTTGCCATGAGAAAGATTGATCTCACTGCCCTAACACCGGAGGTTTTCTCCGTCTTTGGGACAAACAACGCACTTCTAACTGCGGGAGATCGGACAGCGTGCAATACGATGACCGTTGGTTGGTGCGGGCTGGGACGGATGTGGAATCTGCCGTCCTGTACGGTCTACGTGCGGCCTGAACGCTATACCTATCAGTTTATGGAGAATCACGACTATTTCACGGTGGCGGTGCTTGCTCTTGCCGATCACGATAAAATGAAGCTCTGCGGCAGCGCAAGCGGCCGGGATCTTGACAAATTCAAGGCCTGCGGAATGACCGCGCAGTATGGGCTGCATGACGCGCCGTTTCCCGCCGAGGCGGAATGGGCGCTGGTGTGCAAAAAACGCTACGCCCAGGATTTGAAGCCGGAATTTGCCTTGGATGAGCGAATCAACGCATTTTATCAGGGCGAGGGCTGGCACAGAATGTATATCGGCGAGGTCGTAGAGACCTACGTAAAATAACAAGAATTCGAGGCTTTATGGAACAGACTGAAACAATACGAAATAAAGTGGTGCTGGTCGGACTTGCGTCTCCGGTACTCAAACGCGATGAAAACGCAGACGAAACCAGCATGGAGGAACTTGCCGCCCTGGTGGAAACCGCCGGCGGCGAAGCTGTGGGCACGGTCCTGCAAAACCGGGACAAGCCGGACCCCCGCTGCTTTATCGGCGAGGGTAAGGTGGCCGAAGTGCAGCTTTACTGCGAAAACCTCGGCGCGGACATGGTGATTTTCGACAACGACCTGTCACCATCCCAGCAGCGTGTATTGACGCAGATGCTGGGCGTGCAGGTGTTGGATCGCTGCGGCCTAATTCTGGACATTTTTGCCCAGCGGGCCAAAACCAAGGAAGGCCGACTGCAAGTGGAGCTGGCGCAGTATCAGTATTTACTGCCCCGGCTGACCGGCATGTGGACCCATTTGGAGCGGCAGGGCGGTACCAGCGGCAAGGGCGCCATCGGCTCCAAGGGCCCCGGTGAAACCCAGCTGGAAACGGACCGCCGGATCATCCACAAGAAAATCGACAAGCTGCGCGGCGATCTGGAGGACGTGCGCCGGGTGCGGGGCACGCAGCGCCAGATGCGCCGGAAAAACGAGGTGCCGGTGGTTGCCATCGTGGGCTATACCAACGCGGGCAAGTCAACGCTGCTGAATCTGCTCACCGATGCGGGAATTCCGGCCAACAACCGACTGTTTGATACGCTGGACACCACCTCCCGTCTTTTGACGGTCAGCGATACGCTGGACGTGGTGCTTTCCGACACGGTCGGCTTCATCCGCAAGCTGCCCCACCAGCTGGTGGAGGCATTCAAGGCAACGCTGGAAGAGCTGGAATACGCAGACCTTCTCATTCACGTAATCGACATTTCCAATCCCGAATGGCAGACCCAGCAGGAGGTTGTGGACAATCTGATTACCGAGCTGGGGGCTGACAAACTGCCCCGGCTGGAAGTATTCAACAAGTGCGATCTGGCCGGCGGGGAAATCATGCCCCGGGGCGAGGACATTGTCTGCATCTCCGCCAAAACCGGCGAGGGCGTGGACGAGCTTTTGAAGAAAATCGACCGGCATCTGGACAAGGGCGCCAAGCGCGTTACGCTGCACATCCCCTACGACAAGGGCGGATTGCTTGACATGCTTTACCGGGAGGCGAAGGTGGAGAGCGTGAATTATACGGAGACCACTGACGTGGTGGCCGTCTGCACCCCCAAGGTTTTGGGACAGGTGCAGCCCTATGTAGAAGAGCCGGAAAAAGAGGACTAAAAAATGGACACGATTGAAACGTCGCGGCTGATTTTGCGGCCGTTTACCATGGAGGACGCCGCAGACGTCTACGACTATGCCAAAGACCCCCGAGTGGGCCCTATTGCCGGCTGGCCGGCGCATCAAAGCATCGAGGAGAGCCGGACAATCATTCAAACGGTCTTTGCTTCAGACGGTGTGGCTGCCATAACGCTGAAGGAAAACGGGCGTGTGGTGGGATCGGTGGGCTTTGTAGACCGCTATCCCGCAGGGAAAATTGTGGGCTGTCCCGATAATGAGATCGGCTACGGACTGCACCCGGGTTACTGGGGGCAGGGGCTTGTGCCCGAAGCGGTGGAGGCCATGCTCCGTTGGGGCTTTGAAAGCCGCGGCTATCGCCGCATCTGGTGCGGCCATTACGCGGGAAACTGGCGCTCTGCCCGGGTCATCAACAAGTGCGGCTTTCATTATCAGTTTGCTGTAACCGAATACGTGGCTGCGATGGATGAGAGACGGCGGTCATACGAATATGTGCAAACAGCGGAGGAATGGCGTGAGCGGATATCTGGTACCGTTTGAAACGGCGGAAAGTGAATTTACGGAAAAGCGCTCCCGCTTTATCAGCCACCTTTGGCGGGTAGAGAGCGAGGAGGAGGCACGCGGACGCATCGAGGAGATGAAAAAGCGGTATTACGATGCGCGACACAACTGCTGGTGCTACGTGATCCGGGACGGCGCCGTGCGTTATTCCGACGATGGAGAACCGCAGGGAACGGCAGGACAGCCGATGCTGAACGTATTTACGCGGACGGGAGTTGAAAATGTCTGCTGCGTGGTAACGCGATACTTCGGCGGCGTGCTGCTGGGCGCCGGCGGACTGACCCGGGCATATTCCAAGGGAGCAAGAGACGTTCTGACCGCATCCGGCGTCTGCCGAGTTTCCACCTGGACGCTTTGGAACGTGCCCTGCACGTACCCGCTGCTGGAACGGGTGAAGCTGGAAGTTTCCGCCGCAGGCGGCAGTGTCCGGGACGCGGAGTACGGCGCACAAATCGTGCTGCACGCGGCCTTTACAGGCGACGGTGCGGAAAATTTCTCCCGGCGGTTGACAGAGCTTTCCGCCGGCGGCCTTGCCATGACGGCAGCTGGGGAAGAGTTAATGCCCGGAGCCAGGGAAGAAGCGCCGTAAAACAGAACAAAAAAGCGCCGTGCATTGCACGGCGCTTTTACAGTTCTTGTTTATTCGGATTTCTGCTTGTTTAGGGCACCTTCCAGCTCGCTTAGCTCCGTACCGACTTGATCCAGTGCGCGGGGAAGTTGGGTGAGGTTGACCTCCACCTTGCGCAGCTCACCGGTCACATAACCGGAGGTCGCGTTAAAGGAAGTAACCAAATCTTGATACTTCGCCCGAAAATCGGCAACAAGGCGGGTGAGACGGGCGTTGGTGTCGTTTTCCAGGTCAGCGGCGCGCTTGCGCGCTTCGCATTCGATGTCGCCGATGCGGGTGCGGAACTCCCGATAAGCCTCGGCATCCGGCTGGAGCGCTTGAACCTCGGCGGAAAGGCGCTCTACCTCGGAGGGGAGGTCCTTCAGAGAATCGGCTTGAGCCTGCGCACGGGAGAAATCCGACCGCAGCGTTTCGGCCTCGGAGCGTACAGAGTCGAGCTGCTGCGTGGTTGCGGCGAGCTGCTGCTCCAGCGCCTGCTTTTCACTTTGAAGTGCGTCATACTGCTTTTGCAGAGTTTCCAGGGCATCGGTATGCTCCTTGGAGGTTTTTTCAATGTAGGAAATGACATCCTGCTTATCAAAGCCGCCAAAGGCGACATTCTTAAAGGTATTGCTTTCCATGGATTTCCACCCGCCCCTTCTTGATATTCTTCGACATTTTATCATAGTTTGCGCCGATTGACAAGAGCAGGAAAAACTCCAAAAAAACTTAAAAAAACACTTGCAATTCAGAAAATGCTGTGCTAGTATATAAAAGCTGTCTGTGAGAGACATGCGCCAATAGCTCAGCTGGATAGAGCGTCTGGCTACGGACCAGAAGGCCGGGGGTTCGAATCCCTCTTGGCGTACCAAGCCTCTTGGAGTTTAAAACTCCAAGAGGCTTTCTTTTTTTATTCGTATGTTTTCCAGTAAAAAGGAGAAAATGGAAGGGAAGAATTTTATATCATCGTAAACGATTACTTTTGTAAGTCCAGTAATTCACGAAAATCGATTAACTTCTTTGTGCAAAAGGGAAAATTCGGCATTCTCCACGAATGATTCCTTGCAAACGAGATGCCGTTATTATATAATGTATGAAAATGAAAGAAAGATGTGAAATTTGTTCTTTTCAGAGAGAAGGTGAGAAAAATGTCCTTGGAAGCCGTTGAAAAAGTCGCCGAAACCGAACAGAAAAACAAAGAGCGCAGGACTGCCGCAGCACTGGAAGCCAAAGAGCTTTTGGCAGGTGCACAAAAGGATGGTCTTGCGCTTTTAAGCGCTGTGCGGGAAAAAGCGAAAAAGGAAAATAAGGAGCGGCTCCGCCAGGCGGAGGATCGCGGAAACAAGCGTGCTGAGGCACTTCGAGAAGAAGCACAGCACAATGCAGACGCTCTGCGCACGGAAGCAAAGGCACATTTGACAGAGGCGGCGGAACAGATTGTCGGAAGGGTCGTGAAATAAAGTGGCCATTGTTAAAATGAAAAAACTCCGCGTCATGGCCATGGCATCTGACAGGGAAGATCTGCTGCGGCAGCTTTTGCGTCTGGGCTGTGTGGAGATCAGCGATGTGAGCGGCTATCTGACGGACCCCAAGTGGAGCGCCCTTGTGAAAAAGGGAACGTCCTCGCTGGTTCGGACCAGAAGTGCCATCACAGACGTGGATTCCGCGCTGACCGCCATCAAAAAATACGGCGATCTGAAAGATGGGCTGTTTATCAAACGACACCCCATCTCCGAGGAGAGCTTCCTCGGCAGTGAGACGGTGGATGCGGCGCAGAAGGCTGCGGAGCAGATCAACGGACTTGTGCAAAAGCTTACAGAGCTGCAAACGCAGGAGAGCCATCTCAAAGCCAAAAGAGCGGGGCTGCTCCCGTGGGAGAGCCTGGATCTGTCCCTGGAAAAACAGGGAACAGAGCATGTGCTTTTCCGGCTGGGCGTCTGTCCCGGCGCGGTAGATACCGGAGCGCTGCGGGCGGAACTGGTCGAAGCGGCAGATGCCGAGCTTCTGGAAGCTGGAGCGGACAAGCAGCAACACTACTTGCTGCTGCTGTGTTACCGGGCAGATGAAGAAAAGGCCATGGAAATTCTGCGGTCTCATGGGTTCAGTGCGGTGACCTTCCCGGAAGTGACCGGGACGCCGGCGGAGAACCTGTCAAAGATCGAATCAAGTCTTGCGGAAAATCAAAAAAACCAAGAGGAGACCACGGCGGCGATTGCCGGGTGCGAGGGCGCACGGGATGCACTGCGGATTTACGCAGATCGGCTGAATGCCGAGGCCATGTTGGATTCCGATGCGGAAAACCTCCTGACGGACGGAACCATCGTATTTTTCGAGGGCTGGGTTCCGGCGGACGCACTTTCCGATGCGGCCAAGCTCTTTGACGAAAAGGGCTGCGCGTGGGAAGCCACCGACCCAACACCCGAGGAGATCCCGGATGTTCCGGTGAAGCTGAAAAACAACAAGCTCACCTACGCACTGAATATGGTGACGGAGATGTACTCGCTGCCCGCCTATGACGGCGTTGACCCCAACCCGCTGATGGCGCCGTTCTTCATTCTGTTTTACGGAATCATGATGGCGGACATGGGCTATGGCATTTTGATGCTGCTGGCCGGCATCATCGTGGGGAAGAAGTACAGCCCCAAGGGAACGCTGGGCCATATGTGTGGCCTGCTTCGTTCCTGCGGCGTCAGTACGATCATCTTTGGTGCATTGACCGGCGGCTTTTTCGGGGACTTTATTCCCCAGATCGCGCGGATTATCAACCCAGCCAGTACGCTGGAACTGCCGTCCCTGTTCACCCCGCTGAACGACACGCTCATGATTCTGATTGGAGCCATGTGTCTGGGCGCTGTTCAGATTATCACCGGCATGGCCATCAGTTTTGTGGAAAAGCTCAAGCGCGGCGAGATCATGGACGCCGTGTGGGAAGAAGTCACCTGGTGGATGGTGTTCGCCGGTGCGGCGCTTGCCGTCCTTGGCGTGACCAAGATCGTACTGATCATCAGTCTTGCCATGGTCGTGGTTGGCTCCGGTTGGAACGCAAAGGGCTTTGGCAAGGTGACAGCCGTTTTCGGCTCGGTTTACAACCATGTGACGGGCTACTTTGGCGACATCCTGTCGTACTCTCGTCTGATGGCACTGATGCTGGCAGGCAGCGTGATTGCGCAGGTATTCAACACCCTGGGCGCCATTCCCGGCAATATTGTGGTGTTCATCTTGATTGCAACACTGGGCAACGCCTTGAACTTCGCACTGAACCTTCTGAGCTGCTATGTGCACGATCTGAGACTGCAATGTCTGGAATATTTCAACAAGTTTTACAAGGACGGAGGCAAGCCGTTTACCCCTCTTGCCATGAATACAAAATACGTGGATATTGAAAAAGAATAAGGAGGAAATTCATCATGGGATTTTTTGAAGCATTTGGCGGACTCGCCCTGGCTCTGCTGGGCGCAGGCCTCGCAGCGGTTCTTCCCGGCATCGGCTCGGCAAAAGGTACCGGCATGGCCGGCGAAGCCGGCACAGGTCTTCTGTGCCAGGACCCTTCCAAATTCGGTAAGATTCTGATTCTGCAGGTCATTCCCGGCACCCAGGGCCTGTATGGTCTGGTGGTTTGGTTCTTTGCTATTTTCCGCATGGGTCTGCTTTCCGGCGCTCTGCCTGAGCTTACCGTGCAGACCGGCCTCGGCTATCTGGCAGCCTGCCTACCCATGGCATTGGGTGGCCTGTTCTCCGCCATCGCACAGGGCCGCGTGGCTGCGGGTTCCATCAACATTCTGGCCAAGAAGCCGGAGCACTGGTCCAAGGGCATGGTGCTGTGCATCACCGTGGAGTTCTACGCGATTTTGTCGCTGCTGGCCTCCATGCTGATGATTATCAATATCAGCAAGTGACCCCACAGAAAGGGGAACCATTATGAACGGTATCGAAAAAATTACGCAGCGCATTGACGCGCAGGCACAGGCGGAGATCGATCAGATTTTGGCCCAGGCCCGCGAAGATGCGGCGCAGGTGACAGCACGCTATCAAGCGCAGGCGGATCGTGAGTCTGCTGACCTAAAAGCCCGCGGCGAAAAGGCTGCGGCAGAGCGGGAAGAGCGCATGGTCAGCGTGGCGGAGCTGGAAGCGAGAAAGACGACGCTGGCAGCCAAGCAGGAGATGGTGGAGCAGGCATTTGCTCTGGCACTCGAGAAGCTGTGCGCACTTCCGGACGAGCAGTACACAAAAACGGTGGCTGGCCTTCTTGCAAAAGCGGCTCCCGATGGAAAAGGCTCCGTCATTTTTGCGAAGGCACAGCGGGAACGCATTGGCGCCGCCGCCGTATCGGAAGCCAACCGGCTGCTGGGAGAGAAGGGGAAGCTGACGCTTTCCAATGAGACCCGGGAGCTTCGCGGAGGCTTTATCCTGGTGAACGGCGATGTGGAGGTCAACGGCTCCTTTGAGACGCTGGTCCGCCTGCAGAAAGGCACCATGGCCGGGGAGACTGCAAAGCTGCTGTTCCGGTCTTAAGAGCAAGGAGGAACGATCTTGTCCAAAAAAATCAAGGACACAGATTATCTGGCAATCTCCGCCCGGATCAAGGCCATGGAAACAGGCCTTCTGACAGGGGAGCGGATGGAGCAGATGCTCGCCGCCCGCTCTGATGAGGAAATCATGCGGGTGCTGCAGGAATGCGGCTATCCCGACTTTTCCCTTGATCGACCGGAGGAGATGGACGCGGCGCTTTCCAAAGCCCGGGAGGAAACCCTTCTGGACCTGGGCGGCAGCGCTCCGGACGCCGGATATCTGGATGTCTTTCAACTGAAATATGACTACCACAATGTCAAGGCACTGCTGAAGGCAAAAGCCGTGGGCGCAGACGCAGCCTCCATGCTGATGGATCTGGGGCGCGTTCCTGTGAGTGAGCTTCAAGAAGCACTGGACAGCGGCGAGGATGCAAGCCTTCCCACCATGCTGGCGCAAGCCGCAGCGGAGGCGAAGGAAGTGCTGGAAACCACCCGTGACCCCCAGCTTTCCGATTTCGTGCTGGATCGCTGGTATTACAAGGATTTGATGGCGGCTGCCCGGAAAACCGGGAGCAGCTTTCTCACGGGCTATGTCCGTG
This sequence comes from Oscillibacter sp., assembly GCA_022652815.1. Lineage (GTDB taxonomy): Bacteria > Bacillota > Clostridia > Oscillospirales > Oscillospiraceae > Oscillibacter. The sequence goes on from JALCRR010000003.1 coordinate 42,858, forward strand.
CGTCCATTGACGCGGCAAACCTGCGCTCACTGGTGCGGACGCTGCGCATGGGTCGGGACGCCGACTTCTTGAAGGGCGTTTTGTTCGAGGGCGGAGACATAGCCGCCGACTCGGTTGCGCAGGTGGCTGCCAGCGTAGGCAGCGGTCTTGCGGAATTGTACGCATCCACAGATTTGAAAGCGGCGGCGGAATCCGGCGCGAAAGCCCTCGACGGCGGAAGCCTAACGGAGTTTGAAAAGCTCTGCGATGACGCAGTCAGCGCCTATCTTGCCGGCGCACAGCTCGTTCCCTTTGGCGAGGCACCTCTGGTGGGGTATCTGGCTGCACGGGAGACGGAGTACACCAACCTGCGGATTATCCTGCTGGGCCGCAAGGCGGGGCTTTCTGCCGACGTGATTCGCTCCCGCTTGCGCGAGAGCTATGTGTAAGGCGGTGCGAAAATAATGGCTGTTACAACCTATAAAATTGCAGTCGTGGGTGACTGGCAGTCCGTCATGGGCTTCAAAGCTCTGGGACTGAACACGTACCCCGTGACAGATTCCGAGGAAGCACGGGAGACGATTCACCGGCTTGCCAAAGAGGACTGCGCCGTGATTTACCTAACCGAGCAGCTGGCAGCAAAGCTGGGAGACGTGATCGACCGGTACAAGGACGAGATGACCCCGGCCATCATTCTGATTCCCGGACGGGAAGGCTCTCTCGGCATCGGAAAGTCCGACATCCAGCGCTCCATCGAGCGGGCTGTCGGCGCAGATATTCTATAAATTTGGACCTGAAAGAAGGTTTTGCATTTGAGCGGAAAAGTTTTAAAGGTATCCGGCCCGCTGGTGGTTGCCACCGGTCTGCAGGATGCAAATATGTCCGACGTGGTACGTGTCGGCCCGCAGCGTCTGATCGGTGAGATTCTGACGATGAAAGGCGACTCGGCATCTATCCAGGTTTACGAGGAGACCTCCGGCCTGGGACCGGGCGCAGAAGTGGTCACAACCGGCGGACCTTTGAGCGTGGAGCTGGGGCCGGGCATGATCGAGGGCATCTACGACGGCATCCAGCGTCCGCTGGAGAAGATCGTGGAGAAGGTTGGCTCCTGCATTACCCGCGGTGTGGAAGTTCCCCCGCTGGACGAGGAGAAGAAGTGGGAGTTTACGCCCGTTGCCAAGGTCGGCGACAAGCTGGCCGGCGGTGATATCATTGGCACGGTGCCGGAGACGGCAGTGGTGCTCCACAAGATCATGGTGCCCCCGAAAATGAGCGGCACCATCACCAAAATTGCGGAAAAGGGAAGCTACACCATCCGCGAAACTATCGCAGTTTTGACCGATGAGAATGGCAAGGAAAACACCTTGACAATGACTCAAAAATGGCCGGTTCGTGTGGGACGTCCCTACGAGCACAAGTATCCCCCCAAGCGGCCGCTTTGCTCCGGCCAGCGGATTATTGATACGATGTTCCCGATTGCCAAGGGCGGCACGGCTGCCGTTCCCGGACCCTTCGGCTCCGGCAAAACGGTGGTGCAGCATCAGCTGGCCAAGTGGTCGGATGTGGACATCGTGATCTACATTGGCTGCGGCGAACGCGGCAACGAGATGACCGACGTTCTGCGGGAATTCCCGGAACTGAAGGACCCCCGCACCGGCGAGTCTCTGATGAAGCGGACCGTGCTGATCGCCAATACCTCCGATATGCCCGTGGCTGCCCGTGAGGCCTCTGTCTACACCGGCATCACCATCGCGGAGTACTTCCGCGACATGGGCTACGACGTGGCTGTTATCGCCGACTCCACCTCCCGCTGGGCCGAGGCTCTGCGTGAGATGTCCGGTCGACTGGAAGAAATGCCCGGCGAGGAAGGCTACCCGGCGTACCTTGCCTCCCGTCTGGCGCAGTTCTATGAACGCGCCGGCTCTGTGGAGTGCATTGGCTCCGAGGAACGCCGGGGCAGCTTGACCGCTGTCGGCGCTGTTTCTCCTCCGGGCGGCGATTTGTCCGAGCCGGTTTCCCAGGCCACCATGCGGATTGTCAAGGTGTTCTGGGCACTGGATTCCGCCCTGGCCTACAAGCGGCATTTCCCGGCCATCAACTGGCTGAACTCCTATTCGCTGTATCTGGATTCACTGAAGCCCTGGTATGATGAGAACCTGGGGCCGGAATTCATGCGTGACCGCGGCAAGGCTATGGGCATTCTGCAAAGCGAAGCCAGCTTGAACGAGATCGTGCAGCTGGTTGGCAAGGACGCACTGTCTCCCGCCGATCAGCTGACGCTGGAGACGGCTCGCATGATCCGCGAGGACTTTTTGCAGCAGAACGCCTTTACCGACATTGACGGCTACTCCAGCTATGATCGGCAGAAAAAGCTGCTGTCCATCATTCTGAAGTACGACGAGCTGTGCCGCAGCGCCATCGGCAAGCATGCCGAGACGAAAAAGCTCTTCGGCATTCCTTCCCGCGAGGCCATCGGCCGCGCCAAGAGCGTGCCGGCGGACGAGTACGAGAAGGCTTATGCGGATATCGAGTCCGCCATGGAGCAGGAAATTGCGGCGGTTGCCGCAGAGGGGAGTGAGGACTGATGATTAAGGAATACCGCACCGTAGAGGAAATCGTCAGCCCTCTGATGATGGTCCGCGAAGTCGAGGGCGTTACCTACGACGAACTGGTGGAAGTGGAACTCCACGATGGCACCATTCGCCGCGGCAAGGTGCTGGAGGTCAACGGTGACACCGCCGTCGTCCAGCTGTTCGACTCCGCCGCCGGCATCAATCTGGCGCAGTCCAAGGTTCGCTTTCTGGGACACCCCCTGCGTTTGGGCGTCAGCGCCGATATGCTGGGCCGCGTGTTCAACGGTATGGGCGAACCCATTGACGGCGGCCCCGAGATTCTGGCCGACGAATACCGCGACATCAACGGTCTGCCCATGAACCCCGCTGCCCGTGATTACCCCAACGAATTTATTCAGACCGGCGTTTCCACCATCGACGGATTGAACACGCTGGTCCGCGGCCAGAAGCTGCCGATTTTCTCCGGCTCCGGCTTGCCCCACGCCAATCTGGCGGCGCAGATCGCCCGTCAGGCCAAGGTTCGGGGCGACGAGGCCTCCAACTTCGCCGTGGTGTTTGCCGCCATCGGCATCACCTTCGAGGAATCGGAGTACTTCGTGTCCGAGTTCCGCCGCACCGGCGCCATTGACCGTACCGTGCTCTTCTCCAACCTGGCCAACGACCCGGCTGTCGAGCGTATTTCGACGCCCCGTATGGCACTGACTGCCGCCGAGTATCTGGCTTTTGAAAAGGGCATGCACGTGCTGGTCATCATGACCGACATCACCAACTACGCCGAGGCTCTGCGTGAGGTTTCCGCCGCCAAGAAGGAAGTCCCCGGCCGCCGCGGCTATCCCGGCTATCTGTACACCGACCTTGCAACGCTGTACGAACGCGCCGGCCGCCGTCTGGGCTGCCCCGGCTCCATCACGCTGATTCCCATTCTGACCATGCCGGAAGATGACAAGACCCACCCCATCCCCGATCTGACCGGCTATATCACCGAGGGTCAGATCATCCTCAGCCGTTCGCTTTACCGCCAGGGCATTCATCCTCCCGTGGACGTACTGCCCAGCCTTTCCCGTCTGAAGGACAAGGGCATCGGCGAGGGCAAGACCCGCGAGGATCATGCCAGCACCATGAACCAGCTCTTTGCCGCCTATGCAACCGGCAAGGACAACAAGGAGCTGATGTCCATTCTGGGCGAAAGTGCTCTGACCGAGACGGATCTGCTGTACGCTAAGTTTGCCGATGAGTTCGAAAAACGCTATGTCAACCAGGGCTACGAGGAGAACCGCTCCATCGAGGAGACACTGGATCTGGGCTGGGAGCTTTTGAGCATCCTGCCGAAGTCTGAGCTGAAGCGAATCAAGCCGGAGTTGATCGAAAAGTATTGGCCGAAGAAAGACCAGTAAGGAGGGGTTCCCATGGCGAATATCAACGTGAACCCTACCCGCATGGAGCTCACCCGGCTCAAGGGCAAGCTGAAAACCGCCCAGCGCGGTCATAAGCTGCTTAAGGACAAGCGGGACGAGCTGATGAAGCAGTTTCTGGACACCGTGCGCGAGGTTAAGACGCTCCGCGCTGAGGTGGAAGAGGAACTGATGACCGTTCACGGCTCTTTTACCGTGGCGTCGGCGCTGATGAGCTCCGAGGCCATGGAGCAGGCATTGCTCTATCCCAAGCAGAGCGTGGAGCTGACGATGTCCACCAAGAACATCATGTCGGTCAACGTGCCGGTCTACGAGTTCCACACAAAGACCAAGTCCGACAGCGACATCTATCCCTACGGTTTTGCAGCCACCTCCGGTGAGCTGGATACCGCAGTGGATGCGCTGGGCAAGGTCTTTCAAAAAATGCTGAAGCTGGCGCAGATCGAGAAATCCGCCCAGCTGATGGCGGAGGAGATTGAAAAGACCCGCCGCCGCGTCAACGCACTGGAATACGTGATGATTCCCAATACGCAGGAGGCAATCCGCTATATCACCATGAAGCTAGATGAGAATGACCGTTCGACGACCACCCGGCTGATGAAGGTGAAGGATATGCTCTTGAAGGAAGCTCTTGAAGAGCAGAGAGCCCGGGATGCCGCGATTGCCAGACGCGCTGCCCAGAATTAAAGGAAAAACAGGGCGGCGCGGAGCTTTCCGCACCGCCCTGCAAACGCTAAAGGAGAGAAAGAAGTATGTATTGTGTCCGACAGATCACGGAGGATTGCTGGTGGCTGGGAGCTTCTGACCGTCGGCTTGCTCTATTTGAAAATGTTTACCCCATTCCCCAGGGCATTTCGTATAATTCATATCTGGTATTGGACGAAAAGACCGTTCTGCTGGACACGGCGGATGCCGCAGTGGGAAAGCAGTTTTTCGAGAATCTGGAGCACCTGCTGGCCGGAAGAAAGCTGGACTATGTGATCGTCAACCACATGGAGCCGGATCACGCGGCAACGCTGGATGAGCTGCTTCGGAGATTCCCGGAGGTGCAGATCGTCGGCAATGCCAAGACGCTCACCATGATCGGCCAGTTCTTTGATGGCGACGTATCCGGACAGTTTGTCTCCGTCAAAGAGGGGGAGACCCTGACGACCGGCCGGCATACGTTCACCTTTGTCATGGCGCCGATGGTGCATTGGCCGGAGACGATGGTGACCTATGACGCACAGGAAAAAATCCTATTTTCCGCCGATGCGTTCGGAACTTTCGGCGCGTTGAACGGGAACATCTTTGCAGATGAAGTGAATTTTGAACGTGACTGGCTGGACGATGCCCGCCGCTATTATGCTAACATTGTCGGCAAGTACGGCGTGCAGGTGCAAAACCTTCTGAAAAAAGCGGCCGGACTGGACATTCAGTATCTTTGCCCGCTGCATGGCCCCATTTGGCGGGAAAACATCGGTTGGTTTGTCGAGAAGTATCAGCGCTGGGGCAGCTGGATGCCGGAGGAACAGGCGGTTGTGATCGTGTACGGTTCTATTTATGGACATACGCAGAACGCCGCCGAGATTTTGGCAGCCCAGCTTGCGGAAAAGGGCGTTCGGAACATCACCATGTATGATGCCTCCAAAACCGACCCGTCCTACCTCGTAAGCGAGGCGTTCCGGTGCAGCCATCTGGTGGTGGCCAGCGCTACATACAACGCCGGAATCTATACGCCTGTGGAGACGTTCTTACTGGAGCTGAAGGCACATGCCCTGCAAAACCGCACGGTGGCGCTGATCGAGAACGGCACCTGGGCACCTCAGAGCGGCAGACTGATGGGAGAGATCTTCGCCTCCATGAAGAATGTGACGGTACTGGAAGATACCGTCAGCCTAAAATCCTCCGTCAAAGAACCCCAACGGCGGAGCCTTCTGGCACTGGCCGACACGCTGGCACAGACCCTTTAAATGAATAAAAAACCTCCGGATGTGAAAATGTCCGGAGGTTTTTTCTGTTTCCACTTGACAAGTCATGGTAAATGAAGTACAACAAGTATGAAATAACCCACTAATTAAACAAGTTGGAAATATAAAATTGGAGGAACTGATATGAAAAAGGCAAAGCGCTTTGCGGGAGCCGTTACCGTGGGGGAGAAGGGACAGATCGTGATCCCCAAGCAGATCCGTGACCTGTTCGAAATTGCGCCCGGTGACACGCTGCTGGTTTTGGCAGACACCAGACAGGGGATCGCCATTGTCAAAGACAATGTCCTGTTTGAAAAATTTTCGGATAAATTCGGCATGACGGTAGAAGGAGACGAGGGCGATGAGCAGTAATGTTTTGCAGGTCAGTGGGCTTTGCAAGCGTTATCCGCACTTTGCGCTGGAAAACGTGTCCTTTTCCCTGCAGCCCGGAACCATTACCGGCTTTATCGGGCGGAATGGCGCCGGAAAAACCACAACGCTGAAGTCCCTTTTGAATCTGGTGCATCCGGACAGCGGGGAGATTCGCTTTTTCGGCATGGACTTTTGCAAAGACGAATTCGCCATTAAACAGAAAATCGGCTATGTGTCCGGCGGAATCAGCTATTATCCGAGCAAAAAGCTCAGCACCATTTCCGGCGTAAACCGCAGATTTTACGCCGACTGGGACGAGGACGTTTATCGCCGCTGCGTGAGTCGCTTTCAGCTACTGGAGGACAAAACGCCGTCGCAGCTCTCCGAGGGCATGAAGGTAAAATACGCTCTGGCGCTGGCTCTTTCCCATCACGCAGAGCTGCTGATTCTCGACGAGCCGACCAGCGGGCTTGATCCCGTCTCCCGAGAGGATTTGCTGGAGGTCTTTTTGCAGTTGGCACAGGACGAACAGGTGACGATCCTGTTTTCCACCCACATTACATCAGACCTTGACAAGTGTGCGGACAACATCCTGTACATTCGCAGCGGAAAAATCATCGAGGATGCACCCCGGGACGCTTTCCTCGCCAAGTACCAGGTCGTGCAGACGGCGGAAAAGCCGGATGCGTCGGTCATCGGCGCAAGAGAGAGCAAATCCGGCTGGACCGGCTTGATCCCAACAGGAGCCCCTGCTCCCGCCGGGGCTGAAATTCTGAAAACGGATCTGGAAGCGGTCATGGTTCATCTCGAAAAGGAGGCGTGAGAGATGAAAAACTTACTGTACAAGGAATTCCGGCTTGCGCTGCATCCCACATCGATCATTTTTCTGACGCTTTCCGCCATGCTGATCATTCCCAACTACCCGTACTATGTGACGTTCTTCTATACCTGCCTCGGCATTTTCTTCATCTGCCTAACCGGGCGGGAAAACCAGGATCTGTTTTACATGATGCTTTTGCCGGTTCGCAAGCGGGACATCGTGCGGGCGAGAATTGGCATGTCCGTGTGCCTTCAGTGCTTGCAGGCGCTGATTTGCGTTCCATTCGCCATCTTGCGCCAGAGCTTCAAGATGCCCGGCAATCAAGTGGGCATGGATGCGAACATCGCCTTCTTCGGTCTGGCGTTTTTGATGATGGGCCTTTTCAATTTGGCGTTCTTTACCCGTTATTATGCCAATCCCCAGAAGATAGGCAAGTCGTTTGCCATCGGCAGCACCGTCATTTTCGTGTACATGGGCATTGTGGAAGCCATGACCCATTTCGTGCCGTTTTTCTTGGAGTTGGATACCCCGGACCCGGAGAATCTGACCAAGAAACTTTTGGTGCTGGCAGTCGGAATTGCAGGATATGCTGTTTTGACGCTGACAGCGTGTAAAAAATCCGAAAAAGAACTGGAAAAACTTGACCTGTAAAGGATATTAGCTTCATATAGAAATGAGGGAATGATATGACCTGGCTTTGGATTTTACTTGTGATTCTGGCGGTTTTCGCAGCAGCGTTCGCCGCCTATGTCCACAATAATCTGACCTACGATCAAAAACCGATTGCCAAACTGCCCGGCTGCGGGTTTGCGGAAAAACAGGTGACGCTGCCGGACGGCACGGTTCTCAACTACGGCGAAGGACCCAAGTCTGGCGCGCCGTTGCTGCTGATTCATGGGCAGGGCGTTACGTGGCAGGATTACGCCAAGGTGCTGCCGGAGCTGGCAAAGAAATTCCATATTTATGCGGTGGACTGCCACGGCCACGGGAAATCCTCATTTTGCCCGGAAAAATACTCGGCTGCGGCCATCGGCAAGGATTTGATCTGGTATTTGCAAAATATTGTGGGGGAACCGGCCTATGTGTCCGGCCACTCGTCTGGTGGTCTGATGACCGTGTGGCTGGCGGCGAACGCGCCGGAATGGGTGCGAGGCATTGCCATCGAAGATGCGCCGCTCTTTTCCACGGAGGAGCCGGAGAAGAAAAACACGTTTGCCTATCAGAGCTCGTTTAGCTTGATCCATGATTTCTTGCATCAGACGGAAGAGAAGAACTATTTCGACTACTATCTCCAGCACACGGCGTTTCAGAACATGATTGGTAAGGGCTGGCCAAAAATGGTGGAGGCGCTGAACGCCTACCGGAGGAAGCATCCTGACCGCAAGCCGAAGGTGTGGTATTTGCCGCCGTCGGTGAATGCCATCTGGGTGTCGGTGTCCGACCCCTACGACCCGCTTTTTGGCGAGACGTTTTACGACCAGAGCTGGTTTGCAGGCTTCGATCAGGCGGAGGCACTGGCGCGGATTACCTGTCCGGCAGTCTTTTTGAAAGCGGCTACCCGCTGGAACGACGACGTTTTGATGGCGGCGCTCAGTGAGGAGGACTGCCAGAAGGTGTGCAGCCTGATTCCCGGCTGCCGCCGGATCGACTTTCCAAAATCCGGACACGACATTCATCAAGAGAAGCCTGCTGAATTTGTGCAGGCGGTTGAAACGCTGCTGTGAGAATGAGAAAAGCGACCTCCGTGCATGCACACGGAGGTCGCTCTTTCGTATGTTGGATTGCGTTTACAGCAGGGTGACGCCGGCTTTTTCGCAGGTGTCCTGCGTATCTTTGTCCCACAGGCTGACCTGCACCTCGCCGATGTGGCAGGTGCCAAGCAGCAGCATGCACAGTCTGGACTGGCCGATGCCGCCGCCGATGGACTGGGGCAGCTCACCATTCAGAAGCATCTGATGGAAGGGGAGGCAGCGGCGGTCGTTGCAGCCGGACTCCGTCAGCTGACGATCCAGAGAGGTTTCATCCACGCGGATGCCCATGGAGGACAGCTCGAACGCACGGCCAAGCACCGGGTTCCACATGAGAATATCGCCGTTGAGTTCCCAATCGTCATAGTCGGGAGCACGTCCGTCATGCTTTTCGCCGGACTTCAGCTTTTTGCCGATCTGCATCAGAAAGACGGTGTGGTGCTTTTCACAGATGGCCTTTTCCCGCTCGGAGGGGGTCAGCTCGGGCCAGCGATCCTCCAGCTCCTGGGTGGTGATGAAATAGACGTCGCGGTCAGGGCGGAAGGTCAGCACGGGGAACATCTTGCGCAGATCCTCGGACGTGTCGCAGATGGCGGTGACGATGTCCCGCACGGTGTCCTTGAGATACTGAACATTCCGGTTTTCCCGGTCAATGTGCTTCTCCCAGTCCCACTGGTCGACGTAAATGGAGTGGAGATTGTCCACGATTTCGTCCCGGCGGATGGCGTTCATGTCAGTGAACAGACCGGTGCCCAGCTTGAATTCGTAGCGCTTCAGAGCCAGACGCTTCCACTTTGCCAGAGAGTGCACCACCTGACCGTCCGTTCCCACGTCGGGAATGTCGAAGGTCACGGGGCGCTCCACGCCGTTGAGGTTGTCGTTCAAACCGGTGGCGCCGTCCACAAACAGGGGAGCGGAGACACGGTGAAGATTCAGCTTTTCAGACAGGTTCTTTTGAAAATCTGCCTTGATGAATTCGATGGCGCGCTGCAGCTCGTTGTTGGTCAGCAGCATCTTATAATTTGCGGGAATTGTGCACTTGCTCATGGTATCATCATTCCTTTATCTTTGTAATTTCGGCCAAAATACAGGGAAGTCCGGCTTAACCGCGCAGCTTTTCCATGCCCAGCTTCAAACGGCGAAGCGTTTCTTCTTTGCCAAGAATGTGGCAGATTTCCACAGCGCCGCCGGGGGTCACCAGACAGCCGGAGGCGGCAATGCGCACCGGCCACATCAGCGTGGCGTTCTTCACGCCCAGCTTGGCGGCAAAATCGATCAGCGTGTCGTGAATGGTGTCTGTCGTCCAGGTGGGCAGAGCTTCCAGCACCGGCGTGACCTTTTCCAACATCTCGAGGGAGACGGCGGAATCGGTCTTGGATTTTTTGTTGGTGAAGCATTCCACGTCGTATGCGGGAAGTGCGTCGAAAAAGCCGATCTTTTCCGGAATGTCGGTCAGCTTTTCGCAGCGTGCCTGCAAAAGAGCGGCGATTTCCGCTGCGTCGATGGCGGGATTTTTGACTGCCTGGCGGATATACGGCTCGGCTGCCTTGGCAAAATCGGCGGGAGCCATGGCACGCAGATATGTTGCGTTGAAATAGTCCAGCTTGGCAATGTCAAAGATGGCGGGGGACTTGGAAATGCCGCTGATATCAAAGGCGTCCACCAGTTCAGAAAGGGAGAAAATCTCCTGCTCGGCCTTGTCACCCTTGGGTGCCCAGCCGAGAAGTGCCACATAGTTCAAAACGGCGGGAGTCACATAGCCCTGCGCCAGCAGATCCTCGTAAGAGGGATCGCCGTGGCGCTTGGACATCTTGTTGTGTGCATCCCGCATGACAGGAGAGCAGTGGACATAGGTGGGAATGTCCCAGCCGAAGGACTCGTACAGCAGGTTGTACTTCGGGGCAGAGGACAGGTACTCGCTGCCGCGAACCACATGGGTAATGCCCATCAGATGGTCGTCCACCACGTTGGCAAAGTTGTAGGTGGGCAGACCGTCCCGCTTGATGAGAACTTGATCGTCCAGCGTGTCGTTGTCCACGGTGATGTCGCCGAAGGACACGTCGTGGAAGGTGGTTTTGCCCTCGTGGGGAATTTTCTGCCGGATGACGAAGGGATGCCCGGCGGCGAGATGCGCGTCGATCTCCGCTTGGCAGAGGTTGCGGCAGGGGTCCTCACCCCGGTCAAAATTGCCGGAATCCTCTTCCGACTCGGCCTTTTCACAGAAGCAGCGATAGGCTGCGCCCTTTTCAAGCAGCAGCTGTGCGTATTTTCCGTAAAGATCGCGGCGCTCCGTCTGGATATAGGGGCCGACGGGACCGCCCACATCGGGGCCTTCGTCGTGGTCGAGGCCGCACTCTTTCAGGGTCTTGTAGATGACGTCGGTGGCGCCCTCCACCAGACGGCCTTGATCGGTGTCCTCAATGCGCAGAATAAACGTACCGCCCTTGGACCGGGCAATCAGCCAGGTATACAGTGCGGTGCGGAGGTTGCCCACGTGCATGTAGCCGGTCGGGGAAGGGGCAAACCGGGTGCGAACCTTTCCCTTGGGAATGCGCGCTTCCAATTCTTCAAAAAATGCTTCATTAACAGCCATGAATGTACCTCCATGTACATAACATTACAAATTACATTATCCCTTTTGACACACGGAAAGTCAAGAACGGATTCCTTATTTTCGCGTATTTTCCGACAGTCCCGGATTGCACTTTTTGCGGGGCTATGCTATACTTTATCAGTTAGATTTTGCTCATTTCAGAAAATGTAGTAGATAGATGAGGTGTACCATGGAAAATGAAGTGCAAAAGAAGAGAATTTTAAGCGGTATTCAGCCTTCCGGCGATCTGACCCTGGGATCTTACCTGGGTGCCATCAAAAACTGGGCGGCGCTGTCCAATGATTACGACTGCTATTACATGATGGCGGATATGCACACCATCACCGTCCGTCAGGTGCCAGCCGAGCTGCGCCGTCATACCATGACCCAGCTGGCGGCCTACATTGCCTGTGGCTTGAATCCGGAGAAGAACGTCCTGTTCATCCAGTCCCACGTTCCCGCCCATGCCCAGCTGGGCTGGGTGCTGGACTGCTACACCATGTTTGGCGAGCTGACCCGCATGACCCAGTTTAAGGACAAGTCGGCCAAGAACGCCGACAACATCAACGCGGGCCTCTTTACCTATCCGTCCTTGATGGCGGCTGATATTCTCCTCTATCAAGCGGATCTGGTGCCCGTGGGCGGCGACCAGAAGCAGCATGTGGAGATCTGCCGCGACATTGCCACCCGCTTCAACGGCATTTACGGCGATGTGTTCAAGCTGCCCGATCCCTACATTCCCAAGGTGGGCGCCCGGGTCATGAGCCTCACCTCCCCGGAGAGCAAGATGTCCAAGTCCGACAAGGATCAGAACGGCTGCGTGTATATGCTGGAAAAGCCGGAGGACATTCTGCGCAAGTTCAAAAAGGCCGTGACCGATTCCGACGCCTGTGTGCGCTATGATCTGGCGGCAAAGCCCGGCGTTTCCAATCTGATGCAGATTTACTCCGTCACCACGGGGGAGAGCTTTGAGGAGATCGAGCGGGAATTCGCAGGCCGTGGCTACGGCGATTTCAAGGCCGCTGTGGGCGAGTCCGTGGTGGAGATGCTCCGCCCGATTCAGGAGGAGACGAACCGGATTCTCACGGACAAGGCCTATCTGCAAAGCGTTTACCGCGCCGGAGCCGAACAGGCTGCCAAGGTCGCCTATAAGACGCTGAACAAGGTCTACAAAAAGATCGGTTTTGTCGAAAGATAAAGGATGGGTGTCATGCTTTTTGAAAATCAACTGATCGCAACCGTCATTCTCGCGCTGGTAATCGCACTGGTGTTGAGCTTTTTAATGACGCCTGTGGTCAAGACCTTTGCCTATAAAGTGGGCGCCATCGATGTGCCCAAGGACGCCCGGCGAATGCACCATGTGCCGATTCCCCGGTTGGGCGGACTGGCCATCTTCATCGGCTTCATGGTCAGCATTCTGCTGTTCACCGATGTACGGGGCGATCATCAAATGCAGGGTATTCTGATGGGCGCCGTCATCATTGTGATTCTCGGCGTGGTGGACGACATTATGCCGCTGCCCGCCATGTTCAAGTTTATCGTGCAGATCGTGGCGGCACTGATTCCCACCATGCATGGCGTGGTGATCCACGTCATTTCCAACCCCAATCTGCTGTCGGACAATCCCTACTGGAACATGGGTTGGCTGTCCATTCCCGTGACGGTGATCTGGATTGTGGCTATTACCAACTCCGTGAATTTGATCGACGGACTGGACGGCCTTGCAAACGGCGTGTCCGCCATCTCCGCCACCACGATGCTGGTCATCGCCCTTTTGGTGTCGGAAAGCCAGGTCGCCATTGTGATGGCGGCTTTGGTGGGTGCCTGCGTGGGCTTTATGCCCTACAACATGAACCCCGCCAAGATGTTCATGGGCGATACGGGCGCCACATTCCTGGGCTACATTTTGGCAACGATCTCCATTCAAGGCCTGTTCAAGTTTTATGCCATCATCTCCTTTGCCGTGCCGTTCTTGATTCTCGGCCTGCCTATTTTTGACACGGCCTTCGCCTTCATCCGCCGCATTGCCCACGGGCAAAGCCCCATGCAGGCTGACCGCGGCCATGTCCATCATCGGCTGATCGACATGGGCTTGAGCCAGAAACAAGCTGTTGCTACGCTGTATGTCATTTCCGCCATCCTGGGCCTTTCCGCCGTGGTGCTGACCACCAGCGGCGAGCTGCGGGCGATGGTGTTCTTTATCGCGCTGTGCATTGTGGCGGCGGTAGCCGCCCGTGTGGTTTTCCCCAAGGAACTGAAAGAGGAACTCCACGAGGAGATGGACGAGATCAAAGATCACGGCCATCACAAGGACGATGCGCAGGAAACGATATCTGACGATATATCGGAATCCTCCGAAGAGCCCAAAACACAGCAGAAGGACGGGGAGAACTGACATGGAAAAACTGCGGATTATGAGCGTGTTCGGCACCCGACCCGAGGCCATCAAAATGGCGCCGCTGGTCAAGGAGCTGAAAAGCCGTCCTGAAATCGAGAGCCTTTGCTGCGTGACTGCGCAGCACCGCCAGATGCTGGACAGCGTGCTGGAAGTCTTTGATCTGAAGCCGGACTGGGATCTGGATATTATGACGCCCCGGCAGACGCTTTCCACCATTACCTCCAAGTGCCTGACCGGCATGGACGAGGCCATCGAACATCTGAAGCCGGATATGATTCTGGTGCACGGGGATACCTCCACCACCTTTGCAGGAGCCTTGTCGGCCTTCTATCATCAGATTCCGGTTGGCCATGTGGAAGCAGGACTGAGAACGTATGACAAGTATTCTCCCTTTCCAGAGGAAATGAACCGCAAGCTGGTCTCTGCCATTGCGGATCTCTATTTCTGCCCCACGATCAACAACAAAAATAACCTTCTGAAAGAAGGCTATGACAAGGATCTTTTCATCACCGGCAACACGGTGATCGACGCACTGAAAACCACGGTGCGGAAAGACTACCATTTTTCCACGGAGATTTTGAACGAGCTGCCCTACGACGAGAAGAAAATTTGCCTCGTCACTTGCCACCGGCGGGAAAATTACGGACAGCCCATGAAAAACATCATGAAAGCCCTCCGCCAGATCGCGGAGGAACACGCAGACACTGAGCTTGTCTACCCGGTGCATCTTTCTCCGGTGGTGCAGGAGGCGGCTCATGGAGAGCTGGACGGCCTTGCAAACGTCCATTTGATCGACCCGCTGCCGGCGGATGAAATGCACAATCTGATGGCCCGGTGCTATCTGGTGCTGACGGATTCCGGCGGATTGCAGGAGGAGGCGCCGGCGCTGGGCAAGCCCGTGCTGGTGCTGCGCCGGGAGACGGAGCGTCCGGAGGCCGTTGCCGCCGGAACCGTCAAGCTGGCGGGCGTGGAGCAGGCGGATATTGTGTCCATGGCCAACGAGCTGCTCACAAATCCCGACGCCTACGCGGCGATGGCTCACGCGGTCAACCCGTACGGCGACGGCAACGCCTGCCGCCGGATTGCGGATGCGATTTTGTGGCATTTCGGAAGAACACAGGCTCGCCCGGAGGATTATCCCGGCGCATAAGAAGAAGGGGGCGGCGGCATGAAAAAACGGAAAGTCAGCGCTTCGACGGTCGGCTTTGTCGGCTTGATCGTGCTGATTGTGGGACTGCTGATGGCTGGCAGTCTGCGCCGCTCGTCCCACATTGTTTTGCCGGAAATGGATGAGGATTCCGCTGCGGCGGGAAGCTCTTCCCAGCAGACGGGAGACAGCATCAATCGGGTGGAGGTCACGCCCCAGACGGTGCAGGCGGCGATTGCGACGTTGAACCGACCCGAGGAATATGCCCGTTCCATGACGATCGAGACGCTGTGGAGCGGTGGAAGCAGCTCCGCCCAGGCAAACGTCAAGGTAAACGGTGCGCTGACCCGCACCGACTATACCGGGGCGGACGGGCGTATTCGCCATTCCATCACGAATGGGGAGAGTACCTGGATTTGGTACGGAACCTCTGCGGCGGTGTACAGCGCCAGCGCCGGGGATATCTCCGCCGACGAAGAGCAGCATATCCCCACCTATGAAGATGTGCTGGACCTCGACACGGAGCTGATTACTGCCGCAGATTACCGAACCTTTTCCGACCAGGACTGCATCTATGTTGAGACGACCCCGGATGCAAATGGCCTTGTGATGCACTACTGGGTCAGCGTTTCGTCCGGTCTGCTGATCGGAGCGGAAAAGCTGGACGGCAGCACGGCCATCTATCGGATGGCGGCACAGCCGGTTTTGGAGACGCTTCCGACCACGGCGGATTTTACGCTGCCGGACGGAACGATTATAAAAGCAGCATAATAAAGGCAGGAGATGCGTTGCATCTCCTGCTTTTTTAAGTAGGCTGGTACTTACAAAATCAACAGCAGCCCCAGCGCAATCAGCAGCTCCTCGTCGGCGTCCTCTTCAAACAGGAGGAACAACAGCAACAGCAGCAGCAGATCGCCGGTGTCGATGTTGTCCAGATGGAACCGATCCAGAAGCTTGCGCAACGCATGGGTTACGGTGTCCGCACCGTGGGACGGTTCCCCAAACAGTGGAAACGGCGAAAACGGGGGAGGCGCATCGTCAGGCTGACGGGGTTCCTGCTCGGGCTGATTCTGCCGCGTTTCGGAGGCCGCACCGGGGTGCGTCCCGTCGGCGTCCTCCTCCACAACACGGGTGTAGGTGCCACGGTCATTGCGGATATAGCGGTTATACACCCGTCATCCCTCGCTCTCGGATAAGAATTTTTTTCCCAGATGAATGAGCCGGGCAAGCTGCAAGGCTCGTTCCACCTTTTCCTGCCGTTCCGGCTTCAAGTAGGGGCGCAGCGCGTACATCAGCTGCCGGGCGCTGGAATTTTGGCTGCTGTTCAGCTCCTGCACCAGCGGTAGCAGGCGGGAGATCAGCTTCGGATCCAGTCCGCCGGTAAGGGAGGAGAGAAAATCCGCGCCGCCTGCCGCCGGGGCAGGCGGCGGCGTCCAGGCGGGCGGCGGATTGCCAGTTGGGGGCGGGGGTGTAGGGGGCTCCTGCGCTGCGGCATTGGGCGATGCGCCGGGTGCGCCGGACGCCGTTCCTCCGCCGAGGGACTGCGCCAGCTGCATGATCTGCGCCATGCTGTCCGGATTGTTCAGCAGCGCATTCAGCTTGTCATCAAACTCGCCCATGCCTGCACCCGCCTTTCTCAGCGCTTGATATTTTTGCCGATTCGGTCGACCAGAGCTGCGCCGTCCGGACTCTGCATAATTCTGGAGACCATCTGGATCATTTCAGAAGGATCGCCCTTGGAGGCGTTTTTTGCCGCCCGCTGCAGGGTAGCGCCGTTGTCTCCTGCCGTCAGCATCCGCAGCAGATTTTGACCGTCCTGCGTGCGGAACAATGACTGGATGGCAGCCGGATTGTTCTTTATCCCCTCAATCAGCTGCTTGGTTTGATCGTCCATGAGATTCCACCTCTTCCCGCAAGACAATTCTTGCTTCAATGCAGTATATGAGCGGGGCGCAAAAAAAGTGCCTGTGCGATTAGGCACAGGCACGCAGGCTTTGAGAAAGCGCTTCAACCGGGCTCAAGAATTTTCCGAACCTTTTTGCGGGTTTGCGCACAGCGCAAAGAGGGGACAGCCCTCGCATTTCGGAGAACGGGCGGTGCAGATGTCCCGGCCAAAGAGCACCATGCGGTGGCAGAAATCGGAGGATTCCTCCGGCGGGAGGACTTTGCGCAGCTGACGCTCCACCTGCGCGGGGTCTTTGCTGCCGTCTGTCAGTCCCAGCCGTCCTGTGATGCGGATGCAGTGGGTGTCGCAGACATACGCCGGCTGCTTGTAAATGTCGCCCAGAATCAGATTGGCGGTTTTCCGTCCCACACCGGGCAGACTCGTCAGCTCTTCCATGGTGCCGGGCACCTTTCCGCCGAAGTCGGCGATCAGTTTCTGCGCACAGGCCACAATGTCCCGGGACTTTCCATTGAAAAAGCCGCAGGAATGGATGTACTCACCAACCTCTTTCGGGTCAGCCTCCGCAATACTTTCAAGTGTCGGGAAGCGGGCAAACAGCGCCGGCGTCACTTGATTCACCCGGGCGTCGGTACACTGGGCGGAAAGACGCACGGAAATCAGCAGTTCATAATCCTTTTCATATTGCAAAGAGCAGATGGCCTGGGGATACAGCTCCTTTAACTGTTCGATGATCTTGCGAACATTGGCTTTTGTTTTCATCGGTTTCACCTCGGTTTTGAGATACTAACAGTATACCAGATGAAAACCGTAATTTCGAGTGAAAATACCATAGAATTATGAGAACAGATGTGCTAAAATATTTCCGTGCATATTTGACAGGGAGGTGGAGCCATGGATCGGCCACTGGCTGACGAAATCCGTCCGAAAACACTGGATGAGGTCGTGGGACAAAAGCACCTGCTGGCAAAGGGCGCGGTTCTGCGCCGCCTGATCGAATCCGGAGCCAACGTGAACATGGTGTTCTACGGCCCATCCGGCACGGGAAAGACCACGATTGCCAACATTATCGCCGAAAAGACACAAAAAACGTTGTATCGGCTGAACGCCACCACGGCATCGCTTCAAGATATCAAGGAGATTATCGCCGATGTGGGCACGCTGATGGCTCCCGGCGGGATTTTGCTGTATCTGGACGAGATTCAGTATTTTAATAAAAAGCAGCAGCAAAGCCTTCTGGAATTCATGGAGAACGGAAAGCTGACGCTGATTGCCTCCACCACGGAAAACCCGTATTTCTATGTTTACAGCGCGCTGCTTTCCCGCAGCACGATCTTTGAATTCAAGGCCGTTTCCCCGGAGGAAACGGAGATCGCCGTCCGGCGTGCGCTGGACATTGAGCGCCAGCGCGCGGCGTTTCCCCTTTCGTGGGAGGAGTGCGTACCCGGCGAGGTTGCCACCGCCTGCGGCGGCGATGTGCGCAAAGCCATCAACGCGGTGGAGCTTCTGTGTCAGGCGGCTGTGCCGAAAGACGGACAGATTATTCTGACAAGTGATGATACTTTACAAGTATCGCAGCGCAGCGCTATGCGCTATGATCGGGACGGAGACGCCCATTACGACATTCTCTCGGCGCTGCAAAAATCCATCCGCGGTTCTGACCCGGATGCGGCGGTGCATTATCTTGGTCGCCTTTTGGAGGCGGGGGATCTGCTGTCGCCGTGTCGGCGGCTGCTGGTCATTGCGGCAGAGGACATCGGCCTTGCCTATCCCCAGGCTATCGTGGTCACGAAGGCCTGCGTGGATGCGGCGGTGCAGCTGGGGCTGCCGGAGGCGCAGCTTCCGCTGGCGGAGGCAGCGATTTTGCTGGCAACGGCACCGAAATCCAACTCGGCACACGACGCGATCAACGCTGCCCGAGTGGATTTGAAGCGGGGAAAGTCCGGCGACATTCCCCGCCAGCTGCAAAACGTCCACGCCGACACCACGGGCTTTGACAATCAGCAAAATTACAAATACCCCCACGCCTACCCCAATCACTGGGTCGAGCAGCAGTACCTGCCCGACCCGATCAAAGACGCGCATTATTACGACTACGGGCCCAACAAAACCGAGCAGGCGGCCAAACGCTACTGGGACGAGATCAAGGGTCAGAAGTGAAAATCGTTTCCACCGGCGGCTTTTCGTAGTTGGGGGGAGAGTACGTCCAGCGCTCCAGCTGACCGTCCGTGACAAAGTAGCGTAGCGCGGGCGTCTGCGCCTCCGGCGGCAGCGCTTCAATGATCTGAAGCTTGATCTTCATGCGCTCCGGGCGGATGCTCTTGATGTAGACGGACACCCGGTCACCCTCACGAATTTCCTCTTTCAGATCAGCCAGACCCGAGAGGTTCGGCGTCAGCTCCACGAAGCACCCGTAGTCCCGAATGGAGCGGACAATGCCGGGCACGGTTTCGCCGGGAGCGAAATAGCTGGCGTTTTCCATCCAGGTTCCCAGCAGCTCCTTGTGGGTCATGGTGAAGCGGGAATGCTCCCGGTCAACGGAGGACAGTGCGCAGAGAATTTTCTGCCCCACGTGCAGCCGCGCCGACGGATGGGGAATCCGGGCGACGGAAATGCTTTCAATCGGCAGCATGGCGATGATGCCGCAGCCAATATCCAAAAATGCCCCGAAGGGCTCCAGATGGGTGATGCACCCCGTCAAGACGGTGCCGGGCTGTAAGTGTGCGAATAGCCAATCCCGCGCCTGCTCCTGCACCGCTTTGCGAGAAAGGAAAATCTTTGGCGCGCCCTTTTCGTCCGACTGAATATCCGTGATGATGAAACAGACCGGTTTTCCCACGCGGGACAAAAGGGCAATGTCCCGCTCCGCACCGCTGATCCACGGGGCGACGGCTTCCGAACGGGGAAGAAGCCCTTCGTAACTGCCCAGCGCTACATGGAGCGTGTGATCTGCTCCGCAGCGCAGGACGGAGCCTTCCAGAACGGTTTTCGCTTCCATGGCGCTGCGCAGAGAAGCCAGCGTCATTGGCGTCCGGGGGCGCAGACCCTCCGGCAGGTAAATTCTGTTTTCCGGCATAGTGATCATCCTTACTGCCGCTTTGCGGCTTTATGTTGACACATCACTATCTTATGCGCCGATCTCCGGCGCCTTGACAGGAGGAATGATGAATGGATTTGCATTTGCATGACCGCGTGGAGCTGAAAAAACAGCATCCCTGCGGTTCTACGACTTGGGAAGTGCTCCGGGTCGGCATGGACATCAAGCTCAAATGCCTTGGCTGCGGCCACGAATTGATGCTGCCGCGGAGCCGGGCTGAAAAGAGTATTCGCAGAATTCTGACAGAGGAGGGAAAACATGAATAAAAAAACACGTATGGTGGCCTTGGCACTGGTGGTCGTAATGGTGATCGCGTTGCTGGCCTCTGTCGTTTTGCCGTACATCTCATAATAGAAAAAGCAGATACCGTGCCGGCACTTTTTTAAGTGCCGGCATTCCTTTTGCGACGGCTTTTACGGCCATCTCGTCCTATAATCAATCTACGCGGGAGGGGGAACGGCCGTGACGGTGGTGTACATCGACAGCGTGTTCGTTTTGAACACGCTGATGGATTATCTTCTGGTGCTTGCCACCGCCAAGCTGGCGGGTATTCCGCTGCATCGGGGACGGTATCTCTTTGCAGCCCTTTTGGGCGGCGTTTACGCAGTGGCGGTTTTCTTGCCGGGGTGCGGTGCACTGTCGTCCTGGCCGGCGAAGCTGGCGGCGGGGACTGCCATGGCGGCGGCAGCCTATGTCGGAGAGGAGCGTTTTTGGCGGCTGACGCTGCTGCTGTTTGTGGTTTCCTGCGGCTTTGCCGGCTGCGTGCTGGGACTGGGGTTGCTGGCGGGCGGCGGCGTGCCTGTGGAGCGGGGAATTTTCTATACGGACGTGAATGCCACCGTCCTTTTGGCGGCGGCAGGCGGGGCGTATCTGGTATTTTCGTTGGTCTTTCGCGCCTGCGCCCGAAACGGGTTAAAGCGAACGCTGATCCCGGCGCAGGTGTCCCTGAACGGCAAAACCGTCGAGCTGACGGCTCTGCGGGATACGGGAAACGCCCTGTTAGACCCGGTGACGAACCGACCGCTGCTGGTGGTTTGCGCAAGTTCCATGGGGACGCTCTGGCCGCCGGAGCTTGCGCGGGTGCTGACGCCCCGGGCGATTGCCTGTCCGGCGGAGGTGCTGGAGGAGCTGAACCGGAACACGGTTCGGTTTCGGCTGGTGCCGTACAGCGCTGTAGGCGTTGCAGGAGGGCTGCTGCTGGCATTTCGCAGCGACTGGGTGCTGATCGGGAAAAAACGGTATGACGGACTGCTGGTGGCCTTGTCACCGACTTCACTTGGCGGAGGGTTTACCGCACTTTGGGGAGAGGGGGAATAGAGATGTTTTTGTGGAGAATCCGCCTGCGGCGGCTGCTGGAGCGAATCGGCATTTTACCGAATCAGAGCGTCCACTACATCGGGGGAAGCGATACGCTGCCGCCGCCGCTTTCCCGGGAAGAGGAACTGGAACTGACGGCGCGAATCGAGGACGAGGACGCCCGCAGAACCTTGATCGAACATAATCTGCGGCTGGTGGTGTACATCGCCCGGCGTTTTGAGAATACGGGCATCAACATCGAGGATTTGATTTCCATTGGAACCATCGGCTTGATTAAAGCTGTGGGCACTTACAAGGCGGACAAAAACATCAAGCTGGCCACCTACGCCTCCCGGTGTATCGAAAATGAAATTCTGATGTATCTGCGCAAGAATGCCTCCCGCAAGGGGGAAGTTTCCATCGACGAGCCGCTGAACACGGACTGGGACGGCAACGAGCTGCTTCTGTCCGACGTGCTGGGAACGGAGAGCGACACGGTCATGCGCCCCATCGAAGAGGACGTGGATCGCAGCCTGCTTGCTGCGGCGCTGAAGGTTCTGACGCCACGGGAAAAGCAGATCATTTCCCTGCGGTTTGGTCTGGACGGCGGCAAGGAGGAGACGCAAAAAGAGGTGGCCGATCAGCTGGGCATCTCGCAATCTTACATATCCCGGCTGGAAAAAAAGATTATTTCCCGGCTGAAAAAAGAAATTTTACGTCTTTCCTGACGCTTGACATTTTCACCGGGGCATCCTATAATGAATTGCAATATTGAAATGCGAAGATGGGAAGCAGTAAGCGGAGTGGCAGACGCGAAGAGAGGGAACGGTTGGTGGAAGTTCCCGGTGTGCCGCCGATGAAGTCGTCCCGGAGCACTGCGCCGAACGAAACAGTAAGCTGCAGCGGAATTCCCCCGTTACCGGGAAGCGATATGGAAGTATCGGCAAAGTGCGCGCCCCATGGCGCGAATTCAGGTGGTACCACGGAGGACTCTCCGCCCTGAGCCAATTTCGGCTCGGGGCGTTTTTTTGTCTCGAAGCCGTTTACAAAGGAGCTGGAATTTATGAAAAAAGAACTTCCCAAGGTGTATGATCCGAAGGACGTGGAGGATCGCATCTACAAAATGTGGATGGACGGCGATTGCTTCAACGGCGATCCCGACCCCAAGAAACCCCCGTTTTCCATCGTTATGCCGCCTCCCAACGTGACCGGTCAGCTGCACATGGGTCATGCACTGGACTCCACACTGCAGGATATCCTGACCCGCTTCAAGCGGATGGAGGGGTATTCCGCCCTGTGGCTGCCCGGCGTGGATCACGCCGGCATTGCCACCCAGATCAAGGTGGAGGAAGAGCTGCGCAAAGAGGGCAAGACCCGCTACGATCTGGGCCGCGAGAAATTCCTGGAGCGCGTCTGGGAATGGAAGAACAAGTACGGCAGCCGCATTGTCGAGCAGCAGAAGAAGATGGGCGTCTCCTGTGACTGGAAGCGCTCCCGCTTCACCATGGACGAAACCTGCGCCAAGGCCGTGCGCGAGACCTTCTGCGACCTTTACGACAAGGGCATGATCTACAAGGGCAGCCGCATCATCAACTGGTGCCCCCACTGCGTCACGGCCCTGTCCGACGCCGAGGTCGAGTACGTGGAAAAGCCCGGCCACCTGTGGTATATCCGCTATCCCATGACCGACGGCTCCGGCGATCTGATTATCGCCACCACCCGTCCCGAGACCATGATGGGCGATACCGGCATCGCCGTGAACCCCGCTGACGAGCGCTTCAAAAAGTGGGTCGGCAAGACCTGCATCCTGCCCATCATGAACCGCGAAATCCCCGTAGTGGCCGACGACTACGCCGAGCTGGAATTCGGCACCGGCGCCGTGAAGATGACTCCCGCCCACGACCCCAACGACTTTGAGGTTGGCCTGCGCCACAATCTGGAAGTCATCCGCGTCATCGGCGACGACGGCAAGATCAACGAAAACGGCGGACCGTATGCCGGCATGGATCGTTACGAGTGCCGCAAGGCCATCGTCAAGGATCTGGAGGAGCAGGGCTATCTCGTCAAGGTCGAGCCCTATTCCCATAACGTCGGCACCTGCTATCGCTGCCACAACGATGTAGAGCCGCTGATCTCCGCACAGTGGTTCGTGAAGATGGAACCGCTGGCCAAGGAGGCCCTGCGCGTCGTGAAGGACGGCGAGGTCAAGTTTGTGCCGGAGCGTTTCTCCAAGACGTATATCAACTGGATGGAAAATGTCCATGACTGGTGCATTTCCCGTCAGCTTTGGTGGGGCCATCAGATTCCGGCCTGGTACTGCGATGAGTGCGGCCACATCAATGTCAGCCGCGAAGATCCGACCAAGTGCGAAAAGTGCGGCAGTACCCATCTGACCCGCGATCCGGACGTGCTGGACACCTGGTTCTCCTCCGCACTGTGGCCGTTCTCCACCCTGGGCTGGCCCGACAAGACCGCGGATCTCAACTATTACTATCCCACCTCCGTCATGGTGACGGGCTACGACATCATTTTCTTCTGGGTTGCCCGCATGATTTTCTCCGGCTGCGAGCAGATGAAGAAGATTCCGTTTGACACCGTGCTGATTCACGGTCTTGTCCGCGACGACAAGGGCCGCAAGATGTCCAAGTCTCTGGGCAACGGCATTGACCCGCTGGAGATGGCCGAGAAGTACGGCGCCGACGCGTTGCGCTTCAACCTCATCACCGGCAACAGCCCCGGAAACGACACCCGTTTCTACACGGAAAAGTGCGAGGCCATGCGCAACTTCGCCAACAAGATCTGGAACGCCTCCCGTTTCGTGCAGATGAACTTGACCATCGACACCTGCGAACTTCCCGCAGCCGACAAGCTAGAGATGGAGGACAAGTGGATTCTCACCAAGCTCAACGCCTTGATTAAGGAAGTCACCGAGAATCTGGACGCCTACGAGATCGGCGTCGCCTCCGCCAAGGTGTACGACTTCATCTGGGACACCTACTGCGACTGGTATATCGAGCTGACCAAGACCCGCATGACCGGCGACAACGCCGAGAGCAAAAAGGTGGCCGAAAATGTCCTTTGCTATGTGCTGATCGACATTTTGAAGCTGTTGCATCCGTTTATGCCGTTCATTTCCGAGGAAATCTGGCAGTCCCTGCCCCGTGAGGCTGGCGAGACTTCCCAGTATCTGATGAGCGCCGAGTGGCCGAAGTACTGCGAGGAGACGAACTTCTCCGCCGAGGCAGATGCCATTGAAGCCGTGATGGACACCATCAAGGCTGTCCGCGCCCGCCGTGCCGAGATGAACGTGCCGCCCTCCAAGAAGGCGGAAATGATTCTTCTGACGGCCGAGCCTGCGATTTATCAGCAGGGTGAGCATTTCATCAAGCGTCTGGCGTACGCATCCGAAGTCCAGACGGTTGACAAGGCGCCGGAGAATCTGGAAGGCATGGTGACGATCGTCACCCACAAGGCCACAGCCTATATCCCCATGAGCGAGCTGGTGGACTTCAAGGCGGAGCTGGAACGCATCGCCAAGGAGCGCGAGAAGGCTGAAAACGGTCTGCGCATCACCGAGGGCAAGCTGAAGAACGAAAAGTTCGTTGCCCATGCACCGGAGGCTGTTGTGAATGTCGAGCGCGAAAAGGCAGAGAAATACCGCGAACTGATTGCCAAGTTGGACGAGTCCGCAAAGGCTTTGCAGTAAGATTTCATAGAAAAAGGGCGGGCACGGAAATTTCCGTGCCCGCCTGTTTTACTTTCGACAGAAAAAGAGACAAAGGACATGCTATGATCACCGTAAGACGTGCCTTACGGTGATTTTTTCTATCAATTCAGAGATCTGGAAAGTGAAATTGCTTTACAAAGGAATGATGCGAAAATGGAACTGAACGCAAAATCCACAGACCGAAATTTGCTGTTGGAACTGTCCGGGGAGCTGGACCACCACGGGGCGAGGGACGCAATCGCCGAAACAGAACGGGCGATTGACGCAGCGCTGCCGCGGAGGCTGATGCTGGACTTTTCAGGCGTCACCTTTATGGACAGCTCTGGGATTGCGCTGATTCTGCGGGCACAAAAGCGGATGCAGAATCTGGGCGGCAGCATGGTGGTCTGCCATGTGCCGCAGCAGGCCAAACGAGTGCTTGAAGCCGCCGGAATCTGCCGGTTGGTGGCGGTCCGGTGAAAGGAGAGGTACATATGAAACGGAAATCATCCAATGAATTTACTCTGGAATTTTTAAGCCGCAGCGCGAACGAGGGCTTTGCAAGAATGGCCGTTGCCTGCTTTGCAGCGCAGATGGATCCCACGCTCAACGAGCTGGAGGATATCAAGACGGCTGTCTCCGAAGCCGTGACCAACGCCATCGTCCACGCCTATCCGAATGCCCTGGGAAAGGTGACGGTGCACGGACGGATCTGCGAGGGAAATGTTCTGGAAATCACGGTCAAGGACAGGGGCCGGGGCATTCCGGACGTGAATCAAGCGCGCCAGCCCATGTTCACAACCGGCGGTGAGGAGCGCAGCGGCATGGGCTTTACAATCATGGAGAGCTTCATGGATCATCTGGTTGTCAAGTCGGTTGTCGGTAGGGGCACTAGCGTGCAGATGCGCAAAAAGCTCTCCAGCCGACTGAAAGTGCAGAAATGAATGCAGAACTGCTGCGCAAGGCGCAGACTGGAGATGATTCAGCCTGCGAACAGGCAGTCCGGGAGAACAGTGGCCTAATCTGGAGCATCGTCAAGCGCTACTATGGCCGCGGCGCGGAGCCGGACGACCTCTTTCAACTTGGATGTCTTGGATTTATCAAAGCTGTAAAGGGATTTGACTTTTCATACGGAACGGCATTTTCCACGTATGCGGTCCCCAAGATTGCCGGGGAAATTCGGCGTTTTTTGCGGGACGATGGGGCGGTAAAGGTGGGACGAGCCGTTCGGGAACAGGCGCAAAGCATTTATCAGGCTCGTGAGGGGCTGCGGCATGAACTAGGGCGGGAGCCGGTTTTGTCAGAGCTTGCGGAGAGAACCGGCTTCAGTGTGGAGGAGATCGCAAGGGCGGAAATTGCGACGGACACGCCGGAATCCCTGCAAAGTGAAAATGAGGACGGACTGACGCTGGAAGGAACGCTGGGCACGGATGCACCGGAGGAGCAGATGGTGGAACGCATTGCCCTGCGGGAGGCGGTTCGAAGTCTGCCGGAAAAAGAGCAGAAAACGATTCTGCTTCGGTATTTCAAGGGGCTGACGCAGGAGCAGACGGCTCGGATTCTGGGGGTATCGCAAGTGCAGATTTCTCGTTTGGAGCGGAAAGGCCTGGATCATCTGCGGAAGATTTTTTCGCCTTGAAATAGTCCGTGCCTTGAAATTCCGTCATGGTGTTCCAGTAGCGCATGGGCATATGGGTGCGGCGGCATTTGGGATTGTACCGTTCCTTGATGGCGATGGTGTCATAGAATCGCTTCCACAAAAGACGGTAGCCGACCTCGCTCTCATCCGGAGGTGCCATTTCAAAATGCTCCAGCGGGGCAATGACGGCCTTGTGATCCGCGTAGAGCAGAATTTCTCGGTGCGTGCGGTCATAAATAAAGAGCTTTTCGTTTTGATAGCGGGAACAAAAGTGACCGCGCAGCAGAGGCAGCACGCGATTCTTCGGCTCAATTTCTGCGCCCAGAACGCCGCCTAGCTCCGAAAAACGGACGAAACCGCGAAGAAGCTGCGCCTCGCCATGCAAATTTCGGATGGCCTTGAGAACGGGGTAGAGCGTCTCGTCGGAAAGGCTGCCGAGAAAACGGGGGCCTTCGCGCAGGAGCTTTGCAATCAGCCGATACAAGTACATTTCCCGTTCCGGCAGACAGGTGAGAAAGCCACGTCGCAGCAGGTCTGCGGCGTAGGGACTGACTTTGACGATCTTTCTCATAACTCGGCCGGCATGGCTGAAGTCCGTTTCGATGGTTCGGGACGCAAAAAGGACAGGAACAAAATCCTCATCGCTGTATATGGCGGTGAGGATTTCGTGTTTTGCATAGCTTTCAAAGACGCAGCACAGAAAACCTTCAAAGCTGCCGTCATAGAGGTACGTCATTTCATTCATAGTATGATTTTCATGCAGACTGGATGGTGTCGAACAGGGTAAGCTGCTCCGCAGCAGGCTGCGGCAGGCCTGGGCGCTCTGCGGCGATCAGATTGCGCAGCAGACTGTCGGGGGAGAAGCGAAGCCCCTCGGCCATTTTGCCGCAGGCCGTCAGAAAATACTGTGCCCGCTTCATCACCACGCCCAGCTTGCGCAGATCCTCAATCTTCAGTCGAGCACATCGCCGGGACACCAGAATCCGCTTGGCGGAGGTGACGCCGATGCCGGGAATGCGCAGCAGCGTTTCGTAATCGGCGGAGTTGACCTCCACCGGGAAAAAGTCAAGATGCGCCAAAGCCCAGGAACATTTGGGGTCCACCAGCGGGTTAAAATCCGGATTATGCTCGTCTAGCAGTTCCTCAGCCCGGAAGCCGTAAAACCGCAGCAGCCAGTCCGCTTGATAGAGCCGATGCTCCCGCAGCAGCGGCGGCTTGACATCCTTGGAGGGGAGCAGCGCGTTTTCCACCACGGGAACGTAGGCGGAATAGAACACCCGCTTGAGCTTGTACTGATCGTAAAGCCCCTGGGTTAGCCGCAGAATGTGCAGGTCGGAATCCCCGGTAGCGCCCACGATCATCTGGGTGCTCTGTCCGGCGGGAGCAAACTTCGGGGCGTGGCGGTACTTGACCAACTCCTCGGTATTTTCCGTGCGCCGGGTTTCAATCTGACGCATGGGCGTGAGGATGGCGGCTTTCGTCTTGTCCGGCGCCAGCAGCTTCAAACCGCTTTCGGACGGAAGCTCGATATTCACGCTGAGACGGTCAGCCAGCAGACCAAGCTGCTCCACCAGCACCGGAGAGGTGCCGGGAATGGTTTTTGCATGGATATAGCCGTTGAACCGATACCGCTCCCGCAGAATGCGAAGGGACTTGATCATCAGCTCTGTGGTGTAGTCCGGCGTGCGGACGACCCCGGAAGAGAGGAACAGCCCCTCAATATAGTTCCGGCGGTAAAAGCCGATGGTCAACTCCGCCAGTTCCTCCGGCGTGAACATGGCACGCCGGGTGTCGTTGGAGCAGCGATTGACGCAGTACTTGCAGTTGTAGACGCAGTTGTTCGTCATCAGAACCTTCAAAAGAGACACGCAGCGTCCGTCTGCCGAAAAGGTATGGCAGCAGCCGGCCACGGAGGACGTGGTGCTGCCGATATAGCCCTGACGAAAGCCCCTGCGGGAACCGCTGGAGGTGCAGGCAGCGTCATATTTGGCGGCATCCGAAAGGATGGTCAGCTTATCCAGAAGCTCCATGACCGATCAAGGTCAGCGGGCTGCGGCGCTGCGGCGGGAAGCCTTTCTCGGATGCTCAATGGCGTCAATCACACGGAAGAGCTGCACCGTCAGAAAAACAACACCAATCAAAACAAAAAAGAAGGTCCATCCAGTCATCACAAATTCCTCCAATCGAACAAATGTTCTTTCTTAAAACCTACTATAACTCGAACAAACGTTCTTGTCAAGGAAAATCGCAAAAAAAAAGCCGCCCGAAGTGGGCGGTTTTTTTAGATTCCTCAATTTAAAGGATAGCGGCACAGTCGCGGAGGAACGCTGTGATGGCTTCTTCCGGCGTTGCCCAGCTGGTCACGAGGCGGATGCGGGTTTCGGATTCGCTGATTGACTGGTCGATTTCAAATTCGTACTGCTTAGAGAGCTTTTCCAATGCGGCGTTGGAGAATGCGGGGAAGAGCTGGTTGGACTGGGCGGGGACGGAGAAGGGAACGCCTAGCGCGGTGAGTCCGTCCCGGAGCTTCACGGCCATGGCGTTTTCATGGCGCGCCAGATCCCAGTAAAGCCCGTCCGTAAACAGCGCCAGATATTGCACGCCGAGCAGGCGGCCTTTGGCCAGCATGGCGCCCCGCTGCTTCATGTACCAGCGGAAATGCTCCCGTCCCTCGGTGGTGGCAAGCACGATGGCCTCGCCGAACAGAGCGCCGTTTTTCGTGCCGCCGATGGTGAAGATGTCCGTGAGCCGGGGAAGGTCGGTGGGCAGCAGATCATTGTCCGCCGCAGTGAGGGCGGAGCCCAGCCGGGCACCGTCCAAAAACAGCAGCAGTCCGTTTTCGCGGCAGCAGTCATGGATGGCGGAGAGCTCCGCTTTCGTGTAGAGCGTGCCGACCTCCGTGGTATCGGAGAGATAGACCAGGCGGGGATGCACCATGTGCTCGGACGAATGTGCTCGAACAACTGTTTCGATCAGCGCGGGCGTCAGCTTGCCGTCCGGGGCGGGAATGGAGCAGACCTTGTGGCCGGTGGCCTCGATGGCGCCGGTTTCATGGACGTTGACATGTCCCGTGGAGGCGGCGATAACCGCCTCGTAGGATTCCAGCATAGCGTGAATCACCAGCAGGTTGGCCTGGGTTCCGCCGACCACGAAATGGACAGCGGCATCCGCCGCGCCGAACTCCTTTTGAATAACGGCGGCTGCTTTCTCACAGTAGGGGTCGAGCCCGTAGCCGCAGGTTTGCTCCGCATTGGTTTTCACCAGAGCGTCCAGAACGGCGGGAGCGGCACCCTCGCTGTAATCGTTGCGAAAACTGTACATAAAAACTCCTTTTAGACGGATATTCGAAAAGCCGTCTTTTTTGATCTGTTTTTACCATCATACCGCGAGTAAAAACAAAACGCAAGGTGGGCGGCGTATTGATAATTTTCGCGTATTTTGCAGATAATGAAACTGTGTGGGAACAAAATATCGGAAACTGCGTCTGAAACAATAAGCTTCAATTTTGTATTTACAGGAGGAACACCCATATGAAAAAAGTACTGACTTTACTGCTGGCCGTCGTGATGCTGGCAGTCTGCCTGACCGGCTGCGGGGCAGCCAAAGAAAAGACGGCGGATCTGGAGGCCTTTTATCAGTCGCTGGACGACAAGTACGACTGGGGCGATTCCATGATCGATCTGACGGATGATCTGCTGGACAGCTATTACCCGGGGCTGAAGGATCTGGCCTCCGGCAAGCTGGTTGCCAAAATGCCGCTGATGTCCTCAGTGGTCAACGAGATCGTTCTGGTGGAGTGCGCAACGGAAGAGGATGCGGCCAAGGCTGCGGAAATCTTCCAGAAGCGGATTGACGATCAAGCGGCAGGCGGCGCGTGGTACCCCGACTCCATGGAAGCCTGGGGCAACGGCCAGGTCTATACCGAGGGGAAGTACGCCGCCATGATCGCCTCGGCAGAGCATCAAGACGAGATCGGCGAGGCGTTTACGGCTCTGTTTGCATAGAACAGGTACTTTATGGTAAGATGTCCGCAGTGTACGATGCACTGCGGACATACGAGGCGATCGATCAACCCTAAAATTCGGATTTTCGGGAAGGAAGATAGCTACGAAAGAAACCCAGGAAGGGTTCCTTTCGTTTTAAATCTAAGTTTTTAAAACGTTTTACGGGTTTTAAAAACTTGCGCAGCGGGGCGAAAATACTTTTTCGACACGCTAAGATGTCCGCAGTGTACGACGCGCTGCGGACATTCCATTACGAAGCGGAGGAACACACGTGGTATTCAGCAGTCTGACATTTTTATTCGGCTTTCTGCCGCTGACGCTAGCGGTCTATTTTCTCACGCCCCTAAAGTGGCGGAATCTGACGCTGTTGATCGTCAGCCTGCTTTTTTACGGGTGGGGAGAGCCGGTCTACATCCTCATCATGTTTGCCTCTATCGCCATCGACTATGTCCATGGCCTGCTGGTGGAGAAGCACCGCCACGACGACAAAAAAGCCCGGTGGTTCGTGGTGCAGTCGGTGATTTTCAACCTGCTGCTTCTGGGCTTTTTCAAGTACTGGGACTTTTTCGCGGTGAACCTGTCCCTCATTCCCGGCGTGAATCTGCCGGTGCTGGGACTGGGACTGCCCATCGGCATCTCGTTTTTCACCTTCCAGACCATGAGCTATACCATTGACGTCTACCGTCAAGACGCTCCGGCGCAGCGAAACATCGTGACCTTTGGTACGTTCGTCACCATGTTCCCCCAGTTGATCGCCGGACCCATCGTGAAGTACAAGACGGTGGCGGCGGAGTTGGACCACCGGGAGCACACCACGGAAAACTTTGCGCTGGGCGCACGGCGCTTTTGCGTGGGACTTGCCAAAAAGGTGCTGCTGGCGAATTCCATCGGCTCCCTGTGGGACAGCGCACTGGCGGCGCAAAGCGCCGGAACGCTGACGGTTTTGGGCGGCTGGCTGGGGCTGATCGCGTTTACCTTCCAGATCTATTTCGACTTTTCCGGCTATTCGGACATGGCCATCGGCCTTGGACGCATCTTCGGCTTCACCTTTGATGAGAACTTCAACTATCCGTATCTGGCGGCGTCCGTGTCGGATTTCTGGCGGCGGTGGCACATCTCCTTGACCAGCTGGTTTCGGGAGTATCTCTACATTCCGCTGGGCGGCAACCGGGGCGGCGTAGGTAAGACCCTGCGAAACATCTTCATCGTGTGGCTTTGCACCGGCTTTTGGCACGGGGCAAGCTGGAACTATCTTCTGTGGGGGCTGTACTTCGCGGTGCTGCTGGTGTTGGAGAAGTATGTGCTGTCCAATGTACTGAAGAAACTGCCCCGTATGGTAAAACACCTTTACACGCTTTTTGCCGTTGTGGTGGGCTGGGGACTGTTCGCCATGGAGGATCTGCGCCAGTGCGGCAGCTATCTTGCCACTTGCTTTGGCGGCGGAAACGGCTGGAGCGGGTCGGATTTCTATACACTCAAAAGCTACGGCGTGCTGCTGGTCATTCTGGTCGTGGCCTCCACGACCCTTGGAAAAAGCCTGTGGCAGCGCTTGCCGGAGCGTCCGCAGAAAATCGCCGCGCCGGTGCTGATGGCGCTTGCTCTGGTGGTGTGCACGGCGTATCTGGTGGACGGCAGCTACAATCCATTCCTGTATTTCCGGTTTTGAGAGGAGGAGCGAGCATGACAAAGGCATATTCCCGGGCGGTAACCGCCCTGTTTTGCGCGTTCCTCGGTGGAATGCTGCTCTGGTCGCTGCTGTTGCCGGATCGGGCGCACTCGGACGTGGAGAACCGAACCCTTGCCCAGTGGCCGGCATTTTCGTGGGAGGCGCTGACCTCCGGCAAGTTTACGGACGGGGTAGAGGACTACCTCGCCGATCAGTTTCCCCTGCGGGATGGCTGGACGGGACTGAAAGCCCGGATGGAGCAGGCCATCGGCAAGACGGAGTTCCACGGGGTGTATCTGTGCGGCGATACGCTGATTTCCAAGGTGGAAACGCCGGACGAAACGCTGGCGGAGAAGAACCTGGGGTATGTGTCGGCTCTGGCGGACAAGACGGACCTTCCGGTGTATCTGGGGCTGATTCCCTCCGCGGCGGAAATCTGGAGCGACAAGCTGCCTGCCGGAGCGGAGAGCTGGGATCAGCGCGCCTATTTGCAGGCGGCGGGGCAGACGAACCTGCCGCAGATCAACTTTTTCGGCGCTTTGAGCGCTCACGCGGACGAGGACATCTTTTACCGCACCGACCACCACTGGACCACACGCGGCGCGTACTACGGCTACACCGCCGTCATGGATGCGCTGGGTCGGGGAGACGCCATCCTGCCTGAGAGCGACTTTTCCCGGGAAACGGTCAGCGACAGCTTTCAAGGAACGCTGTACTCCTCGTCCGGCATCCACACTTTGAGGCCGGACACCATGGAGTTCTGGGCGCCGGACACGGGACTGACCGTGACCTCTTGGCGGAGCGGAAGTGCGGCGGAGGAGAGCCTGTACGACCGGAACTATCTTGACAAAAAAGACAAGTATTCCGCATTTCTTGGCGGAAATCAGCCGCTTTGCGTCATCAAAAATGAGAACATTCCGGACGGCGGCAAGCTGCTTGTGGTGCGGGACAGCTATTCCGATTCCTTAGCGCCGTTTCTGGCGCAGAGCTTTTCCGAGGTGCATCTGCTGGACCTGCGCTATTACCACGCCTCCGCTGCCCAGTATGCCGAAGAAAACGGAATTGACGCCATCGCCGTGATTTACAGCGTCCCGAACTTCGTGACTGATCAAAACGTGGTATTTCTGGGACAATAAACCGACATAAAACGCATAAAAGCGCCCTGCGGAGGATTTGCCGCAGGGCGCTTGCGCTTGTCGATCAAGCTGAAATGCCAAAATGACGGGAAGGAAGAGCGCTACGAAAGGAATCCAGGAAGGCGCTCCTTTTTACTCCGTGACTGTTTCGTAAGGCCAGTCCAAAATGCCGCCGAAATCATAGACCTGCGTGTAGCCCATGGCCACCAGCTTTTTCGCGGCTTCCTTGCTCCGTCTGCCGGAGCGGCAGTACACCAGAATCTCCGCGTCCTTGTCCGGCAAGACCTCCGGCGGATCAGTTCCAATCGTCTCGTTGGGCAGGCAGATGGCGCCGGCAATATGTCCCTCGTCAAATTCCTCCTGCGTCCGGACGTCCAGTAAAACGAGAGCATCGCCGGAATCCAGTCGCGCCTTGGCCTCCTCCGGCGTGAGAGCATGATAGACCGCATCGGTGGATGAGGACGGGGCGGAGGAAGCGCCGCTTCCATTCTTTGCGCCGCAGGCGGAAAGCCCCAGCACAGCCAACGTCAGCAGCAGGGCGGTAGAGAGCAGTTTCATCGGAAAAACCTCCTGAATCGTAATATCGTAATGAGGTTAGTATATCCGAAATCCGGGGAATGTCTATGCTCTTTGCAACACTTTGCAGGGGATTATCCCGGCCTTTGAGAAAGATTTTGCTTTTGCGGTTGACCCCGCACCGGCTTTCGCCTAAAATAGAAGAAAACAAATCGAGAGAAAATGGTGAAAGAATGTCTGATTTTAACGAACGATATATTATCGCCCGGAAGCAAGCCATTGCGCAGGACTTCCAGCGGCTGAACCCGGAACAGCGCCGTGCGGCCATGACCACCGAGGGGCCGCTGCTGCTGCTTGCCGGCGCAGGCTCCGGCAAGACCACCGTGCTGATTCAGCGGGTTTATAACCTTTTGACCTACGGTCGGGGCAGCGATACAACGGAGGTGCCGTCGGAGGCAACGGAGGACGATCTCGCGTTTTTGGAACGCTATGCGAGCAGCCCCGCACCGGAGGAGCATACCCGCATGGTCTCCCTTTGCACGGTGGATCGCGCGGTGCCGTGGTCTGTACTGGCAATTACCTTTACAAACAAGGCTGCGGGAGAGCTGAAGGAGCGTCTTTCCAGAAGGCTCGGCAGCGCGGCGGAGGACATCTGGGCGTCGACCTTCCACTCCGCCTGCGTACGGATTCTCCGCCGGGATATTGACCGGCTGGGCTTTGAAAAGGACTTCACCATCTACGATTCGGACGATTCCAAGCGGGTCATCAAGGACGTGGTGAAAGAGCTTTCTCTGGAGGAGAAGTCCTTCCCGCCGCGGGAGGTGCTGTCCATCATCTCCAACGCCAAGGACAAGTACGAAACGCCGGAGCAGTTCGCCGCCATTGAGGCGTCGGGCAACGACTGGCGCATGACCCGCATCGCCAAGATCTATGCGCGGTACGCCGAAAAGCTCCGCGCAGCCAGCGCGTTGGATTTTGACGATCTGATTTTCCATACGGTGACGCTCTTAAAGACCTGCCCGGACGTGCTGGAATACTATCAGAATAAGTTCCGCTATGTGCTGGTGGACGAGTATCAAGACACCAACCACTTGCAATATCTGCTGACGAGCCTGCTCTCCGGCGGGAGAAATAACCTGTGCGTGGTGGGCGACGACGACCAGAGCATCTATAAGTTCCGGGGCGCCAACATCGAAAATATCCTCAGCTTTGAAAAGCACTACAAAAACGCCCGTACCATTCGCCTGGAGCAAAACTACCGCTCCACCCAGAACATTTTGGATGCGGCCAACGCCGTGATTCGCAACAATCAAGGGCGCAAGGGCAAGACCCTCTGGACGGAGAACGGCTCCGGCGACAAGGTGGATGTGCGGACGGTGTTCAACGAGTCCGACGAGGCCAACTTCGTGGTGGGCGACATTCTGGGCGGCGTCAACCGGGGCAGAAACTTCCGGGACAACGCCATTCTCTACCGCACCAACGCCCAGTCCAACGCACTGGAATACGCAATGCGGCGCAACGGTGTGCCCTACAAGGTCGTGGGCGGCAACAAGTTCTTTGACCGGGCTGAAATCAAGGATATGCTGGCCTACTTATGCGTGCTGAACAATCCGCTGGACGATTTGCGCCTGCGGCGCATCATCAACGTGCCTGCCCGGGCCATCGGCAATACGACGGTGGAGAAGGTGGCGGTTCTGGCCGCCAGTCAAGGCGCGTCTCTTTATGAAATCCTGCGCAACGCCGACCTGTTCCCGGAGCTGAAAGGCCCCGCAC
This sequence comes from Oscillibacter sp., assembly GCA_022652815.1. Taxonomy (GTDB): domain Bacteria; phylum Bacillota; class Clostridia; order Oscillospirales; family Oscillospiraceae; genus Oscillibacter. Next base: position 78,585 of record JALCRR010000003.1, read on the forward strand.
CCAAGCTGCTGAAATTCGCGGACTTGATCGACAGTCTGCGCAAGCGCGGCGGGGAACTGGCGCTGCCGGAGTTTTACGACGCGGTGTGCGAGGAAACCGGCTACATCCATGCGCTGGAAGCCAAAAACGATTTGGAGAGCCAGGGCCGCATCGAAAACGTGCAGGAACTGCGCTCCAACATTCTGGCATTTTTGGAGCAGGGACCGGAGGACGCCACGCTGTCCGGCTTTTTGAACGAAATCGCCCTGTACACGGATTTGGACAGCGTGGATTCCAGTGACAACTGCGTGACCATGATGACCATGCACGCGGCGAAGGGTCTGGAATTCCCGTCGGTTTACGTGGTGGGCATGGAGGACGGCCTGTTCCCCAGCGGCGGCGCACTCTACGACCCGGACGGGTTGGAGGAGGAGCGGCGGCTTTGCTACGTGGCCATGACCCGCGCCAAGGAGCATCTGACGCTGACCAATGCCCGCCAGCGGATGCTGTACGGCAAGACGTCCCCGGCCATGCCCTCCCGGTTTTTAAGCGAGATTCCGGAGGAGAACATGGACTGGCAGGGCAAGCCCCAGCTGCGCACCCAGCGGGAACCCTTTGACGACGGGTGGAGCGGCTTTGACGAGGAGCGCATGCCCGCCTCCTACGGCGGACAGACCGGCGGAATTTCCGGCGGCTGGCAGCCCCGGGAGCACATGGAATCCCAGCCGCCTGCCGACCGCAGCGATTGGGGCCAGCGGGTTGCTGCCGCGGCAAGCCGTCCGGCGGACTACGCGGGACACACCGTGGCCGCCGCGTCGCAGGCGCGGTATGGCGCGACAAAGACCCACGTGGCGAAACGGGCAGCGGCAGCGCCGACCGCGCAGCTGCTCAAGCTGCAGCAGGGCGACATGGTGGAACACACCGCCTTCGGCTCCGGCAAGGTCATGTCCGTCCGCCCCATGGGCGGCGACGCATTGGTGGAGGTCGCGTTTGACGGCGCGGGAACCAAAAAGCTGATGCTCAAGTCCGCCGGCGCCCACATGAAGAAGAAATAATCGCGCAAAGCAAAAGACCACCCTTGAACAGAGGGGGTATCACAACACAAAAGACCACCCCGTTTAGGGGTGGTCTTACCTGTTATTCAGACTTTTTTCTCCGGTAACAGCAGTTCTTCAAAGCTCTTGATGTAAACGTCGCAAAAGCCCCGCATTTCCGCTTCGTCCTGGGCGAAAAAGGGGTCGTAAACGCCCACCGTCCGCATCTTCGCGCTCCGCGCACCCTTCAGCGCGGCGATGCTGTCGTCAAACACGGTGCATTCCGCCGCGTCCACGCCGTTTTCCGCCGCCGCAGCCAGCCAGACCTCCGGCTCCTGCTTGTCCAGATCCAGATCGTGGGCAAAGGTGATGTGGTCGAAGTATTTCAGAAGATCCAGATGGGCGAGCGCCGTTTTGCAGTGAATGGGGACGCTGGAGGTCACGACGGACATGCGCCGACCCTCGGCGCGGCACTGCTTCAGATACGCCCGGACGCCGGGCTTCACCGCAACCTTGGCGTAAAGACCCTCGGCAAGCGTCATCCACTCCGCCATGATCTCGTCGGTGGATTCGCTCAAGTGGCAAAACTGCTTGGTAAACGCCGCCGCCTTGGGAAAGATCGTGTGCGCCACACCCTCGTAATAGGCGTGGGTGTAGGGCAGTCCCCGCCGGGCAAGAAAGGTGCGATCCACTTCCTTCCAGATGCCGTTGGAGTCGATCAGTGTGCCGTCCATATCAAAAAGAAGCATGGGGATTCTCCTCCTTTATCAGTTGAAATCGCCAGGGAAAGTCCCGGGCTTCCTCCGCGTAGTCGATGCCCACCCGGGGACCTGCGACGATGCGCTCCGGCGAAAGAGTGGGGCAGGGAAGTCCCACATCAGCGGGGCAATCGCACAGAAACAGGGTGTCACCGGTCAAATCCATTGTGTTTTCTGCGCTGGTAATGAAAAGACCTTTACAGAGCTTTCCGGGTCCGTTGAGGAAATTCTTCCGCTGAGAGGCGGTCAGCTCGGCGCAGGACTTGCCAAAACGCAGACGGCTGATCGTCTCGATGCCGGAGATTGCCTCTCCGCCGCGAAGTAATACGGCTGCGGGTTCGCCCTCCGGCTCGGTCACCAGATTGAGACAGTGGTGCATCCCGTAAATGAGGTACACGTAGGCGTGTCCGCTCTCGCCGAACAGAACCTCCGTCCGGGGCGTGCGACGGTAATTGTAGGCGTGGCATGCCTTGTCGCACCGACCGATGTAGGCCTCCGTTTCGGTGATGCGGCACACCAGCGCCTCGCCATGCAGCATCCGAACCAGATATTTCCCCAGCAGGTTCCGCGCGATTTGGACAGTATCACCCAGATAAAATTCCCGATCCAGTCTTGCCATTCTTTTTCCCCGGTGTTATATTAAAACTCGCGTGATTTTTATATATTCGCGTCACTTTCTATCCGCAGTTTAACATGTTTAGAGAGCGGGAGCAAGAAGTTTGAAAAAGGAATGGTCACCAATATGAGAGAATCCCATGCCAAACAGAATACCTTCGCGATCCTGGCGGCTCTAATCTGGGGCACGGGATTTGTCGCCCAGAGCATCGGCGCACGGTATCTGGACACGTTCACGTTCAATGCCAGCCGTTCGCTGGTGGGCTTTTTCGCGCTGTTGATCGTCAGCGCCGTTTTGCGGGTAAGGCGGAAGCGCTCCGACGGCTATACCGACCCCACCCGGGGTCAGAAAAAGGTCTACCGGCGGGATCTTGCCATCGGCGGACTGTGCTGCGGCCTTTCCATGGCGGTGGCGTCCATCCTGCAGCAGAAGGGATTGGAGACGACGACCTCCGGCAAGGCGGGGTTTATCACCGCACTTTATATCGTCATTGTGCCCCTACTGGGCATTTTCTTTCAAAAGAGGGCGCCGTGGACAGTGTGGGTCAGCGTGGCCATCGCCGTGGCGGGGCTTTACTGCCTGTGTATTCAAGAGAACTTCTCCATTGCCACGGGTGACTTTTACATTTTGCTGTGCTCGCTGTGCTTTGCCATTCAGATTCTCCTGATCGACCATTTTGTGCAGCGGGTGGACGGCGTGGAGCTCTCCTGCGTGCAGCTGCTGGTGGTGACGGTGTTCTCCTCCGTGGGCATGCTGATCTCCGGCGTGCCGGAGGCGGTGGATGTACAGGCGGCTCTGCCGGCCATTTTGTATGCCGGCATCTTTTCCAGCGGCGTAGCCTACACGTTCCAGATCTTGTCACAGAAGGGCTCCAACCCCACGGTGATCTCGCTCCTTTTGAGCTTGGAATCCGTGTTTGCCACGCTTTCCGGCGCGGTTTTGCTGCATGACCGGATGTCCGGACGGGAGTATCTGGGGTGCGTGCTGATGCTTGCGGCAGTGGTACTGGCGCAGATTCCGGTGCCGGGGAGAAAACCGGCGGCAACTGAGAAATAAGAGCAGACAGGCGGGACGGTCAAAACGGGGCTGTCCCGCCTCATTTTGGGTTGGACAAGGGTTTTATTTCATGCTATAATATAAAACTGTATGAGTATGGCTGGCTCCGAAAAAGCGGAGTTGCTTTTCGGAAGTCACGTTAGAGGAGTGTTTTTATGCGCATCGACGTTTTGGGCGTCGGCTTTGATAATCTGACCATGGACGAAGCAGTGGAGCAGGGAACCGCCCTGCTGCACACGGAGGGCGCACATTACGTCGTGACCCCCAATCCCGAAATTGTGGAGGTCTGCCGCGAAAATCCCGCCGCCTGTGCCGCAGTGAACGGTGCGGATCTGGTGCTGCCGGACGGCATCGGCGTCATCAAGGGCGCAGCCATGCTGGGCACACCGCTGAAGGAAAAGACCCCCGGCATCGAGTTCGCCTCCCGCATGATGGAAAAGATGGCGGAGGCGGGCAAGTCCCTGTATCTGCTGGGCGCCAAGCCGGGCGTTGCCGAAACCGCCGGAAAGAATCTGGCGGCGCAGTATCCCGGACTGAAGATTGCCGGAACCCACGACGGCTATTTCAAGGACGACGCACCCATCGTCGCTGACATCGCCCAAAGCGGTGCGGACGCGGTGTTCGTGTGCCTTGGCGCACCGAAGCAGGAGCTTTGGATGGCGAAATACGGCGCTGCCACCGGCGCACATCTTCTGTGCGGTCTGGGCGGGAGCTTGGACATTTTTTCCGGCGTTTCCGAGCGGGCACCGGAGTTTTGGACAAAGCACGGCCTTGAGTGGTTTTACCGCCTGTGCAAGGAGCCCAGCCGCTTTGGCCGTATGATGAAGCTGCCGCTGTTCCTCGTCCACGTCCGGCAGGAGAAGGGGAAGCGGAAATGAACGGACATCTGATCGTGTTCGAGGGGACGGACGGCTCCGGCAAGGCCACCCAGTCCAACCTTTTGTGCAAGCGTCTTGAAAAAGAGGGCATCGACTACCGAAAAATCGACTTTCCGCGCTACGGCAAGCCCTCCGCCGCCATGGTGGAGGAATATCTCCGGGGCGCTTACGGCAAAAAGCCCGGCGATGTGAACGCCTACGCCGCAACCATGTTTTACGCCATGGATCGCTATGCGTCCTACAAGGACGACTGGGGCTCCTTTTACGAGGCCGGCGGTCTGGTGATCGCGGATCGCTATACCACGTCCAACGCCGTGCATCAGGCGTCCAAGCTGCCGAAAAGCGAGCGGGGGGAATACCTAAACTGGCTTTTCAATCTGGAATACGGACGGCTGGGGCTGCCCAAGCCAGATCTGGTGATTTATCTGGATATGCCCACCGAGATCACGGAAAAGATGATGCGCAAGCGGGAGGCGGAAACCGCCACCCACGCCGATATCCACGAGCAGGACGAGGCGTATCTGAAGCGCTGCCGCCAGAACGCGGCGGAGGTTGTGCGGGAATGTGCCTGGCAGGTGATCTCCTGCGCGGAAAACGGCGAGCCCCGGACGATTGAGGACATCCACGCCGAAGTCTATCGCAAGTGCAAGCCGCTTTTGTGAAGCCTGTCCCGGTTTTGGCAACGAAATAGGACGCCGAAGCGTCCTATTCCATCATGTACCCTCAGCAGCAGCCATCGCCGTTGCCGCAGCAGTGGTTGTTGCAGCCGCAGTTGTCGTTGCAGCAGTGGTTGTCGTTGCCACAGCAGCAGCACAGAACCAGGACGATGATAATAATCCACCACAGGCATGAGCAGTTGTTTCCGGAACCAAACATGATTGTTCACCTCACTTGCTGTTCTGAAACAGTCTATGCGAAAGCGGGGGCCTGTGGAACTTGGCCGACAAAACAATTCTGTCGGCAAACGTGAATATTTGAACTCTCCGTCGGGACAGAACGCGGCGGAAACGGGAGGTACCTATGTCCGATTTTCAAAATGACGAAACATCCAGATGGAACGCAGCGGAGGTTCGGGCCAACGAGGAGCAGAGAAATGCTGCCCGTCAGCGCCCTCACCGCAAGAATAAGCCCTTCAACTGGCTGCTGTATTTCATCGTGGTGGTGGCGGTTTCCACCCTGCTGGCCGGAATCGGCTGGCTGCTGATTAACGATTTCTGCTCGCTGAACAAAGCCAGCGTGACTACCACCATCGAGGTCACATCCGACGATGACCTCGGCTCGATTGCAACGAAGCTCCACGATGCGGGTCTTGTGAAGTACAAGTGGTTTTTCAAGGCCTTCGGCGTGGTGGATAAGGCGTCCGGCAAAATCGGCATCGGCACGTATGAGCTCAACAGCAACATGGACTACGTGGCCTTGGTGACGGCGATGCACAACGCCTCCGGCAACCTAAACGCCGAGACGGTCAAGGTGACGATTCCGGAGGGCTATACCGTGGCGCAGACGATTGCCCTGCTGGCGAAAAACGGCGTCAACACGGCGGACGCGCTGACCACGGCGGCGCAGACGGCCACCTTTGATTACAGTTTTATTGATGCGTCCAGCCAGGACATCTCCCGGCTGGAAGGCTATTTGTTCCCGGACACGTACGAGTTTTACGTGAACGAAAAGCCGGAAGCCGCGCTGAACCGCCTGCTTTCCACGTTCAACTCGAAGCTCGACGAGACGCGGACCGCGCAGATCAAGGCGTCTGATTATACCCTTGAGCAGCTCGTTACCATTGCGTCTTTGATCGAAAAGGAGACGGACGGCTCCGACCAGGCGAAGATCGCCTCCGTCATTTACAACCGCCTAAACGATTCCGGCAGCCACGGCACTTACAAGATGCTGCAAATCGACGCATCGCTGCTGTACGCCCTGCCGGAGCACACCGGCGCGCTGACCAACGACGACAAAAAGACGGATTCGCCCTATAACCTGTACAAAAACGCAGGCCTGCCGCCTACGCCGATTGCCAACCCCGGCATGGCCTCCATCGACGCGGCGCTTTCCCCGGAGACTACCAGCTATTATTACTACGCACTGGGCAAGGACGGCGTCCACCATTACTTTGAAACCTATAACGAACACGTCAATTTTGTCAACAGCGATGACTATGCAGGATAACAGAAAAAAGCCGGAGCTGCTTGCCCCGGCGGGGGATATGGAACGGCTGCACATGGCGGTGCTCTACGGCGCAGACGCCGTTTATCTGGCGGGCACCAGCTTTGGCATGCGCTCCTTTGCGGGCAACTTTTCGGACGAGGAGCTGCCCCGGGCGGTGCAGTTTGCCCACGACCACGGCGTGCGCGTCCACTGCACGGTGAACACCATGCCCCGCAACGACGAAGCTGCCAAGCTTCCCGCGCATCTGGAAGTCTTAAACGATGCGGGGATCGATGCCATTATTTGCGCCGATCTGGGCGTTTTCACGCTGGCGGGGAAGTACGCGCCGCGCTGTGAGCGCCATGTGTCCACGCAAGCCAGCATCGCCAACTATGAGTGCGCGAGAGCGTGGTATGACCTGGGTGCCCAGCGGGTGATTCTGGCGCGGGAGCTGTCCCTGCCGGAAATCCGGGAGATTCGGGAAAAGACCCCGCAGGAGCTGGAGATCGAGTGCTTTGTCCACGGCGCCATGTGCGTCAGTTACTCCGGGCGCTGCCTTTTAAGCAATTACATGACTGGACGGGACTCCAACCGCGGGGCGTGTGCCCAGCCCTGCCGCTATCAGTACGCGCTGATGGAGGAAAAGCGCCCCGGGGAGTATTTCCCGGTGTTTGAGGACGAAAAGGGCACGTATATCATGAACTCCCGCGACATGTGCATGATCGACCATCTGGACGATCTGATCGACGCGGGCGTCAGCAGCTTAAAGATCGAGGGACGGGCAAAATCCGCCTATTATGCCGCCATCGTGACGGGGGCTTACCGCCACTGTCTGGACGCGGTGTGGGCAGGGCAGACCCCCGACCCCATCTGGCGGGACGAGGTGGAACACGTCAGTCACCGCCATTACGCCACCGGCTTCTTTTACGGTCAGCCGGGGCAGTTTTACGAGAACTCCCGGTATATCCGCGACTGGCAGGTGGCTGCCATCGTCACGGACTGTGACGCGGCGGGCAACGCCACGCTGTCTCTGCGGAACAAATTCCGCATGGGCGACACGGTGGAGATCGTCGGCCCCGATTTCAAGCCGTTTTCCATGACGGTGGAAATCATCGCGGATGAGAATGGAACGCCTCTTGACGAGGTGCGCAATCCCCAGCAGATCTTTCATATGAAATTACCCTGCGCAGTGCCGCCCCTTTCCATGGTGCGCCATGCCGGGCAGGGAAGTACCAAGGAATAAGGAGAACTACCATGAACGCAGACGTTGTTATCATCGGCGCCGGCCCCGCCGGCATTTTCACCGCACTGGAGCTGATCCGCAAGGGAAAGGGCCAGAAAATTGTCATGGTCGAAAAGGGCCAGAGCGTGGAAAAGCGCCACTGCCCCAAGGACAAGACCGGCCACTGCATGAACTGCAAGCCCTACTGCCACATCACCACCGGCTTTTCCGGCGCCGGTGCGTTCTCTGACGGCAAGCTGTCCCTTTCCTACGAGGTGGGCGGCGATCTGCCCACCTTGATCGGCACCGACAAGGCGCAGGAGACCATCGACTACGCCGACAAGATCTATCTGGAATTCGGCGCGGACGAGCATATCGAGGGTCTGGGTCACGACGCCGAGCGCAAGGACATCCGCCGCCGCGCTATTCAAGCGGGACTGAAGCTGGTGGACTGCCCCATCCGGCACATGGGCACGGAAAAAGCCCAGATGATCTACCTCGGCATCGAGAACTACCTGCGGGACAACGGCGTGGAGATTCTCTTTGGCTACGAGTGCTCCAATTTGATTTTGGAGAACAGCGTGTGCAAGGGCGTGTCCATCTCCAACGGTCAGAAGGATCTGGAGATCTACGCCAAGCATACGGTGGTGGCCACCGGACGCCGCGGCGCTGACTGGCTGGAAAAGCTCTGTGCGGAGCACAACATCGCCCACGCTCCCGGCACCGTCGACATCGGCGTGCGGGTGGAGGTGCGCAACGAGATCATGGAGACGGTCAACCGCGTGCTGTACGAGTCCAAGCTGGTGGGCTATCCCAAGCCCTTCAAGAACAAGGTGCGCACCTTCTGCCAGAACCCCGGCGGCTTCGTTTCCCAGGAAAACTACGACAACAATCTGGCAGTGGTCAACGGCCACTCCTACAAGGATCTGAAAACGGACAACACCAATTTGTCCATTCTCTGCTCCCACAATTTCTCCGTGCCCTTCAACCAGCCCATCGCCTACGCCCAGAAGGTGGGCGAGCTGACCAATATGCTGGCCAACGGCCACATTCTCGTCCAGCGCTTCGGCGACATTCTGGACGGCAAGCGCACCTGGGAGAAGGAGTTGGCACAGTCCAATATCCACCCGACGCTGCCGGACGCCGTGGCAGGCGACATCACCGCCGCCATGCCGTACCGCGCCATGGTGAACATCATCGGCTTCATTCAGGCCATGGACTACGTGGTGCCGGGCTTTGCGTCCTACGAGACGCTGCTGTACTCCCCGGAGCTGAAGTTCTACTCCAACCGTGTCAAGATGGACACGGACTTCAACACCAGCTTGCAGGGACTGCACTGCCTGGGCGATTCCTCCGGCTGGACGAGAGGACTGATGATGGCCTCCGTCATGGGCGTGCTCATGGGCCGCAAGCTGGCAGAGGAAGAATAAGTTTTTTCATGCCTACCGCCGCCGGGAAGAAATTCCCGGCGGTCTTTTTCTGTCCTTTCTTTGAGAATTGTTTCATTTTGAAGCGCACTGTCCGCGCACTATAACTGTAACAGTGACTGTTGCTTTCGCAAATAACATTTACTTTTCCTTTGACTATGACAGTAACAGTAACAGTAACTGGGAACGAACAACAGACGAACGAGAAAGGAACGCGCATGGAAACAGAGAAAAAAGGCTTCGTATTGTACTTTGACATGGTTGACCAGATTGAGGCGTTTCCGCAGCAGGAGCAGCTGGCGCTCTACCGCGCGCTGGTGCGCTACGCCCGGCGCATCGCCGGAGGGGAGGAGGACGGAATTGAATGGGTGTTGCGGCAGGTGCCGGAGCTGTCCATTCCGGCGCAGACGGCGTTCCGGTTTCTTGCCGCTGCTGTGCTGCGGGATACCAATAAGTGGCGCGCACGCCGCGCCGCCTTCCAGCGTCCGGAGGGGGAGCGAAACTCCCGCCGCGCTGACAGTAGCCGCATACCGTCCGCCGCCGCACAGGACGATCGCATGCGCGGCGTGGGAGACATGGCAAGATATGCCCGGGAACTTCGCGCCGAATGCCACGCAAGCGGGGAAAACCGTTGACAAAACGGCGAATTGGGTTATAATAGGCAGGTAAAAGAAAAACGCCATGAGAAAGTCAGCTCTGCAACAAAGGCCAAAGCGAGAGGGGAACGGTGCAAGCCCCTTGCCCAATGGACAGAGCAGCCGCTTTTGAGCAGTCTGCGACGAGCAGAACGATTCATCCCCGTTACCGGATGACTAAGACACTCTGCCGTTTGGCGGGGTAATTAGGGTGGTACCGTGAAGCAAGGCTTCGCCCCTAAACCATGGGGCGGAGCCTTTTTATTTTCAAATTTTTCAATTCACATAGGAGGAAGAAAAAACATGAGTCATCCCAGTTATGGACTGAACGAGCTGCGCGAGATGTTCCTCAAGTACTTTGAGAGCAAGGGCCATCTGCGTCTGCCCAGCTTTTCCGTCATTCCCCACAACGACGCCAGCCTGCTGCTGATTAACGCCGGCATGGCGCCCATGAAAACCTGGTTCACCCGGGAGGAAGAGCCTCCCCGTGACCGCGTCTGCACCTGCCAGAAGTGCATCCGTACCGGCGACATCGAGAATATCGGCCACACCGCACGTCACGGCACCTATTTTGAGATGCTGGGCAACTTCTCCTTCGGCGACTACTTCAAGAAGGAGGCCATTCCCTTCGCGTGGGAGTTTTTGACCGAGGTTGTCGGACTGGAAGCCGACCGGCTGTACCCCTCCGTCTATCAAGACGATGACGAGGCCTGGAACATCTGGCACGACGATATGCACATTCCCGCCGAGCGCATTTTCCGCTTCGGCAAGGAGGACAACTTCTGGGAGCATGGCTCCGGCCCCTGCGGCCCCTGCTCCGAGATTTACTATGACCGCGGCGAGGAATACGGCTGCGGTCAGCCGGGCTGCACCGTGGGCTGTGAGTGTGACCGGTATATGGAAGTCTGGAACGTGGTGTTCTCCCAGTTCAACAACGACGGCGAGGGCAACTACACCGAGCTTGCCCGCAAGAACATCGACACCGGCATGGGTCTTGAGCGTCTGGCGGTTGTCTCCCAGAACGTCGCGTCCCTGTTCGATGTGGACACCGTTATGAACATCACCAACAAGGTGTCCGAGATCACCGGTGCCCACTACGAGCAGGACAAAAAGACCGACGTCTCCCTGCGTGTCATCACCGACCATATCCGCTCCAGCGTCTTTATGATCTCCGACGGCGTGCTGCCCTCCAACGAGGGACGGGGCTACGTTCTGCGCCGCCTGCTGCGCCGCGCTGCCCGTCACGGCAAGCTCCTCGGCGTCAACCGACCGTTCCTCTTTGAGGTGGTGGACACCGTCATTCACGAAAATGAGTGCGCCTATCCCGAGCTGCGCACCAAACAGGGCTATATCACCAAGATCATTCGCACCGAGGAGGAGAACTTCGCCAAGACCATCGACGGCGGCATGAAGATCTACGAGGATCTGCTCTCCGAGCACAAGCAAAAGGGCGAAAAGGTGTTCTCCGGCGCCGATGCGTTCCGCCTGTACGACACCTTCGGTTTCCCCATCGACCTCACCGCCGAAATGGTGGAGGAAGAGGGCATGACCGTCGACCGCAAGGCCTTCGATACGCTCATGGAAGAGCAGCGCGTCCGTGCCCGCAAAGCCCGCGAGGCACTGGGCGATCTGGGCTGGGCCGGCATTGAGTTCGGCTCCGAAATGCCCGCCACTGAGTTCGTGGGCTACGAGCAGGAGACGGCAGACGCCAAGGTGCTTGCCATCGTCGTGGACGGCGAGCTGCAAGACGAGATCGTCTCCGGCGTGGAGGCAACCATCGTACTGGACAAGTCCTCCATGTACGCCGAGATGGGCGGTCAAGTGGCCGACCACGGCACGATCACCGCAGACGGCGTGCGCTTCAAGGTCAACGACGTCCAGAAGAACAAGGGCGGCAAGTTCATGCACTCCGGCGTGCTGGTTAACGGCAGCTTGAAAGTCGGCGACAGCGTGACTACCACCATCGACGCCGAGCGCCGTAAGGCCATCCGCCGCGCCCACAGCGCCACCCATCTGCTGGATGCCGCGCTGCAAAAGGTGCTGGGCGACCACGTGCATCAAGCCGGTTCTCTGGTGGAGCCGGATCGTCTGCGCTTTGACTTCACCCACTTCAGCGCCATTACCGCCGAGGAGCTGAACCAGGTCAGCCGCATCGTGAACAGCGAAATTCTGGAGGGTTATCCCGTCGTTACCCGCGTCCTGCCCATCGACGAGGCCAAGAAGCTGGGCGCCACCGCCATCTTCGGCGAGAAGTACGGCAAGACCGTTCGCGTGGTTTCCATGGGCGAAACCGTGGAGAATCCGATCTCCATGGAGTTCTGCGGCGGCACCCATCTGGACAACACCGCCAAGGTCGGCCCGTTCCACATCAAGTCCGAATCCTCCGTGGCCTCCGGCGTTCGCCGGATTGAGGCCGTGGTGGGCAAGGAATCCCTCGATGAGATGAACCACAACCAGGAGCTGCTGTTCCACGCCTCCGAGATTCTGAAAACCAAGCCGGTGGAGCTGGCTGAGCGCGCCAAGCAGGCCGTGAACGAGATGAAGGAGCTGCGTGCGGCGCTGGAGAAGTTCAAGACCAAGTCGTCTCTGGGTCAAGCGGAGCAGTTTTTGACGGCGTTCAAGGAAGTGGGCGGTCTGAAGGTTGTCACCAAGACCCTCAAGGGTGTGGATACCAACACCCTGCGTCAGATGGGCGACTTTCTGCGCGACAAGGAGCCGCTGGGCGTTTCCGTTCTGGCAGTTCCCGGCGAGGAGAAGATCACGTTCCTGGCTGTCTGCGGCAAAGAGGCCGTGAAGCGCGGCGTCCGAGCCGGCGATCTGGTCAAGGTCGTCTCCGCCATTGCCGGCGGCAGCGGCGGCGGCAAGCCCGATTCCGCCATGGGCGGCGGCAAGGATCCGCTGAAGCTAGACGATGCGCTGGCTGCCGTCGATGATTTCGTGGCTGAAAAGCTGAAATAAAGCGACGCAACTAAAATCCGTCCGCAGCCCAGCGTCAGCGGGTGCGGACGGAAAAGGAAAAGCAGCGAAGTGAGCGAGCGGCACGGCGCAAACGTGCTGCGAGGGATACGGAGCTTGCTTTAACGCGGCTGAAAAGCTGAAGTGGGCTAGCAGCAATCTCCGTAAAGGGAAAATGCTGAACACTTGATTTCCGGGGAAAGGAGGAAAATTCAATGTCTGATTGCTTATTCTGCAAGATCGCAGCGGGAGAAATCCCCTCCAACAAGGTCTATGAGGACGAGGTGTGCTTTGCTTTTTACGACATCGCGCCCCAGGCTCCGTCGCATTTCCTGGTGATTCCCAAGGAGCATATTGCGTCTGTTTCCGCCATCAGCGCGGACAACAGCGCCATCGTCGCCCACATCTTTGAAGTGATCGCCAAGATCACGAAGGAGAAGGGCATCGAGAGCTACCGCGTGGTTTCCAACATCGGCGAGCAGGCCGGACAGAGCGTGCCCCATCTGCACTTCCATGTGCTCTCCGGGCGCGATATGACTTGGCCTCCGGGCTAATCGTCGGGACAAACTGCGTATCCTTCGCTTGTGCGCCATCGGGCGCAAAAGCTCTCTCACTCCGTTGTCCCTCCTCTTCCTCCGCAAACGCTTCGCTGGTTTGTGTCGGAGGGGGGACGGGGGGCGGACAAATTCCGTATCCTTCGCTTGTGCGCCGTCGGGCGCAAAAGTTGCGGCATTGCCGCAGGAATGCACCCCACATTTTCTTTGCTCTTGGGCAAAGAAAACGTGCCGTGCACGGTACAAAAGAAAACCGCCGAGGACACACCCCGCCGCAAAGCTTTGCGGCGGGGACCTCGTGTCGCGGGGGATGGCTTGGAGAGAAGGCAGCGAAACTCTCCCAAGCCGGGGTTATCTTGTCCTTGCGCCAGTCCGGGGCGGATATGTCGATACCCTGTCCCGTATGCCCCGCTGCCGCTGGCTGATTTCAAACAGGTAAGCGCCAGCTTTATAGAAGTAGGGGCAATACAGGTTTCTTCCCCGGACTACTACGATTGAGCGGTTTCGCGTGTATTGGATGTACCGAAAATTTGTAGAGGGGTAAAGCCCCTAAAAGCGCCTTTTTCTTCCACCGTGCGGGGCGCATTCTTTTTCGGCAAGACGAAAAAGAATGGGGGGATTGCGGCAATGCCCCGCTGCCGCTGGCTGATTTCAAACAGGTAAGCGCCGGCGTCATAGAAGTAGGGGCAATGCGATTTTTTTCCCCGGACAACTACGATTGAGCGGTTTCGCGTGTATTGGATGTACCGAAAATTTGTAGAGGGGTAAAGCCCCTAAAAGCGCCTTTTTCTTCCACCGTGCGGGGCGCATTCTTTTTCGGCAAGACGAAAAAGAATGGGGGGATTGCGGCAATGCGCCGCTGCCGCTGGCTGATTTCAAACAGGTAAGCGCCAGCGTCATAGAAGTAGGGGCAATGCGATTTTCTTCCCCGGACAACTACGATTGAGCGGTTTCGCGTGTATTGGATGTACCGAAAATTTGTAGAGGGGTAAAGCCCCTAAAAGCGCCTTTTTCTTCCACCGTGCGGGGCGCATTCTTTTTCGGCAAGACGAAAAAGAATGGGGGCTGCAGTTCTCCGGCTGGCAGCCGGTTATTTATTACGCAAGAAACAACCCAAACGGTTCACTTTCTGCATAAAAAAGCAACCAAATGGTAACCTCTTTTTGAGGTGATCCGTTTGTATTACCGCAGAATTTTTGACCTCCGTGAAGATCATGATTTGACGCAGAAGGCGATTAGCGAGTTTCTTGCAATTCACCCGAATGTGTATCGCCGCTATGAAAAGGGCGAACGGGAAATTCCCGTTGGAATTCTTCTCAAGCTGGCGGACTACTACCATGTCAGCACCGACTATCTGCTGGGCAGGACGGACGATCCGACGCCGCCGACCGGCAGATGAGACGGCTCGCTGCGGCGGCATTTGCCTTTGCCGCCGGAATTTTTGCTGCCCAGTATCTGCTGCCGTCCGGCTGTTTGCTGGCGATATCGGCACTGTGCGCGGCAGCGGGATTGCTGGGTCTTGCGTTTCACGGCCACACCAGGCGGCGAATTTTGCTGATTGCCTGGGGATTGGCGCTAGCCTTTGCTTGGAATTGGGTCTATCTTCAGGCCGTGCAGGTTCCGGCAGAGCAGTTGGCTGGAACCACACAGCAGAACGTTTCCATGACGCTGTGCGATTATCCGGCCGCTGCAAAATACGGCGCAAAGGTGACCGTTCGACTGGATGGGCTGCGGAGCAAAGTCATCTATTATGGCGACGAGAGCCTGCTGGGCCTTGAACCGGGAAATGTTATCACCGGCGACGTGTCCTTTTCCAGTGCGGCAAGGATGCGGGACGAGGACATCACGACCTTCACCTCCAAAGGCGTTTTCCTCCTCGCTTACGGCGAAGGTGATTTTGCTGTGGAAGAGGGAAGTGTGTCGTCTGCTCGCTACTGGCCCCAGCGGATGGCCCGTGCCATGCAGACGAAAATTGCGGAGCTGTACACCGGCGACACGGCGGGATTTTTGACCGCTATTCTGACGGGCGACAAGTCGGCACTTTCTGAGGATGCCGCCGTGGATTTGGCAGAGGCAGGACTGTATCACATTTTGGCCGTGTCCGGCATGCACTGCGTGCTGCTGCTGGGATTTGTCGAGATTTTGACGGGCAGGCAGCGCCGCAGACTGACCGCGGCTGTTGCGGTGCCGCTGCTGGTATTTTTTATGCTGCTCACCGGGGCGTCACCCTCGGTGGTGCGCTCGTGCGTCATGCTGCTCTTTTTGCTGGCTGCGCCGCTTTTCAACCGGGAGCGAGATGCGCTGACGGCCATCGGCGCGGCATTGGCGCTGATTTTACTTGCCAATCCGTTTGCGGCGGCGTCCGTGAGTTTGCAGCTTTCCTTCGCTGCCATTGCGGGGATGCTGTGGCTGACGCCCAAAGGAATCCGGGCTTTTCAAATTGGTAAAAAGCGGAATCCGATTGCGAAATTTGTGGTGTTTAATTTGTCTGCGACCTTGGGCGCCACGGTCTTTACGCTGCCGTTGACGGCGGTGTACTTTCACATTCTCTGCCTGGCTGCGCCCATCTCCGCAATCCTTTGTCTGTGGGCGGGCAGTCTGATTTTTGGGCTGGGGCTTTTATCGGTGCTTGCCGGGGCGGTATTCCTGCCGCTGGGGCAGGTAATCGCCGTTGTGCCCCGGGCGCTGGTGTGGTATTTTCTGCATGCGGCACATCTGCTGGCGAACATTCCCTATCACGCGGTGTACTTTGCCAATCCGTATCTCAAATACTGGCTGGCGTTTGCCTACGGCCTGTTTGCGCTGGCGTATTTTCTGCGCGGTACGGGAAAACGAAAGTTCCTTCTGGCGGCAGGATTGTGCGCCTTGACGCTGCTGGTTACCGTGCGACTGGGCATTCTGGATACGGCGAACGGGCAGCTGCGCATCACGGTTTTGGATGTGGGGCAGGGGGAGAGCGTTTTGCTTTCCTCGGACGGGGAATTTGCCCTAATTGACTGCGGCAGCGCGAACAGCTGGTATGATGCCGGGGAGATTGCAGCGCAGAATTTGCAGAGCGCCGGATGCTTTCAGCTCAAGGCGCTGCTGCTGACGCACTTTGATGCGGACCATGTGAACGGCGCTGCGGATTTGATGAACCGCATGAATGTGCAGACAGTCTATCTGCCGGATGTGCAGGACGATAGCGGCATGCGGGAGAGCGTGCTTGCTGCGGCAAGCGCCCACGATACAGCCGTTCACTTTGTCACAAAGCAGGAAACGGTTTCACTGGGAGAAGCCGCCGTCTGCGTCTATCCGCCACTGGGCGATACCGGTGACAACGAGCAGGGACTGACATTCCTTTGCTCGAAAGACGACTATGATGCCCTTGTCACCGGCGATATGAGTGACACCACCGAGAAAAAACTGCTGGAAACCTACCAGCTGCCCGATCTTGAATTGCTGGTGGCAGGCCACCACGGGTCAAAGGATTCCACGTCCTTGGAGCTGCTGAACACCCTAAAGCCGGAGACGGCGATTGTGTCTGTGGGCAGTAATTCATACGGACATCCGGCAGAGCAGACGCTGCGGCGGCTGAACATCTGCGGCGCGCAGGTTTTTCGCACCGATCAGCAGGGAACAATAACGATCACAGTGAATTGAGGAAGATCAGACATGGCTTATGCGAAAAAGACAAAAGCCCCCGATGCGGGCTTTCAAAAACTGAAAGAAGATCTGAAGGCAGGCACTCCGGCCAATGCGTATCTCTTTTACGGCGAGGAGAGCTACTTGCGGGAGTATTATCTGGGAGAGCTTCGCAAGGCCCTGGTGCCAAAGGGTTTTGAGGAGTTCAACTATCATGTTCTGGACGGGAAAGAGCTATCCATGCAGTCCCTTTCAGAAATGGCGGAGGCTATGCCGATGATGGCCGAACGGACGCTGCTGGTGGTGAACGACTGCGACCTGTTCAAGCTGGCGGAGGAGCAGCGGGAAAAGCTGATTGCCCTTTTGGAGGATTTGCCGGAATACTGCTGTATCGTGTTTGCCTACGACACGGTGGCGTATAAGCTCAACAAGACCGTCAAGAAGCTGTGCGCCGCGCTGGACAAGCACGTGCAGACGGTGGAATTCCGCCCGTCGGACAACAGCGATCTGGTGCCCTGGATCATCCGGCACTTTAAGGCGCTGGACAAGGAAATTGACCGGCAGAGCGCCGAGTACTTGATCTTTCTCTGCGGCGGTCTGATGACCGGTCTGCTGCCGGAGATTGAAAAGATCGGCGCTTATACCAAGGGAAAGACCGTCACCCAGCGGGATATTGACGCGGTGGCGGATCCGGTTTTGTCGGCGGAGGTATTCAAGCTCTCCGACGCGGTTGCCCGGGGCGATTATAACGAAGCCGCCCGACTGATGGGCGATCTGCTCAAAATGCAGACGGACCCGATTCTGATTTCTGCGGCGCTGGGCGGTCAGCTCCGGCGCATCTATACGGCGCGCATGGCCATCGACAACAGCAAAGACCGCTACTGGCTGATGGATCTGTGGCAGCAGAAGTCGGATTACGTGGTGAAGCTGTGGCTCAATGCCGCCAAGCGCACGACGCTTGCGTGGTGCGCCGACGCGGTCAAGCAGTGCCAGATTTTGGATCGGCGGCTGAAAAGTGAACGGGGCATTGACGGCGTGGGTGAGCTGAAGCTGCTGTTGGTGCGTCTGGGGGCGCAGAAAAAATGAGGCGGATTCGGGAAGTCATCGTCGTGGAAGGACGATACGACAAGAACACACTCTTACAGGTGGTGGACGCCACGGTTCTGGAAACCGGCGGTTTTTCCGTGTTCAACGACAAAGAAAAGCTGGAGCTGTTCCGCCGTCTGGCCGAGAGCCGCGGGCTAATCCTGTTGACGGACAGTGACGGCGCCGGCTTTCTCATTCGGAATTACCTCAAGGGCGCATTGCCGAAAGACCGGGTGCGTCAGGCCTATATTCCCGACGTTGCCGGCAAGGAAAAGCGCAAGCGCACTGCCGGAAAAGAGGGGAAACTGGGCGTGGAGGGCATGCGTCCGGAAATCTTACTGGAGGCGCTGACAAGGGCCGGCGCCACCTTTGAAGATGAACCCGAAAATGCGGCGCAGGCGGAGCAAATCACCAAAGCCGATCTCTATGCGCTGGGACTTACCGGCGGCAGCGGCAGCGCCGAAAAACGGGCTGCTCTGTTGAAGAAGCTGGGACTGCCGGCGCATCTGACGACCAACGGACTGTTGGATGTACTGAACGCGCTTTATAATAAGCAAGATGCCCAAGAAATTTTAAATTTAATATCTGAAAAATGTGAATGATTCACAAAGCCGACCCTTTAATAGTTATAAAATATAAATTTTCTTCTCTCGACAAGATTCGACAATGTACAACTAAAGAACATGATATGCTCCTTTCATTGTATGATGAATTGCTTCGTTGTATGATGATGAACTTCGTTTCACTTTTGAGAGGATGCGGGGGAGTTTTGTGTGCGATCATTGTTGATAGGGAGAAAGAAAATTTGTGCGCAGCCAGTGGATTACTATCTGCTGGCCGAGGAAACCACGGACTTTTTTGAAAGCTATGGCGTGGAGATTTGCTGTGAGAGCGGGGAGAGCGCCTGCGTGCGGGGAATTACCTGTTCCCAGAACAAAATTCTGCATCTGATTGCCCTGCTGATGAAGCATACTGTGACGCCCGTTTCTCTGCGGGACGTGGTGGACGACTGGGTTTTATCGTAAAAACAATCGTTTCCTGCGGTTTTCCTTGCAATTTCAATGCGCCTTTTGTATAATAAAACGTAATTTTGATTGCAAAAGAAAGCGGAGGGAATGACGCGTATGGCAGAAGAGAAGAAAACGCCGGAAACGGAAGTCGGCGAGAGCCATAACTTTATTCACACCTTTATTGAGGAAGATATTGCAAAGGGCGGTCAGTTTGAAGGCATGACGGTTCACACCCGTTTCCCGCCGGAGCCCAACGGCTATCTGCATATCGGCCACTGCAAGGCGTTGACGATCGACTTTGGTACGGCGGAGAAATTTGGCGGCATGTGCAACCTGCGCATGGACGACACGAACCCCTCCAAGGAAGATACCGAGTATGTGGACGCCATTAAAGAGGATATTCACTGGCTGGGCTTTGACTGGGATGACCGGTTCTATTACGCATCCGAGTACTTCGACAAGATGTACGAGTGCGCGGTGGATCTCATTAAAAAGGGCTTGGCCTATGTTTGCGAGCTGACGCCGGAGCAGATGAAGGACATGCGCGGCGATTTGCAGCATCCGGCGCAGAGCCCTTATCGGGATCGCCCTGTGGAGGAGAGCCTGGATCTGTTCGAGCGCATGAAGTCCGGCGAGTTTGACAACGGTCAGATGACCCTGCGCGCCAAGATCGACTTGACCTCCGGCAACTTCAATATGCGCGATCCGGTCATTTACCGCATCAACCACGCCGTGCATCACCGCACCGGCGCAAAGTGGTGCATCTATCCCATGTACGATTTCGCCCATCCTATCGAGGACGCTATGGAGCACATTACCCATTCGCTGTGTTCGTTGGAATTTGAGGCGCATCGCCCGCTTTATAACTGGGTGGTGGAGCACTGCGATGTGCCCGCCAAACCCCGCCAGATCGAGTTTGCACGCCTTGGCATCAACTACACCGTCATGTCGAAGCGCAAGCTCCGCCAACTGGTGGAGGAAAAGCGCGTTTCCGGTTGGGACGATCCCCGGATGCCGACCCTGTGCGGTCTGCGCCGCCGTGGCTATACGCCCCAGTCCATCCGCAGCTTCTGCGACCGCATCGGCGTTTCCAAGGCGGATTCCACGGTGGACTTCGGCTTTTTGGAGCACTGCCTGCGGGAGAACCTGAACGATACCGCCCAGCGCACCATGGCTGTGCTGCGCCCCATCAAGCTGACTGTGACCAACTATCCCGACGGCAAGTCCGAGATGATGACGGTGGAGAACAATCCCGTCCATCCCGAGCAGGGAACCCACGAGGTGAGCTTCTCCAAGCACCTGTTTATCGAGGCGGAGGATTTTCTGGAGACGCCGATTCCCAAGTATAAGCGTCTGACCCCCAACGGCCCCGAGTGCCGTTTGAAGGGCGCCTATCTCATCACCTGCACCGGCTGCGTCAAGGACGCAAACGGCAACGTGACAGAGGTGTTGTGCACCTATGACCCCGAGAGCCGCGGCGGCGATCCTGCCGATGGCCGCAAGGTCAAGGGCGCAACGCTCCACTGGGTGGACGAGGCCACGGCGCTGACCGCCGAGGTTCGCCTTTACGACAATCTGTTTTCCGACGCCGACCCCGATGGCCCCGACAAGAACTTCCTGGATTATCTGAACCCCGATTCTCTGGAAGTGCTGAAGGACTGCAAGGTGGAAGCAAACATGCTTGGTGCCAAGGCACCCAGCAGCTTCCAGTTTATGCGCCAAGGCTATTTCTGCCCGGACAGCAAGGATTCCACGCCGGAACATCTGGTGTTCAACCGGAGCGTTTCCCTAAAGGATAGCTTTAAAAAGTAAAAAGACAGCCGCCGTTCCATGAACGGCGGCCCTTCTTTGTCGATAAACACTGAAAACCCAAACAGCGGGAAGGAAGATAGCTACGAAAGGAACCCAGGAAGGGTTCTTTTCGTTTTCAATCATAAGTTTTTAATACTTTTCACGGGTTTTAAAAACTTGCTCGGGCTGGCGAAAAGACTTTTTCGACAGCCTGCAGCCGCCGTTCCATGAACGGCGGCTTGTTTTTGTAATTCTTGCAAATTTCAGAGCTCGATCTTCTGCTCCAACATGAAGAAGGTCAGCGTGGCGGAGCCGACAACGGCCTTTTTTTGATTGGTCAGCTGCACTTCAAAGACACAGATCGTGGCTCCGTGCTTGATCTCCCGGGCTTCGGCGGTAATCACGTCCCCGACGTTGCCGCCCCGGAAAAAGTTATAGCTTGCGTTGACCGTCACAGCCATATAGCCGGAGGAAGCAGCAGCCGAGCCGCAGGCGGTGTCTGCCATAGCGAAAAAGCAGCCGCCGTGTGCCCGACCTACCGGATTCAGGTCATCCTCCCGGATGGTCTTGGTCACGCGGGCATACCCGGGGCCGATTTCCTCCACCACAATGCCCAGTTTGGCTGCAAACGGGTTGTGGGTATTTCGGAAATCCACCATTTTCTGAAAGTCCATGCGGAAGTCTCCTTTGCGGTAAAAATCAAGTCTATTTTACCGTGCAGGCGCCCTTTCGTCAATGGCTGTCTTTTTACAACCCTTTGCGAATGGTATTAATCGCGCTCTTTTCCAGCCGGGACACCTGCGCCTGGGAGATGCCCACCTCGGCGGAAACCTCCATCTGGGTTTTGCCCTCGTAAAAGCGGAGGGAGAGGATGCGCTTTTCTCGCTTGTCCAGCTTACGGACGGCCTCCTTTAGCGCAATCTGGTCGATCCAGCTTTCGTCGGTGTTGCGTGTGTCCTTCACCTGATCCATGACGCACACGGAATCTCCGCTTTCGGAGTACACCGGCTCATAGAGCGATACCGGGTCCACAATGGCGTCCATGGCAAAGACCACTTCCTCCCGGGGAATGTCCAGTTCCTTTGCGATCTGTTCCACTGTCGGCTCCCGCTGGTTCTGGGAAATCAGCAGCTCCCGCGCCTGCAGTACCCGGTAAGCGGTGTCCCGCATACTCCGCGACACCCGGATGGCGGAATTGTCCCGCAGATACCGGCGGATCTCGCCCACGATCATCGGCACGCCGTAGGTGGAAAAGCGCACCGGCTGGGTAATATCAAAATTATCAATGGCTTTGATGAGTCCCACGCAGCCTACCTGAAAGAGGTCATCCACGTTTTCACCTCGGCTGATAAACTTCTGGATCACGGACAGCACCAGACGCAGGTTTCCCTCGATCAGTTTTTGTCGTGCGTCCAGATCGCCCTCCTTTGTCCGCCGCAAAAGCGCCATGGTTTCCTCGTTTTTCAGCACCTTCAGCTTGGCTGTGTTGACTCCGCAAATCTCGACTTTTCCCTGCATAAAAGCCGCCCCCTCACACCGTTTTAACGACTGTTGTCAGTATTGCCGAAGGGCTTTTTTCCTATACTGGGAGCTTTTGTCGACTTGCGGCGGAGCTGCCATTCTTTGCCTATTTGAATTGTTACCGAACTGTTATTGACAGGGACTGGGTAAACGCTTACAATGTGCCTGCTGTTATGAAAGGGAGATAAAAAAATGCTGAAAATCAACCATGTGACCAAAAAATACGGAAAGACTGTCGCAAACCGCGACATCAGCTTTTTCGTGGACGACGGGCAGATCGCGGTTCTGCTGGGGCCCAACGGTGCCGGCAAGTCCACCATTATTAAGTGCATCGCGGGATTGCTGCGCTTTGACGGCGATATTGAAATCAACGGCAATCCCAACAAGTCCATGGAGGCCAAGCGCGCCCTGGGCTATATTCCCGAGCTTCCCGCCCTCTACGATCTTCTGACGGTGGAGGAGCATATGGAGTTTGTTCGCCGCGCCTACCGCATGGAGGACGACGGAACCGCCCAGCAGCTTTTGGAGCGGTTTGAGCTGTGGGACAAGCGCGACAAGCTGGGCAAGGAGCTGTCCAAGGGCATGCAGCAGAAGCTTTCCATCTGCTGCGCACTGGTACACAAGCCGAAGGTCGTCATCTTTGACGAACCCATGGTGGGCCTTGACCCCCATGCCATCAAGCAGCTCAAGGAAGTCTTTGGCGAGCTGCGGGATGCGGGGGCGACGGTGCTGATCTCCACCCACATGATCGACAGCGTGGAGGATTCCTGGGACGTAGTGCATATCATGATGAACGGCAGCTTTGCCGCAACCCGCCAAAAAGGCGAGGTGGCCGAGCAAAGCCTGGAAGATTTGTTCTTCACCATCACGGAGGGAACCGACGCGGCGCACTCCGGTGAGCAGAAGGACGGTGCCGGAGAATGAACGCACTGCTCTATCTGCGCAGGAAAAAACTGAAGAATCAGCTGAAAAGCCTGATTCAAAAGCCCGCGAGACTGATCTATGTAGTTTTGATTATCGCCGCCCTTGCCATCACGATCGTCGGTGGACAGGCGGCAGATGACTCCGGCCGCGCCTTCCGGAATGTGCTGGAGCTCAACGCCGGCGCTGCGGCGCTGTACCTGCTGATGTTCGCCATGACGGTGAACGGCGGCTTTTCCCGGGGCGGAAACCTCTTTAATATGACGGACGTAAACCTGCTGTTTCCGTCGCCGATTCGCCCGCAGACGCTCCTGTTCCACGGACTTTTTCAGCAGATGACATCGTCTTTGCTGATCGGCTTTTTCATTCTGTTTCAATACACCAATTTACATTCTACTTACGGAATCACCTACGGACAGCTGGTTTTGCTGCTGATAGGCTACGGCATCGCCGTCTTTTTGGGGCAGGTCGTGGCCATGCTGATCTACTCGTTGACCAACGGCAATGAAACCCGCCGCCATATCGGGCAGGGAATTCTCTACGGCATCGTGGGCGCATTTTTGCTGTACGTCCTGGTGCGGTCCCTTCCCGGCGGCACGGAGGAAATTCTTCCCCGGGCGGTGGAGGCTGTGAACAGCACCGTGTTCTACTTTCTTCCGGTGGCCGGATGGCTGGCGCTGGCCATGGGCGGCTTCTTGACGGGAAACGCCGCAGCTGCGGCAGGGGGACTGCTGCTCTGCGCCCTTTGCCTGTGCCTGCTGGTTTTTGGAATTATGAAGAGTGACCCGGACTATTACGAGGACGTGCTCAAAAGCGCCGAGCTTGCCCAAAACGCCATCACCGCCAAAAAAGAGGGCAGTATGGTGGAGGCCGTGCCGGAGCACGTAAAGTTGGGCAAAACGGGCCTTGGCCGGGGCTGGGGCGCGGACGTGTTTTACTACAAGCACCGCTTGGAAAACCGCCGAGGAAGAAAATTTGTCCTTGGCACCACACAGCTCATTTTTGCTCTGACGGTGATTCTGTTCTGCGTATTCCTGCGGGATGGCGGACTGCTGCCAACGTTTATGATGGCGGCATATTTGCAGATGTTCAGCTCCTTTTCCGGACGGTTTAACCGGGAGCTGACCCGTCCGTACATCTATCTGGTGCCGGAAGACCCCATGAAAAAGATGCTCTGGGCGCTGGCGGAAACGGTGCCGTCCACGCTTTTAGAGGGGATTGTCACCTTTGTTCCCGTGGGACTGATTCTGTCCCTTTCTCCGCTTACCACGGTGATGTGCATTCTGGCTCGAACGGCGATTGCCATGGTCTACATGGCTGCCGACATCGCGGTGGAGCGGCTCTGGGGCGATGTAACCTCCAAGTTTCTGGTGTTTTTGCTGTTCTTCGCCGTGACGATTGCCTTGCTGGTGCCGGGGATCGCGGCGGTTTGCATTCTGACGTTTGCGATGGAAGTCGCGTCCGCCGCCGTGCTGCTGGGGGTATTGACCCTCGGGTGCCTTGCGACCTCGCTGCTGTGCCTGTTCCTGTGCCGCAACATGCTTCAGTATGCGGAGATGAACTATCAATAAAGAGGAATCCCGCCCGGCCTTCGTGCTGCGGCGGGATTTTCCGCGTTTCGGGCGCATAGGACATTCCCGCCCGGGCATAGACTCCCACAAGAGAGGTGAGCGCCATGCAATGCAGGATGCGGGACATGAGGTGCAAGGAAGTCGTCAACATCTGCGACGGCTGCCGTCTGGGATATGTGGCGGATGTGGAGATCAAGCTGCCGGAGGGTCAGGTGTGCGCCATCATTGTCTATGGCCCCTGCCGCTTTTTCGGACTGTTTGGCAGGGGAGAGGAGTTCTATATTCCCTGGGAGTGTATTCAGCGGATCGGGGACGATATTATCCTGATCGACAAGCCGTTTCAGCGCCGTGACCCGGCTATGGAACGAAAGCGGCGGCGCAAATACTGACTTTTTGAGGAAATGACCGGAAAACTCGGCAAAATGCCGAATTTCCGGTTATTTTTTGTGAAAAAGTCCTTGCATTTTGAAACTATTTATGGTACTATATTTCAGCATTCCGCATAGCCGCGGACTTTTTGTCTGTGCCGGAACTCCGGTTGGCAAAGGGATTGAAACGGCTAGAGGTACAAACTAAATTTTGATTTGGAGGAACTCAAACACTATGGCAAATTCTAATGTTGTGTCCATGAAAGCCCTGCTGGAAGCAGGCGTCCACTTCGGTCATCAGACCCGTCGCTGGAACCCCAAGATGGCTCCGTATATCTATACCGAGCGTAACGGCATTTATATCGTTGACCTGCAGAAGACCGTTCGCAAGCTGGAAGAAGCTTATGCATTCGTGCGTGATCTGTCCGCCAGCGGCAAGTCTCTGCTGTTCGTCGGCACCAAGAAGCAGGCACAGGACGCTATCCGCGAAGAAGCTGCCCGCTGCGGCCAGTACTACGTCAACGCTCGTTGGCTGGGCGGCATGATGACCAACTTCAAGACCATGCGTACCCGCGTGGATCGTCTGCATCAGCTCAAGACCATGCAGGAGGACGGCACCTTTGATATGCTGCCCAAGAAGGAAGTCATGAAGCACCTGGGCGAGATCGAGAAGCTGGAGAAGTATCTCGGCGGCGTTAAGGACATGACCACGCTTCCCGGCGCTCTGTTCATCGTTGATACCCGCAAGGAGCGCAACGCAATCGCCGAGGCTCACAAGCTGGGCATTCCCGTGGTTGCAATCGCTGATACCAACTGCGATCCCGATGAGATCGACTATGTCATTCCCGGCAACGACGACGCGATCCGCGCCATCAAGCTGATCTCCTCCATCATGGCCAACGCGATGCTGGAAGGCAAGCAGGGCGAGCAGATGGAAGAGGCTGCTGCTTCCGAAGAGAAGGCTGACTGATTATAAAACGAAGAGAACAACTCTTCGATACTTGAATACTGGAGGAAATGTAAAATGGCTTTTACAGCTGCAGATGTTAAGAACCTGCGCGAGATGACCGGAGCCGGCATGATGGATTGCAAAAAGGCTCTGACCGCTGCTGACGGCGACACCGAAAAGGCTGTCGAGTGGCTGCGCGAAAAGGGCATTGCCGCTTCCGCCAAGAAGGCTTCCCGCATTGCTGCCGAGGGCATGGCTCTGGCAACCGTGGTGGACGGCGTTGGCGTTGTGGTCGAGGTCAATGCCGAGACCGACTTCGTTGGCAAGAACGAGAAGTTTGTCGACTTCGTCAAGGGCGTGGCCGCAACGGTTGCAAAGAATGCTCCCGCTGATCTGGACGCACTGATGAACGACAAGTATCTGGATTCTGACTTGACCGTCACCCAGCAGCAGCAGGAGATGGTCCTGGTCATCGGCGAGAACATCAAGGTTCGCCGCTTTGCCCGCTTTGCGGACGGCGTGTCTGTTCCCTATGTCCATGCTGGCGGCAAGATCGGCGTTCTGGTGAATCTGGAAGTCTCCGGCGGCGTTGACGCCACCGAAATCGGCAAGGACGTTGCCATGCAGATCGCCGCGCTCAATCCCCGTTTCTGGGACAAGAGCCAGGTCACGCAGGACGTTCTGGACGAGGAGAAGAAGATTCTGGTTGCGCAGATGGCCAACGATCCCAAGATGGCTTCCAAGCCCGACGCCGTCAAGGACAAGATCGCTTCCGGCAAGCTGAACAAGTTCTACGAGGAAAACTGCCTGCTTCAGCAGGAGTTCGTCAAGGACAACTCCATGACGGTCGAGCAGTATATCGCTTCTGCTGCCAAGGCTCTGGGCGGCACGGTTTCCTTCAAGGATGCTATCCGCTTTGAAAAGGGCGAGGGCATTGAGAAGAAGCAGGAGAACTTCGCAGAAGAAATCGCTTCCATGGTGAAGTAAGAAACACAAACGAAGCAGGACAGGTTCCGACAGGAACCTGTCCTCTTTTTATGTCGCCGCAAGGGGATGGACGTGCTTTTCCTTGTATTTTCTGACATTCACTGGTATAATAAACTGTAATTTGGATTGTTATGGAAACGACTGGGGGAGCGTCAAGTTGCACTATCTGCAAAATCTGATTTCGGAGCTGGACTTTACCTCCATGGGGCAGGCAGCCGCACGGGTCGTCTCCGTTTTACTCTGCTTGAGTGTGCACGAAACCTGTCATGGGTTGATGGCATACAAACTGGGCGATCCCACCGCCAAATCCATGCATCGGCTCTCCCTGAACCCGCTGCGGCACATCGACTGGTTCGGTCTTGCGATGATGTTTGTCTGTGGCTTCGGCTGGGCAAAGCCCGTGCCGGTAGATCCGCGATATTTTCGAAAGCCGAAGCAGGGCATGGCGCTGACGGCGCTGGCAGGACCGATTTCTAACTTCCTGCTGGCCATTGTTCTGATGCTGTGCGCAAGGCTAGTTTATTCGTTTGCGCCGTATTCCGAGCTCTGGGATGCTGTTTTTACATTTTTCCTGTCCACGGCGATTTTGTCCATCGGCCTCGGCCTTTTCAATCTAGTGCCAATTCCGCCGCTGGACGGCTCCAAAGTGCTGGCGGTGCTTCTGCCCGACCGGGCGTATGCCCAGTTGATGCGCTACGAGCGCTACGGCATGATTCTTTTGATCGTCCTGTCGTTTACCGATGTGGGCGGAAACGCCATTAGCGGGGCGATCTCGGCGGTCTACGGGGCGCTGTGCAATCTGATTTTTTGAGGTGAGCATTCTTGGATAGTCCTGTTTTCAAACTGGAAAAAGTGGTCCGCAGCCGCTCGGAAGAGGAGATGCAGGACTTTGAAGGGCCGCTGGATCTGATTTTGTTTCTGCTCAGCAAGAACAAAATGGAGATTCAAGACATCTCTATTTCTACGATTCTGGAGCAATACCTTGCCTGGCTGGAAGCGCGCAAAATGATGGATCTGGAGGTTGCCAGCGAGTTTATCACCATGGCGTCACACTTAATGTACATTAAGACCCGGATGCTGCTTTCCATCGAGGACGAGGAAGCCCAGACGGAGATGGACGCTCTGATTCAATCTCTGGAGGAGCGCCGCCGGAACGAAAACTATGGAAAAATCCGGCAGGCGGTCAAACGGCTGGAACCGCTGGGCGAGTTCGGGCGAAATATCGAGACCCGTCCGCCGGAGCCGGTGGAACACGGAAAAATATACGAGTACAAGCAGGAACCGGCGGATTTGGTGCTGGCCATGGCGGAGATTCAAAACCGGGCAGAGCGGCGTTTGCCGCCGCCTCGGACGGCGTTTGAAGCCATCGTCCAGCATGAGCCGTACCCCGTGGAGAGCAAGGCAAAAGAGATTGTCAGTCGCTTGAAAGCCGGCGGAATGACGCGCTTTTTGTTGCTGTTCCGGGGCAATCGCAGCCGCAGCGAGGTGGTGGCAACGTTCCTTGCCGTGCTGGAGCTTTGCCGCGCCTGCATCATTCATCTGGCTGGCTCCGAGACGGACTGCACCGTCAAGCAGGAGCAGGAGCTGCCGGAGGAACTGAAATTCTGAGAGGAATCACCAACATGGAAAATATGGACATGAAGGAAATAGAATCCGCGATTGAGGGAATCCTGTTTGCATCGGGAGAACCGGTGCAGGAGGAACGCATCTGCACGGCGCTGGAGCTGGACAAGCCCACCGTGCAGCAGATGCTTCAAAAGCTGATGGATTATTACGCTTACGAGCGCAGGGGCATCCGCCTTTTGCATATGGAGGAAACCTGGCAGCTTTGCTCCTCGCCGGACTACGCCGACATCATCCGCAAGGCGTTCGAGATTCGCAAGCCGGCGAAGCTCAGCCAACCGGCGCTGGAAGTGCTGACGATCTTCGCCTATTATCAGCCCACCACCCGCGCCTACGTGGATCAGATTCGCGGCGTGGACAGCTCCTACACCGTGGGACTGCTGCTGGAGCGGAAGCTGATCGAGGAGTGCGGACGGCTCCAGGTGCCGGGACGGCCCCGGCTGTACCGTACCACGAAAAATTTTCTCCGGGCATTCCATCTGACAAGTCTCAATGATCTGCCGGAAATGCCCGATCTGATTACCGAGGGGCAGATGCGCATTGGCGACAACGGGGAAATCATTGACCCGGATGCCGAGATGGCCGAGCCTGCCGAGGAAGAAACGACGGAAGAAGAGACGCAGAGCGAAGCGTCTGACGATATGGACACCGAGTAATCACGCGGATAGAACCGGAAGGGGGTGTCGATTCTGCTCTGGCTGTGGATTTTGTGCGCGATTGCGGCGCTGTTTGTTCTGTTTTGCATGACGCGGCTGGGCGTTCTGGTCAACATCGACACGCCGGTTTACGCCTGGGTGACGGTGGGGCCGCTAAAATTTCAAGTAGCCCCGTCAAAGCCGAAGAAAAAAGCAAAACAAGAGAAGAATCACAAGAAAAAAGAAAAAAAGCCCAAAGAGGGAAAAGCGGACGTTTTGGAGAAGCTAAAGAAGATTCCAAAACCGTCTATGGAGGATTTGAAATCCGCCTATCATGCGCTTTGGCCACCCATGAAAAAAGCACTGAACCGAACCCGCAAGGGCATCAAGGTCAATCCGCTGTCGCTTTCCGTGACG
Organism: Oscillibacter sp.; assembly: GCA_022652815.1. Taxonomy (GTDB): domain Bacteria; phylum Bacillota; class Clostridia; order Oscillospirales; family Oscillospiraceae; genus Oscillibacter. The sequence goes on from JALCRR010000003.1 coordinate 108,347, forward strand.
CTGGCGGGAAAAGACGATCCGGCTGCCGCTGCGGAATGGTACGGACGGGTCAACGGCGCCGTCTGGACGGCGATGCCGGTGCTGGAACAGCTTTTGAAGATTCCGGACCCGCATATCCATGTAGGCGTGGATTTTGACGCGCAAAAGATACAAGTTCGCGGCAGCGTGGGAATTTCCCTTCGGATCGGAACCTTGATCGGGCTTGGATTTGGCGCGGGAATTCCGGCGCTGAAATGGTTCCTGGCGTATCGAAAAACGCATCAAACAGAGAAAATTCAACCTGAGACGCAGAGCCCGGCGCAGCCGGCGGCATAGAAAGGATGTTTACAATGGATAACGTTGAAAAGAAAACACCGCTGAACAACCTGCTCAATGAGACCATGGGAAAAATCCATGAGATGGTGGACACCAACACCATCGTCGGCGAGCCCATCTCCACGCCGGACGGCGTGACGCTGATCCCCATTTCCCGCGTCAGCTTCGGCTTCGGCAGCGGCGGCGGCGATTACGGAAAGGGCGCACCCCAGAATTTCGGCGGCGGCAGCGGTGCCGGTGTCAAGATCGACCCGGTGGCGTTCCTGGTGGTGAAGGACGGCGCAACCCGCGTTCTGCCGGTGGCAATTCCGCCGGTGTCAACGGTTGACCGGGTCATCGAAATGGTTCCCGACATTATGGATAAAGTGGAAAAATATTTCGACAAGAAGAAAGAAAAAGAATCCTTCTAACGGGGGTATACTACAATCACCATACGAAAAGGTGATTGCAGATGAAAAAGCGATTTCAAAACATCATACCGTTCCTGCTTTGCATTTCCATGCTGACAAGTAGTTTAACCTGTCAGACAAGCGCTATCAGCACTTCTGCCTCGGCAGCCGTTTTAATGGATGCCGACAGCGGGAGAATCCTCTATGCGCACAACGAGCAGGAGCGAATGCGGATTGCCAGCACCACCAAGATTATGACGGCGCTGGTGGCGCTGGAAAACGGCTGCCTTTCGGACGCCGTGACGGTCAAGCGGTCCCAGACGCTGGTGGAGGGAACCTCCATGTACCTCAAAGAGGGCGAGAAGCTGACGCTGGAGACGCTGCTTTACGGGCTTTTGCTGTGCTCGGGGAATGACGCCGCTCTGGCGGTTGCGGATGCGGTGGGCGGCAGCCAGGAGAAATTTGTCGTTATGATGAACGACAAGGCGAGGGAGCTGGGCATGACCGGCACGTCCTTTGCCAACCCCAACGGTCTGGACAATGACAAGCATTACTCGACGGCGCTGGACATGGCCAAGCTTGCCCGCGCCGCCATGGACAACGAGACATTCGTGCGGATTGTGTCCACTCGCCAGATCACCATTGGCGGACGCACCATGACCAATCACAACAAGCTCCTATCCTATATGGATGGCTGTCTGGGATTGAAAACCGGCTATACAAAGGCTGCAGGCCGGACGCTGGTGTCCTGCGCGGTGCGAAACGGTCAGCGGCTGATCGCGGTTACGCTGCAGGACGGCAACGACTGGGCGGATCACGAGGCGCTGTATGAGTATGGCTTTTCGACCTATCCCGCCAAGACAGCAGTGACCCGGGGCGAAACGCTGACAAGCGTTCGCATTCAGTCGGGAATTGCGCCCACTGTACCGCTTGTGGCCGTGGACAGTTTTGCCTGGCCGGTTGCGGCAGGGGAGACATTAAGCGTAGAGCTTTCCGGTGTTCCGCATAAAATGACGGCGCCGGTGACAGCGGGAACATCTGCCGGCGAGGCGGTGATTTTGCTGAACGGAAAAGAAGTCGGACGGGTCAAGCTGGTCTGCGGCGGAGACGTTCTGCCCAGTCTGCCGGAATCCGTGAGCCTTTTTCACCGTCTGGAAAATGTCCTGTGCAAGTAATTTAGGAGGATTCATTTGGAAGAACGTCTGCAAAAAATCATATCGGCTGCGGGGCTCTGCTCTCGCCGCGGCGCGGAAAAACTGCTGGAAGAAGGGCGCGTAACGGTCAACGGGGAAACGGCGGAAATCGGAAACAAGGCCGACCCCGAAGTGGATCGGATCTGCGTTGACGGTCAGCAGATTGCCGGCGAGGACAAGCACGTCTATCTGATGCTGAACAAGCCCCGGGGCTATGTGACGACCATGTCCGAACAGCGGCAGGAGCCGCGTCCGATTGTGGCCGATCTTGTTCGGGACGTGGGCGTCCGGGTGTTTCCGGTTGGGCGGCTTGATTGCCAGTCCGAGGGGCTGCTGCTGTTGACCAACGACGGCGACTTTGCCCAGCACCTGCTGCACCCCAAATATGAGGTGAACAAGACGTATCTGCTCAGCGTTGCCGGAGCCGTCCATGGGGCGGAGAAACGCCTTGCCGCGGTGCGGGATCTGGACGGTGAGCCGATTGCTCCGGCGCAGGTAAGCGTGCTGGAGGAAAAGGGCCAGACGGCACTTTTGTCCGTTACCATCCACCAGGGGAAGAACCGACAGATTCGGCGGATGTGTCGACAGTGCAACCTAATTGTGAAGAAATTGCAGCGTGTGCAGGAAAATGGTCTTGAACTCGGCACCCTGCAACCCGGCAAGTGGAGATACTTAACAGATACTGAAATTCAGTCTTTAAAAGAAGAACATTGAGAGGACAGCCCAAAATTAGGGCTGTCCTTTTTCATCCATTTTGCAGGATTTGAAAAATATCTTGCAAAATTGGTTTAAAAAACGAGTGTTTTGTGATACACTGAAAAACGGTCAAAATGAGGGAGGTATGGTCAATGCCCAAAAGCATTTTACATATTATTGAGAGCAGCATTCCGTCCTTTTCCAAGGGGCAGAAGCGGATTGGTACGTATATTCTTGAAAATTACGACAAAGCGGCCTTTATGACCGCCAGCAAGCTCGGCAAGCTGGTGGGCGTCAGCGAATCCACGGTGGTTCGCTTCGCCTCGGAGCTGGGCTATGACGGCTACCCCAGTATGCAGCGTGCGCTGCAGGAGATGATCCGCAGCCGCCTAACTTCCACCCAACGTATCGAGGCGGCGGGGGAGGAACTCTCCGGTCAAGACGTGCTGGCAACCGTGATGCAGCGGGACATGGACAAGCTGCGCATGGTGGTGGACGAGGCAGATCGCACCGAATTTGCCGCCGTATCGGAAAGAATTATGACGGCGAAGCACATCTACATTCTGGGCGTGCGCTCCTCGTCCTTCGTGGCAGGCTATCTGAATTTTTACCTGCACCTTTTATTTGAAAATGTGACGCTGGTGCAGTCCAACGCCGCCGGCGAAATATTCGAGCAACTGTTTCGGATTGGGCCGGGAGATGTGATGATTGCGATTTCTTTCCCGCGATACTCCCTTGTGACGATGAACACCGTGAAGTTTGCCAAGGATCGCGGCGCAACCATTATTGCCATTACGGACAATGAGCTTTCTCCGCTTTATCAGATGGCGGACGGTTCGTTGCTGGCGCCCAGCGAAATGATTTCCTTTGTGGATTCCATGGTGGCGCCGCTGAGTATGCTCAACGCGCTGCTGGTGGATATCGGCTACCGAATGGGGACGGACATCTCCTCGACATTTGCGGAACTGGAGGATATCTGGGACGAATACGGCGTCTTTGGTAAATCGGACGATGAGTAAAAAAATTCTTGTGGTCGGCGGCGGAGCTGCCGGCATGATGGCTGCCATTACCGCGGCTGAGCACGGCGGGGAAGTATCCCTACTGGAGCCCAACGAGCGGCTGGGAAAGAAGCTGAACATCACCGGCAAGGGTCGGTGCAACGTCACAAACAACGCAGGGAGCGAGGAATTGCTTGCCCACGTTGCAAAAAACGGGCGGTTTTTGTACAGCGCCTTTTCCCGGTTTGACGGGCGGGACACCATGCGCTTTTTTGAATCGCTGGGGGTTCCTCTGAAAACGGAACGGGGAAACCGGGTCTTTCCGGTATCTGACCGCTCGTTCGACATCAGCGGCGCGCTGGAAAAGCGGATGCGCGCGCTGCATATCCAGTGGATTCACGACAAGGCGGACGCTCTGCTGGTCAATGACGGCGCGGTTTCCGGTGTTGCCGGAGAAAAGCAGAAATACGAGGCCGATGCGGTGATTTTAGCCACCGGCGGCGTTTCCTACCCGGCCACCGGCTCCACCGGAGACGGCTATCGGATGGCGCAGACTGTGGGACACACGCTTGTGCCCGCCGTAGGCTCGCTTGTTCCATTGGTCAGCGATGACCCTTGCTGCGCAGCGATGCAGGGACTGGCTCTAAAGAACATTCAGCTCACCGTTCACAACCAGAAAAAGAAAGTCATTTATCAAGACTTCGGCGAGCTACTCTTTACCCATTTTGGACTTTCCGGCCCTCTAATTCTGTCCGCCAGCGCCCATTTGCAGGATTTTGAGAAGAATTCGTACACGCTTTCCATCGACCTCAAGCCTGCACTGGACGAAAAGAAACTGGAAGCCCGGATTCTCCGGGATATGGACGAGAAGAAGAACCAAAATTTCTCCAGTCTGGTTGCCGGACTGGTGGCCCACAGCATGATTCCCGTGGTGGTGGAGCGCTGCGGCGTGGACGGCGAGACGAAGGTGAACTCCGTGACCCGCGAAGCGCGCAAGGCGCTGGAGATGGTGCTTAAGCAGTTTACCGTTCCCGTCACCGGCAAGCGCCCGGTGGAGGAGGCTATCGTGACCTCCGGCGGTGTCAAAGTGGGGGAAATCAATCCAAACACTATGGAATCAAAGCTTGTAAAGCGATTATACTTCGCAGGAGAAATCCTGGATGTGGACGCCTATACCGGGGGATTTAACCTGCAAATTGCCTGGGCAACAGGCCGAGCAGCCGGCGAAGCCGCCGCTGCGGAAGAGAACAAAAGCAAAGGATCGGAAGCAACATGAAACAGATTGCCATTGCCATTGACGGCCCCTCTGGCGCGGGGAAAAGCACGCTTGCTCGCAGAGCTGCGGCTGAATTGAGCTATCTCTATGTCGATACGGGCGCGATTTATCGCTCCATCGGCTATTACGCCCGGAAAAACGGGATTAATCCCAAGAATGAATCCGCCGTTCTGGCGGCGCTGCCCAACATTCAGGTTGAACTTTGCTACGGCAGCGACGGCTTACAGCACATGATGCTGTGCGGTCAAGACGTGACGAAGGAAATCCGTCTGCCGGAAATCTCCCTGTATGCCTCCGCTGTGTCGGCGTTTCCCGGCGTGCGGGCGCATTTGCTGGAGATGCAGCGGGAGCTGGCGCGGAAAAATAGCGTCATTATGGACGGTCGCGATATCGGCACCGTGGTGCTGCCGGATGCGGACGTTAAGATTTTTCTGACTGCGTCTCCGGAAGCCCGTGCATCACGCCGCTGCCTGGAACTTACGCAGCGGGGGACGCCGGAGGATTACGACAAGGTGCTGCGGGAGATCGAACAGCGGGACTATGAGGATTCCCACCGGGCCGTGGCTCCGCTGCGGCAGGCGGAGGACGCCGTGGTGCTGGATACGACGAATCTGGACTTTGAGCAGAGCCTTGCGGCTTTGCTGCACATCATATGGGAGAGAACATCGAAATGAATGAATTTTCCCTGTTTCACTTTGCATACTGGCTTCTGACGCCCATCAAGCGTATTTTTCACCCCGTAGACGTCCGTGGGTTGGAAGCCCTGCCGCGCAGCGGCGTGATGCTGTGCCCCAACCATTGCAGCAACTGGGATCCCGTGCTGATCGGCCTTGCCCTGCCTCGAGACTACCGGATGCACATTATGGCGAAGGACTCTCTGTTTCGCATTCCGGTTTTGAGCTGGATCTTTCGCCGTTTGGGCGCATTCCCGGTCAGCCGCGGAAATGCCGATATTCAAGCGGTCAAGACCGCCATTAAGGCCATCAAGGACGGCGACAACCTCCTAATTTTCCCGGAGGGAACCCGGGTCAAAAAAGAGGGCGAGGTGCAGGCCAAGAGCGGGATTGCCGTGATCGGCATTCGCACGGGTGCAATCTTTGTGCCGGTGTTTGTGGACAGTGACAAGCGGCTTTTTCACAAAACCCGCATCATCTTCGGCAAGCCGTATGAGCCGGTCTATACCGGACGGCACGGCACGGCGGAGGAAATGCAGAAAATCGCCGATGACATCGTGAAAGCGGCCTACGATCTGGGGAGAGAAGCATGAACGTTATTCTGGCAAAGTCCGCCGGCTTTTGCTACGGCGTCGAGCGGGCAGTCAAGCTGGCGGAGAAAACCGCGGCAGAGTCCGGCGGCTGCTGGATGCTGGGGGATTTGATCCACAATACCCATGTGGTAGAGGAGCTGGAAGCCCAGGGCATCCGCAAAACCGAGAACCCCGATGCGCTTGAAAACGGGCAGACGGTGGTCATCCGTTCCCACGGGGAGCTGAAAACCACGCTGGACGCACTGGAGAAAAACGGCGTTTCCTGCGTCAATGCAACCTGTCCCAATGTGATGCGGATTCAAAAGCTTGTCGCTGCGGCAGACCAAGAGGGACGCCAGCCGATTATCATTGGCGAGGCGAATCATCCCGAGGTTGCGGGCGTTGCCAGCTGGTGCGCGCATCCGCTGATTTTTCAAGGTCCGGATGAGGTGGAAACCTGGCTTGCACAGCCCGGTCACAGGGAAGTGCCGGTTACCGTGGTCGCGCAGACAACCTGCATTCGTGAACTTTTTGAAACTTCTGCGAAAATCATAAAAAAACAGTGTACAAACGCAAAAATATTTGATACAATATGTGATGCTACGCATAAACGTCAGTCAGAAGCTGCCGAAATTGCAGCCAAAGTAGACGTGATGGTTGTGGTTGGAGACCGTAAAAGCGCGAACACCAAACATTTGACAGAAATTTGCAATGAGAGATGCCTCAACGTATTCCAGATTGAGAATGCGGACGAGCTCTCGCCGGATTGGTTCGATGGTTGCTCTGTTGCGGGTCTTACGGCCGGCGCATCCACGCCTGCGGGCATCATTAAGGAGGTATATGCAACCATGAGTGAAGAAATCAAAGCCGCTGAGGGCACCGAGGAATCTTTTGAGGAATTGCTGAACAAGTCTTTCAAAACTTTAAATACAGGAGAGAAGGTAACCGGCATTGTCACGGCCATCACACCCACTGAGGTGCAGGTGGACGTGGGGGCTAAGCAGGCAGCTTACATCAAGCTGGCAGAACTGTCTGACGACCCCAGTGTGAAGCCCGAGGACATTGTCCATGTGGGCGAAGAAATCGAAACCTATATTGTCCGCGTCAATGACGTGGAGGGTTATGCAGAGCTTTCCAAGAAGCGTCTGGATGCCGTCAAGGTCTGGGAGAACATTGAGAAGGCCGTTGATGACAAGACGATCATGGAAGGCATCGTTACCGAGGTAAACAAGGGCGGCGTCGTCGTTTCTGTGAAGGGCGTGCGCGTGTTCGTTCCCGCTTCCCAGAGCGGTATGCCCCGTGGCGCAGATCTGGAGACCATGGTCAAGCAGAAGGTTTCTCTGCGTATTACCGAGGTCAACCGTGCCCGCCGCCGTGTGGTCGGCTCCATCCGTGCTGTCCAGTACGAGGAGCGTCAGGCCAAGCAGGCTGAGGTTTGGGAAAGCATTGAAGTTGGCAAGCATTACACCGGCGTTGTGAAGTCCATGACTTCCTACGGCGTGTTCGTGGACATTGGCGGCGTGGATGGTATGGTACATATCTCCGAGCTGTCCTGGAGCCGGATCAAGACCCCCGCTGAGGTCTGCAAGGTCGGCGACAGCATGGATGTGTACGTGATTTCCTACGATCCCGAGAAGAAGAAGATCTCCCTGGGCGTCAAGGATCGCAGTGTTGATCCCTGGCAGTCCTTCATGAATCAGTACCAGGTTGGCGACGTGGCTTCTGTCAAGGTTGTCAAGCTGATGACCTTCGGCGCATTCGCCGAAGTCGTTCCCGGCGTGGACGGCTTGATTCACATTTCTCAGATCGCTGATCGCCGTATCGACAAACCGGAGGACGTCCTGTCTGAGGGCCAGACCGTCGATGCCAAGATCATCGCCATCGACGAGGACAAGAAGAAGATCTCTCTGTCCATCCGCGCTCTGCTGGAGTCCGCTCCCGCAGAAGAAGAGGAAGAGACTTCCGCTCCCGACGCAGAGTAATTAATCAGACTAAGAGGGGACAGGCACTTTTTGTGCCTGTCCCTTTTTACGTAAATTTTTCGACAAGACAGATAATTCCGTTGCAAAACAAATGGCAATCTGTTATAATATTGACAATGTTTTGAAAAAGTACTGAAAAAGAATAAAAATATTCAATGGGAGGAACTGTATTCATGAGTTATCAGGAAGAGTATCAGCAGAAGCTGACCACGGCCGACGAGGCGGTGAAGGTTGTCAAGTCCGGTGACTGGCTGGATTATGGCTGGAGTATTTGCACGGCCAATGCGCTGGACAAGGCACTTGCAAAGCGCGCAGACCAACTGACCGACGTGAATGTCCGCGGCGGCATTCTGACCCGTCGTCCTGCCATTTTTGATGTCCCCAATGCTCCGCAGCACTTCACCTGGAACTCCTGGCACATGTCCGGAATTGAGCGCAAGGCCGTCAATGAGGGAATTTCTTATTACATCCCCCTGCGCTATTCCGAGCTGCCCGGCTACTACCGCAACTGCATCAAGTCTCTGGATGTCGCCATGTTCCAGGTGGCCCCGATGGATGAGCACGGCTGGTTCAACTTCGGCCCCGGCGGTTCTCACCTAAAAGCTGTGTGCGAAGTTGCAAAGAAGATCATCGTTGAAGTCAACAAGAATATGCCGGTCTGCCTGGGCGGATTCGACAACTGCGTCCATATTGACGACGTTGATATGGTCGTTGAGGGTGAAAATCCTCCCATGGACATTCTGGGCGGCAGCGGCGAACCCTCCGAGATCGACACGGCTGTTGCAAAACTGGTTGTGCCGCAGATTCCCGACGGTGCCTGCCTGCAGCTGGGCATCGGCTCCATGCCCAACGCCATCGGCAAGATGATTGCCGAGTCCGATCTGAAGGATCTGGGCGTTCATACCGAGATGTACGTCGATGCGTTTGTCGATATGGCGGAAGCCGGAAAGCTGACCTGCCTGCGCAAGCCCATTGATCGCGGCCGTCAGACCTACGCCTTTGCCGCAGGCTCTCAGAAGCTGTACGATTACTTGAACAACAACCCCGCCTGCATGGCGGCTCCCGTCAGCTATGTCAACGACATCGCCCGCGTTTCCTCCATCCCCAACTTCATCTCCATCAACGGCGCTGTGGACATTGACCTCTTTGGCCAGGTTTCCTCCGAGTCCTCCGGCACGCACCACATCTCCGGTGCAGGCGGACAGCAGGACTTTGTCATGGGTGCTTATCTGTCCCAGGGCGGCAAGAGCTTCATCTGCTGCTCTTCCACGGTGAAGAATAAAAAGACCGGCGAAGAGACTTCCCGCATTCGTCCGACTTTGGTCGAGGGCTCCATCGCCACCTGCACCCGCACCAATCTGCACTATCTGGTGACGGAGTACGGCATCGCCAATGTCAAGGGTCTGGCTACCTGGCAGCGTGCGGAAGCACTGATCGGCATTGCCAATCCCAAGTTCCGCGATCAGCTGATTGCGGAAGCCGAGAAAATGCACATCTGGCGCAGAAGCAACAAAATCTGATCCCTTGCAAAAGAAGAGCGGCAAATTGTCCGCTCTTCTTTTTTGCGTCTTTCACCGGGAAAACAGCTTGCCAAGGCGGTGGCGGAATGCTATCATAGACAAAGAAGAAACGCGCACAGGAAGGGGTAGAGGCATGGGCTTTTTTAAGAAATTTCGGGATGCGCAGCGCCCATACTGCACGGCCATTGTCGCTGCCGCCGGCAGCTCATCCCGCATGGGAGAAAATACCAATAAACTGCTGCTTCCGCTGGACGGAATTCCAGTTCTGGCCCGGACGCTGCTGGCTTTGAACGCGGCGCAGAGCATTGACGAAATCGTCATCGCGGCAAGGGAAGAGGACATTCTGCCCTTTTCCGATTTGTGCCGTACCTATGGCATCTCCAAACCCGTGAAAGTCGTTCGGGGCGGAGAGAACCGGGAAGAATCCGTGCTGCGCGCGGCACTGGAGGCCGGCGAACAAACGCAGCTGCTAGCCGTTCAGGACGGTGCCCGTCCGCTGGTGACGCCGGAGCTGATCGACGCGGTGACGGCGAAGGCGGCAAAGTGCAATGCCGCAGCTCCCGCCATTCCGGTCAAGGATACCATCAAGGTTGCGCGTGACGGAGAAATTGTCAAGACGGTGGATCGCAGCCGCCTTGCCGCTGTCCAGACGCCGCAGGTTTTTGAAGCGTCCCTTTTGAAGGCGGCGCTGCAAGCGCTGCTGCAAGCCGGCGAAACGGCGACGGATGACTGCGGTGCCGTCGAAAAGCTGGGAAAAATCGTCTATTTGGTGGATGGCGATGAGGAGAATATCAAGATCACCACGCCGCTGGATCTGACGGTTGCAGAGGCAATTTTTGGAAAGAGGCAGGAACACGCATGACAAATTTGAGAATCGGTCAGGGCTATGATGTGCACCGACTCGCAGAGGGTCGGGAGTTGATTCTGGGCGGGGTCAAGATTCCCTATGAGCGGGGCTTGGACGGACACTCCGATGCGGACGTGCTGACCCATGCGGTGATGGATGCGCTGTTGGGTGCAGCCAAGTTGGGCGACATCGGAGAACTGTTCCCGGACACCGATGAGCAGTATCGGGGTATTTCCAGCTTGAAGCTGCTGCGCCATGTCCACAAACTGCTGCTGGGCAACGGCTTTGCAGTGGTCAATATTGATGCAACCGTCGTGGCGCAATCTCCAAAGCTGGCGCCTTATAAGGAAAAAATGGAGAAGAATCTGGCCTCGGCGCTGGGGCTTGCTTCGGAATTTGTATGTGTCAAAGCAACCACGGAAGAGCACCTCGGCTTCACTGGAGATGGCTCCGGCATGGCGGCGCAGGCGGTAGCCCTTCTGGAGAAAATCGGATAATGCGTTTTAGATAATGCGTCCTATTAGGCGGCTGACAAATCTTTGTCAGCCGCCTGCTTTTGTCGCTCCACCCCCAAAAGCCCCGGCAACGGGAAGGAAGATACTCGGAAAGAAACCCAGGAAGGGTGTCTTTCCAGTTCAATCATGAGCTTTTCAAAACGTTTGCGGGTTTTGAAAAGCTTGCCACATGCTGACGAATTACGTTTTCGGCAGCATGTGCGGCTGACAAATCTTTGTCAGCCGCTTTTTTCACCCCTTGGGCGAAGCCTCATAAAATGGATAGAGAGGAGGCGTGAGAGTGAAGAAGTACCTGATGATCGCCCGCAGCGTAACCCACGCACAGCGGATGGAGCTGGCGCTGTCCAGAATCGGCATTCGCCCGCAGGTCTTTCATGCTCCCCTGGAACTGACAGCCGGACACGGCTGCGCCTACGCCGTGCAGGTTCGGGAGAGCGATTTTCAAGTGGCGCTAAAAGCAGTTTACGGGGCCGGAGCAAACCCCGTCGCGATATTTTTAACGGATGGCACCCAATTTCAGGAGGTGCGGGTATGATATATCTGGATTCTGCCGCAACCAGTTTTCAAAAGCCGCATTCGGTCGAAACGGCTATGACGCAGGCGCTGCGGGAGATGAGTTCTCCGGGAAGAGGCGGGTATCCGGCGGCTGTAAAAGCTGCCGATACCGCTCTGGAATGCCGGAGCGAAGTGCAGGAGCTGTTTCATGTGGAGACGCCGGAGCAGGTCGTTTTCACCATGAACGCAACCCACGGGCTAAACCTGGCCATCAAAAGTCTTGTGCCGCCCGGCGGTCATGCGGTGATTTCCGGCTATGAGCACAACGCCGTCACACGGCCACTGGCGGCTTTGGGTGCGGAAATTACCGTTGCCGAAATCCCACTTTTTCAGCCGGAGAAGGCGCCGGGGGCTTTTGCTGCGGCGATTACGCCGGAGACGGACGCCGTCATCTGTAACCATGTGTCCAATGTGTTCGGCTTTGCCCAGCCGATGGAGCAGATTGCCGCTGTCTGCCGGGAACGGAATGTTCCGTTAATCGTAGACGCCTCACAGTCTGGGGGCATTTTGCCGCTGGATCTGCAAAATCTGGGCGCGGCGTTTATTGCCATGCCGGGGCATAAAGGACTCTACGGCCCCCAGGGAACCGGAATCTTGGTCTGTGGGAAAGACGTAGAGACGAAAACCCTGCTGGAAGGCGGCACCGGAAGCCTTTCCCGGGATCAGCAGATGCCGGATTTCCTGCCGGATCGTCTGGAGGCCGGTACCCACAATATGCCCGGCATTGCAGGACTACTGGCCGGAATTCGATTTGTGCGGAGTCAGGGTATGGCCCAGATTTGCCTGGAGGAGCGGAAGCTTGCGGCGTTGGCCGCGGAAGGACTTCGCACGATCCCGCAGATTCAAGTCTTTGCCAAAAACGATCTCTTCGCCCAGACCGGCGTCCTCTCGTTCGTATGCAAAAAAATGGATGCGGAGCGCGTGGGTGAGGAACTGGGGAAGAGGGGGATTGCCGTCCGGACGGGACTGCACTGTGCGCCCCTTGCCCACAAGTCGGCAGGAACGCTGGAAACCGGCACAATTCGAGCGAGTTTTTCAGCATTCAACACAAAGAACGAAATTATCCAATTCGTAGAAACAACTGCCCAAATTGTCAGCGGAAATATTGAATAGTCCGTGAATTTTAGGGGAGTTAACCTTGCAATTTAACCGCATATTTTATATAATAAGTATATTCGTGACCGAAAGGCAGATGACGTGGAAATGGTTTCAACCTGGATTGGAAATTTGATTCGTTATTTACTGACAATCAAGATTTCTGATGCGCTGGATATTTTGATTATGGCCTTTGTCGTATTCAAGGTTTTGATGCTGGTCAAAACGACCCGCGTTGCAAATCTTCTGAAGGGCGTTTTCATCTTCTTGCTTATTCTGTGGATTTCCACGTTCTTGAATCTGCACGGCATCAGCTATATTATGCGGAAAATGGTAGAGGTTGGCGTCCTGGCGCTCATCATCCTGTTCCAGCCGGAAATTCGCCGAGTTCTGGAACAGATGGGCAGCCGAAAGCTGAACTTTCTGGGCTTCTTCTCTCACGGTGAGGCGCTCAGCGCCATGGAACACACCATCGGGCAGACGGTTGTCGCCTGCACGGAAATGTCCAAAACCCGCACCGGTGCACTGATCGTGTTCGAGCGGGAGATTTTGCTGGACGATATGGTGCGTTCCGGAACGGTGCTGGACGCCTCCGTTTCCAGTGAGCTGCTGAAAAACATCTTCTTTGTCAAGGCACCGATGCACGACGGCGCAGCCATCATTCGTCAGGGACGGCTTCTCGGTGCCGGCTGCATGCTGCCGCTGAGCAAAAATGTGAATCTCTCCCGGGACTTGGGCATGCGCCACCGGGCGGGCATCGGCATGAGCGAAAATTCCGATGCCGTGGTGGTCATCGTGTCGGAAGAAACCGGAGCGATTTCTGTGGCTGTGGGCGGTATGCTCAAGCGCCACTTGATGCCGGAGACACTGGAAAACCTCCTGCGCAACGAACTGCTGCCGCAGGAGAATCTGGAATCGGACAAGCGGAGGCTTGGCCTTGCACAGCTTTTCCGTCTTGGAAAGGACGGTGACGATCATGCAAAATAAAATCGACAGCGGAAGAAAAATTCTGTATATCGTGATCTCAATTCTGGTTTCCATCGGAATTTGGATCTACGTTGATGACAGGGAAGTTGATGACGTAACCAAGCAGTTTGCGAACATTCCCATCGAGTTTGTGGGAGAGAATACCACGCTGGCCGATCGGGGACTGATGCTGCTGGACAGCAGCGAGGAAGCCGTTACGCTGAAGCTGGAGGGTTCACGCAGAATGATCGCCCA
>JALCRR010000004.1 GCA_022652815.1 Oscillibacter sp.
ACAGTCTGCCCCATTTGACCGCTCTGGAACTCTCCCTTATGCACTTGGAGCTGGTGGACGGATTCGAACCCCCGACCTGCTGATTACAAATCAGCTGCTCTACCGGCTGAGCTACACCAGCGGATCAGGCAGCGAAAGTTATATTAGCAGAAAGATTCCTTTTTGTCAAGACATCATTCGATTTTTTTGGAGGAATTTAAAGTGAAAAAGAATTTTTGCGGAGGGCGGCTGCCGCTGCTTCGCTGTACCTTCTGCGGCGCGGAGATTGCTGCGGGGGAAACCTACTGGTCCATCAATGGGGCGATTTTGTGCGGAGAGTGCCTGCCGACGTATGCCAGAGAGGATTATCGCACATGTTCCTGTGTTCGGGGAGAGGAGCGGCCATATGACGCTTTATGACTTGTCGGAGGGATACCGGGAGAGTGCCGATCTGATTAAGATGCGGCTTTTTGAGCTGCGCGGTCTGGAACGAATTGCAGATGACCCGGAGGAGGTGTTTCGGCTGAAAATGCGAATTGGCGCTCTCCAGCCGTTGATGTGGGAAATGCGGGATCTGGCCGACTTGACGGCACGCTATTACGAAAGGGGCTATGATCGCAATGACTTCTACACCTTTTGAAAGCCGAAGCAGCGAGTTTCCGGAAGATCTTCCTATCTGGCCGAATCAAAACGGACCGAACAACAAGGAGCGACTTACCAAAATGCGCAGAAACCTTCGTTCTGCTCGTCAGCAGGAATTGACGCCTCGTCAGCAGCAGCTTTTACACCTCTATTACGACGAGAAACGCAACATGACGGAGATTGCGAACATGCTTGGCATCAACCCCTCATCCGTGTCCCGGACCATTGCCCGGGCAAGGCACCGGTTGAACCGCTGTCTGCGCTATACCGTGTAAAAAAACTCCCTCTTGAGGTTTCGGGAATGAACCCGTATAATCAGAGATAGAATAAGACGTTGAACGAGAGGAGGCCGAGCATGTTTTACAATTTTCTACACAACCGCTGGTTTCGCCTAATTGCCGCCCTGGTGGGTTCGTTTGTCAGCGCGGCGGCGCTGAATATCTTTATCGTTCCGCTGGGCTTGTATACCGGCGGCTTGATGGGCATGTGCCAGGTCATCCGAACTCTACTGCAGACGTACGCCGGCCTTTCCTTCGGCGCATATGACATTGCCGGTGTGATGTACTTCATTCTGAACATTCCTATCTTGCTGGTGGCGTATAAAACGCTGGGGCGGGGTCTTGTGGTGCGGACGCTGATCTGCACCGTAGCGTACTCCCTCTTTTACAGTATCATTCCCATTCCCGCAGCCCCGGTGATTGAGGACCCGCTGACGGCCTGCCTGCTGGCCGGCATCGTGACGGGCGTAGGCAGCGGCATCATTCTGACGTGTGGATGCAGCGGCGGCGGACTGGATGTGGTGGGGCTGTGCCTTTCCAAGCGGGGCAGCGGCGTGACCGTGGGCAAGTTCTCCATCACTTTCAACGCGGTGCTGTACATCGCCTGCCTGTTCCTCTTCAATGCGTCGGTGGCGATTTACTCCATTATTTACAACTTTTTTGGTGCGATGGTGCTGGATCGGATGCACCAGCAGAACGTCAATGTCCAGGCCATGATTTTCACCCGGGAGGATGAGACGCAACTTTCTCAGTTCATTATTGAGAGGCTGGGGCGCAGCGTGACTTATTGGAACGGCATAGGTGCCTATACGGGCGAAAATGTCCATGTGCTGTGCGTCTGCCTTTCCAAGTACGAAATTGAGGAGCTGCGCCATGCTGTCCGTTCCATCGACCCCCATGCGTTTCTCGTGGTGCAGGAGGGCGTCCATGTGGACGGAAACTTCCCACGCAAACTGAACTGATAGGAGGAGCTGTCATGAACGAACCGATTGCCGTTCTGGCCGGAACACCGGTGGACACCCAAATGGGTGTTGATTGCCTAAAGGGCGCAGGACTCACGGGACTTCCCTGCCCGCTGGCAGAAAATCCGCTGGACCAGACGGCGTTTCAGATCTCCTCTGCGGAGGAAAAGGCCGCCTTTGCGGGGCAGGTTCTCGATACTGCCAAGGCGCAGGGCTGCAAACGCGCCTTTGTCTACTGCAACTCCCTCTCCGGCGCTGTGGATTTTGCTCCGCTGGCGGTGGAAAAGCAGATGCGGATTGTCACCCCACTGGATGTTTACCGGGAGCTAGCGGGACAGTATACCGCCCTCGGCGTGATTTCCGCCAATGCCCAGGGCTTAAGCGGCATTGAGCGGACGCTGCTCTGCGTGAAGCGGGATCTGCACCTTTACGGTGCGTGCTGCCTGGATGCCGTGCTGGCCATTGAGGCGGGCGAGGATCCGGAGAAGCTGGTGGAGCGGCTACATCTTGTGGGCCTTGCTGACTGGGCACAGTCTTGCGGCGCGGAGGCACTGGTCCTCGGTTGTACCCATTTTCCCTATTTTAAGGAGGCTCTGCGCCGTCGGACAAGCCTTCCCCTGTTGGACCCAGCCGATCGGATGATCGAGCTTCTGATGGCTGAATAACCGCATAAAAAGGGTGCCCGTTCCAAAAGGAACGGGCACCCTTTTTATTTAGCGCCGTTTTTCTTCCTGTTCGTTTCGGAAAGATTCCCGGACCTCCCGCCTTTTGGGACGCCTCCGGGCGTCTAAAAACGCGCAGGCTCGCTCAAACAGCTTTTCAAAGCCCATCTGAATGGGGACGACCAGTAGAATCAGCACGATCATTACCAGCACGGCTGCGGCGGAAAGTCCGCTCAGGGAGAAGAAATCACCCATGGTGGACACCGCAATCAGCATGGCAACAGGAATGGATACCAACAGCACAAGCCGCGGCGTATTTAGCGGCCGCGCGGCGTAGCAGATAACCACGAAGCCGTTGATCGCCATCAAAATGACGCAGATGGTGGAAAGCTCACTAAGCGTTAGGCCGAACGTATAGACGAACAGCTCTGCAAACAAGATCACGATGATGGCGGTCAGTCCCCCGGGGAAGGCGCGGCGGAACACATTATGGAGGAATTTTCCCCGCACCAGATCGTGGTTGGGTTCCAGCGCCAGGAAGAACGACGGAATGCCGATGGTCAGCGCAGAAATCAGCGTCAGCTGCACTGGCACAAAGGGATAGGGGAAGTCGGCGAACAGCGTGATGATAGCCAGAAAGAATGAGAGAATGTTCTTCACAAGGTACAGCGCGGAGGCTCGCTGAATGTTGTTGATGACCCGGCGACCCTCTGCCACCACCTTCGTCATGGCGGAAAAGTCGGAATCCAGCAGCACCAGCTGTGCCACCTGCGCGGCGGCATCTGCACCGGAGGCCATGGCGATGCCGCAGTCGGCGTCCTTCAGCGCCAGAACGTCGTTCACGCCGTCACCGGTCATGGCGACCGTGTGGCCGGCATTTTGCAGGGCACGGACAATTTTGCGCTTCTGATTGGGCACCACCCGGCCGAACACGGTGTAGCGCCGGACGGCGCGGGCAATCTCTTGATCGGTTTTCAGATCCCGGGCGTCAACCCAGTCGCCTGCCCCGTCAATGCCTGCCTGTGCAGCCACGGCGGAGACGGTGACGGGGTTGTCGCCGGAGATGACCTTCACCGCAACGCCTTGGGAGTGGAAATATTCAAAGGTTTTGGGGGCATTTTTGCGGATGGGATTCTCCAACACCAACAGGGCAAGGGGAATCAAAATCCCGCTGAGGAGCCCCTCCTCTGCCCGGTCGCACTGGGCCAGCAGAAGCACGCGGCAGCCCTTTTCGGCGTAGAGCCGCGTCCGCTTTTCCAGCGGGGCAAATTCACTGCCCAGAATGGATTCCGGCGCACCCAGAACGTAGGAGCCCTGCCGGGCAAAATTGACGGCACTCCACTTTGTGGCCGAGGTAAAGGGCACGGTGGAAAAAGCGTCCCATGCGGGACCGTTCGGATAGGCCTTTTGAATGGCTCTGGCGGTATCGTTGTCGGCATCCATGGCGCGGTAAAACGCGCCGAGAATTTCGCCGATGCCGTTTTCACCGTCCGCATCCAGCGGCACGACCTCTTGAAGCTCCATCTCCGGCGAGGTGACGGTGCCGGTCTTGTCCACGCACAGCACGTCCACCCGCGCCAGTGTTTCGATGGCGTTCATGTCGTGAATTAGGGTGCGGTTTTGGGCAAGGCGAATGACGGAAACGGCCAGCGCAACGCTGGTCAGCAGGAAAAGACCCTCGGGAATCATGCCAATCAGCGCCGCCACCATGGAAATGACGGACTGGCGCATCCCCAGCTCCTGCACGACATACTGGTTGTAGAAAAGGGCAATGCCAATGGGAATCAGCACGATGCCGATGACGCGAATCAACCGATCCAGCGAGCGCATCATCTCAGATTTCGCCGGTGCGTGCCCCTTTTTGGCAGCCAGCGTCAGCTTGGCTGCGTAAGAATCCGCGCCCACCCGGACAAGGCGCATCCGGCACTTGCCGGAAATCACAAAGCTGCCGGAGAGCAGCTCGTCTCCGCTATTTTTGGTGATGGCGTCCGCCTCGCCGGTAATGAGACCTTCGTTGACCTGTATCTGTCCGGTCACCACTGCGCCGTCGGCGGGAACCTGACAGCCGGCAGACAGCTCCACAATGTCACCTCGCACCAACTCCCGCGTCCGAAGCGGGACGGAGGTGCCGTCCCGGATAGCGGGAATTCGGCTGGCGGAAAGTACCGACAGCTTTTCGATGGTTCGCTTGGAGCGAATCTGCTGCACAATGCCGATGACGGTGTTGGCAATGACCAGAAGCTCAAAAAGCAGATCGGAAAAGTCGCCCACCAGAATGAGGCATATGCCTAGAACGGCAAAAATCAAGTTGAAATAAGTAAATGTGTTTTCTTTAATAATCTGCTTGTCGGACTTGGTGGGGGATTCCACAGGCTCATTGCCCCAGCCGCCCTCCAACAGCTCCCTGGCCTGGGCCGAAGTCAGTCCCTTCTCCGGGGAGACGTCGTGCAGCGGCAGGTCCACCCGGATCGGACGTTCCGGCTGCTCCACTTTTCTGCTGTGGAAACGCTTCATGGTTTTACCACCTCTTTTTTGATCAACCGGCGTTTATTTTGGTGTTTATTATACTGGCTTTCGACGGATTTGTACAGAGACAGACTTCCTCGTATGTCTGAAAAAGAAAACCGCACCAAAGCACGGAAAAACAGAGACTTTTTATGTAAAAACAATAATGGGCGATGCGGGGCGTTTTCAATCAACGTGCAAATCAGCGAAGCATTTACACGTTGAGAAGGAGCAAAGGAGTGTAGCAAAAAATAACCGCTTACCGAAAGGCAAGCGGTTATTTTAAAGCGGAACGGATTTTGGAGCGCATCGACGAGACTTGAACCCTGCCGGACCTCAGATTAAAAAAATGGTGGAGGTAGCGAGTTCGACCTCCCCCGGAAAATGGAAAAAGAAAAGACCCTCATCAAACGATGAGGGTCTTGGAGCGGGCGACGAGACTCGAACTCGCTACCTCCACCATGGCAAGGTGGCGCTCTACCAGATGAGCTACGCCCGCAGAACAGTACGTATTCTAACAAAGATTTTCGGCTTTGTCAACCCTTCGGAGAAGAAATTTCCGGCTGAGGATTCGTGCTTTCTTCATCCGCCGATTCTGCTGCACTGGGCTGCGTCCCATCGCCCATTACAAATTCAATCAGACCCACATCTCCCGTCTGGGGATAGAAGGAGATTGTCCACGGCGCCGTGTCGGTAAGCCCCCAGACTTCCCGCACATCGGCAACGCTTTGCTCCACGCTGGCCTGCTCGTCCTCGCCCCAGTAGCCAAGCCGGACGGCCAGCTCGGTCTTGCTTTGCTCCAGAGCGGCATCCAGCAGATCCGGCAGAGCGGACGTGCTGGTGGCGTTAACAACAGATTGAATTTGCTCCAGCGTGCGGCGGTAGCTGATGTGCAGGGTCACTTCGTAATAGCCGCGCTGGGAGCTGCTTTCGGAGGTGATGTACTCCACGGCGTAGGCGCCCATGGGTGTCTCCTGCTGAATCTCCGTGGCGGCCTTTTCCAGCGCGTCGGAGACGGAGGCGTCGTCGGTATAGTTGTAAAGCCGCACGGCGGCATCTTCCGTATGCCGCCCCACCAGCAGCAAAAGGTCATTCACGATGTCCTGGTAGCTTTCCGCCCGCATGGTGTCAGCGTTTTCACTCTCCCAGTACTTGCTGGAATGTTCCTCGGTGGCGGAGTAGGTGCGGTTTAAAAGGGAGGAACAGCCGGAAAGCAGGCAGACGCCCGCCAGAGCGGCGGCAAACACGCGCTTTTTCACGACAGTTCCCCCTTTCTGCATCGAAATCCGGCGCTTAATAACCCAGATCCTCGTCCACCAGAACCACTTCAGTTTCTATGCCCATCATCGGCTCCCACAAAACGGCAAGTCCCCGGCAAATGCGGTCGGGGCTTTTGCAGTCATAGCAGCGGTCACCTTGAATGGCACAGGGCGTTTTTTGCATTAGACGCTGGGCGTTTTTGGGCGCTGCAATGTTCCGTGCGCGCCACAGAGCCTCATCGTAAGTGGGGGCCAGCTTGTTGCGCCCCACCACGAAATAGACCTTTTTATGGCCGTACAGCATGGAGGCTACGCGGTTGCCTGTACCGTCAATGTTGATTAGCTCACCGGTTTCGGCGAGACCGTTGACAGAGGACAGGTACACATCCGCATTGGCGGCGCTGGCCCGTGCGGAGGCGGCGTCTTGCTTCCAGTGCCAGTAAACGGTGTTGTGCTGGCCCAGGCTTTCAAAAAGGCCCATGGCGTCCAGCGTGACGGAGCCGCCCAAGCCCACGGATACTCCATCGATCTGCTGGTTGAGGTAGGCGGCAGCCTCCTCTTTAGTGGAAAAAGCTTTTACCGTAAAGCCGTGGCCTTCCAGCGCCTTGCAAACAGTCGTAAAATCTGCCATCATGCGATCCTCCGTTTATTTAATCTAAGTTGCCGAGGGTAATCTGCTGTTCTTCGGAATCCTCTTCTTTCACCAGTGCGCCTGCTGCGGGAATGGAGCGGACGCGGTAGCGGCTGAAGTTAAGAATGGAGGTTTCCTCCAGCGTGACAACGTGATCCAAAACGCGATTTTTCTTTAGGGTCATCACCTGCACGCCCTGGGTAGAGCGGGTAGCCTTGGGCGTCAGTAGCGCCGTGTGGAAAATCAGCGCTCTGGGCTCGCTGGAATACATGGCCAACTCCCCATCCTCGTCCACCCGACGAAGGGTAACCAGCGGCGATTTATCGGAGTAGGCGCCGGTGAGCTTCTTGCGGTTGGAGGTGGTCTGGTAGGCGGTCATGTCCACTCTTGCCACCTTGCCGTTTTCAAAGAAGAACAGCAGCCCACCGGAATAGTCGCCCGGCAGCACGGAGAAAATGACGTTTTCCCCCTCGTCCATGCCCAGCTTGCCCGGCAGATAGTCGCCCAGGACGCTGGCCTTGGTGTCGTCAAACTGATTCATCCGGGTCTTGTAGACCTGGGCGCGGTCAGTGAAGAACATAATCTCCGCATTGTTGGTGGTTTCAAAGGTCTGGCGGAGGGCATCGCCCTCCTTGTATTTCTGCTCGTTGCTCATGCGCAGCGACTGGGGCGTAATCTTCTTGAAGTAGCCCTCTCTGGAAAGGAAAATGCTCACCGGGTAATCCTCCGGACCCTCGTCTACCTCGATGACCTCAATCTGATGCTCGTAGAGAATGGAGGTACGGCGGGGCTCGGCGTATTTCCGCTTGACCTCCGTCAGTTCATCCACAATGATCCGGTGAACCCGCTGGGGCTTGTCCAGAATGTCCTGCAAATCGTCGATCTCGTCCTGCAAAGCGGCAGTCTCGTTGACCCGCTTGAGAATAAATTCCTTGTTGATGTTGCGCAGCTTGATCTCGGCCACGTATTCGGCCTGAATCTGGTCGATGCCAAAGCCGATCATCAGATTGGGAATGACTTCGGATTCCTCGTCCGTCTCCCGGATAATGCGGATGGCTTTGTCAATGTCCAGCAGAATCCGTTTAAGGCCCTTCAAAAGGTGCAGCTTGTCCTTTTTCTTGCCCAGAACGAAAAATACCCGCCGTTTGACGCTCTCCGTGCGCCAGGCCGTCCACTCCTCCAAAATCTCCCGAATGCCCATCACCCGGGGAGAGCCGGCAATCAGAATGTTAAAGTTGCAGGGGAAGGAATCTTCCAGCGTGGTGGCACGGAACAGCTTCGCCATCAGCTTGTCGGGGTCCACGCCGCGCTTTAAGTCGATGGTCAGCTTCAAGCCGGAGAGGTCAGTCTCGTCTCGCATGTCGGAGACTTCCTTCAGCTTGCCGGCTTTAATCAGCTCTGCCACCTTGTCCAAAATGGCCTCGGTGGTGGTGGAGTACGGAATTTCGTATATTTCGATCAGATTCTGGTCCTTCACGTAGCGGTACTTTGCCCGCACGCGAATGCCGCCGCGGCCGGTCTCATAGACTTCCCGCAGTGCCTTGGCGTCGTACAAAAGCTCACCGCCGGTGGGAAAGTCCGGTGCCAGGAGCGTCTCGTAAAGATCGCATGCCGGATTTTTGAGATAGGCAATGGTGGTGTCGCACACCTCGCCCAGATTGAATCCGCAGGTCTGGGAGGCCATGCCCACGGCGATGCCGGAGTTTTCGCTCACCAGTACGTTGGGAAACGAGGTGGGCAGCAGCGCCGGTTCCTTGGTAGTGTTGTCGTAGTTGTCCACGAAGTCCACGGTGTCGGCGTCAATGTCCCGGAACAGCTCCGCGCAGATCGGGGACAGCTTGGCCTCCGTATAACGGGAGGCGGCCCAGGCCATGTCCCGGGAGTACACCTTGCCGAAGTTACCCTTGGAGTCCACAAACGGGGCCAGCAGGGCGCCGTAGCCCTTGGAAAGGCGCACCATGGTGTCATAGATGGCTGCGTCACCGTGGGGGTTCAAGTGCATGGTCTGGCCCACAATATTGGCGGATTTCGTCCGTCCGCCGGAGAGCAGACCCATCTTATACATCGTGTACAGCAGCTTTCGGTGGGACGGCTTGAAGCCGTCGATCTCCGGAATGGCACGGGACACAATGACGCTCATCGCGTAGGGCATATAGTTGACTTCCAGCGTGTCGGTAATTGGCTGCGCCACCACGGCGGCGTGCAGCCCCATCACGTTGGGATTGTTTACTTTTTGCCTGCCCTCTTCGGGATTCTTCTTTTTTGCCATAATTGTTTTGATTCCTTTGCATTAGGATTATTGGAGAGCGCTATGCGCGGACAGCATTTTAGAAAACAAGATAAAGAGTAATGACTGCGGCAAAGACGCCCACCAGCATAAACACCAAGCCGATCTTAAAGGAGAGAGATCTGCGACCTTCCGGCGTATTCGGAGCAACCGGGTGAGGCGAACCGGCCATCCACAGCCAACCGTCCCTTTCCTGGAACAGATCCGAACCCACGTCCATTTTCCACAAAAGCAAACCGCCCAGGAAAAAAGTCAGCGCAAAGAATCCGCCTATTACCAGAGAGCTGATCTGCCCACCGCTCATCATGCTGCCTCCCAACGTGAAGATCTTACGAGAAGTCGGCCATCTCTAAATATTTGTAACCATTTTCCGCGATGTGGGTTCCCGCACTTCGCAGGCGGGAGCCTTTGATTTGATACGCGCTAACGCGCGGCTCCCGTCGCTCCGCTCGGTCGCAAAGACCGCATCGTATGGGCGGGTGTGAGCAGCAAAGATCTTACGAGAAGTCGGCCATCTCTAAATATTTGTAACCATTTTCCGCGATGTGGTCTTTTCTTCCCTGCAAATTGTCGCCCAGCAGCAGGTCAAAAACCCGGGCCGTCTCTTCCACATCGGCGGGGCTGACGCGGATTAGGCGGCGAGTCTCAGGATTCATGGTGGTCAGCCACATCATGTCCGGGTCATTTTCGCCCAGTCCCTTGGAGCGGTCAATTTTGTACCGCTTGCCCTCAAGCTCCTTGACGATGTTGCTTTTCTCTTTGTCGGAGTATGCAAACCACGTCTTTTCACCGCAGTTGATCTCAAACAGCGGCGTCTCGGCGATATAGACGAACCCCTCTTTAATCAGAGTCGGGCACAGCCGGTAGATCATGGTCAGTACCAGCGTGCGGATTTGGAAGCCGTCCACGTCGCCATCGGTGCAGATAACGACTTTATCCCAGCGCAGATTGCCCAAGTCAAAGGCATTGAGATCCTTATTCTGCTTGCTGGAAACCTCCACGCCGCAGCCCAGGACCTTCAGAAGGTCGGTGATGATCTCGCTTTTGAAAATGCGGGGCAGGTCGGCCTTCAGACAGTTGAGGATTTTGCCGCGGATAGGCATGATGCCTTGATACTCGGAGTCCCGGGCCAGCTTGACACTGCCCAGAGCCGAGTCGCCCTCCACGATATAGATCTCCCGCTTCTTGGGATCGCGGGAGCGGCAGTCCACGAATTTCTGGACCCGGTTGGCAATGTCGATGTTGCCGGAGAGCTTTTTCTTGATGTTCAGACGCTGCTTTTCCGCGCTCTCGCGGGAGCGCTTGTTAATCAGCACCTGCTCGGCAATTTTCTCCGCATCAAAGTGGTTTTCAATGAAATAGACTTCTAGGTTGGAGCGCAGGAAGTCGGTCATGGCCTCCTGGACAAACTTGTTGGTGATGGCCTTTTTCGTCTGGTTTTCATAGCTGGTCTGGGTGGAGAAGTTGTTGGAAACCAGCACGATGCAGTCCTCAATGTCCTGCCACGTAATTTTGCTCTCGGTTTTCTGGTATTTGTTCTGATCCCGCAGATATTTGTCGATGGCGGAGACAAAGGCGGACTTTGTCGCCTTTTCCGGGGAACCGCCGTGCTCCAGCCAGGAGGAGTTGTGGTAGTGCTCAATCACATTGACCTTGTTGGAAAAGCAGCACGCGCAGGAGAGCTTCACCTTGTACTCCGGCTTGTCCGCCCGGTCCCGGCCCTTGCGCTCGGACTGCCAAAAAACGGGGGAGGTGAGACTTCCCTCTCCGGCCAGCTCCGTCACGTAGTCCACGATGCCGTTCTCATACAAAAATTCCTGGGTTTCAAAGGTGTTTCCAACCTGGTTGCGGAACCGGAACGTGACGCCCTCATTGACCACGGCTTGCCGCTTCAGCACGTCCGTGAAAAATTCCACGGGAATGTCGATGTCGGTAAACACGTCCAGATCGGGCAGCCACCGGTGACGGGTGCCGGTTTTCTTCTTGTTCAGCGGCTCTTTTTTCAGCTTGCCGACGATTTCGCCCTTTTCAAAGTGCAGTTGGTATTCAAAGCCGTCCCGCCAGACGGTCACGTCCATATAGCGGGAGGAATACTGGGTCGCACAGGCGCCCAGACCGTTTAAACCCAGAGAGTACTCATAGTTGTCGCCGCTGGTGTTGTCATATTTGCCGCCGGCGTACAGCTCGCAGTACACCAGCTCCCAGTTGAAGCGCTGTTCCTTTTCGTTCCAGTCCACGGGGCAGCCGCGGCCTGCATCTTCTACCTCGATAGAATGATCCGCGTACCGGGTAACGGTGATGACTCTGCCGTGACCCTCTCGGGCCTCATCAATGGAGTTGGAGAGAATTTCGAACACCGCGTGCTCGCAGCCCTCAAGCCCGTCAGAGCCGAAAATAACGCTGGGGCGCTTGCGGACACGGTCCGCGCCCTTCAGCGAGGAAATGCTTTCGTTGCCGTAACTTTTTTTGCCTGCCATGCATTCTCCTCCAATGAATTCGGCACAGGCGCACCATGTTGCCTGTCCTGCATTTTCGATCAAAATGCCCGGATGCCGAATTTCTCAATATGTTGTATCTTATCACAAGAATTCCACCAGTTCAAGGGTTCGCCGCTTTCCGGCAAAATGACAGGCCTTTTTCGAAAAAGATCGTCAATATTTTGAAAATTGTACCGCCGAAACCGTTTTCCATAATCATCCCGTTACCTTCACATTCTGTTCATTTTTCAAGGTTATGCACATTTTCCACGAGGTTTTCCACACCGTTATGTTAACTGCGATTTCGACCAAAAAGTAACCAAAAAAATGTCAGCAGCTTCCAAATGGCCCGTTGTCTCCAAAAACGACAGAGGCGAACAGCCAACGCCGTTCGCCCCAAAACTCCCCGTATCAATTAAGCCAAAAATTTCTCTGCGTATTCAGCGCGCGGTTTTCCGGCAGTAAATCCATCCGGCTAGCAGGACGGTTGCCGGAACACTCAATACCACGCCGAAGCTGCCGGAGAGCCCCTGCATCACGGCAATGCCGATGTTGTTTGAATTCAGCACCTGCAAAAGGGGCAGATCATAGGCGTAATCCAGCACCAGCATGGAAACGCTGCCCCCGGCGAAGGCAAGAATCAACGTGTTGGAGTCGGTTCCCATCATGTCCCGGCCAACCCGCATGCCGGCTTCCCACAGCTCCCTGCGGGTAATTGCGGGATTTTGAATCGTCAGCTCCTGCATGGCGCTGGAAATAGACATGGCGACATCCATAACGGCGCCCAGAGAGGAGATCAGAAGCCCGGAAAACAGCAGACCGCCCACTTGAATATCGTTGGTTTCCCAGAGCGTCAGCAGGCTTTCAATGTCGGAGACATTCCAGCCAGTGATGCCCGAGGCGGCGGAAAATGCGGAGGCTGCGATCCCTGCAATCATAACGCCGGCGAGTGTGCCAAGGGTTGCCGCCAGCGTTTTTTGGGTGGGTCCACCGATCAGATAGAGCGTCACCACGGTGGTGACAGCGCAGATTCCCACGGCAACCCAGAACGGGGAACGGCCCAGATAGATGAGGGGCAAGTAGTAAAAAATGATGGCAGCAAACGTAAAGAGAAGTCCGGCTGCGCCCCGAATGCCCTTCTTTCCGCCCACCACGCACAGCGCCAGAAGATAGAGCGCGGCAAAAATTAGCAGTACCCCGGTGCGGTCTTGAGAATAGATGCTGGTGATGGTGCTGTCTCCCGCAACGCTCTGCATGACAATGACGTGCATACCTTTTGTGCAGGCTGCGCCGAAAAGGTAGCCTGTGGAAGAAGTGGTGGTCAGCGCCTCCTCTTTTTTCTCGCCGCTGGTCATGCGAACCACCACGGTCTGCTGCCCTACGCGGGTGCCGTCCTCCTGCACATTGTCCTGCAGAATTTCCGTGACGATGCCGGTTTCAAAGGTCTGCCCGGCGCGGTTAACCAATGCGGTTTTTTCGGCTCCGTTCAGCACCACGGCCAAAAAAGCAAGAAGAAGGATGGCCAGCGCCGGAAGGCACCGGCGAAAAAGTGCTTTCTGCCAACGTTTTTTCACGGTCTTGTATCCTCACATTTTCCAATACTTGTGCAGCGTCTCCCCGGCTTGTGCAGGGGAGACGCTGCTGACAGCCTAAAAGTGGCTGTCGTGATATTTACTGCTGACCCAGTTTGGTCAGAGCGTTGTCCGCGGCGGCTGCCGTGTTCGCAGCAACGCTGACGGCCTTCTTGCCGGAAGCCTTGGCATATCGGGCAAGCATGGTGTTAAGCTGGGAAACCGTGACCGCTGCGTCGGGCGCAAAGGCGGAGCTGGCGATGCCCTTGGTGATGCCGGTGGCCTTGGCCCATGCGATGGCCTTTAGGGCGCTGTTGGATGCGGTGACGTCAGAGAACCCGGCTGCCTTGGAAACGGCGGGGCAGCCTGCAGCATTGTAAATGTGCTGCACAGCCTGTGCGCGGGTCAGTGCGGTGGAAGAGGAGATTGCGGCGCCGGTTTTATTGATGGTGAAAGTGGAGTCGATCTTCTCGGCCTTGCCCGCGTCCGTGACTTGATAGGTGTCGATGGAGAAGCTGGTGGCGGTCATGTGAATCACGGAGTAGCTGGGCAGCCAGTTCTGGCTGCGCTGGGCGATGTAGTCCTGCTGAGAGGCAATCAATTCATAGAACTTGGAGCCGGAGGCGGAGTTTGCGGACATGTACAGCGTACCCACGGGATTTGTGATGCTGTTGCCGGCATTCTGCTCGATGGTGTAGCACAGATTGTCGCTTTGAAAGTTGCGCAGCAGCGTCTCACCGGCATTGTCGCCGTCTGCGGGATCCAGAGGAATCAGATCGTCTGTGACGGTGTTGTGGGCGTGATCCCAGTCGTAATCGGAGCCGTCGGCGTTGAGTTGGAATTCGTAGGAGCCGTGAGAAGCACTGTCACCATACAGAACCTTGGATCGCGTGTAGGTGTGGTCGTGGCCCTGCAGCACCACGTCGATGTCGTATTTGTCAATGATCGGGGTCAGCTGGGTACGCAGAATCATGCCGTCCGTGTCGGAATGGTCCAGACCGGAGCCGTAGATGTCCTGGTGGATGGTAATGACGCGCCAGGCGGCAGAAGGAGCGGATGCGACGGCCTCCTTGATGGTTGCCTCATGCTCGGCAACGTTATAGTTGTTGGTGTTCAGCACAATGAAAAGGCCGCTGCCGTAAGAGTAATAGTAGTCGCCGCCGGCGGCGGTGGTGCCGTTGGAGGTCGCATTGGGGTTATTGAAGTGGTACATGTAATCGGCGTTTAGGGAGTCATGATTGCCGATGGTGGTGGCAACGCTGAGACCGGACAGAGCACTGGCGGAGAGATAGGAGGCGTACTCCTCTTCCTTGGCCTTGCCGGTTTTGTTGACCTGATCGCCTGCGGAAATCACAAAGTTCAGATTTGGATTCTGGGCCGTGGCAATGTCCAGTGTGCGGTCCCAGGCAAAGCCGTCGTTTCGGGCGGCGGTGTTGGCTGCGCCGGAATCGGCAACCAGCTTTTCACCGTTTTGCGTCTGCCCCTTGGAAGCTCCAATCTGGGGATCGCCGACATACAAAATGTTGACGCTTTCAAAGCTGCCAGTTTTGTAGGTCTCCACAGCGGACTGCACGCCGTTTTTCTCAACGGTGTAGTAGTACGTGGTGTTTTCGTTCAGACCGGTGACCGTGACGTGGTTGTAGACGTACTTGGCGTCGCCGGTGAGAGAGGCGTCCACCGCGGCGGCAGTGCCCTTGTATGCGCGCAGAGCAGCTTTGTCAGTGCCAAAATGGACAATAGGCGTGGCAGCGCCGGCGTCCTTGGCGTACCAGGCAAAGTTCAACTGCGTCTCGTCGGTGCCGGGGGTTAGGGAAACCTTGGTGAAGTCTGCTGCGGTAACCGCCCAGTCAGAGACCCAGTTCTGCCATTCGGCGCTGCCGCCGTTGACGCTGGAATCGTTGAAATGTGCGGTGGCTGCCAGAACGGACTGGGCGCTGCCCAGTGCCAGAACACCGGCCAACAGGCCGGCTGCCAGTTGCTTCTTATGATTCATTTTCTTCTTTGCTCCTTTGCATTTCTGTTGGAATTTTGGTTCGCAAGGGCCAGTATAGAGACCTAAAAATTGGGATTCAATGCCTTTTTCAAACGTTTGCCCAAGGTTTAATGCTCCCTTAACAAACGGGTAAAAAAGAGCAAAAAATTTTACATTGATATAAGTAAGACACCATGCGCACAGATGAATACCAATCCGCTCGAAGAAGAGAAAAAAGCAGATGGCCTTTTTGGCCATCTGCTTTCAGACGCTTAAACCGACTATACCAGATCAAACAGCATCAGAATTACGCCGTAAATCACCGACGCCAACGTGCCAAACACAATCACCGGGCCGGCAATCAAAAACATTTTTGCGGCCATGCCGGTGATAAAGCCCTCGGTTTTGAAATCGATGGCCGGAGAGACTACGGCGTTTGCAAAGCCCGTGATGGGCACCAGCGTACCGGCACCGCCAAACCGGGCCAGCTTGTTGTACCAGTTTAAGCCCGTGGTCAGAGCCGATAAAAACACCAGCGAGCAGGAACTGGCCGTGGCGGCGTCGTCCTGCCCCAGACCGACGCTGCCCCAGAAGGTCTGAATCAGCTGGCCCAGCACGCAGATTGCTCCGCCGATGAGAAAGGCCAAAAGCAGATCCTTCCAGAGTGGGGATTTGGGAGACATCTTTTTCACATATTGCTGATATTCCTTGGGAGACATATCCATGTGCGTTTCCACCTTTTTTGGATTTTGCCATAGGTTTCCCAATTTTTCGGAAATTTATGCCTCCCTTGCAAATGCGTGCAAAAGCAGTTAGAATAGAGAAGAATTTTTAAAATCCAAAAGCTTTGGGAGCGTTTTATGAAACCGGAAGAAAAGAAACTGGGGATTTATGTGCACGTCCCCTTCTGCAAGTCCAAGTGCGCCTACTGTGACTTTTATTCGCTGCCCCATGCCGAAGAGCGTATGGAGGAGTATGTCAAGGCGGTTTCCGCCCATTTGACGGAAACGGCCCCGATTGCCGCCCACCATACGGTGGACACCATCTATTTTGGCGGCGGCACCCCTACCCTGTTGGGCAGCAAATCCTTAAAGGAACTGCTTGCGGTGATCCAGAAGAAGTACCGGGTGGATAAAAAGGCAGAGATCACCTTTGAAGCCAACCCGGATTCCGCCTGTGACTGGAAAGAGCTGCGTACCCTGCGCAAAGCGGGCTTCAACCGCATCTCTCTTGGAATGCAGTCCGCGTGCGATGAAGAACTGAAGGAAATCGGCCGGGTGCACACCTTTGACCAGGTTCGCGCGGCGGTGGAGGCCGCCCGGAAGGCGAAGTTTGACAACCTTTCGCTGGATTTGATTTACGGTCTGCCCCATCAGACGATGGACCGCTGGAAGGCGAATCTGCAGGCGGCGCTAGATCTGGCACCCCAGCACCTTTCCTGCTATGGTCTGACGTTGGAGGAGGGCACGCCTCTCTATCTCCGCCGGGACGACGCCATGCTGCCCGGTGACGAGGCACAGGCGGATTTTTACCTCTACACCGTGGATACCCTCTTGCATTATGGCTATCCCCAGTACGAGATTTCCAACTTTGCCCGTCCGGGCTATGAGTCCCGCCACAATCTGAAATACTGGACGCTGGGCGAGTATGCGGGCTTCGGCCCCGGCGCCCACTCCGACTTCGGCGGTGTGCGCTACGCCTATGAGCGGGATTTGGACGTCTACATTAAGGGCGTGCTAGAGGGTGCCCCCATGCTCTCCGAGAGTGAGCGGATTCCCCAGCTGGACCGGGATACCGAATATCTGATGCTGGGACTGCGCACGGTGCGCGGCCTTCGTCCCCAGGAGTTTGAAAGCCGCTATCGCCGCCTGTTTTCCTGCATTGTTCCGTTTTTGGAGGAGTGCCGCACGGCTGGCTATGCCGTGTGTGAAGCCGACGGAAGCTGGCACTTGACGCCTCAGGGCTTTTTGGTTTCAAACCAGATTATCGGCGGCGTGCTGGACGCGCTGGGAAAAGACAAAGTCGCCAAGGCGGCAGCTGCGGCCCGGGGCGATTACCGCATCGACGTGAAATAATGCTACTTTATAAAGAAATGCGCCGGCAATTTGCCGGCGCATTTCTTATTTACTCCTCTTCGATTGCGGAAACCGGGCACTGTTCCTTGGCCTCGCGGGCCTGTGCGGGATCGGCAGGCTGGGCAATGACATGGGCGTGACCGTCATCTCCCAGTTCAAAAACCTCCGATGCGATGCCGGTGCAAAGGCCGCAGCCGATGCAGCTGTCGTTTACTTTAAATGCCATAAAAAGCGCTCCTTTCAAATCGTTAAGATCAGACGTATTGTGGG
Source organism: Oscillibacter sp. (assembly GCA_022652815.1). Classification (GTDB taxonomy): domain Bacteria; phylum Bacillota; class Clostridia; order Oscillospirales; family Oscillospiraceae; genus Oscillibacter. The sequence goes on from JALCRR010000004.1 coordinate 17,571, forward strand.
GCTGCCGAGTTTTTCGACACGCTGTATTATATCCCTTCTGGGAAAATTAAACCAGACCGGAGAGAATGTTACCGTCGGTGGAAAGGACCACCACCTGCCAGGGCAGGAATTTGCCGCTGTTTTGCAGGGCGGTTTTCACCGCCTGCTCGATGCCACCGCAGCAGGGAACCTCCATGCGGACGACAGTGACGCTTTTGATGTCGTTGCTGCGAATGATCTCCGTCAGCTTCTCGGCGTAATCCACGCTGTCCAGCTTAGGGCAGCCGATCAGCGTCACGCGGTTTTTGATAAATTTTTCGTGGAAAGCGCCGTAGGCGTATGCCGTGCAGTCTGCGGCGATCAGCAGGTCGGCGCTCTCAAAGTACGGTGCCTTGACGGGTGCCAGCTTGATCTGTACCGGCCACTGGGAAAGGCGGCTGGGCACCTGCCCGGCGGGAGCGGCGGCCGGAACCGCCTCGTGGTCGATGGCGCGGGATGCGGAGCCGGGGCAGCCGCAGGGGAAAGCGGAGAACGCGGCCTTTTTCGCCTTGTGTGCCTTCACAGCCTCCTCGTCGTAGGCGGCGGCTTCCCGCTCGGTAAAGGTGATGGCTCCGGTGGGGCACTGGGGCAGGCAATCGCCCAGACCGTCGCAGTAATCGTCCCGCAGCAGCTTTGCCTTGCCGTTTGCCATGCCGATGGCGCCCTCGTGACAGGCCTTGGCGCAGGCACCGCAGCCGTTGCATTTTGCTTCATCAATATGAATAATCTTTCGAATCATGAAAAATTCCTCCTGTTTGTTTGACTTTCTGGATACAGTATCTTACAATCAGAAAAAATAGTCTGTTGGAAATCCAACAAAACGGAGAAACATGAAAAATATTTTTGATTTTCAGCTTTTGCTGGCCTCGCCGCTCTTTGCAAAAATGACCCGGCAGGATCTTGAGGCGGCGCTGACCTGTCTTGGCGCGGTGGAACGCAGTTACCCTAAAGGTGCTGTGCTGCTGGAGTCGGGCGCACCGGTGCGCAGTGTGGGTCTGGTGGTCTCGGGGAAGGTTCACGTTCTGCGGGAGGATTTCTGGGAAAACCAAGATCTGATTGCCCCGGTTCGTCCCGGTGAGCTGTTTGGAGAAGCCTATGCGTGTGCGGGAGAAGATTCTGGCGTCACGGTAACCGCAGCGGAAAACACCACCGTTCTTTTTCTGGAGGTGGCGCGCATGCTGCACACCTGTCCGTCGGGGTGTGCGTATCACGCGCAGCTGATTCAAAATTTGCTCCACGTCATGGCGCGCAAAAATCTTCAGCTCAACGCGAAACTCTCCCATGTGACCCGGCGGCTGACCCGGGACAAGGTGCTGGACTATCTCTCGGCGGAGGCGGCGCGGGCGGAATCGCCGGAATTCTCCATCCCCTTTAATCGCCAGCAGCTGGCAGACTATCTGGCAGTGGATCGCAGCGCCCTCTCTGCCGAATTAAGCAAGCTGCGTCGGGAGGGCTACCTCACCTTCCACAAAAATTACTTCACTCTTCTGCGGGAAGCAGAAGAATAGCAGAAAGCGCCGCCAGAACGGGCGGCACTTTTGTGTTAGGTCAAGGGGAAAGTTTTACCGTCGATAACCACGGCGGAAATTTTTGACGGGTCGATGGGAGTTTTAAAGCGCTGTTCCGAAACAGAGATGTAGGAGCCGTCTTCTTCTGTATGGGCTGAACGGCCGCTGAGGTGTATGGCCTGTTCGGGCGTGGAGCCGTCCGTCATTATAAATGTGACGGCCATATCGGGAACATAGGGAATGTTCGCATCGGGGTCATTTAGATCCAGTTGACCGGAAAACTCCAGATGGCAGGAGAGGGGCGAGATGCGCAAGGCCGCCAAATTGTATCCCGGGACAAACAGGCTTTCCTTTCCCGTCCAACTCTTAGAAAGGTCTTGATAGGAGAGCGTCCAGCTTTGCTCCCACTTGCCGGGAAGCAAGGTGTTGAAGCCCGGATGTCCGCTGGGGTCATCGATTATGCGGAAGGAAGACGTTCCTTCATCCGCCACGACGAGATACTGCTCTCCGTGAGTGCCGTCGCAGGTAACGAGGACGGAGCCGTCGGCGTAATAATACGTGATAATACCCCGGGCTTCATCTGTCTCTGTCCGCGTTGGCACATTGGTGGGGGCAGCTTGCGCAGCGGGCGCCTCGGAGGATACGTTTTCCCCGGCAGGCGCTGATTCCTCATTTCCGCCGCCAAGAACAACGGAGGTGTCCCCAACTTGAACGGTCGTTTTATCTCCGATGGTGACCGTGGCGTCTGTGTTGTTGAATACGATGTTGCCATCCGCGCTGATTTGCACGATGGTAACTTTTCCAGAGGGCAGGGTCAGCGTGGTGGCGTCCTGCTCCTCCGGCTTATAGAAGCCGTAATCCGAATAGCGCAACGTCACTGTCTGGCCGCTGAGTGCCTCAAAGCTTCGGGCGGAAATCAAGTAGGTGACGGAGTGGGTGGTGCATTCTGTCACAGTGGAATTCCAGCTGTTTCCCTGCTGCCCATCCACCAGAAAATCCATGTCAGAAAATCGATAGGTGGTGTCCACCGGCACACCTTCCGGGAAGTCGAAGCGCACGGCGATGTAGAGGTACTGGGAATCGCCCAGCGTTTGGAGCACGGTCATGGTTACATTCTGATTTACGGCTGTCTTATTGACTGTCTGGGCCGCCGGGCGGAGCAACTGGGTCTGGGCGGGCGTGAAGGAAAAGCTGTTGGTAAGCTCCGCACCCAGCTCCGGCAACTCAGGCTCCGACTCAGGCTCCGGCTCTGCTTTGACAGGGTTGACAGAGACGGGTTTGTTCGGGACAAGCTCTGCCGACTGCCCCACAGCGGACGCGGATTCTTCCTCTTTTGCCACCGGGACGATGCCGAGTGCTGCGGCAATCCGCCCGCCGGATGCGTAGTCTGCAACAGCCAGACAGCTGACGGACAATACGCACACGGCGGCAGCCAGCAGCAGACCCTTCCACAGGTGTCGCGACGGCTTTTGTGCAGAGGGCTGCTCCACTGGGGAGATCTGCGTCAGAACCCGTTCCTTCACCGCTCCAACGTTAAAAATCGGCGGGGACGGCAACAGAGCGTCCAGCTCTTCCTCTGTTAGAAAATCACGGTCTGTCATCAAGCAAGCCCCCTTTCAATAAGATACTGCCGCATTTTTTCCCGCCCGCGTTTCAGACGGCTTTTCAGAGTGGATTCGTTCTGCGCCGTGACAGCGGCAATTTCCGCCACGGTCTGGTCCAGGTAGTAAAAACGGAGAAAAAGCTCTTGGTCCGCGCTGTTCAGCGCTTCCAGTGCTTGATGCACCGCGGCCCGTTGCTCCGCTTTTTCGGTGGCCTGCTCCGGTGTGGGTGCGCCGTCCGCCAAAAGCGGTTCCTCCGGCAGCGGTTCCATAGGGTGGTATTTCCGCAGCCGGGTCCGGGCAGCGTTGCGGGCGACGGCGGCAAGATACGGCTTGATGTCGCCCTCAATGCGCTCGCGGCTGCCCCACAGGGCAAGAAACGTGTCAGAGAGCGTTTCTTCCATGTCCTCCGGTGGCAGCGTCTGATTCAAGAATACCGAGATGATCTTGGCGGCATAGGCACTGTATCGGTCTATCACTTCCTCCAGTGCGGCGGAATCGCCGATGCGAAAACGGGCACTTAAACTGTCCTGCAATTCCGGGTCCCTCCTGTCCTTCCGGCGCACGGCGCCGACGTCCTCATGGGCTGATATATACCAAGATGCACGAAAGCGGGCTTTGGTTGCATTTTAACATAAAAAATGCGTCCGGGGAAATCCCGGACGCATTTTTGTGTTCAGTTAGGAACGGAGAATTAGCACTTCTCCCAAACGGTGGCAACGCCCTGGCCGCCGCCGATGCACAGCGTGGCGAGACCCTTCTTGGCATCGCTGCGCTTCTGCAGCTCGTGCAGCAGAGTGACAACGATACGAGCGCCGGAAGCGCCGACGGGATGGCCAAGAGAAATGGCGCCGCCGTTGACGTTGACCTTGCTCATGTCGAAGTGCAGCTCACGTGCAACTGCGATGGACTGAGCGGCAAATGCCTCGTTGGCCTCGACCAGATCGATGTCGTCGATGGTCACGCCAGCCTTGGCCATTGCCTGACGGGAAGCGGGAACGGGGCCGACACCCATGATCTTGGGATCAACACCGCCCTGGCCCCAGCCAACCAGCTTGGCCATGGGCTTCAGACCGTATTTTGCAACAGCTTCGCCGGAGCAGAGCACCAGAGCTGCAGCGCCGTCGTTAATGCCGGAAGCGGAAGCAGCGGTCACGCGCTGATCATGCTTGTGGGCATCCGCCTCATGAACCTCCGTGGGCTCGAAGGTATCAACAATGGACTCTTCCACGCCGTCGGGGCCAACGGGGAAGCAGGGACGCAGCTTGGAAATGCCTTCCAGCGTAGTGCCAGCCTTGGGGAACTCGTCAACCTTGAAGTCGACAACCTGCTTCTTGACCTTCACGGGGACGGCAACGATTTCGTCGTCGAACTTGCCGGCCTTCTGGGCGGCTTCGGTCTTCTGCTGGGAAGCAGCGGAGAACTCGTCCAGCTCCTCGCGGGTAATGCCCCACTTGTCGCAGATGTTCTCGGCGGTGGTGCCCATGTGGTAGTTGTTGAATGCATCCCACAGGCCATCCTTAATCATGGTGTCGACCAGCTTCTTGTCACCCATGCGAGCGCCCCAGCGGGCATCCATGGAGGCAAAAGGAGCAGCGGACATGTTCTCGGTGCCGCCGCAGACAATCACGTCAGCGTCGCCGGCCAGAATGGCGCGTGCGCCTTCGATGAGGGACTTCATGCCGGAGCCGCACACCATGCCGATGGTGTAGGAGGGAACAGAATAGGGGATGCCGGCCTTGACGGAAACCTGGCGGGCAACGTTCTGGCCCTGAGCGGAAGTCAGGACGCAGCCGAACATGACCTCATCGACCTGCTCGGGCTTCACGCCTGCGCGATTGAGTGCTTCCTTGACGGCGATAGCGCCCAGGTCAGCAGCGGGGGTGCCTTTCAGGGAGCCGCCGAAGGAGCCGATAGCGGTTCTGCAGCAATTAACTACGTACAGATCTTTCATAATTTGCCTCCATTTTATCATTTCAATTTTTTTAAGGCAGAGTCAGTCGGGTTTCCGGCTGTACCCTGTCGGGAATACGAAATTGTCAAAAAACAAACAAGATTGCTAAATTTTTGACACACTGGCAGACGCCTCCGCCAACAAAACCAATTATAGGAGATTTTACGTCCTCCGTCAATGGGTTTTTGAGGGGTTCGAGAAAATTTGTTAAATCTTTGACAAAATGGTTTGGGATTTGGGCAAGTTGCCCAAATCCCAAATGGTTGGAAAATGAATCCAACAAAATTTAGTTCGCAGAGGATGCGGCAGCGGCGGAGGAATCGCCGGTGCCACCCTCTTCCGGCGTGGCGGCGGGAAGGGTGCCGAATGCGGAGGAATCGCCGGCGGTAAGATTCAGCTTGGCTCGTGCGTCTGCAAGTTTTGTACAGAGATCGGCCACATCCAGAGAATCATAATCGTCGGAATACGTAATGTCAGCGTTGTCAGCTGCAGTTTTCAGCAGATTGTCGAAGTAGTCGGCGGACACGGTATCTGTGTCCAGCGGCTTGCGGAGAATGATATAAAAGCCCTCGTCAGACTCCACCACGTCGCTCCACTTGTTTTCCTCCAGCGTTTGAGCCGCCGTCTCGAAGGCGTCGGACATGGTGCCGACGCCGGGGGCAAAGGTAAAGCCGTCGGGATAGGTCTCCCGGTCATCGTCGGAGTATGTACCGGCCAGGGTGGAAAAGTAGGTCAAGGGGTCGGAACTGGCGTTGAGCTTACCGAGAATCATGTCCGCCCGCTCCCGCTTTTCGGCCATGGCGGCGGTGTCGCCGTCGGCCACATCTGCCGTAGACACCAGAATCTCATCCACGGTGAGGTATCCCTTTTCTTGGGCGTAGGCATCCACATCGGCCTGTGCAGGATAAAGTTCGCTGCCCTCGGTGGAATACAGCTCGTAAAGATGGTTGTAGAGATAGTAGTCGGCGGAGATCAGCTGGGCGGAGGCCTTGTCGATGCCCATATAGGCAAGCTCGGCGGTGTAGGCGTCCTCACCGCCGTACTGGCGCACCATGGCGTCCCACTGGGTGTCGATGCCGCTCAAATCCTCGTCGGAAATTTCGCAGCCGTATTTCTTGGCCCAGGATTCCACCTCGGCGTACAGCGCCGTGGTGGAAAGTGCCTGGGACTTCACATAGTCAGCCAGTGTCTGGCCGCTGTGGCTCTCGTTCCAGTCCACGGTTTTGCCGGCCTGCTTATAGTAGTTGGTAATGTAATCACAGTTGTAGGTCAGCCAGTAAAGATACCGGTCGGCAGTCACATCCCACCCGTCCACGGTCAATAGCACCGCGTCGGGGGAAATGCCGGTGGCATCGTAGTAAAGACCGGCCTTGGTCTTTCCGCTTTTGCTCCCACAGCCTGCAAGGCATGTGAGGCACAGCAAAAGCGCCAAAAGCCCAGAGAGTTTCTTTTTCATCGTGGTTCCTCCAATTTCCCGGCGAATTGTCCGCCGTGCCATACGAACTGATTTTACGCCCGCGTTCGGGCGAATACAAGCTTATTCCGCACCTGCGGCAGACAGGGACAGATCTTCCACCAGCGTCAGCGCCGTGTCCAGCACATCCTCGCCGGGACGGAGCGTCAGAGCCAGGGCAGGGGTATCGCTGCCGGAGAGCGTCAGCCGCCGCTGATACTTGGCAAGACCGCAGACCCCGGCTAGCACCTCCGGGCGGAACGCGCCAAAGGTCAAAAGCAGCTTTTCCCCCTTCTGGGTAATATCGCTGATGCCGGCTTTCACCGCGGCGGCACGGAGCAGGGCAACGTCCAGCAGGGCAAGCACGCTTCTGGGCGGCTCACCGTAGCGGTCGATCAGCTCGTCGAGCACGTCCTCACTGTCCTCGCTGCTGCGCACGGCAGCAATCCGGCGGTAAAGATCCATCCGCTGCTCCGGTGCAGACACGTAGCTTTCGGGAATGTTGGCGCTGACGGTGAGGTCGGCGACGCAGTCGGGCACACTCTTTTTCTCCTCGCCCTTTTCCTCCAGAACGGCCTCCTCCAAAAGCTTCAGATAGAGGTCATAGCCCACAGCCATCATATACCCGGACTGTTCGGGGCCCAGCAGATTGCCGGCGCCGCGAATTTCCAGATCCCGCATGGCAATGCGGAAGCCCGAGCCAAACTCCACATATTCCCGGATGGCGGAAAGCCGCTTGGCGGCGTTTTCCTGCAAAACCTTGCCCCGGCGGTAGGTGAGATAGGCATAGCCCCGCCGGGCAGAGCGCCCGATGCGTCCGCGAATCTGGTGCAGCTGGGCAAGCCCCATGCGGTCGGCGTCTTCAATAATCAGTGTATTCACGTTGGGAATATCAATGCCGGTTTCGATAATCGTGGTGCAGACCAGAATATCTGCCTCGCCGTCCACCATGGCCTGCATGACGGAGGAAAGCTCCTGCTCACTCATCTTGCCGTGGCCGACGACGATACGCACGTCCTCCCCCAGTGTTTTCTGAATGCGGGAAGCTGTCAGGGCAATGGTTTCCACCCGATTGTGCAGATAGTAGATCTGTCCGCCATGGGCCAGCTCCTTGCGCATGGCGTCCTCCAGAATGGCCCAGTCATGTTCCAGAACGTAGGTCTGGACGGGCTGACGATCTCGAGGCGGCTCCTCGATGGTGGACATATCCCGCAGACCCGAAAGTGCCATGTTCAGCGTCCGGGGAATGGGCGTAGCCGTCAGAGTCAGCGTGTCCACCTGCTTGGCCATCTCCCGGAGTCGCTCCTTGTGCGTCACGCCGAAGCGCTGCTCCTCGTCGATGACCAGCAGACCCAAATCCTTAAAATGAATGTTCTTTTGAATCAGCTTGTGGGTGCCGATGACCAGATCCACGCTGCCGTCAGCCATGGCGGCGAGAATCCGCTTCTGATCCTTGGTGGAGGTGAATCGGGAGAGCACCTCAATTTTGACCGGAAACGCCCGAAAGCGGCTTTGCGCCGTGGCATAGTGCTGCTGGGCCAGAACCGTGGTGGGAACCAGAATGGCAGCCTGCTTTCCGTCCAGAATGCACTTCATCACAGCCCGGAGGGCGACCTCCGTCTTGCCGTAGCCCACGTCGCCGCAGAGCAGCCGATCCATGGGACGGGGACGTTCCATGTCCTTTTTGATTTCGATAATGGCCCGCAGCTGATCGTCCGTCTCGTCGTAGGGAAACGCATCCTCAAATTCCTGCTGCCACGCAGAATCCGGTGAAAAGGCGAAACCCGGCTGCCGGGCACGTTGGGCGTACAGGGCGATCAGACCCTTGGCAAGGTCCTTGACCGCAGCCTTAGCACGGGATTTCTGCTTCGCCCATTCCGTGCCGCCCAGTTTGGAAAGTCTGGCATGCTCTTGGGCATCCTCGCCGGAGCCGATGTACTTGGACACCAGATCCAGCTGGGTCACGGGAACGTACAGGCAGTCGCCGCCGGCGTAGTCGATGCGGATATAATCCTTTTCCACGCCGTCCACGGGCATTTTCTGAATGCCCGTAAACCGACCTACGCCGTGGTGAACATGGACAACCAGATCACCGGGAGTCAGATCGGTATAGGATTGCAGCTTCTGCCGATTGGATTCTTTTTTCAGCTTCTGCTGGCGTTTTTTCCGGGTGGAGAGCAGCTGCCCCTCCGTCAGAATCGCCAGATGCAAAAACGGATACTCGCTGCCGGCAGACAGTGCGCCCAGCGTGATGCGCACCTCGCCGGGTGCGGGCATATCGTTGCCGTTTAAGTCCAGCACGGCGGAAATCCCCCGCTCTGTCAGCAGGGAGAGCAGATTTTTCGCCCGGGTTTCACCGCCGCAGAGCACCAGCACATGGTCATTGTTGGCACGGTAGTGCTCCATGTCCGTGATGGCGGTATCCAGACTGCCGCCGTAGGACGAGAGCTGCTTGACGTTCAAGCTGAGCAGCGCCTTTGGCCGCAGAGGCAGACGTGATGTGGGCAGGGAGTCGGCCATAATCACCGGGAAATCGGAAAGCCGCGCATAGAATTCCCCGTCAGAAAGCACCAGACGGGCATAGTCCCCGGCCAGCACGCCGCCCTCGGTCAGGGCCTCAATGTCCTGCTTGATCTGAAGGAGCGTGTTTTTCACCCGCTCGTCCACCCGGCTGCTCTCACTGAAGAACACCACCGCATCGTCCGGCAGATAGTCGGCGCCCGTGGTCATCTCCGGGCAAATTGCGGCGAGATAGCGGTCCATACCGCCGGGAACGCTTCCGCCCCGCAATCGATCCGCGTCAGCGCGGAGCGTTTCCACAATGGCCTCTGTTTTCTGCCGTTTGGCCAGTTTCTTTGCAAGCGCTTCTAGCTTGTCGGCAAGTCCGGCAAGCCCGCCTTCTGCGGCGAAAGGCAGTACCTCCGCCGCCGGCAGAATCCGGGCGGATTTCACATTGCCGGTTCGGCGCTGAGATCCGGGATCAAAAACGCCCAGAGAGTCAATCTCGTCGTCAAAGAACTCGCACCGGACGGGATTTTCCATCAGCGGGGAAAAGACGTCCAAAATGCCGCCGCGCAGGGCAAATTGACCCACGCCCTCCACCTGCTCGCAGCGGGTGTAGCCGGCTGCGGTCAGATGCTCAATGAGCTTGGAAAGATCTGTCCGCCCACCGACCTTTAGGGAAACGGAGGACGCAATCAGCAGCTTTTTCGGCAGCGTCCGGGCCATCAGTCCATCCGCAGTTGCCACGGTAATGGGTGCCTTGCCCCGGGCCAGCGCATAAAGCGCCGCCAGGCGGTTTTGCTCCCACGAACGGGAAGCCACCGCATTGGCCCGGAACTGCCACTCCCGCGCCAGCAGCAGCGCGGGCTTTACGCCCGTAATGGCGGCAAGGTCGGAAACCAGCGTCTGGGCTTCCCGCTCATCGCCGCACACAAAGACGGCGCTTCGCCTTGATGCGCTGGCAATCGCCGCACCCAAAAGTGCGCGGTGCACCGGTTGAAGTCCGGAAATCTCTGCGGGGCAGCCTCCGTTTTCAATGTCCCTAACCAATTCCTCAATTTCCGGAATCGTATTCAGTTTTTTCAGAAGCTGTTCCATAAACACTCCAAAATTACAAAATATGGAAGTTTAACGCGTGCATAGGCGCACTCCGGCGAAATTCGCCGGGGTGTGCCTAAAAAGATGCGGCTTAACGGAAAAGACCCGATAACGGGAAGGAAGAAACGGTGAAAGAAACCCAGGATGGGTGTCGTTCACATTTAATCAAAGGGAACAAAATCCGCTGTATTTTGTTCCCCGCCTGCAAGCCGTGTGCGGCTTGCGGGCGCACTCCGGCGAAATTCGCCGGGGTGTGTCTAAAAATTCTTACGGATACAAAATATGATATGCACATTAGCAAATATTTAGCAGCAGGATCAGCATTCGTAAAATCCGGCTGAAAAAATACATTTCACCGTGCGACGAGTTCAGCGCGTCAGTTGAACTGGTTCATGGCTTTCTGGCAGTCGCCGTCGTTTTCCACAATGCACTCTGCGGCGGAAATCGCCTGGTTAAAGGCGTCCACCAGCAGCTTCTTCTCGGATTGAGAAGGCTCTCCGATCACCCAGGAGATCATATCGTGTTCCGGATCTGCGGGAGAGCCGGTGCCGATTTTCACCCGGGGAAAGACGTCGGTGCCCAGCTGGGCGATGATGCTCTTGATGCCGTTATGTCCGCCGGCGCTGCCGGAAGGGCGCACGCGAATCTTACCCACGGGCAGGGAGACGTCGTCATAGATCACCAGGACGTGGCTGGCTGGAATCTTGTAAAACTGTGCGGCATCCCGAATGGCGTCGCCGGACAGATTCATAAAGGTCTGGGGCTTCATTAGAATGCAGCGGGTGCCCCCGAAATCAATTAGGTTAAAAGCGGACTTGAAGCTGAGCTTGCTGAGCTTGACCTCTTTTTGCTCAGCCAACAGATCGGCTGTAATGAAGCCCATGTTGTGGCGAGTTTTGGCGTATTTGTCGCCGGGATTGCCCAGCCCTGCAATGATCCACGTGGGTGCTAAAGACTTCTTGGAAAAAAACATAATTTCCCTCCGAAACTTGATTGCTGTGCGGCCAAACCAGGCGGGAAAGTGAAACTTCCCCGCCTGGTTTGATACTTTTCATTTGTAAGGAAACATCCGCCCTGCACGGAAGCGAAGGATGCGGAATTTGCTCCCGTGACCCCGGTTCTCAGCTCGGGCAAAAGCCCAGCGAAAGCGGGTTTTGACCGAAGAGGAGGAGCAATGGAGCGAGAGAGCTTTCGCGCCCTGCGCGGAAGCGAAGGATGCGGAATTTGCTCCGACGACTTAGCGGAACAGCTTGGAAATGGAAACTTCTTGATAAATGCGCTCGATGGCCTCGGCGAACATGGGAGCGACGGTCAGATACTTAATCTTATCGCACTGTGCAACGGCTTCAGAGGCGGGCACGGTGTCCAGCAGAGCAAGCTCGGTGATGCAGCTGTTGGAAATGCGCTCGATGGCGGGGCCGGAGAGCACACCGTGAGATGCGCAGGCGTGGACGGACTTGGCATGTCCAATATCGATCAGAGCCTGGGCCGCGTTGCACAGAGATCCGCCGGTGTCCACCATGTCATCAAACAGGATGCAGTCCATGCCGGAAACATCACCGATGACGTTCATGACTTCGCAGGAGTTGGCCTTCTGACGGCGCTTGTCCACGATGGCCAGATTCATATGCAGCTTCTGAGCGAAAGCACGGGCACGGGACACAGAGCCCACGTCCGGGGAGACGACCATCATGTTCTCGCACTCGGCGCCGAACTTCTTGGCGTAGTAATCCACAAAAATGGGGTTGCCGGCCAGATTGTCCACAGGAATGTCAAAGAAGCCCTGAATCTGGGAGGCGTGCAGGTCCATGGTCAGCACGCGGTCAGCGCCGGCGGTGGTCAGCATATTGGCAACCAGCTTGGCGGTGATGGGATCGCGGGCCTTGGCCTTGCGGTCCTGACGGGCATAGCCGTAATAGGGCATGACGGCGGTGATGCGGCCTGCGGAAGCGCGCTTCAGTGCATCGATCATAATCATCAGTTCCATCAAGTTGTTGTTAACGGGGCTGCAGGTGGACTGAACCACGAAAACGTCGCTGCCGCGGACGGTCTCATACAGGGAGACAAAAATCTCGCCGTCAGAGAAAGTTCCGACCTCCGCCTCGCCCAGTTTGGTACCCATCAGCTTGCAAATGTCCGCTGCAAGCTTCGGATTGGCATTGCCTGTGAAAATCTTGATGTCTTTTCCGTGAGAAATCATTTCAAGTGCCCTCTTTCTTCTCCATTTTTATATTGTATTTGATTCTTTCTATATGAGCATGTGTTATTTTTTTCCGTTGAGCTGACGCTGAAAAGCGGCCCAGCCCTCCTTGATGGTTTCCCGTTCCCGGGCAATGGCCAGCGCATCATCCGGCACATCCTTTGTGATGGTGCTGCCGGCGGCGGTATAGGCGCCGGTGCCGATTTTCACCGGCGCGATCAAATTGGTGTTGCAGCCCAGGAACGCATGGTCCCCGATGGTGCAGCGGTGCTTTTTGAACCCGTCGTAGTTCGTGGTGACGGTTCCGCAGCCAAAGTTGACGTGTTCGCCCACGTCGCTGTCGCCCACATAAGTGAGATGGGAAATCTTCGTACCGTTCCCGATGGTGGAATTCTTGACCTCCACAAAGTCACCGACCTTGATCTCGTCCCCGATATGGGAGTTTGGCCGAACGTAGGCAAACGGCCCCACATTGGTGCGCTCACCCACCGTGCTCTCGTTGAGCTGGGAGGCGTTGACGCTTGTGCCGCTTCCGATGGTGCAGTCCCGAATCATGGTGTTGGGACCAATTTCGCAGTTTTCTCCGATCACCGTGTTTCCGCGCAAAATGGTTCCGGGCAGAACGTAGGTGCCCCGCCCAATGCACACCCGCGGGTCAATATACACGGCGTAGCGATCCAAAAAGGTGACGCCGCCCTCTGCCAGCCGGTCAGTAACATCCTCCCGACACAGCGGGCTTAAGTCCTGAATATCGCTGACGCTCTCCACACTGGCGTAGCCGGAAAGCGGCGCAGCGCCCCGGACGGAATGCACGTCCGCATCTGCAAGACTGTCCTGCAGCGCGGCAGCGTCTGCAGTAAAGGCACAGTTTTCCTCCGCCTCCAAATCATCGCTGATCGGAACGACTGGACCGGGGATGACGGCAACCGGGCCGTCCTCTTTCAAAAATGCCGCGAGATCCTGCTCGTCGGCAGAAACCGTCACATCATCATCCGGTGTGAAGCAGGCCCTGGCCGCAGCGGCGTCCTGCTCATCACAGACAACAAAAAACCGCCTCACGCCGTGGGCCTTCAGTTTTTCGCTCACCCAGGTCAGGATGGGACAAAAAAGAATGGTCTCCAGCATCAGCGGCTTGTCTGACTCCCCGGAGGAGTGTCCGGTCAAACACAAAATAACTCGCATCTGATCCATCGGTATCCCCTCCTTTACGAATTGATAAAATTATTATAGCAAAGTTCTACGAAAAATCCAGTGGCCCCGGGGAAATCATTCGGAGAAATTTGCACAGTCTTTTTGGCAATTTGACCGTTTTTTGTGGTCCCTTTGCAGATTTTACAGCGTTCCTCCCGATTTTTTTGGTAAAAATTCGTCGTTTTGCAGAATTTGCGTTCCTTTAGCGGGAATTTCTCCCCAAAATCAAGATTTCTTTACATTTTACAGTTGAATTTGTGAGCGTAAAGGATTACAATAAAGGCCGTTCGCAAAAAAGGAGCGGGTTATTGATGTTAAATGTTGTCCTGGTTGAACCGGAAATTCCACAAAACTGCGGCAACATTGCCAGAACCTGTGCGGCAACAGGCACGGCGCTGCATCTGATTCGCCCCCTGGGCTTCGACATTTCCGACCGGGCGGTGAAGCGTGCGGGACTGGACTACTGGCATTTGGTCAAGGTATTCGATTATGAGAACCTCTCGGACTTTTTTGCCCGGCATCCGGAGGCCAAGAGCAATCTCTGGCTGACCACTGCCAAGGCGCCCCATTCCTATGAAGAGGCGGCGTTCACAACGGACAGCTGGCTCTTTTTCGGAAAGGAGACCACGGGCCTTCCCAAAGCGTTCCGGGAGGAGTACCGGGACAGATGCATCCGCCTGCCCATGATCCCCGGTGCCCGGTGCTTGAACCTTTCCAACACAGTGGCCGTGTGTGTATACGAGGCTCTGCGTCAGACCGGATTTTCCGGCTTGAAGGATACCGGAACCATGGCGGAAAACTAAAAAACTCAGGCTGAATTTATCCTGAAGGAGGCTTTTTATGAATTACAACAAGAAAACGATTCTGGACGTGGATGTTCACGGCAAAAAGGTTCTGCTGCGCTGCGATTTCAACGTGCCGCAGGACAAGGAGACTGGAGAAATCACTTCGGACAAGCGTATTGTTGCCGCTCTGCCCACCATTAAATACCTGCTGGAAAACGGTGCAGCCGTCATCGCCTGCTCCCATCTAGGCAAGCCCAAGGGTGAGTGGAAGACCAAACTGAGCCTTGCACCCGTTGCAAAGCGCCTTTCCGAGCTTCTGGGCAAGGACGTGATCTTTGCAAAAGACGTCATCGGCGAAGACGCTCAAGCCAAGGCCGCAGCCCTAAAGCCCGGTCAGATCCTGCTGCTGGAAAACACCCGCTTCCACATCGAGGAAGAAAAGAACGACCCGGCTTTCGCAAAGAAGCTGGCCTCTCTGGGCGAGCTCTTTGTGTCCGACGCATTCGGCACGGTTCACCGTGCCCATGCCTCCACGGTTGGTGTGGTCGACTATTTGCCTGCCGTGTCCGGCTTCCTGGTTGCCAAGGAGCTGGAGATCATGGGCAAGGCCCTGGACGATCCCAAGCGCCCGTTTGTGGCGGTGCTGGGCGGCGCCAAGGTTTCCGACAAGATCAACGTCATCAACAACCTGCTCGAAAAGGCCGACACCGTCATTATCGGCGGCGGCATGGCCTATACGTTTGCAGCCGCACAGGGCGGCAAAATCGGTCAGTCCCTGCTGGAGGCGGACAAGGAGTCCTATGCGCTGGAGATGATCCAAAAGGCAAAGGACAAGGGCGTAACGCTCCTCCTGCCCACCGATACGCTGGCGGCAAAGGAATTTTCTGCCGATGCAACGCCCGTCACAGTGGATACGATGGCCATTCCCGACGATATGCAGGGCTTGGACATCGGACCCAAGACCACGGAGGCGTTTTGTGCCGCCGTCAAGGGCGCCGGCACCGTCGTGTGGAACGGCCCCATGGGCGTTTTCGAGTTTGATGCCTTCGCCGGCGGCACTCGTGCCATGGCCAAGGCTCTAGCCGAATCCGGCGCCATCACCATCGTGGGCGGCGGCGACAGCGCGGCGGCTGTGGAGCAGCTGGGCTTTGCCGACAAGATCACCCACATTTCCACCGGCGGCGGCGCAAGCCTTGAATTTCTGGAGGGCAAAGAATTGCCCGGTGTTGCCTGCCTGCAAGACAAGTAAAAGACTCACCCTAACAATTTCCCGTTTCCCCATCGTGATTTTCGGGTCTCACCGAGTTTCACCGCGGCAAAAGCGGCGAAATCAAATAAAATTATTTTTGACCGCGGCGTGTACGTGGGCAAAAATACCGCTCGGCCAGCAAACGTGCGAGCCGTTTTAACGGCGAGTGCGATGCAGCAGGCCGCATCCTTTTTCAAAAAGTGCGGGCACTTTTTGAACGTTTCGACAATTTTTGATTGAAATTATAGATAGAATAAGAAGAGGAGAATCACTGTCATGAACCGCAGATATCGTAAAACTGTTATTGCCGGCAACTGGAAGATGAATATGACTGCTTCCGAAACCAAGAAATTCGCCGAGGAAATGAAGAAGATCATGCCCCGCGCCAAGTGGTGCGACACACTGATCTGCGTTCCCTCCTGCAACATCGCAACGGCTGCAAAGGCCTTCAAGGATCTGCGCATTGCCGTGGGTGCCGAGAACGTGTACTACGAGGAGAAGGGCGCCTACACCGGCGAAGTCTCCGCCAATATGCTCAAGGATCTGGCTGTGAAGTATGTCATCTGCGGCCATAGTGAGCGCCGTCAGTATTTTGGCGAAACCGATCAGATCGTCAACAAGAAGGTCCACGCTGTGCTGGATGCCGGCATGAACCCCATCATCTGCGTGGGCGAGACGCTGGATCAGCGCGAGACCGGCATCACCGGTGACTGGATTGCGCTGCAGGTCAAGGGCGCTTTGTACGGCGTGAGCGCCGACAAGCTGCGCCGCTGCATCATCGCCTATGAGCCCATCTGGGCCATCGGCACCGGCAAGACCGCCACGGCGGAGCAGGCCGGCGAGGTCTGCGGCAATATCCGCGCCACCATCCGCTCTTTGTATGGTGCCCGGGTTGCCCGCTCTGTTACCATTCAGTACGGTGGCTCCATGAATCCGAAGAACGCTGCGGAATTGCTTGCCCAGCCCGATATTGACGGCGGCCTCATCGGCGGCGCCGCCTTGAAGCCCGAGCAGTTTGTTGACATCATCAATGCTGCCAATCAGGACTGAAATGTCCTTGCGCGCGAAATGAGGAACATTCAATTATGAATAAAACGCCTACGATCCTGATCATTATGGACGGCTTCGGCCTCACCAATGAGAGAAAGGGCAACGCCATTGCCGCGGCCAATACGCCGCGGCTGGATAAGCTCTTTGCCGAATACGCCCATACCGAGCTGCAGGCCTCCGGCCTGGATGTCGGTCTGCCCGAAGGGCAGATGGGCAACAGCGAGGTCGGCCACACCAATATCGGCGGCGGCCGCGTCGTGTTTCAGGACCTGCCCCGCATCACCAATGCCGTTTCGGACGGGAGCTTTTTTGAAAATCCCGCCTATCTGCGCGCCATGCAATCCTGCAAGGAAAAGGGCACGGCCCTTCACTTGATGGGTCTGTTGTCTGACGGCGGCGTGCACTCCCACATCAATCATCTGTGGGCACTGCTGGAAATGGCAAAGAAACAGGGGCTTGAAAAAGTTTATATCCATGCCTTCCTGGATGGCCGGGACGTCTCCCCCACCTCCGGCGCGGACTATGTTGCCGCCGCCGTGGAAAAGTGCCGGGAGCTTGGCATCGGAAAAATTGCAACCGTCATGGGCCGCTATTACGCCATGGACCGCGACAAGCGCTGGGACCGGGTGGAGCAGGCGTACGACGCCATGGTTTACGGCGAGGGTGCGACCTTCAATCCCGTGCCCGTGGGCGCTGTC
Source organism: Oscillibacter sp. (assembly GCA_022652815.1). GTDB lineage: Bacteria > Bacillota > Clostridia > Oscillospirales > Oscillospiraceae > Oscillibacter. The sequence continues at coordinate 34,878 of JALCRR010000004.1, forward strand.
AAGGATTCCTATGACAAGGGAATCACCGATGAATTTGTGGAGCCGGTTGTCTGCGACACCGACGGCACGATTTCCGACAACGACAGTGTGATCTTTTTCAACTACCGTCCTGACCGGGCGCGGGAAATTACCCGCTCTCTGGTGGACCCCGATTTTGACGGGTTTACCCACCAGTTTTTCCCCCTCACCTTCGTGTGCAACACGGAATATGACGCCACCATGCCCAATGTGGAAGTGGCGTTCCCCCGTGTGCTGGTGAAAAACGGTCTGGGCGAGTACCTTTCCAAGATGGGTCTGACCCAGCTGCGGATTGCCGAGACGGAGAAATACGCCCATGTGACGTTCTTCTTCAACGGCGGCAGTGAGACGGTGTTTCCCGGCGAGGATCGGGTTCTGGTTCCTTCCCCCAAGGTTGCAACGTATGATCTGCAGCCGGAGATGAGCGCGGAGGAGGTCTGCACCAAGTGCGTGGAGCGGATTGAGTCCGGCGCCTACGACGTCATCATTCTCAACTTTGCCAACTGCGACATGGTGGGCCACACCGGCGTTTTTGACGCGGCGGTAAAGGCCGTGGAGACGGTGGACACCTGCGTGGGCAAGGTCATTGACGCCACGCTGAAAATGGGCGGCATCGCCATGGTGACTGCCGATCACGGCAACGCGGACACCATGCTCCAGCCCGACGGCAGCCCTATGACTGCCCACACCACCAATCCGGTTCCCTTTATTCTGGTGGGTGCCGGAACGGTTTTGCGCGACGGCGGCAGACTTGCCGACATTGCGCCGACCATTCTGGATGTGCTGGGTCTGGAAACGCCGGAGGAAATGACCGGCAAGACCCTAATCGTGAAGTAAGAAAAGCACCAAAAAGATCCGTTTCCGAAAGGAAACGGATCTTTTCTCATTATTCGGTATAACTTCCTGCCTTTTTGCCCATACTGCTGGGAAAAGGAGGGATTTTTATGACCCAAAAACCAAAAAGACTGCTGCGCGGCACGGGACGCTACGTGCTTGCAGCTGTGGGATGTCTCGCGGTGGTGGTGGCGGGAACGTGGTTCCTGCTCAATCGCAGCGATACCGGTGCGCAGACGGAAGCCACCCAGAGCGTGGAGGCGTCCGCCCCAGTCTCGGTGCCTGAAAAGGCGCCGGAGGAAAAGACCGTCCCCACTGCCAAGAAGGTGGAGATGCCGGAAATCCCGGTGGAGACCGTGGAGACGGTTGACCCCACGCCGGTGGAGGCCGAGGCACCCAGCCTAACGGTTTCCCCACTGAGCGGAGATGTGGTGGCGGCCTTCAGCGTGGATCAGCTTCAGTACAGCGCCACGCTGGATGACTGGCGCACCCATGACGGCATTGACATCGCCGCCGCACAGGGGACAAAGGTACTGGCCGCCAGCGCAGGCACGGTGCTCTCCGTCACGGACGATGAACTGATGGGCACTACCGTGGTGCTTTCCCACAATGACGGCTATCAGACCACGTACGCCAATTTGCAGGCGCAGCCCGGGGTGAAGAAGGGCGACAAGGTCTCTGCCGGGCAGACCATCGGCACCGTAGGCACCACTTCACTGGCCGAGAGCGCCGAGGGTCCCCACCTGCACTTCTCCGTCACCAAGGACGGCGACGCGGTGGACCCCCAGAAATATCTGAAGAGCTGACATCTTACAGTAAAAACAAACTCCTCTCATCATATGATTTCCCTGCAATGCAAAAGGACACAGCCGGCGGTATGCCGGCTGTGTCCTTTTGTTCAATATTTGTAAACTTTTAATTCTTCTCCAGCGGAGAAATTCTCTGGCGGTAAATCCGCCGGAAAAACAGCGTGCTGACGCAGACCGAGGCAACTTCCGCAATGGGGAAAGCCAGCCACACCAGCTCCAGCTGCTCGGTTAGGCTCAGCAGGTATGCCGCCGGTAGCAGCACGATCAGCTGACGAGTGACGGAGACGAACATGCTGTATACTCCATTGCCCAGTGCTTGGAACATGGAGCCGCACACGATGCAGAACGCGGCGGGAATAAAGCTGATGGAAATAATCCGCAGAGCAGGTCTGCCGATTTCCAGCATGGCGGCAGAAGCATCAAAGAATCGAAGCAGCGTTCCGGGAACGAGCTGGAAGGCAAGAACGCCCACTCCCATGATGCACATGGCCAGAAGCACGCCGAACTTCATGGCTTTCATAATGCGCTCTTTGTTTCGGGCGCCGTAGTTGTAGGCCATGACGGGAACCAGACCGTTGTTCAGTCCGAACACCGGCATAAAGATGAAGCTCTGCAGCTTGAAGTACACGCCAAACACGGCGGTTGCCGTGGTGGAAAATGTGATGAGAATGCGGTTGACGCCGTATACCATCACGGAGCCGATGGACTGCATGATGATGGTGGGCAGACCCACCGCATAGATTGCCTTGATGATCTCTCCCTGGGGGCGGAAACCGCGGAAGTGCAGGGGCACCTCCGGGTTCTTTTTCCGGCAGAAGTAAAACGCCAGAAGGGTGCCGCAGATTTGTCCTGCCACCGTGGCAATGGCCGCACCGGCCACGCCCAGCTTGGGAAAACCCAAAAGACCAAAAATCAGCAGCGGATCAAAAATCAGATTGATGATGGCGCCCAGCGACTGGGTAATCATGGTGTAAATGGTTCGGCCTGTGGACTGAAGCAGCCGCTCGAATGTGATGCCCAAAAACAGTCCCGGCGAGATGCAGCAGCAAATGGTCAGATACTGCACGCCGTAATCCACAATCTCGGCTACGTCGGTCTGGGAGCGGTAAAAGGTTCCCACCACGGTAAACCCAATGATGATGAAGACAAGACAGCTCAGCACGGCCAGAAACACGCCGTTGACGGCGGTATCCCGTGCCCGCTTGAAGTTTTTCTCTCCAAGAGAGCGGGATAAAAGCGCGTTGATGCCCACACCTGTTCCGGCTGCCACGGCGATCATCAGGTTTTGCATGGGGAAGGCCAGAGACACGGCAGTCAGCGCATTCTCCGAAATGCGGGAGACGAAAACGCTGTCCACCACGTTGTAAAGCGCCTGCACCATCATGGAAATCATCATAGGCAAGGCCATGTTTATAATCAGCTTGTTGACGGGCATATAGCCCATTTTATTTTCCTGCGGCACATCGGCCGTCTGGGGAGTATTCTTCTGTGGATGTTTCTTCATTAACGCGCAATTCCTCCAAAATCGAATAATCGTTTTCTCCGCATGATAAAGGACGTGCCCGTGCGGCACGTCCTTTTCAAGACATTTGGTCGTCAGTTACTTCTTCAGCTCACCGGTGGCCTGCTGGGTCAGGTATGCGTTGATAAAGCCGTCCAGATCGCCGTCCATCACGGCGTCAATTCCGCCGGTTTCAAAACTCGTGCGGGTGTCCTTCACCAGCTGATAGGGCATAAACACGTAGGAGCGGATCTGGCTGCCCCATTCGATCTTCATCTGCACGCCCTTGATGTCCGAAACTTTTTCCGCGTGCTGCTGCAGCTTCAACTCTACCAGCTTGGCGCGCAGCATCTTCATACAGTTGTCGCGGTTTTGGAACTGGCTGCGTTCCGTCTGGCAAAAGACCACAATGCCGGTGGGCAGATGCTTGATTCGCACGGCGGAAGAGGTTTTGTTGATGTGCTGGCCGCCGGCACCGGAGGAGCGGCATGCCTGCATTTCAATCTCTTCGGGACGAATCTCAATCTCCATGTCGTCCGGCAGCTCCGGCATGACCTCGACGGCTGCAAAGGAGGTCTGGCGGCGGGCGTTGGCATCAAAGGGAGACACACGCACCAGGCGATGCACGCCGTTTTCACTTCTCAAAAGGCCGTAGGCATTTTCGCCTTCGATGGAGATCGTAGCCGCCTTGATGCCGGCTTCGTCTCCGTCTTCGTAGTTCAAAATGGTGTACTTGAAATCGTGACGCTCCGCCCAGCGGGTGTACATCCGGTAAAGCATAGACGCCCAGTCCTGGGCCTCGGTGCCGCCGGCGCCGGGGTGGAAGGACAAAATGGCGTTGCTGGAGTCATATTCTCCGGTGAGCAGGGTGGTCATCCGGGTTTCCTCCACCTTTTCCACCAGAATGTCATACTCACTCTTCAGCTCCGGCAGCAGGGAATCATCGTCCTCTTCCTGCCCCATCTCACACATCGTTTTCAAATCGTCCCAGGTTTTCAGCAGCTTTTCCTGCCGGTTGACTTTATTCTGCAGCTGCTTCAGGCGCTGCGTCACCTGCTGGGAGCGCTCCAGATCGTTCCAGAAGCCGTCCTGCGCCGTCTCATCCTCCAGCCTTGCCGCTTCCGACTTCGCGCTTTCCAGATCCAGCGCGGCGGACAGCTTTTCAAGCTCGGGCCCGAGGGCGGTCAGCTTCTGCTTGTATTCGTCATATTCAATCATTGCCATCGCAATTCTCCGTTTCGTGTAAAGATTTCATCAGCAATCTATCATTATACCGAATTAAATATGGATTGTAAAGCAAAACTTCGTGTTTTGCGAACTTTTTCCCCGCAAATCAATGAATAATCAGACGACCTCCCACGAAAGCGGCGAAAAAAGAAAGACAACACATTGGTGTTGTCTTTCTTTTTTGGAGCAGCCGATGGGAATCGAACCCACCTGTGCGGCTTGGGAAGCCGCCGTTCTACCGATGAACTACGGCTGCGAACGATGCTATTATAACAGACGATTCTCCGTTTTGCAACTCGAAAAATGGCGGGGCGGGCATGAGAATCTGCGCCGTTTCATAGAATACAGGGAAGATCGGAAAAAGGGGGAGACTGCGATGAAAAAACTTGTGGCGGCCCTGTGCGCGGTGGTGGTGCTGACTACCGGCGCGCATGCGCTGGATGTTACGGCACCGTCGGCACTGCTGATGGAAAAGGAGACGGGCACGGTGCTCTTTTCAAAAAACGAGCACGAGCAGCTGGAGCCTGCCAGCGTCACCAAAGTCATGACGCTGTTGCTGACCATGGAAGCCATTGATTCCGGGCAGCTCGGCTATGATGACATGATTACCGGATCGGCCCACGCCTGTTCTATGGGCGGGTCGCAGATCTGGCTCAAGGAGGGCGAACAGCTGAGCGTGTCCGATATGCTCAAGGCGGTCTGCGTGGTCAGCGCCAACGACTGCGCCGTGGCGCTTGGGGAGCATTTGGCAGGCAGCGAGGACGCGTTTGTGGAATGCATGAACCAGCGTGCAAAGGAGCTGGGCATGAACGATACGTGCTTTAAAAATGCCACGGGGCTTCCCGCAGCGGGACATGTCACCTCGGCGTACGACATTGCCCTCATGTCCCGGGAGCTGATTTTGAAGCACCCGGCTATCCGGCAGTACACCACCATCTGGATGGACACCTTGCGGGACGGCACCTCGTCTCTGGTCAACACCAACAAGCTGGTGCGCTTCTATCCCGGGACCACGGGGCTGAAAACCGGCTCCACGGATTCGGCGGGGTTCTGCATTTCCGCCACTGCGGAAAAAGACGGCATGGAGCTGATCGCGGTCATCATGAAAGACCCCACCTCGCCCCAGCGGCAGGAGGACGCCAAAACGCTTTTGTCCTACGGCTTTTCCACCTATGCCCTAACGAATCTGACGGCAGATCTGGCTCTGGCGCCTGTGCCTGTTCATTTGGGAATGCAGGAAACGGTGCAGCCGGTGCTGGCGGAAAGCTCCGTACTGCTGGAAAAGGCCAAGGCCACCGCCCTGGAAAAGACGCTGAATCTCCCGCAGAGCATCAATGCCCCGGTCCAAAAAGGCGACGTGCTGGGTACATTGACCGTGACCTCCGACGGCGAGGCCATCGGGGAGGTGCCGATTCTGGCAGGGGAGGATGTCCCGCGGCTGACCTGGGGACAGATGACCATGCGCCTTTTGCGCACCGCCTTCCTGTGCGGGAAAGTTTCGTGAGTTTCGACGCGGTTTACTCTTGTCTCACTTCATGCAAAATGATATACTGCAAGTGTTGTCAATCTTCCACATAAGAGAAAGGATCTGCCAGAAAAATGCTGAATGTTAAACTGTTTCATATGGATACCTTCATTCCCACGCATTACGAGGAAGCGATCCAGCCGCGGATGAAAATTTCCCAGGATAAGCTGCAAAACGGAACCGGAGCCGGCAGCGATTTTACGGGCTGGGTGCATCTTCCGCGCAGCTATGACCGGGAGGAATATGGCCGCATCAAGGCCGCGGCGGCAAAAATCCAGAGCAACTCCAAGGCGCTGGTTGTCATCGGCATCGGCGGCAGCTATCTGGGTGCCCGCGGCGTGGTGGAGTGTCTCTGCTCCCCCAACTATAATCTTAAGAAAAAGAACACCCCCAACATCTATTTCGTCGGCAACGGTCTTTCCTCCGAAGCCATGGGCGAGGTGCTGGATCTTCTGGGTGACGACGATTTTTCCGTCAACGTGATCTCCAAGTCCGGCACCACCACGGAGCCCGCTGTGGCGTTCCGCTTCTTCCGTGCTAAGCTGGAGGAAAAGTACGGCAAGGCCGGCGCAGGTGAGCGCATTTTTGCCACCACCGACAAAGCCCGCGGCGCACTGAAGTCCCTGGCAGATGCCGAGGGCTGGGAGACCTTTGTGGTGCCCGACGACGTGGGTGGGCGCTATTCTGTGCTGACCGCCGTGGGTCTGTTGCCCATCGCTGTGGCCGGCGTGGATATTGACGCACTGATGCGCGGCGCAGCGCAGATGATGGACGTGTGCGTGCAGGAAGGCTATGAGGAAAACCCCGCATGGCGCTATGCCGCCATTCGCCACGAGCTTTACCGCACCGGCAAGAGTGTGGAGATTCTGGCCTGCTATGACCCTGCGTTCCGCTTCATGTCCGAATGGTGGAAGCAGCTTTACGGCGAGAGCGAGGGCAAGGACGGCTGCGGCCTGTTCCCTGCCAGCGTGGAATTCACGGCGGATCTGCACTCCATGGGCCAGTACATTCAGCAGGGCAAGCGGCTAATGTTTGAAACCGTGGTGCGCTTCGGCGATTCCGCGCGCCAGCTGGAAGTCCCGCGGGACGATCTGGACGGCGACGGCCTGAACTTCCTGGCCGGCAAATCCATGGACTTTGTCCGGGACCGCGCCACCGAGGGAACGCTTCTTGCTCATACGGAGGGCGGCGTACCCAACGTGATTGTGGAAGCCGGGGAAAAGAACGCCGAAAATCTCGGCGCCTTGATTTATTTCTTCGAGTATTCCTGCGGCCTGTCCGGATATCTGCTGGGCGTGAACCCCTTTGACCAGCCCGGTGTGGAGGCCTATAAGAAGAACATGTTTGCCCTGCTGGGCAAGCCCGGCTACGAGGATCGCAAGGCCGAGCTGGAAGCAAAGCTCGGAAAGTAAAGAGCGCAAATACGGGCATCGCACAGTTCTTGTGCGATGCCCGTTACTTCAAACTTTAACGGGTGAAGCCCCCGCTGTCAATCCATATTATGACCAAAGATTAAATTTCCTTTTTTACGTTGTTTTTTCCTGCGCTTTATGATATGCTGAATCCAGTAAAAGACATCCAATCCCTTGCTATTCTAAAAGAAACAGGAGTGATTACTATGGTCAGACTGATTATGGGCGTAAAGGGCTCCGGCAAGACCAAGCAACTCATCGAACTGATCAACAATGCCGCGAAGGACGAGCCCGGCAACGTGGTTTGCATCGAGGCAAACTCCACGATGACATACGATATTCACTATCACATTCGTCTGATTGACGCGCAGGAATATAAACTGACGACGTTCGACGCATTCCGCGGTTTTATCAGCGGTCTGTATGCCGGCAACTATGACATCTCCCATGTGTTCATCGACAACCTCTGCAAGACCGTGGGCGTGGAAATCGGCCGCGAGACCGAGGACTTCCTGGGCTGGCTGGATCAGTTCGGCGAGAAGAACAATATCAAGTTCACCGTCACCGTCTCCGGCGATCTTTCCGTTGCCACCGAGGGCATGAAGAAGTTCCTGTAAAACAGCAGATTAAAAATCCCCGCCGAAAAGGCGGGGATTTTTTTAGTCTCATGCGGACAATCCCTGCACAACGGAGTAGTCTGCATAGTTTGCTACGGAGGAAAGATCACTCAAACACACGCTGGTGACGCCCAGAAAGGCTCCCAGCTGCACCCGGGCTGCGGCGGATTGCCCGTCGTTGTACCAGATCACCGTCCGGGTGCCGTTTACCGACCGGGACAAATACGCCGCCGCATAGCGGGAGGAGTACCGCCCGGAGACGGAAGCTGCCCCCAGCAAAGCCTCTATTTCGGATGCCTGCACACTGCCGATGGCAGAAGAGCCCGTCCACACGGAGCCGGTGGTCGTCAGCCACAGCGAGAGCTTCCCGCCGCTGACACCGGCGCGCTTCAATGCCACCAGCGCGTAATAGACCTCCTCCAGCGGCTCCAGCGGAGCCGTGGGGAACCCGTTCACCGCCTTTTGGTAGGCGGGGGTGCGCAAAATGAGTTTGTCCGCCTGCCCTGCAAGGGCGGCGTAGTCAAAGCCGTAGGCCGTGCCGTCGCTGGTCGGCGTATCGGACACCACATACAAAAGCTTGCTGCCGAGGGCGCCGTTCAGCGCCGTGACCAGGAAGGTGAGACTTTCCTTCTGCGCGGCGGGAACGGCGGCAATGTCCAGCATCAGTCCGTCATAGCCCCCGTCATTGACGGCGGCCACAAGCTCGGCTGCCTTCACATTCCGCAAAGCTGCGGCGCTGCCGGAGATATGTACCAGCCGCTTTGCCCCTGCTGCCGTTACTGCCGCGGTGACGGCGGTAACGTCCTTGTCCGTCATGGCAGTGCTCAGCGTGCCGGAGACCGTCAGCTTTTTGGCGGAGATTCCCACGGCGGTATAGCCCTTCAAGGCCGTCAGATTGTCTGCGGAGGCGGCAATGCCCAGCTTCTGCGGCGTCTTTTTAAGATACTGGTCGTAAACCCGCATCAGCATGACCACGGCCTGTTCCCGCGTGGCGGTTTTCTCCGGAGAAAATGCGGCGGCACCTGTGCCGGAGGAGATTCCCAGATAATAGGCCATGGTCAGATAGCCTGTGTTGGACTCCACATCCGTAAAGGGGCACGCAATGCCTTGATCCAGTCCGGCCAGCGTGGTGTAGCCCAGTGCCCGCACCAGCATCACGGCCATCTCCTCCCGGGTAATGGCGTCGTTGGGGCGAAACGTCCCGGACTGCTTCGTGACTGCTCCGTTTGCGCAGGCGGTTTCCACGGCGCTGTAATACCAGGCGTTTTTGCTGCGGTTATCGGTAAAGGAGCCCACGGAGGGCGATACCATGTCCCACGCGAAAAAGCGGCACAGAATCACCGTAAACGCCGCCCGGGTCATGGTGCGGCCAAGGCCAAAGGTCGTTTTTGTAACTCCCTGCACCAGCCCGGCGCGGGCAGCGCGGGTGATAGAGGCGGCGGCCCAGTTTGTGGACGGCACATCGGTAAAACCGGTGGAGGCGGCGGAAGCGCTGACCGACAGCGCGGCACTCAGCAGTGCTGCGGCCAGAAACGCACTGGTAATTCGGCGAAAAAGACGCAAAAGGGGTCCCTCCTTTGAAAAAACAATGGATTCTTTTCGTTATTGTATCAGACAAGCCCTTTCCCGTCAAAGGGAACCCTGTCGCATCGACATAGAAATTTCTTTACGTTTTCCGGGAAGTTTGCTATAATAGTACAGTTATTATGGAGTGGTATTACTCTGCTTCGGAAGGGAGACCCATCCTCGTGAAATTTGAAAAGTGGAACATCGGCGAGCCGAAACAGCAGGATGTGGAGCTCCTGCGCTCTGCCGGATATTCGTACCTTCTCTCCGCGGTACTGGCTGCCCGCGGCATTACCACGGCGGAAGCTGCCGCCGATTTTCTGGATCGGGAGCGCTACCTAACCATTTCTCCCATGCTGATGGCTGATATGGACAAGGCGGTGGAGCGCATCCAGCGCGCCATTGCGGATGGCGAGACCATCGCCGTATTCGGCGATTACGACGTGGACGGCATCACCTCCACCGTTGTGGTCATGGATTATCTCAAGCGCTGCGGAGTCAACTGTATGCAGTATATTCCCCGCCGGATTGAAGACGGCTACGGACTTTCCTGCGAGGCGATCAAAAACCTCCGCGATGCCGGCGCCACGCTGATGATTACGGTGGACTGCGGCATCACCGGCAATGACGAGGTGGCCTACGCCAAAAGCATCGGCATGGACACCGTGGTGACCGATCATCACGAGTGCAAGGACGATCTGCCGGACGCGGCGGCGGTGGTGGACCCCCACCGGCCCGACTGCCCGTATCCCTTTAAACATCTGGCGGGCGTGGGTGTTGCGCTGAAGCTGGTGCTGGCTCTTGGCGGCGAGAGCCGGGAGGACGCCCTTTTTGCCCGCTACTGCACGCTGGCCGCCATCGGCACCATTGCCGACGTCATGCGGATGGAGGGGGAAAACCGCACCATTGTTCACTGCGGACTGGAGGCTCTGCCCCACACGGACTTTGTGGGGGTCCACGCCCTTTTGAAAGAGGCCGGACTTTTGGGCAAGCCCATTACCTCCATTCAGATCGGCTTCGTCCTCTCCCCGCGCATCAACGCGGCGGGGCGCATGGGCAAGGCGGACCTTGCGGCGGAGCTTCTGGAAACCGAGGACCCCGCCAAGGCGGAGGAGCTTGCCAGAGCGCTTTGCGACCTGAACCGGGAACGTCAGAGCGTGGAGCAGACCATCTGCGTCGATGCCGTGGCGCAAATCGAATCCCTGCGGCCGGATGAGCGCAGTGCGCTGGTCCTCGCCTCCGAAAACTGGCATCAAGGCGTGGTGGGTATTGTGGCTTCCCGCCTTTCTGAAAAGTATTCCTGCCCCAGCTTTATGATCCACCTGAAAGACGGCTGCGGCAAGGGCTCCTGCCGCTCTTACGGCGGATTCAATCTCTTCTCCGCGCTGGAATCCTGCGGGGACTTGCTGGACGGCTTCGGCGGCCACGAGTTGGCCGCAGGCTTTACCATTAAATAAGAAAACATCGACGCGTTTCGCGTTCGTATGAATAAATTTGTCCGTTCCTCCATGGACGGCGAGCTGCCGATTTCCTCGCTGGAGGTGGATGCCCCGGTGACTTGCCCCGGCGACGTGACCCTTTCCGAGGTGGAGGAGCTTTCCATGCTGGAGCCTTACGGCGCCGGCAATCCCCGGCCTGTGTTCGCCCTGCTGGGCGCCACGGTGGACGCCGTGCAGTCCGTGGGGCAGGGACGGCATTTGAAGCTGCGCCTTTCCAAAGGCACCTGCCGCTTTGATGCCATTTTCTTCTCCGTTACCGCGCAGGAGTGCGGCGTGGAGGCCGGTATGCGGGTGGACGCTGCGTTCTATCTGCAAGTCAATACCTTCCGGGGGAATACGGCTCTGCAATTACAGTTGATCGACCTGCGCCCATCCCTCATCCCCAGCCGCCACGAGGCCGAGGCCATTGCCCTGTGCCGCCGCTGCCGCGAGGGCGAGGATCTGACGGCGCAGGAGGTTGCCCGTCTGCGGACGACGCGGGAGCAGTTTGCCCTTTACTGGACCGTGCTGGAGCATTGGCTTCGTCACGGCAAGGTGGAGGGGGCGGAGCTTCCGCTGCTGCGGTCGCTGGCTGCCGCCGGCGGCGGAAACGAGAGCTTTTTGCGGGCAATTTTGTCTGTGCAAGTCTTTTCGGAGCGGGGACTTCTGTCCGTCCGTCAAGGCGGAGATACCTTGACGCTGCGCCTTGTACCGGTGCAGGGCAAGGTGGATCTGTTCGCCTGCCCGTATCTCGTCCGGTTGCAGGGCCCGTCCGCAACATAAGAAGGAGGTGATCGCCATGACAATCCAGGAACAATATGACCTTCTGGAAAAAACCATTCTTTCCTACAATCCCCAGGCTGATATTCCTCAGATTCAGGCCGCGTTCGAGTTTGCCACCAAGTGCCATGATGGGCAAAAGCGCAAAAGCGGAGAGCCGTATATCATCCATCCTCTGGCGGTCGCCCAGATCGTGGCGGAGGAGCTGAAGCTGGACAGCGAGTCCATTGAAGCTGCTCTGCTGCACGACTGCATTGAGGATACGCAAGCCACCCACGATCAGATTTCCAAGCTGTTTTCCCCCACGGTTGCCGACCTGGTGGAAGGCGTCAGCAAGCTGACCCGCATCCAGTACGCCACCAAGGAAGATGAGCAGATGGAAAACCTGCGCAAAATGCTCATCGCCATGTCCAAGGACATCCGGGTGATTCTGATTAAAATTTCTGACCGTCTACACAACATGCGCACCATGGAGTATCAGACGCCGGAAAAGCAGAAGCAAAAGTCACTGGAGACCATGGAGATTTACGCCCCCATTGCCCATCGTCTGGGCATGCAGCGCATCAAGTGGGAGCTGGAGGATCTATCATTAAAGTATCTGGACCCCATCGGCTTTGAGGAGATCGTCTCCAAGCTGGATGCCAAGCGCCAGGAATACGATGCCTTTATGAACAAGACGCAGGAGCAGATCGAGCAGCGCTTGACAGAGCTTTCTATCGACCATCGGGTTTACGGACGCATGAAGCATCCCTATTCCATTTACCGCAAGATGTTCAACCAGAACAAGCAGCTGGATGAAATTTTCGACCTCTTTGCCTTCCGGGTCATCGTGGACTCCGTGGGCGACTGTTATAACGTTCTGGGCGTGATTCACGATATTTACAAGCCCATTCTGGGCCGATTCAAAGACTATATCGGTACCCCCAAGCCCAACGGCTATCAGTCCCTCCACACCACCGTCATGGGCACCGACGGCATCCCCTTCGAAGTGCAGATCCGCACCCGGGAGATGCACGAGATCGCCGAATACGGCGTTGCCGCCCACTGGAAATATAAGCAGGGCGGCGTTGGCGGCGGAACCGAGGGACGCTACGAGTGGGTGCGTCGGCTTCTTGAAAATCAAGAGGGCACAGACGCCGAGGAGTATATCCATTCCCTCAAGGTGGATATGTTTTCCGACGAGGTGTTCGTGTTCACACCCAACGGTGACGTGACCAACCTCCCGGCGGGCGCCACGCCCATCGATTTTGCCTATTCCGTCCACTCTGCCGTGGGCAACCACATGATCGGCGCCAAGGTCAACAGCCGCATTGTCACGCTGGATTCCACCCTAAAAAACGGCGACATTGTGGAGATCATTACCTCCAAGGCTGCCAAGGGCCCCAGCCGTGACTGGATGAAGATTGCCCGGTCCAGCGAGGCACGCAGCAAGATCCGCCAGTGGTTTAAAAAGGAAAAACGGGAAGAGAATATTGCCAATGGCCGCTCCGCTTTTGAAGCGGAGCTGAAGCACTGCGGCATTCCCATGAAGGACGTGTTGGACCCGGAAGTTTTGCCCGGCCTTTTAAAGCGGGTAGCCTACGGTTCCATCGACGAGCTGTATGCCGCCATCGGCTACGGCGGCTTTACCGCTCAGAAGGCGGTCAGCCGGATGCAGGGCGAGCTGAACCGGGTGGCCAAGCTCCATCAGGCGGAAAAAGCCGCCCAGGATCTGGCTGCCGCTGAGGAAAAAACCGAGGAAAAGTCCACCGCACCCGCGCCAAAGGCCGTCAAGAGCGAACAGGGCATCATTGTGGAGGGGCTGGACAACTGCCTCGTCAAATTCTCCAAGTGCTGCACGCCCGTTCCCGGTGACGAAATCGTCGGCTTCATTACCCGGGGCTATGGCGTGTCCGTCCATCGCTGCGATTGCCCCAATGCCTCCCTCGAACGGCGGAGCCTTCCGGGACAGGAAGGCCGCTGGATCAAGGTTTCCTGGGGTACCGACGTCAACGAAAAATATCAGACCTCGGTGGAGCTGGTGTGCAAGGATCGGCAGAATCTGCTGCTGGATATCTCCGCGGCGCTCTCCACCACCAATGCCTTTGTGATGGGCATTCAGTCCCGCTCCACAGAAGATAAGTTCGCCATCTTCCACATCGACATCAGCGTACACGACGGCAAGCATCTGCGGGACATTATGAACAAGCTCAACCAGGTTTCCGGCGTGCTGAAGGTCACGAGACCCGCAGGATAGCGGCGAAGCGCCGCCGGTGGCGGAGCAAGCGAGCCGCTATCGAGGAAGCGGCGCGGTTGGCAGGCGTGTAACGCCGGCAAACCGCCCTGCCGCGACGGTGGAAACCCTTTTCCGTGTCGCTGCGGCGGGCTGAGGAGTTGTGGCCGAAGTAAATTCGGCCAGAACAGAGTACGGAAGCGTACACGCCCTGCCGAAAATGATTAGAATTAATTTCGCCGCTTGCGGCAGTGAAACCCCGTGAGACGGGTTGCCCAGTGGCAAGAGCGGAAGTCCGAAAGATTTTGAATGAATCATCATAAACTTACCAGAAGGAGAACTTTGCCATGCGCGCAGTTGTTACCAGAGTCAAGCACGCCTCCGTCACCATCGACGGGGCCGTGAACGGCCAAATCGGCCAGGGATTTCTTGTTTTGCTGGGCGTCGGTCCGAATGATACCCACGATACTGCCGTGCGCCTTGCGGAGAAAATCTGCAATCTGCGGGTGTTTGAAGATGAAAACGGGAAAATGAACAAAAGCCTGGAGCAGGTGGGCGGCAGCCTTCTGGTGGTATCCCAGTTCACCCTGTATGCCGATACCTCCTCCCGCCGCCCCGGTTTTACCGGCGCGGCAAAGCCGGACGTGGCTATTCCGCTCTATGAGGATTTTATGGCCCACTGCCACGAGCGCGGCTTTGCTGTGGAGCATGGCGAGTTTGGCGCAGATATGCAGGTCGATTCCCTAAATGACGGGCCTGTCACCATCCTGTTCGACACGGAACAGCCCTAAGGAGAACGTATGAAGATTGAATCTTTGCAGGTCAGCCCCATCGGGACCAACTGCTATCTTGTCTGCGATGAGGCGGCAAAGCTTTGCGCCGTGGTGGATCCCGGCGGAGACGCCGACCGCATTCTCTCCGCAACCGAAAAGACCGGCTGCACGCCGGCGTGCATTCTGCTGACCCACGGACATTTTGACCATGTGGGCGGCGTAGCCGGAATTTTGGCGGCGCACCCCGACCTCCCCGTCTATCTCAGCCCGCTGGACATCTATCCTGCGGACGATGCCCACGCCCGGGAACTCTTTCCGGTGCCGGAGGGCACCATTCCCGTTTCTGACGGAGATTCTATCTCCATGGGCACTCTGACATTTACCGCCATGGCAACCCCCGGCCATTCCGAGGGCAGCGTCACCTACCGGGTGGACGGCACACTTTTGTGCGGCGACACGCTGTTTGCCGGCTCCTGCGGACGCACGGATTTTCTGGGTGGCAGCATGGAAAAAATGATGGCCTCTCTTGCCCGTCTGGGCGGGATTGCGGAGAATCTGATCGTTCTTCCCGGGCACATGGATTCCACCACGCTGGATCGGGAGCGGCAGGAAAATCCCTATATGCTGCAAGCCTTGCGGGGCGGCGCACGATGAAATTAAAACTGGTCGGACACGACGAAAAATATGTGGTGGAGCAGACGCTCCTAACCCTCCTGCCGGAGGAAAAGCTGACTTACGGTGACCCTGCCCCGGACGATGACCGCTGGGCGGTGATCACGCTCAAAGAAAACGGCGATCAGTGCATGGCGACGACGCAGATGGGCTGGGACGGCGCCTCTTCCTCCCATACGCAGGAGGACCCGCTCTCCGGCACGGACTATGAAAAAGAGGGTCAGCGCCGCCGATGCATCAGCATGTGCATTTTCTGCGCGGCACGAAAGGCCACGGGCATTGCCCCTGCCTGGGGTAGCTTGACCGGGGTGCGCCCCGGCAAGGTGGCGTCTGAGGGTTTTGCCGATGGCGGCAGCGCTGAGGATGCCCGAAAACTTCTGGAAGATACCTATTTTGTGACACCGGACCGCGCAAAGCTGGCGGTGGAGGCGGCACTTTACGGCCTGCGGGCAAAGCAGGGGCTTGCACCCCGGGACATTGCGGTGTATATCGGAATTCCCTTCTGCCCCACCCGCTGCGCGTATTGCTCGTTCGTCTCCTCCTCGGTGGAAAAATCCTTCGACATGGTGGAGCCATATCTCAACGCTCTGCTGGACGAGGTGCGCGCCGCCGGCGCTCTCACGCAAAGACTGGGTCTGCGGGTCCGCGCCTTTTACATGGGCGGCGGTACGCCCACCACGCTGGATGCTGACCAGCTTGCCCGGCTTCTGGGCATTTTTGAAGAATCCTTCGATCTCTCCGCGTGCGCGGAGCGGACGGTGGAGGCCGGACGGCCGGATACCGTGACGCAGGAGAAGCTGGCTGCCATGCGCCGCCACGGCATTACCCGCGTTTCCGTCAACCCCCAGACCATGGACGATCATGTGCTGGCCGCTATTGGCCGCCGCCATTCGTCGCAGGATATCCGCCGCTGCATGGACGAGGTTTTAAGCGCCGGGTTTGAGCACGTCAACATGGATCTGATTGCGGGATTGCCCGAGGACACGGCGGAGGGCTTCCGAAAATCTCTGGACGAATGCATGACCTTTGGCGCGGACAATCTGACGGTTCACACCCTGAGCCTGAAAAAGGGCAGCGCCATTTTGACCCGGGGACTGAAAATCCCGTCGGCGGAGACTGTGGGAGAAATGCTGGATTACGCCAGCCCCACTCTGCGCAGCGGCGGCTATGCACCCTATTACCTCTATCGGCAAAAGTATATGTCCGGCAGCTTTGAAAACGTGGGCTGGTGCCGTCCGGGAGCGGAAAACCTCTATAACATCTACATCATGGAGGAGCTGTGCTCCATTCTCTCCATGGGTGCGGGAGGCTCCACCAAGCTGGTGGATCAAGCCACAAACCGCATCTCCCGGGTGTTTAACTTTAAATATCCCCATGAGTATATCCACCGCCCGGAAAAATGGCAGTCCAATCAAGCGGCCTTTGCGGAGTTTTATGAGCATTTGAAAGGAGCAGGTGACTGATGGCATATTCTCTGAAGCAGATCAATGAATCCATCCGTTCCGATCCCGCGGCGTTTGTCGCCCAATGCGAAGAGGACCACGAAAAGAAGATTCAAGATGCGGCCAGACGCATTGCCGAGCACCGCGGCGAGTCGCGCATCATTCTCCTGTCCGGACCCTCCGGCTCCGGCAAGACCACCACGGCCTTGAAAATCGAGGCGGTGCTGGAGCAAAGCGGCATTGAAACCCATACCATCACCATGGACAATTACTTCAATACCATCGACCCGGAGACGGCGCCCCGCAACCGGGACGGTGCGATTGACTACGAGTCTCCCTTCTGCCTGGATATTGACCTTTTGAACCGGCATTTTGCCATGCTGGACCGTGGCGAGACCATTCATGTTCCCAAGTACGAGTTTGCCCGCCAGATGCGCTCCGACATTTTTTCCCAGCCGCTGAAGCTGGGACGCGACGAACTCGCCATTTTCGAGGGCATCCATGCCTTGAATGACGTCATCGTGGGCAAGAATCCCAAGGCCTTCAAGCTGTATATTGCCGCCCGCTCCAATGTGACGGACGAGCGCGGCGATGTGGTCTTTGAGCATGCCTGGCTGCGGCTGTGCCGCCGCATCGTCCGGGACTACAAGTTCCGGGGCAGTGACGCGGCGTTTACCGTCAAGCTCTGGGCAAACGTGCGCCGGGGCGAAAAGCTGTATATTTCCCCCTACAAGGAGAATGCAGACCTCATGTTTGATACCTCCATGGCCTGCGAGCTGTGCGTGCTCAAGCCGTACGTACTGCCCCTGCTGGAGGCGTTGCCCCGGGGTCAGTACCCGGAAGCGGACAGCGTTCTCACCGCTTTTGACCGGTTCGAGACACTGGAAGAGAAGTACATCCCCGCCACATCCCTTATCCGCGAATTTATCGGCGGCAGTTCCCTAAGCTATTGATTTTTTATCATCGAGAGGAGCGTTTTTCTATGGACGAAAGATTGCAGAATATTCTGGACAGTGCGGCGCGGACGGCAAACACCGCCGCATCCTCCGCCACCGGCGCGGCACGTACCGTGAGCGAAAAGGCGAACCTGCTGCTTTCCGTGGGAAAGATGAATATGAAGCTGGTGGATCTCAAGACGGAGATTACCGCCCAGCTCCGGGAGGTGGGCGAGATGGTCTACGCCACCCACACCGGTGACCCCACCGACTCCGAGGTGCTGCTTTCCAAGCTTCAAGTCATTGATGCCATAAAGGCGCAGGCCGATGCCTTGAGCGCGGAAATCGCCAAGGCCAAGGGTGCCGCCGTGTGCCCGAACTGCGGCCATGTGGGCGAAAAAGGCGATACCTTCTGCCGCCAGTGCGGAGCCTCTCTGAAATAAGCGCGTTTTAAGGCAACACCGCACAAAGACCGCTTGATGGCTTTGTACACGGCTTGCTTGCAACTTTTCCGCCATCTTGCACAGAAAATTTTTGCCATACGCCAGTATGACGGCAAAGTTTCTATGCAATCTGACAAAAAATCTGACTGTGCAATCCGCGCACAATCTCTGTGCGGTATTGCCTTAAATTTCCGGCGCATTGCGCCGACTTTTCAACCATTCGAGGTAAATCCATGTCAAAAAACGAATCCAAACAGTCCTTTTTAGGCGGAGCTGCCGTTCTGGCTGCCGCCGTGGTTCTGGTGAAGCTGATCGGCGCAGTGTATAAAATTCCGCTGACCAACATCATCGGCTCTGCCGGCAAGGCCCATTTTCAGGTGGCCTATAATATTTATAATGTCCTTCTCACCATTTCCACCGCCGGGTTGCCGTTGGCCATCTCCAAGCTCACCAGCGAGGCACATACCCAGGGACGGGAGAATGAGAAGCGTAAGCTTTTCCGCACGGCGATCTGGCTGTTCTTCGGCCTGGGGCTGGTGTTCTCCGTCTTTATGTTCTTCGGCGCGGAAAATCTGGCCGCCTTTATGCACGACGATCTTGCCTATTGGCCCATCCGGGCGCTGGCTCCCGCCGTGTTTTGCGTGTGCCTGCTAGCCTGTATGCGCGGCTATACCCAGGGTCAAGGCAACATGAAGCCCACCGCCGTGTCCCAGGTTCTGGAGGCACTGTGCAAGCTGGGCGTCGGACTGCCGCTGGCGTACTATCTCTATAAAATTCTGGGCAAGGGCGTGGAGTTTGGCGCCGCCGGCGCCATTTTGGGTGTCACCGTGGGAACCATCGCCTCCATGTTCTTCTTGATCGTGTACCTGCTGACCCATCGGGAACGCTCTCAGTCGCTGGATGTCCCGGAGAGCAGCAGTACCCTAATGAAAAAGGTGCTGGCCATCGGCATTCCCATTACCCTCAGCAACTCCGCCATGAGCATTATCACCCTGGTGGATAACAAAATCGTGCTGGGCCGGCTGGACACCATCGCCTCTGCGTTGACGGCTGCGCCGGACTCTCTGTACGGCCAGTATTCCATGGGCATGGATCTCATCAATCTGCCCGCCTCGTTTGTCTATCCCGTCACCATGAGTCTGATTCCCTTTGCGGCCGCGGCGCTTGCCCGGCATGACAGCGCAGCGGCCAACCGCACCGTGTCCTCCGCGTTTCGGCTGATTGCCCTGCTGGCGCTGCCCTGCGGTGTGGGACTGAGCGTTCTGGCAACGCCGATTATGATTCTGCTCTACCCTGCCCAGTACAACGACGCCATCGCGGCAGGTCCCCATCTGCAGGTTCTCGGCATTGCGTGCATCTTTATCTGCATTATGATCTTGACCAATGCCGTGTTGCAGTCTTACGGCCATGAGAAAATCCCCATCGCAACGGTGGTTATCGGCGGCTGCGTCAAAATCGGCATGAACTACGTACTGGTGGGCAACCCCAAGCTGAACATTGCCGGCGCGCCGATTTCCACGCTGTGCTGCTATCTGGTGATCGCGGGACTGAACCTGTTTTTCGTATGGAAGTACTCCCCGGAAAAGCCCAAGTATGTGGCGATTTTTGCAAAGCCGGTGCTGGCTTCCGTGCTGATGGGCGCCGCCGCTGGCGGTGTGTATCTGGTGGGCAACAACCTGCTCTCCGGACGGCTTTCTGACTATCTGGCGAACGCCGTCTCCGTCCTGCTGAGCATTGGCGCAGGCGTGATTGTCTACTTTGCGATGGTGCTGATTCTGCGAATTTTACGGGCAGACGACGTGAAAAATATGAAAAAGGGTGACATAATCATCCGTGTACTCCATTTAAAGTGACTTTTCCTTGAAATTTCAAGGTTTTTGTATCGAATTTTCTTGCAAAGGCGGGCAGTTTATGGTAGATTTTCAGTGTAAGGATTTTTACAGCTACGAGGATTTCCTCCAGATTATGAAGCTTTTGCGTTCCCCGGGAGGCTGCCCGTGGGATCGGGAACAGACCCATGAATCCATTCGGCGCAATTTTCTGGAAGAGACAGACGAAGCTGTGGAAGCCATCGACCGAAAAGATTCCGCTGCCCTTTGCGAGGAACTGGGCGACGTGATGATGCAGGTTGTGTTTCACGCGCAGATCGAGCAGGAAGCCGGCGGCTTCGCCATGGCGGATGTCATCAACGGCGTTTGTCAGAAGCTGGTTTATCGTCATCCCCATGTGTTCGGTGAGGTTAAGGTCAGCTCCAGCGGTGAGGTCCTCTCCAACTGGGAGGTTCTCAAGCGCAAGGAAAAGGGACAGGAGACCATAGCTGATGCGGTGGATGCCGTGGCAAAGACCCTGCCGGGTCTTTGGCGGGCAGAGAAAATGGTCTCCAAGGCTTCCAAGGCCGGATTTGACTGGCCGGGCATTGATGGGGAACTCGACAAGCTGGAAGAAGAAACGGCAGAGCTTCGTGCGGCTGTGGAAGCGGGAAAGAGCGCGGATGCGCCTCACGGCGTACAGGAAGAGTTGGGCGATGTGCTGTTTATCGCAGCGAAAATTGCCCAGTCCCGGGGCATTGACCCGGAGGCGGCGCTGCATGCCTCATGCGACAAGTTTGCCAGCCGCTTTCGTCTGGTAGAAACCGGCGCAGCGGGAACGCCCCTAAACACGTTTTCTGCGTCCCAGCTTCAGCAGCTTTGGGACAATGCAAAAAAAGAAGAAAAGACTTAATTGCGGGTGAAAACCCAGCGTTAAGAATAGAGAGAAACCCAAATTTTTAATAGGAGGAAATACAAATGAACAAGGCTGAACTTATCAATGCCGTCGCAGCTTCTGCTGACGTCTCCAAGAAGGATGCAGAGGCAGTTGTCTCCGCAACTCTCGATGCTATCACCGCCGCTCTGGTGAAGGGCGACAAGGTGCAGCTGGTTGGCTTTGGCTCTTTTGAAGTCAAGAAGCGCGCTGCTCGCATGGGCCGCAACCCCAAGACCAAGGAAGCCATCAAGATTCCCGCTTCCAAGGTTCCCACTTTCAAGGCCGGCAAGGCTCTGAAGGACGAAGTTGCGAAGTAATGAACTGACCCTTAACTACCGGTGTGAGAGTTCCTCACACCGGTAGTTTCCTATCTGCGGAAGGAGTATCAAAGATATGAGACTGGACAAATACCTGAAAACCGCACGGCTCATCAAGCGCCGCACCGTGGCCAACGATGCGTGCGACAACGGTCTTGTCACGGTGAACGGTAAACCCGCCCGCGCCTCCTATGACGTCAAGGTGGGGGACACCATCTCGCTGCGCTTCGGTGTGCGCACCATCACGGTAGAGGTGCTGGGCGTAGAGGAAAATGTCCGCCAGGCGGACGCATCCGCCCTGTATCGCGAGGTCTAACCACCCGTCCCCCTGCATAAAGTAGCGGCAGGGAGGGACGCGGAATGAACAACGATTATGAGGGAAGTTATGCCGCCGGCGCGCATCGGATTGAACTGGACGGCCGGGAGGCTCTGCGGGTTTCCGGTGTGGAGGATGTGGAGCGGTTTGACGAGACGGAAATCGTCATGGCCACTGCCGCAGGTGTCCTAACGGTCACCGGGGAAAATCTGCACATCGGCCAGCTTTCGCTGGAAGGCGGGGAGCTCCGCGTGGACGGACGCATTGACGCCTTGACCTATGAGGAGCAGACCCAGCCCAAAGGCAGTCTGCTGCACAGGCTGTTCGGATGAGATGGAAAATCACATTTCCGGGCAGCTGCTGATCCTAAGCCAGTCCTTTCTGCTGGGGACGGGGCTTGCCCTGTTTTACGATTTGCTGCGCCCCCTGCGGGAGCGGCAACGAAAGCTTTTGTGGCTGTGGGATGGCGGATGGTGCCTAATTGTGCTGTGCAGCATATTCGTGTTTCTGGTGCACCGGGCAGGTGGTGCCCTGCGGCTTTATATTCTGGCGGGACTTTTATGCGGCGGCGCGCTCTTTTTTGCGGCCTTTTCCGCATTGTTGCGTCCGGTGTGGGAATTCTGGGCGGACACTGTGGTGTGGATTTTGCACGTTTTATCACTCCCTGTATGTGCATTGGCTCGGTTTTGTAAAAAAATGGCGGTTTGCAGCAAAAATCTCTTTTATTTTATGAGAAAATGTTATACAATAAAGAAAATCGATACATATGACCATTTGAATTTGCACAGGGGAGGCGGAAGACGTGGCAAAAACGGAAAAAACAGCGAAGAAGAAGCGCGCAAAAACCAAGGCCGGATTTTTCACAAAGCTTCTGCTCCTGGTGCTTCTGGTGGCGCTGGGGTGGCAGCTGTACCGCCTGCACGGGCAGGTTCAGGAGGCGGAGGAGCAGCGTCAGCAGCTTTCCGCCCAGGTCACACAGCAACAGCAGGACAACGACACGCTCCAGGAGGGCATCGACAACGGCGGCAGTTCCGAGCAGATGGAGCAAATCGCCCGGGATGAGCTGGGCCTTGTCAAACCCGGTGAGCGGGTCTTTTACGATGTGAGCAACTGAGGCGCGATACCGCGCCCCGGAAAAGATACCAAAAGAAAACCGTGGAAGGAGAAAAATTTCACAGTATGGAACCAGAGGTTGGGAGCGTCCTGGAAGGAAAAGTCACATCCATTATGAAATTCGGCGCGTTTGTATCGCTGGGCAATGGGAAGTCCGGTCTGGTACATATATCCGAGGTCGCAAATACGTTTGTCAACGATGTGCATGATTATCTGCAGGAGGGGCAGGAGGTCAAGGTTCAAGTCCTGTCCACTGACAACGGAAAGATCAATCTGTCCATTAAGCGTCTGCTTTCCCGGGAAGTACGGCCTGCACAGCCCCGGGAAAGCCGGCCTATGCAGCAGCCCCGCTTCGCAGGGAACGCTGCACCCCGTGCCCCGCAGCAAAACCGCGGGAATTTTCGTCCCCGGGGCGTTCAGCCCAGTGCGCCGGCCAGCGGCGATTTGACGTTTGAGGATAAACTCAAGCTGTTCATGACGGCTTCCGAGGGAAAAATGGCCGATCTGAACCGCAACATTGACGGCAAGCGTAGCGGCGGACGCCGGAGAAAATAAGGCACATTCCCGCCGGAAACATTCCGGCGGGAATTTTTTGCACAGCAAGACAGTTTAGGGGGCGGAAAAACCTGCCGCCGCATTTTGACAAAAGTAGTGTTATTTCCCCAAAAGCTTCCGTTGCCTTTTACTGCGGTGCGCGTTATCATAATAAAGGAAGCTTTCCAATATCCCACCCGCTTGAGCCGCCTGCTGATTTTTGCAGACGGCCCTTTTTTGCGTCCCGTTTGTCGAATTTTGAACTTTTTGGGAATTGCGCGCCAAGCCTCTTTTCAAACAAACCTTCCCGTGCTATACTCAAGCCATAGGAAGGATACGCCTTCCCCTCACACGAAAGGAGAGATCCCTATGAAGTGTACGTTTACCTGCAAGAAAGTTACCCTAAATGACGCCATTAAGAACTATGCCGAAGAGAAGATCTCCAGACTGGATCGCTATTTTCGGGAAGAACCCGCGGCATCCGTAACCTTTTCCGTGGAAAAGACCCACCTGTGCTCGGTGGAAATTATGATCCGAGGCGGCGGCACCCTGCTGCGTGCCCAGACGGAGGCACCGGACGGCGATATGCGCGGCGCAGTGGATGAGGCTTGCGGCTACATCGAGCGCCAGATTCTGAAGAATAAAACTCGCCTTTCCAAGCGCCTGCGCGCGGAGGCGTTTCCTGCTCCCGATCCCTCTGATGACTTTGAAGTCACAGAGGAAAAGGAGTTCAACATCGTCCGCACCAAGCGCTTTTCTGTGAAGCCCATGAGCCCGGAGGAGGCCATTTTGCAGATGAATCTGCTGGATCACACCTTCTTTGTGTTCCGAAACGAGGACGACGGGGACCTCTCCATTGTCTATCGCCGCAAGAAGGGCGGCTACGGCCTAATCGAGACCGGCGAGAACGACTAAAAGAATACGAAAGGGCAGCCCGGCAAAGCCGGGCTGCCCTTTTATCACAGCTTCTTTACAAAGCGTCCATCACGGTCTGAAGCAGAGTCTCCGGCTGCGCCGACTCCGGCAGGCAGGAAAAATCTCCGTCTGGATTTCCGCCAAGAACAAAAATAGGAATGGATGCCGCATCCTGCTTGTCCCAGCCGCGAATGGCTGCGGCGGTGTGGGCGCCGTCCATGGCGGGCGCCTTTGCATCCAGAATGACAGCGGAAAACCAGCCGTCCTCTCGGGCAACAAAAGTCTGCAATGCCTGCAATCCGTCCGGCAGGACGTCTACCTCGGCACCCGCCGCCTTCAGCGCTTCCAGGAAAGCGGCGTTGCCGGTGACCGCCAGCAGTTGTTTTCCTGCAAGACCTTTCGGCGTATCGTCGGATGCAAGGGGCAGCGTCAGCGTAAAGCGAGAACCCACACCGGGAATGCTGCTGACGTTCAGCGTACCGCCCATGGCCTCGGCAAGCCCCCGACTGATGGCAAGCCCCAGACCGGTGCTGCTTTGATCGGCGCTGCCGGTATGCGCAAACGGCTCAAATAGCCCCGGCAGTTTTTCCGGCGTAATCCCGCGGCCGGTGTCGCACACTTGAAACTCGATGGCGCTTTGCCCGTCTGCCGTCGCTGCCCGTTGGACGCCCAGCGTCACCCGTCCTCCGGCCGACGTAAAGCGAACGGCATTTGCCAACAGGTTTTGCAGAATTTTCAAGAGATTTTCGCTGTCTCCCATTAGGCGGTCACCCACATCCGGGGAGACGGAAACGCTGTAAGCAATGCGTTTTTGGGACAGAAGCGGCAGCGCACCTGCCTGCTCCAGCACGGCCTGCAGAGAAAACGGCTCCTCTTGAAGTCGGAAAAGCTGCCGTTCCATCCGGGTAATGTCCATCAGATCATCTGTCAAAAGCTGCAGGTACTGTACGTTCTGCAAAATCGACTCCAGCGAATCCTCAGGAATCTTTCCGCCTGCCTCGCTGACGGCTGTGCGGATGGTTTCCAGCGGCACGCGAACCTCGTCCGCCAGTCTGGAAAGAAAGCGCAGCTTGTTTTCCTCCGCACCCTCGGCGGCGCTCAGCGCGGCGGAAAGCGCGTCCTGCCGCTTCTGATGGCTCTGGGCAAACGCTGTTACATCCAAGCCGGTGAGCAGCAGCGTGTCCGCGTCCAGCCGGGAAAACCGCATCAGCAGGTGCATCGCCTGACCGTCCCCGCTCGTGGCGGTGGCAGAAAAGGCGTAAAACGGCTTTTGCTTCAAGTGCCGCAGAACATTCGGCAGCAAAATGGTGCTGCGCAGGGCTTTGCGATCTTCGGGCGCTATGCGGGATTCAATTTGATCCAGTGCCGCCCTGTAAAAGTCCGGGCCTGCGGTTTGGGAAAGCGCCCCGTTATGGCCATACACCCGGTAGTACCTTGTCTGGGTGTCGATTGTCACGACGAACGCAAATCCTTGCTTGCCAAGTGCCTGAAGCACGTCGTCCTGTCGCTTTTCCTCGTCAATATCCACGAGTCGGCAGCCGCACTCCAAATGCAGATTGTCGGGGTTCTCGGCGCACTCCCATTCAAAACGCACCCAGCGGGTGTCGGATGTGTCTGTCCGCAGCCGGAACACGGGGGCGGGAACGACCTGCCCCCGCTGAAAAGCGTCCAGCAGAAGTTCCCGGGAAAGGACCGACGAAAAAGCGGGGCCGTCCGCTTCCTCCGCCAGGGATTGGCGAATGCTGTCCATACACTCCGACGCCGTGTTGCCGAACAGAACCCGCATGAGATATGGAGTGTCCGCTTTCACGTTCAGCAGCCGATCGTCGGTCAGATCCATTCTTACGGCAGCCAGCACATTGCCGTCCAGCTGTTCCCAACGGGCGGACTTTTGTGCAAAGGATGCCTGCGCGGCCTTTTGGGCGCTGATGTCCTCGCATTTGATGGCGATGCGAAAGACGTTACCGTCTGCATCGGCCAGACTGACAAATACGGCTTGATACCAGCGGAAGCTCTCCCCGAGATAATTGCCGCGATAGGAGACGCCACCCTTTCCCGGTCTGGAACAGGCCCGTCGCAGCTCTGCGGCAATCGCCTTGCGGTCATCAGGATGAATGGTGATGGAGGCGGGAATGCCCTTTCGATACTCCGGCACAATGTGGGAAGCCCGGCGGCCTTCGGCGTCAAACAGCTCAAAACGGGCCGAGTCTGTCAGCGGATCGTAGTCGATGCTGACGGAGTTGGGTCGGGAGAGCAGCAGCTCGCTGAGCTCCGAGCGAAAGCGTAGCTCCTTTTCCGACTCCCGCTCCTCGGTGACGTCGGTAAACACAGCGTAGCAGTCCCAACCGCCGTCGCTGCATTCCTGCGGTACCGCGATCATCGACAGCCACCGCGCTTCACCGCCTTTTTTCTGCACCCGGAAAGAATGCCGCAGGGGCTGATGCGATTGCAGAGCTTTTTCGTATGCATCCTTCAGCCCTGCCCGATCCTCCGGATAAACGCGCCAGAGCAGATCGACGCGCAGCCGCTTGAGGATTTCCGCAGGGGGATAACCAAGCAGCTCTTCAAATCCTTGATTGACCCGTTGAAGCTGAAATCCTGCCCCGTCGGCAGACTGATGAAAGAGGCAGCACCCGCCGGAGGGCGCGTCAAAGAGACGCTCAAACCGGGTACGCATCTCCTGCAGGTCAGCTTTTGCTTGAAGAAGCTCCTGCTGGTCGCATTTGCTCTGCTGAATGTCCAGCAGCACCACATATAAAATGGTGCCGCCGCTTTGGTTGGAAATGTATTTTGTCCGCAGAGAAAACCAGTGCGGCTCGCCGCCGGACTCTAGCAGCCGAATTTCCCCGCTTAAATCGTTTCCCTCATGTGCGGCATCCAGCAGAAGCTGTAAAGCATCCTTGCGCTCCTCCAAAGGCAGCAGCGCGGCGGGATCGCCGAAAAAGCGGTTCATAAAATCCCGTTCGGAATAGCCCAGAAGCGTATAGAGCTGCGCACTGCAAGAGAGCAGCCGCAAGCCTTGACGACCCAGCTCCAGCACAGCCGTACCGCCCGGCAGACTCTGCGCGGTCAGCTCTGCGGCGGAAAGCGCGGCAAAATGGGTATGCCCCTTCCGTTCATTTAAGATGCAGGCGCACAGGCCGTACTGCAGTTGATAGCAGCTGATGGTAAGCTCCGCCCCCAGCACCGTCGTATAGTCCAAGGAGGCGGCAGAGCCGGAAAAGGCAACGCTAGCCAACGGGCGAAAGAACGCCAGCCGGTCAGCGGGCAGCTTTTTCGTAAAGCGCTGGCCGGAAAGCTCCCCCGGCGTGACACCCAAAAGAGCCGCAGCGGCTTCATTTGCATAGCGGCAGGCCAGCTCCACCATCTCGCCGCTGCCGTTGGTAATGACCTCCGCCAGCAGGAAGGGAATGGGAGAGCCCTCGTATGCCGCTGTGAACTTTGCAAAGCGTTTTGCCATGGGTGCACCTCCCTTTTCCGAAAAATCAGCAACTTCATTATAACCAGACGGCATCAGCGTTGCAACCGCTTTTAAAAAAATGCACAAAAAGTACTACCTTTTTTCAGAAAACTCTATATACAAATGCTCTGAATAAATTGACGGAAAATATTGACTGAAATGGGAAGAAGCTGCATAATTATATCAATTAGTGCATATTGAAAAGAGCGCGGGCAAACAGGGGGTATGATGGATGAAAAAGGCATATCTGGTTCTGGCAGACGGTCAGACTTTTGAAGGGTTCCGCTTTGGCGCGGCGTGTGATTCCGTGGGAGAACTGGTTTTTACCACCGGCATGTGCGGATATATTGAGACGCTGACCGATCCCAGCTATTACGGACAAATTATTATGCAGACGTATCCGTTGATTGGAAATTATGGGATCATGGAAGAGGATTTCGAGGGCAGGTGCACTCCCCGCGGCTATGTGGTGCGGGAATTGTGTGCCGGGCCCTCTAATTTTAGATTGCAGTACGATCTGGATGCATTTCTAAAGGCGCAGGGCGTCCCGGGACTGTGTGGCGTGGATACCCGGCACCTCACCCGGATCATCCGGGAACACGGCGTCATGAACGCGGTGATCTGCGATGAAATCCCGGCAGACCTAACACCGGTGAAAACCTACGGGGTGACGGAGGCCGTGGCAAGCGTCACCTGCACCGCGCCCGCCGTTTACCCGGCGGAGGGCGGGGAGAAGTTCAAGGTCTCCCTGCTGGATTACGGCGCAAAGCGGAACATTGTCCGCTCCCTGCAAAGCCGGGGCTGCACGGTGACGGTTCTGCCCGCGGAAACTCCGGCGGAGGAGATTTTGGCCGCCCATCCCGATGGAATTATGCTCTCCAACGGTCCCGGCGACCCGGCGGAAAACACCGTAGCCATTGCCCAGATTGCAAAAATCCTGGGCAAGGTTCCCTTGTTTGGCATCTGCCTTGGCCACCAGCTGACGGCGCTGGCCGTGGGCGGCAAGACCTACAAGCTCAAATACGGCCATCGGGGTGTCAACCAGCCCGTGCGGGACACCCAGGGTCCGCGCACCTTCATCACCAGCCAAAACCACGGCTACGCCGTGGACGCCGCCACGGTGCAGTGCGGCGTTCAGCGTTATGTAAACGCCAACGACCAGACCTGCGAGGGCATCGACTATCCCGAATGCGACGCCTTCACGGTACAGTTTCACCCGGAGGCCTGCTCCGGCCCGAAGGATACATCCTTCCTCTTTGACCGCTTTATCACGCTGATGGAAACCAAGCAGAAAGGGGGCGCACGCTGATGCCGCTGAATACTTCCATTAAAAAAGTCCTGGTCATCGGCTCCGGCCCCATCGTCATCGGTCAGGCCGCCGAATTTGACTACGCCGGCGCACAGGCCTGCCATGTGCTCAAGGAGGCCGGCGTCAACGTGGTGCTGTGCAACTCCAACCCCGCCACCATTATGACCGATCAGGCCATGGCGGACGAGATCTATCTGGAGCCGCTGACTACCGAAACCATCAAGCGCATTATCAAAAAGGAGCGCCCCGACTCTGTTCTGGCGGGACTGGGCGGCCAGACAGGATTGACCCTTGCCATGCAGCTGGACAAGGAGGGCTTTTTCAAGGAACAGGGCGTCCGCCTGCTCGGCACTGACGCCGCAGTCATCTCCCGCGCGGAGGATCGCGAGCTTTTCAAGGAGGCCATGGCCGAGATCAATCAGCCCGTTATCGCCTCCGACATTGCAGAGACGGTGGAGGGCGCACTGGCCGTTGCCGATAAGATCGGCTACCCGGTCATCGTTCGTCCCGCTTTCACACTGGGCGGTGCCGGCGGCGGTGCCGCAGCCGATCCGGAAGAGCTGAAGGTTATCGCCCAGACGGGACTGGATGCCTCCCCCATTACCCAGATTCTGGTGGAAAAAGCCATCTTCGGCTGGAAGGAAATCGAGTTTGAGACCATGCGCGACGCCGCCGGCAACGTGATTGCCGTCTGCTCCATGGAAAACCTGGACCCCGTGGGCGTCCATACCGGCGACTCCATCGTGGTCGCGCCTACCCAGACCCTCTCCGATAAGGAATTCCAGATGCTGCGCACGGCCTCTCTGGATATCATCACCCATCTGGGCATTGTCGGCGGGTGCAACTGCCAGCTGGCGCTGAACCCAGACAGCTTTGAGTATGCCGTCATCGAGGTCAACCCCCGCGTGTCCCGCTCCTCGGCACTGGCTTCCAAGGCCACGGGCTACCCCATCGCCAAAATTACTACCAAAATCGCCCTGGGCTATACCCTCGACGAGATCAAAAACGATATCACCGGCAAAACCTGCGCCTGCTTCGAGCCGGCGCTGGACTACATCGTGGTCAAGATGCCCAAGTGGCCCTTTGACAAGTTTGCCGATGCCTCTCGGACACTGGGCACCCAGATGAAGGCCACGGGCGAGGTCATGTCCATCGCCCCGAACTTTGAGATGGCGCTGATGAAGGCCGTCCGGGGCGCGGAAATCCACCAAAGCTCATTGAACCGCAAACCCGACGCAGATGATACCGCCCCCATTGAGCAGCGTCTTGCCCGGGTGGACGATCACCGCCTGTTCACCGTGTTCGAGGCGCTGAAAACCGGCGTCAGTGTGGAGACCGTTCATGCCATTACGAAGATCGACAACTGGTTCCTGTTCCACATTAAGCGCCTTGCCGACTTTGAGCTGATGCTGGAGAAAACCGGCCTCACTGCTGAGACTTACGAAACCGGCAAGCAGTTCGGCTACCCGGACGATGTGCTGCTCGCCCTCTCCGGCGCGGCGGCTCTGCCCTGCGGGAGCAAGCAGGCCGTCTATAAAATGGTGGATACCTGCGCGGCGGAGTTCGACGCCGAAACCCCGTATTTTTACTCCTGCTTCGATCAGTTCTGCGAATCCAGAACCTTCCCCCGCAGCGGAAAGCCCGTTATCATGGTTCTCGGCTCCGGCCCCATCCGCATCGGGCAGGGCATTGAGTTCGACTACTCCTCCGTCCACTGCGTCTGGACACTCAAGGAACTGGGGTACGAGGTGGTCATCGTCAACAACAACCCCGAGACAGTCTCCACGGACTACGACACCGCCGACCGGCTGTACTTTGAACCCCTGAGCCCGGAGGATGTGCAGCACATCATCGACGTGGAAAAGCCTGTGGGCGTGGTGGTGGCCTTTGGCGGTCAGACTGCCATTGCTCTGACCAAGTACCTCGACAGCCACGGCGTCCGCATTCTGGGCACGTCGGCGGAGTCCATCGACATGGCCGAGGACCGGGAGCGGTTCGACGAGCTGTTGGAGCGCTTTCACATCAAACGCGCCGCAGGCCGCGGCGTGCTGGGCCTTGACGACGCACTGAAAACCGCGAATGAGCTGGGCTATCCCGTGCTGCTGCGTCCCAGCTATGTCATCGGCGGACAGAACATGGTCATCGCCCACAACGATGAGGAAGTCCGCCGCTACATGGACATCATTCTCTCCGGCAAGATCGAAAATCCGGTGCTGGTGGACCAGTACCTCATGGGTACCGAGCTGGAAGTGGACGTGATCTCCGACGGCGTGGACGTCCTAATCCCCGGCGTCATGCAGCATATCGAGCGCACCGGCGTCCACTCCGGCGATTCCATCGCGGTTTACCCGCCGTTTTCCATCGGCGATAAAATGCTCAAGACCATTATCGACTGCTCCACGAAGCTGGCGCTGAGCCTCAAAACCCGGGGCCTCATCAACATCCAGTACCTCATTTATCAAGGTGAGCTGTACGTGATCGAGGTCAATCCCCGCGCCTCCCGCACGGTTCCTTACATTTCCAAGGTCACCGGCGTTCCCATGGTGGACCTTGCCACCCGGGTCATGGTGGGCGCACCGCTGAAATCACTGGGCTACGGCACAGGCCTATATAAAACGCCGCCCTATGTCGCCGTCAAGGTGCCTGTGTTCTCCTTTGCCAAAATCACGGACGCCAATGCGTCCCTCTCCCCCGAGATGAAGTCCACCGGCGAGGTGCTGGGTCTGGGCAAAAATTTGCAGGAGGCGCTGTTCAAGGGCCTTGTCTCCGCCGGATATCAAGTGGAAAAGCCGGAACGCGGCGGCGTGCTGATCTCCGTCAACCGCCGGGATCAGCCGGAGGTTGTCCACATCGCCAAAAAGCTGGCCGATATGGGCTATAAGCTCTACGGCACGGAGCGCACGGCGCAGGAGATCATGCGCCTTGGCACGGATGTGGAGATCGTGGGCAAGCTGGGCCGGGACAACCGGGTTTTCGAGCTGCTGGAAAGCGGTAAGATCGACACCATCATCCTCACCGGTTCCACAGAGCCGGAATACATCCGGGACTTCATTCACCTCAACCACCGGGCGGTGCAGCTGGGCATTCCCTGCTTGACCAGTCTGGATACCGCCGGGGCTCTGACAAACATTCTGGCCTCTCGCTATAACCAGACCAACACGGAGTTGGTGGATATCTGCCATCTGCGCGCTGCGCGTCAGGAGTTGCCCTTTGCCAAACTGCAAACCTGCGGCAACGACTATCTCTTCCTGGAAAACTTCGACGGCGAGATCACCTGCCCGGAATCCCTGTGCATCACCCTTTGTGACCGGCATACCGGCGTTGGCGCGGACGGCCTTGTGCTGATGGAGCGCTCCGACGTGGCAGACGCCAAGATGCGGATGTTCAACGCGGACGGCTCGGAGGGTGCAACAGCCGGCAACGCCCTGCGGTGCATGGGCAAGTACCTCCATGACAACGGCATCGCCGCCGGCGATACCGTCTCCATTGAAATGGGCGGCAAGGTTTATGCCGTCAGTCTCTATACCATGGACGGAAAAGTGACCTCTGCCACCGTCTCCATGGGCAAGGTGTCCATGAATGCGGCGGATCTGCCCACCACGCTGCCGGAGACCCATCTGGTGGATTACCCCGTCACGCTGGGCGGTCAAAACTACCGCATCACCTGCGTCAGCCTGGGCAACCCCCATTGCGTGGTGCCCTGTGAGCGGGTGGACGGCATGGACGTGCCCAAGGTTGGCCCGCTTTTTGAGCACGCCGATTTTTTCCCGGAGCGCATCAACACGGAGTTTATCCGTATCGTGAATCCCAGCACCATCAAAATGCGTGTCTGGGAGCGAGGCAGCGGCGAGACAAAAGCCTGCGGCTCCGGCGCCTGCGCGGCGGTTGCCGCCGCCATCGCCATGGGACAGTGCGCCATGGGCACCGATGTGACGGTCAAGGCCGCCGGAGGCGATCTGATCGTCAACTGCACCCGGGACGACGTGACTCTCACCGGCGAAACACGCCTTGTCTACGAAGGTGTCGTAGAAGTCTGATTTCCCCCGTTTTAAGCGGATGGCCGACACTCCAAAAGGAGTGTCGGCCATTCTGAGCGTTTATGATTCATAGGAAAAAGGGAGTTTTTTACTTGAATAACCAGCAACGATCAGCCTTTCAGCGTTCAGAAAGCTTTGCCGTGGGAGCCTTTCTGGCCGTAGCCGGCGGCTTTCTGGACGCCTACACCTATCTCTGCCGCGGCGGCGTCTTTGCCAACGCGCAAACCGGAAACATGGTGCTTCTGGCCATTCATACAGCCCAGGGTCAGTGGCAGCGGGCGGGCTACGACCTCATTCCGATTCTGGCGTTTTTCTTCGGGGTACTGGCGGTGGAGTTTATCAAAGCCCATAATCAAGGTCAGCCGGGAAAAGTCCTTCACTGGCGGCACACGGTGCTGCTTGTGGAAATGGGAACGTTGGTGGCGGTTTCCTTTGTCCCGCAGGGGGACTGGAACCCGGTGGTCAACATCCTGGTCTCCTTCGTCTGCGCCATGCAGGTAGAGACGTTCCGCAAGGTGCGGGGCAATCCCTTTGCCTCCACCATGTGTACCGGCAACCTCCGCAGCGGAACCGAGGCGCTGTTTCTTGCGCTGCGGAGACATGACCGGGCGTTTTTGAAAAAAAGCGGCTGCTATTTCGGCATCATCGCCTGCTTCATTGCCGGCGCCGCTCTGGGAACGGCAGTGTCTGGCCTGTTTCCCCGGCGGGCGCTGCTGATTGGCGCGGCGTTCCAGCTGGTCGCGTTCTTGTGGATGGTGGAGCGTCCGAAGCCGTAAGTTACGTCTGCCCTACAAAATATGACAGATTTTACGCAAAACCCCACTTTTTTCACAAAAAACGTGGATTTATAAAGAAGAGTATGATATTTTAAAAATAGAAAAAGGAGCAGCTTTTGCTAAAAATACGGGAGAAAACGGCTTAATGCGGAAAAAAGGGGGAGAGACGCATGAAAAAATGGTGGATTGTCCCAGCACTGCTTCTGGCACTGACCCTGCCCGGCTGCGGAGAACGTTCTGCTGATTCCCCTGCGTCGGTACCTGCGCCGGAGCCCGCCTCTGCATCACGAACCCAGGATTCGCAGTCGTTTCAAAGCGCAGCACAGACTTCCGCTCAAGTCATGGAGGCCGTCAGCACCCAGTCCTCCGAAGGCCCCCTTGCCGACGAAGAAGTCCTTTCCGCCTATGACCGCGCCGTGGATGCGTACAGCTGGTTTGATCTTTGCACGATGCCCAGCAACGGTTCTATGAGGGACTGGAACGGCGGAGCCTATCAAAAGGTGGACTATCCGGGCATCGAAACGCTAGAGGATCTGAAGACGTACCTCTGCGGCATTTTTTCTTCGGACGTTGTGGCGGACCTGCTGCCCGAAGAAATCATCGGTCAGCAGTACTGCGATATTGACGGCACACTGTATGTCAAGCCCGGTGCCCGGGGCGCCGATCCCTATAAGGGAGAAATCACGGAAACCGTGGAAAAAGTCAGCGCCACCGCATACACAGTCAACGTGACAGTGGAGATTTTGGCTGAGGACCGGCAGACAGTGACGGGTTTGGAATGCTATTCCTTCCCCTATGAGTTGGTGGGTGAGCGCTGGGTGTTCACAGATTTTCAGCTGGTGGATTAAAGATAAAAGAGAAGAGCCGTCTGCATGGCTGTGCAGGCGGCTCTTCTTGTGCAAATTCCCCAATTTAACTGTCGAAAAATGTAACATTGCTCAGAACAAACTAAAATTTGCGCGAAAACACACGTAAATTTATGTAATGTTACGTGCAAAAAACACAAAACTTTTCTTGAAAAACAAGTGGGGTATGGTAAAATGTTACTAGACTGTTAAATCCTACTGTTAAAGGAGAGGAATATTATGGAAAACCTGTTTTTGCTCGGCTTTGCCGGCGCACTGGTGGCACTCGTTTTTGCCTTTATGCAGCGCGGCAAGGTTATGAGCTATTCCGAAGGCACCGAAAAAATGCAGAAAATTGCAGCTTCTATTCGGGAGGGCGCAAACGCCTATTTGAAGCAACAGTATACCACTGTATTTAAGGTGTTCGCAGTTGTGTTTGTTGTTCTGCTGATTATGTCTTTTGCCACCGGCGGAAGGATGCTCTCCAAGTTCACACCGTTTGCCTTCCTAACCGGCGGCATCTGGTCCATGCTGGCAGGCTTCATCGGCATGAAGATCGCAACCAACGCCAACGCCCGGACGGCACAGGCTGCCTCTGAAGGTCTGAACAAGGGCCTGCGCGTGGCATTTTCCTCCGGTTCGGTCATGGGCTTCACTGTGGTTGGCCTGGGCATGCTGGATATCTCTATCTGGTTTTTCCTGCTGCACACCGCTTTCGGGATCAACGATCCTGTGGCGCTGGGCAACATCATGGTTATGAACGGCATGGGCGCTTCCTTCATGGCACTGTTTGCCCGTGTGGGCGGCGGCATTTATACCAAGGCTGCCGACGTAGGCGCGGACCTTGTGGGCAAGGTGGAAGCCGGCATTCCCGAGGATGACCCCCGCAACCCCGCCACCATCGCGGACAACGTGGGCGACAACGTGGGCGACGTAGCCGGCATGGGCGCTGACCTGTACGAGTCCTACGTTGGTTCCATCCTGGCTACCTTCGCGTTGGGCGCTGTGGGCGGCTATGGCTTCAACGGCATGCTGCTGCCTGTTTTGCTGGCAGTTGCCGGCATCGTCTGCTCCATCATCGGTTCTTTCCTAATCAAGACGAAAGAGGACGCCACCCAGCAGTCCCTGCTCAAGTCCCTGCGTACCGGCACCTATACGGCGGCAGTTCTTTCCGCGATTGTGGCCGCTCCCTTGACCTATTTCATTCTGGGCACCTGGGGCGTGTACATTGCGATCCTCTGCGGTCTGATCGGCGGCTGCGCCATCGGCTATTTCACGGAGTACTATACCTCCGATACATACAAGCCCACGCAGGAATTGGCCGCGTCCTCCGAAACCGGCTCCGCAACCGTCATCATCGGCGGATTGAGCCTTGGCATGAAGTCCACGCTGACCTCCATCTTAATTGTGGCGGCGGCTGTCCTAATCAGCTATTTCGCAGCCGGCGGCTCCACCGTCATTGTTGATGAAGCCGGCGCATTTACCGAAGCTTTTAACCGCGGTCTGTACGGCATCGGCATCGCCGGCGTCGGCATGCTGTCCACGCTGGGCATCACCCTGGCAACGGATGCTTACGGCCCCGTGGCTGACAACGCCGGCGGCATCGCCGAGATGGCAGGCCTGCCCGAAGAAGTCCGCGATCGCACCGATGCGTTGGACTCGCTGGGCAACACCACTGCCGCAACCGGCAAGGGCTTCGCTATCGGCTCTGCTTCCTTGACAGCACTTGCTCTGCTGGTCTCCTACGTCAACATCGTGCAGACCGGAACAACCCAGACGCTGAACTTCACCCTGACCAGCCCCACCGTTCTGGTTGGTATGTTCATTGGCGCGATGCTGACCTTCGTGTTCGCCGCATTCACCATGAGCGCTGTGCAGAAGGCCGCCCAGTCCATCGTGGTGGAGGTTCGCCGCCAGTTCAAGGAAATCAAGGGTATCATGACCGGCGAGACAGACCCGGATTACGCCACTTGCGTGGGTCTGTGCACCAGAGGTGCTCTGCATGAGATGGTTGCTCCCGCTCTGCTTGCCATCATCGTCCCCATTGCCACCGGCTTGATTCTCGGGCCCACCGGCGTTGTGGGATTGCTTGGCGGCGTGTCCGTCACGGGCTTTGCCATGGCCGTGTTCATGTCCAACGCCGGCGGTGCATGGGATAACGCCAAGAAGTATATCGAGTCCGGCCACCACGGCGGCAAGGGCTCCGAGTGCCACAAGGCCGCCGTTGTCGGCGACACTGTGGGCGATCCCTTTAAGGATACCTCCGGCCCGTCTCTGAACATCTTGATCAAGCTGTGCTCCACGGTTTCCATCGTGTTCTCCGGCCTAATCATCGCGTTCAATCTGATGAATCTGCTGTAAGCCAACTAAAAAAGGACCGCACCGATTCGGTGCGGTCCTTTTTATGATTTGTTATCGTTTCAGATATGAGCCGTTTGCAAGCCCGGTAAATGCTCCGTCCCTAATGGCCGGAGCGCCGCCGACAAACACGGCATCCATGCCCTCGGCGTACTGCCGAGGGTCTGCGTAGGTGCCTGCTTCATGGATGGCTGCCGGGTCAAAAAGGCACAGATCCGCGTCGGCTCCAACTTCAATGCGTCCCTTTTTTGCGAGGCCGAACAGTTCCGCCGGGCGGCGGGTCAGACGATTGACCGCCTCCGGCAGCGACAGCACGCCGCTTTCCCGGACAAAGCGCTCCAACAGGTGGGAAGTCATGCCATATACGCGGGGGTGAAGCTGCCCATCGGTGGGGTAGGTGGCGTCGGAAATGACGCTGGAAAATGGCGCACGAAGAATCTGAGCAATGTCCTCCTCTGCCGCAATGAAGTCGATCATGGAGACGGTGCAGCCCTCGGATGCCAGCAGATCAAAAAGTGCGTCATAGGGGTCCTTCCCCTGCAAATGCGCAATTTCTGCAATGGATTTCCCCTCATATTCCCGGTTTTCCATCTGGTGCAAACTGCC
The DNA here is from genome assembly GCA_022652815.1 of Oscillibacter sp. Taxonomy (GTDB): domain Bacteria; phylum Bacillota; class Clostridia; order Oscillospirales; family Oscillospiraceae; genus Oscillibacter. The sequence continues at coordinate 72,453 of JALCRR010000004.1, forward strand.
TGCCAGCACATTTTCAAAGCCAGAGAGCAGGGTGATATTTTCAAAATCGGTGCCACTTTCCATCCGCCTGCGCATCCTTGCCCGATCTGCGGGATTTTGCAGCCGCGCAGTCAAGGCGGCCAGACCGCCTGCCTGCATCTCCGGCGGCAAAACGTGAATCAGCTGGGTGGAGCCTGCGGTATAGGGGTACACGTCGCACCGCACGTCTACGCCATCGGCGCGCGCCTCGTCAATGAGGCGCAGCATCTCGGGGACGGCGGCGCGCCAGTTGCGTTTGCCGATGGCCTTTAGGTGGCTGATTTCCACCGGCGTTTGCAGCGCCCGGGCAACGGTAATCATCTCCCGCAGGGCGTCCACCACCCCGTCGCCCTCCTGGCGCATGTGGACGGTGACGACGGTTCCGGAGTTTTTCAGCGGGGACAGCGCCGCCAGCAGCTGTTTTGCTGTGTAAAAGCCCTCCGGCGCATAGCCCAGACCCAGCGAAACGCCCATGGCGCCGTCGCTAAGCGCCTGCTCCAGCAGGTGATGCAGAGCGTGGAGCTGCGCGCTGTCCAGCGGCGCATCCGCATACCCGGCCACATCTGCGCGCAGTACGCCGGCGCCTACCAGCATGCCTACGTTCAGAAGAAGCGGAACCTCTGATGCCTGCCGAACATAGTCGGCCAGCGAGAAAAATTCCCGCCCGTCCGGCATGGCTCCGGTAATGGGGGAGAGGTAGCGCAGAATCTCCGGCGCATGGGAGCCACAGACCGGCGCTGCGGAAAGTCCGCAGTTGCCGTTCAGCACCGTGGTCAAACCTTGTTTCAACTCGGCTTTTCCGTAATTCGGACGGAACAGCGCGGCATCGCCGTGGCGGTGAATGTCGATGAAACCCGGCGTCAGCGTTTTGCCGTGGGCGTCCAGAACATGGCAAGCTTCCCTGTCGGTAAGCTTGCCGACTGCGGCGATGGAACCGCCTGCAAGCGCCACATCGCCGGAAAAAGCCGGCGCACCGCTGCCGTCTAAAATCATTGCATTTGAAATAAGCCAGTCAAACAAAATGAAACGCCTCCCGGAGCTGCTTTTTTTCAAGCATACCACCCCGAAAGGGCATTTGCAAATTTACCGCCCCTTCCAAAAGCCCGTGCTTGACAGGGTAATCGTTTAACAGTATAATCAACTCTGAAAGCACGAAATCTTCAATTCATGCAATTTCTTGCAAAATTAATATAGGAAAGGAAGTTCACACCATGATTTATTCCGCTGAAGTTGAGAATATGTGCCCGGTTGCCAAGGGCGCATATCATGGTCCCGCTCCCATCCCCGAAGAGGGAAAATGGGTGCAGGCCAAAGAGATTAAGGACATTTCCGGCCTGACCCACGGCATCGGCTGGTGCGCACCCCAGCAGGGCGCCTGCAAGCTGACTCTGAACATTAAGGACGGCGTCATCGAGGAGGCTCTGGTGGAGACCATCGGCTGCTCCGGCATGACCCATTCCGCCGCTATGGCCTCCGAGATTCTCATCGGCAAGACCATTCTGGAGGCGCTGAACACTGACCTTGTGTGCGACGCCATCAATACCGCCATGCGCGAGCTGTTTTTGCAGATCGTCTATGGCCGCAGCCAGACGGCATTTTCTGAGGGCGGTCTGCCCATCGGCGCCTCTCTGGACGATCTGGGCAAGGGCAACCGCTCCCAGGTGGGCACCATGTTTGCCACCAAGTCCAAGGGTCCCCGCTATCTGGAAATGGCCGAGGGCTATGTCACCCGCATCGCGCTGAACAAGGAGCGTGAAATCGTCGGCTATGAGTTCGTCAATCTGGGCAAGATGATGGACTTCATCAAAAAGGGCGACGACGCCAACGAGGCACTGAAAAAATCCCAGGGTCACTACGGCCAGTTTGATAACGCGGCCGAGTACGTTGACCCCCGTGTGAAATAAGGAAGGAGGACACAGACATGGCTTTATTTGAAAGTTACGAGAGAAGAATCGAAAAGATCAATGGTGTCCTCGCGCAGTATGGCATCAAGAGCGTGGAGGAGTGCCGCGACATCTGCAAGGCCGCCGGCTTCGATCCCTACGACATCGTCAAGGGCATTCAGCCCATCTGCTTTGAAAACGCCTGCTGGGCCTACTGCGTGGGCGCGGCAATCGCACTGAAGAAGGGTGTTAAGACCGCCGCCGAGGCTGCCGAAGCAATCGGCATCGGCCTGCAGGCCTTCTGCATTCCCGGCTCTGTCGCCGAGGACCGCAAGGTCGGCCTGGGCCACGGCAATCTGGGCGCCATGCTGCTGCGTGACGAGACGAAGTGCTTTGCCTTCCTGGCAGGCCACGAGTCCTTCGCCGCGGCCGAGGGTGCCATCGGCATCGTCCGCAACGCCAACAAGGCCCGCAAAGAGCCCCTGCGCGTGATTTTGAACGGCCTTGGCAAGGACGCTGCCCAGATTATCTCCCGCATCAACGGCTTCACCTATGTCCAGACCCAGTTCGATTATTACACCAGTGAGCTGAAGATCGTCCGCGAGGTCCGCTATTCCGAGGGCGAGCGCGCTGAGGTCCGCTGCTTCGGTGCGGACGACGTCCGCGAGGGCGTGGCCATCATGCACCACGAGGGTGTGGACGTGTCCATCACCGGCAACTCCACCAACCCCACCCGCTTCCAGCACCCCGTCGCTGGCACCTACAAAAAAGAGTGCATCGAGCAGGGCAAGAAGTATTTCTCCGTCGCCTCCGGCGGCGGCACGGGCCGTACGCTGCACCCGGACAACATGGCCGCCGGCCCCGCTTCCTACGGCATGACCGACACCATGGGTCGTATGCACTCCGACGCCCAGTTTGCAGGCTCCTCCTCTGTGCCGGCCCATGTGGAAATGATGGGCTTCCTCGGCATGGGCAATAACCCCATGGTCGGCGCCACCGTCGCTGTCGCTGTGGCTGTTGAAGAAAGCCAGAAGTAAGGGAAACCGCGGCTTTTCAGAACTTTTTAGTCAAAATGAAAGCACCCGATTCCAGATGGAATCGGGTGTTTTTTTGGCGTTTGCCCACGTCTTGCCCACGCTCTTTTAAAATGTGGGTAAAATTCATTAGGAATACAGGGCTTTGCCGTATGGGTATGCCATATAGAGGAGCTTCCAATCCAAAGAAATGACAGGTTACTCGTTTTATATGCACCGTGAATGACTCCGACAACATGCTGCATAATCTCGGCTAAATATATGCGCTGTTTTCCCGTGTCAACACCATGTGTCCCGGAGTTCTATCGGTAGTTTGCTGATTGAGTTCTGCGCCTTGCATGGTGGTATAGTATTCAGCTGAGTGCGTTCTGGCTTCTCAAATTTATGTCGGAGTAGCCATCGTATTGTCATCAACACCAATCGTGCGATACGAGTCATATTTTCGGCGCAGTAAAAATCCATTCCGTTCCTGCCGCATTCATCTGAACCTAACGATTGACCGTAAAGGTAGACTTTTCAAAATCGACTTCAGACAACATTAAGCCAAAACTTCACTGTAACGTCCCCAAATAAAAAGAGGACTGTTTGTCACAAATACCGTGTGGAGGATACGCCTTACGGTACGGCTCGGGTTTAAACAGATTCCTTTTGCGGAGCCTGCAATCAACTGCTTCATATTGTCAGAAATAAAAGGGGAGCTGCTTGCCAGCTCCCCTTTTATTTTGCAAAACAAGCGAAAGAAAATCAACTTCTCAGCGAAAGACCTCCTCAGTCCTGGGCCAATCTGCGGTAGCGTGCGTACCGGGCCTTGGCGTCGGCGATGGCCTTGGCATACAGGCCGTCTGCGCGGTCGGGGAAGTTGTTCTTGAGGGATGCAAACCGATTCTCGCCCATGAGGTAGTCGAGCATTTTCTCGGTGTCGGGCTCGGCAGAATCCAGCTGGAAGGGGTTCTTGCCCTCCTCCGTGCGGCGGGGGTCAAAGCGGTAAAGCTGCCAGTAGCCGCACTCCACAGCCTTTTTCATCTCGGTCTGCGAGCAGCTCATGCCCTTTTTGATGTGCTGTTCCAGGCACGGGCAGTAGCAGATGACGATGGAGGGGCCGGGATAGGCCTCGGCCTCGCGGATGGCCTTGAGCGTCTGAGCCTGGTCTGCGCCGATGGCGACCTGGGCCACATACACATAGCCGTAATTCATGAAGATGGCGCCCAGATCCTTCTTGGCGATCTGCTTGCCGCCGGCTGCGAACTTGGCAACTGCGGAAGTGGGGGTGGATTTGGAGGACTGTCCGCCGGTGTTGGAATAGACCTCGGTGTCCAAAACCAGTAGGTTGATGTCCCGGTTCTGCGCCAGAACGTGGTCGATACCGCCGAAGCCGATGTCGTAGGCCCAGCCGTCGCCGCCGATAGCCCACACGGACTTCTTGGCGAGGTACTCCTTGTTGTCCAGAATGTACTGGGTGTCGTCGGTCTTGTCAGCCTTTTCCAGTGCGGCAATCAGCGCATCGGAAACGGCGCGGGAGACGGATTTATCATCCCATTTTGCCAGATACGCGCCGATGGCGTCCACCGCAATGCCGGCGTCCTTCATGTCTTCCAGACGGATGAGGATCTCCTTGCGGATGGCGTCCTGTGCGTGGAAGAAGCCGTAGGCAAACTCGGCATTGTCCTCAAAAAGGGAGTGCTCCCAGGCGGGGCCGAAGCCGCGCTGATCGCGGCAGTAAGGCAGGATGGGTGCGCCGCCGCTGTAAGCGGAGGAGCAGCCTGCTGCATTGCCGGCGTACATCCGGTCGCCCACCAGCTGGCTGACCATCTTGAGGTAGGTGGTCTCTGCGCAGCCTGCGCAGGCGGCGGAGAACTGGAAGTAGGGCTTGGAGAATTCCAGAGACTTGACGTTCTTGTCGCTGATAACATCCTTCTTGAGGTAGCGCTCGTTCATGGCAACCTCGTCGAAGTTCTTCTGTTCGGGCTTCATGTCCTCGAAAGGCGTCATGACCAGCGCGTCCTGCGCCGGGCAAGCCGTCAGGCACACGCCGCAGCCCAGACAGTCATAGGGCGAGACCTGCATGCGGAAGGCGTAGGCGGGGCCGTCCTTGCCCAGACCCTTTGCGGGAACCGTGGCAAAGGAGGCGGGGACATTGGCCTTTTCCTCTTCTGTCAGCAGCACCGGACGGATGGCCGCATGGGGGCAGACAGCCGCGCAGCGGTTGCACTGGATGCACTTCTCCCCGTTCCACTGGGGAACGGCGGTGGCCACACCGCGCTTGGAGTAGACGGAGGTGCCGTTTTCCCAGGTACCGTCCAGCACGCCGTGCTTCTGGAACACAGACACGGGCAGCTTGTCGCCCTGCTGGCGATCCATGGGCATCACGATTTCCTTCACGAAATCAGAGGCCGCGATCTCCTTGGCAGGAGCGTCGGTAGCATCCGCCCAGGCGGCAGGCACGTCCACTTTGACAGCGGCGCTGATGCCCACATCCACGGCCTGGTTGTTCAGATCGACGATCTTCTGGCCGGCCTTTTTGAAGTAGGAGTTGTAGTTGTTCTTCTTCATGTCCTCCACAGCCACATCCAGGGGGATAACCTTGGTCAGAGCGAAGAAGGCGGCCTGCAGGATGTTGTTGGTGTGGTTGCCCAGGCCGATGGTTCCGGCCAGCTTTCCGGCGTCGATGATGTAGAACTGCGCATGCTTGCGGGCAAGGTCCCGCTTCATCTTGGCGGACAGACGGGCGTCAAGCTCCTCTGCGCTCCACGGACAGTTGAGCAGGAAGATGCCGCCGTCCTTCAAATCCTCGGTGGTGTCGTACTTGGCGACATAGGTGGGAGCATGGACCGCCACGAAATCGGCCGAGGAGACCAGATAGGTCGAGCGGATAGGGTCATCGCCGAAGCGCAGATGGCTCTGGGTCAGGCCGCCGGACTTCATGGAGTCATAGGAGAAGTAGGCCTGTGCGTACTTGTCAGCAGTGAGGCCGATAGTGGTGATGGCGTTTTTGTTGGCGCCCACGGTGCCGTCGCCGCCCAGACCCCAGATCTTGCAGGAGATCTCGCCGGGATGGGGCAACTCCACTTCCTTGTATGGAAGGGAGGTATGGGTCACATCGTCGTTGATGCCGATGGTGAAGTTGTTTTTGGGCTTGTCCTGGCGGAGGTTTTCATAGACAGCGATGAACTGGCCCGGAGTGGTATCCTTGGAGGAGAGACCGTAGCGTCCGCCGACGACCTTGATATCACCTCTGCCTGCCTGATTGAGGGCGGTGACCACGTCCAGATAGAGGGGCTCACCTACGGAGCCGGTCTCCTTGGAGCGATCCAGCACGGCGATCTTCTTGCAGGTGGCGGGGATGGCATCTGTGAAGTGCTTGACGGAGAAGGGACGGTACAGATGGACCTGCAAAAGGCCCACCTTGCGGCCGTTGGCGTTGAGGAAATCAACCGTTTCTTTCACCGCTTCAGAAGCGGAGCACATGACCACGATGACTTCTTCGGCGTCGGAAGCGCCGTAGTAGTTGAACAGCTTGTAATCCCGGCCGGTCAGCTTGCTGATCTCGTCCATGTAGTGCTGCACGGTGTCGGGCACAGAGGCACTCTTGACGTTGGCGCCCTCTTTGCACTGGAAGTAGACGTCCGGGTTGACGTTGTTGCCGCGGTTGGTGGGATGCTCGGGGTTCAGAGAGTGACGGCGGAAGTCCTTTAGGGCTTCGGTGTCCAGCAAGGGCCGCAGATCCTCGTAGTCCAGCGCCTCGATGCGCTGCATCTCGTGGGAGGTGCGGAAGCCGTCAAAGCAGTGCATGAAGGCGTATTTAGAGCTGATGGCGGACAGATGGGCAACGGCTGCCAGATCCATGCACTCCTGGGGAGTGGCGGACATGAGCATGGCGTAGCCAGTAGTCCGGCAGGTCATAAAGTCGGTGTGATCGCCGAAGATGGAGTGGTGATTGGACGTCACCACGCGGGAGGCGATGTGCATGACGCTGGGCAGGAACTGACCGCCCATGGCGTACATGGCGGGAATCATCAGCATGAGACCCTGGGAGGAGGTGAAGGTGGTGGTCAGAGCGCCTGCCTGCAACGAGCCATGGCAGGTGCCGGCTGCGCCGGCCTCCGACTGCATCTGGATCACGTCCACCGTGGAGCCAAACAGGTTCTTGCGGCCCTTGGCGGACCATTCGTCCACCTTTTCCGCCATGGGAGATGACGGCGTGATGGGATAAATGGCCGCCACTTCCGTGAAAGCATAAGCCACATGAGCCGCTGCGGTGTTTCCGTCCATTACGACGAGCTTCTTCTTGGACATAGTTGCTTCCTTTCTGATTCCGCGCATCCCTTTCAGAGCAGGCCGCGGAAGGCATTTTTTATGTACGGACAGAGGAAACTGTTCCGTCAGTTAAACGTAGTTGCACACGCGGGCAATCGCCATTTCAGTGAAGCCCAGCGTCTCAGCCTTGGTCTGCTTGCCGCAGGCAACCTCCTGGACCATCTGGTACAGTTCGCCGCCCAGCTCTTCCACGGTCTTGGTGCCGTAAATGACCGGGGAGGCATCCAGATCGATGTTGTCCTCCATTTTGGCGAAGGTCAGCTTGTTGCCGGTAATTTTGATGACCGGCACAATGGGATTGCCGGTGGGAGTACCCCGTCCGCTGGAGAAAACCACGACCTGTGCGCCGCCGGCCACCATGGCTGCCACGGAGGACGGGTCGTTGCCCGGGGTATCCATGACAACAAGGCCACTTTTTGCGGTGATCTGCTTGGCGTAATCATAAACGGCATTCACCGGTGCGTGACCGCCCTTGTGGATGCAGCCCAGAGACTTTTCCTCCAGCGTGGTGATGCCGCCGGCCTTGTTGCCGGGAGAGGGATTGCCGTTGCGGACCTCCTCACCCACCAGAGCCAGCGCCTTTTCGTAGCGGTGCACAATGCCCAGGATCTGGTCATGCACCTCCGGCGTGGCAGCGCGTTTGGCAAGAATGTGCTCCGCACCGATAAACTCCGTGGTCTCCGAGAGAATGGAGGTGCCGCCGTCAGCCACCAGAAGATCGCTGAGCTGGCCGATCACCGGATTGGCCGCCAGTCCGCTGGTGGGATCGGAGCCGCCGCACTCTGTGCCCAGAATCAGCTCGGACATAGGGAACTCCTGCTTTTGCAACATGGAGGCCTCCGCCACCAGCTCCTTGGCGTAGCGAACAGCCATGTCCACAGCCTTAATGGTGCCGCCGGCCTCCTGAATAATGACCTGGCGGATGGGCTTGTTGGTGCGGGCCTTGATGGCGTCCACCACCAGATCCATCTGGCAGTTTTCGCAGCCCAGCGACACGACAACTGTGGCGTAGACGTTGGGGTTGGCTGCGTAGCCGGCCATCACATCCATCGTCAGCTGCTGATCCGGGGCAACCTGGGAGCAGCCGTTCTGGTTGTTGAACGTCACCGCACCGTTGACCTGCTGGGCAACGATGCGGGTGGTGTCTGATGCGCAGACGCTGGCGGGAAGAATGAGCACGTAGTTGCGAATGCCCACGCGGCCATCAGGCCGCTTGTAACCGTAAAATGTCATATTACCCGCCCTCCTCAGTTGTCCAGATTTTCCCGGTGACTGGTCACGTTGTGTACGTGTACGTGTTCGCCGGCTTTGATGTCGCAGGCCGCCACACCGATGTGCTGGCCGTATTTCACCACGGGGCTTCCAGCGGGAATATCCCGTCGGGCTGCCTTGTGGTAGATTGTAATGTCCTCCAATGCGGTGAAGCGGGCGGCTTTTCCGTCAACAACATATTCGACGTCGCTGCCTTTGGCAATGGGCTCGATGGCAATTACCACGTTGTCGCTGCCGTCAATGATCATTGCATTGCGCATAAACAGTTATCTCCTTTTGCTTGTCGATTTTTTTACCGAAAATCGCGGATGCAGCATCGCTGCCGGACAGCTGTCCTCCCAAATGGTACCGCGCAGTTAGATCGGATTAAAACAGATTGCCTTCTGCGTCGAAGGCCAGCTCATAGGGATCGGAGAGAATCTCCAGATTCGGATTTGCCTTTGCCTGCTCCAGCAGAGCTTCTGAAATTTCAATATATTCAATGTGTGCCGTGTTGTGGATGCGGATCATCTTCATGTGCTCCTGATCCTCCGCCTCGGGGCAGCAGCAAAGCGCCAGCTGCAGGGCTTCACGGTCATTGTCCATAATCATGGGAATTTTCATCAGGTGCAAAAAGGTGTTGGTCACGCCGGTGGGATAGGTCATCTCCAGCTTCATCTTGTTGAAAAGACGGCGGGTGGTGACCTCTGCCAGGCCGACGCCCTGGGCGTTGCCGTGGGTTTCGTCCGTCAGATCGAGGATGACCACCTTTTCCGCATCAATGCCGCCGGAGCAGTATTTCGGCTGGACAAAGCGGCCGGACACGTTGGGGTCCATGCCGTCGCCGGAGATGTTCTTGCCGATCTGATCCACCACCAGCACATCGCACTTGTCAAACAGCAGGTGCGCGATGGTCTGGTAGGAGATCTCCTTGAGCTTGGGCTCGTCGTCGATAATCTCCTGGGGCGTCAAGCCCTTGATGAGATACGTCTCGTCGTAGGCGTTTTCGATCACGGCGATACCGCCGAGAACCGATGCGTTCTTGAGAATCGTCTTGCCGTACTCCTCCACTAGCTCATGCATGATGGCGGGGCTCTGGCTGTGCAGATCGTTGGCACCCGCCTGCTTGCCAAGGCCAATGGCCATCATCTTCATCAGGCCGCTTTCATACGGGCCGCGGAAGGAGGTGTGGGGCTTGATCCGGTTGTAGAGAATGATTCCGTCGGCGCCGGCAGCGTTTTTATCCATCCGCACATGCTGATGGCGCACTTCGGAAATGCCGATTTCCACGGTTTCCATGCTGTCCATGATGGGGCAGCCCATCGACGCTTCGGTGATGCCGTAGTCGGCAAGGATCTGGCGCTGACCCTCGGAGGTGGCGCCACCGTGGCTGCCCATGGCCGCCACGATAAAGGGCTCGGCGCCTCTGGACTTCACAAAGTCCACGATGGCCTTTGCCATCAGGGCGTTGTGGTTGATGCCCCGGCTGCCACAGGTGATGGCGATGCGCATTCCGGGCTGGATCTTTCCGCCCAGCTCCTCACGCCCCAGCTCACGACGAACCACATCTGCAATTTCGCTTTCAGGGATACACGTCTTGTCATAACTTTCCCGGACCTTTACCATCCGGGGAATCGGAACGCCCTTGATCATGTTTGTAATTGTTTTCATTTTAATAATCTCCCTAAATCATCGCAGTGTTTTTCCCTTGGAGCGTGGCGCTCCGTTGGAACAGCCCGAAAGAGCTGCTTACTTTTGTCCTTTGGAATCGGACGAGCCCTGCTGCCGGGTTCTCCGCCACAGCGTTGTGCGGCTGACGCCAAGCTCCCGGGCAATATCTTTCTTCTTTTTGGCCGCAGCGGGCATTGCCGGCGGGGCAATCGGCCTTGCCGGCTCCGCAACAGCGGGAGCTGCGATGGGTGAGTCGCTGAAAAACACATGCAGCTCCTGCAGCGATTCCGGCCCGATGTCGGCGGCATCGTTCAAAACCACCAAACGCTCACAGACATTCCGCAGCTCGCGGACGTTGCCGGGCCATGCATAGCGACACACGATCTCCTGTGCCTCCGGGGTCAGCTGCGGCGCTTTCTTGCCCATCTCTGCGGCAAAAATGCGAAGCTGGTTTTCCATGAGGGGAATCACGTCGTCCGGACGTTCTCGCAGAGGCGGAATATAGATTTCCAAAGCGTTGAGCCGATAGAGCAGATCACTGCGGAAGTGTCCGGCGGCAATCTGCTGGGCGATATTCACATTGGTCGCGGCGATGACCCGTACATCGATAGGGATGACCGCGTTGCTGCCGATGCGCCGGATTTCCTTCTCCTGCAAAACGCGCAACAGCTTTGCCTGCACCGCAACAGGGATTTCACCAATTTCATCGAGGAAAATGGTTCCGTGGTGGGCAAGCTCGAAAAGGCCCGCTTTTCCCTCCCGGGAAGCACCGGAAAAGGAGCCCGGCTCATAGCCGAACAGCTCGCTCTCCAGCAGATTTTCGGGGAGTGTCGCGCAGTTGATGGCGACAAACGGCTGGGCCATGCGCCCGCTGGCTGCGTGGATACTATGGGCAAAAAGCTCTTTTCCAGTGCCTGTTTCGCCGGTAATCAGCACGTTGGAGTTGGCCTGACTGAACCGCTTAGCAATTTCCACCTTCTTGAGCATTTCGTCGCTTACGGCGATGATGTCACGGAAGGTGTATTTTGCCGTCAAGCCTTTGCGCACAAGACTTCTGCGAATCTGACGCTCCTCCTGGAGAATTTTGGTGGCGGAACTGGTGGTGATCAGCGTGCCGATGCCGGACGCCTCACCGGAGATGAGCTTGTATTTGACGTAGTATTTCTGACCGTTCAGATTGATGATGCTCTCCTCGCCGTCCCGACAGGGGGATTCCCGGCTGCCGATGAAGGAGAGCTGCGTATTGATTTCGCGGACCGGACGGCCTTGCCAGTCGCGCAGAAACGCCAGCCGGTAGAGCTGATAGGCCTGTCCATTGGCCTCCAGCACGCTGCCGGTTTCGTCCACGGCCATGACGGCGTCCTCACTGCTATCGAGAATCATGCGAATGATATTTGTCTTTGTTCGTTCGGTGTTGATGCTGCGTGCGGTCTTGAGGACCTCGGACATGGTCCGGCGCAGTGTGGCGGGGCGGATGCGGATATAGGTGCAGGGAATATTTCTCTCCCGGCAGATATTGCAGACGGTACCGCCGCTGATGACAGCATCCATTTTGTCTTGCTGACAGGCATCCACAGCTGCATAGGCGCTTTGCTCATCCACCACCTCGTAGAGATGGATTTCTGCATTGCACAGCTGGTCGAGCCCGGGCAGAATCGTCTTGAGTTCATCGCGCTTGACGCACAGACCAATTTTTGACGGATGAAAGCTTTCTCGGCAGGCCAGCAGTGCCTCCAGAATGTCCAGACCGTCAAAATCCAGATGGGTGATGTGCTTGTCGGGGTACAGGGAACAGAGCATTTGATAGGTGATGCCGCGGGCCGTAATCACGTCATAGCTGTCCAGATGGTTGATGATCTCAGGGTTGCCGAAACGATGCACAATGTCGATGTGCACATCGTCTGTCTGCACGTCCTGCACCAGTTTTTCCATAAATTTGATCTGGTCTGGAGACGGTACGAATACAATGACATTCACCATGGCAAATCCCTCCATGCCGGAACAGGCGTCCCGGGCAAATCCGTAATTTGGGCGGGCTGCGATTGCAGGCCCGCCCAAATCATACTACGGATTTGATTTTAGCTCAAGCCATTCTCAGCCATGTAGCTGGCTTCATAATCAGTGACGTAAGCGGTGGCATCGGTCGTGTTCATGTACTGATCGATCAGCTGATAGGTCTGCAGATAGTCGGTTTTCCAGGTATCGGTCTGCGCAACCTTGCCCAGCACGTCGGACCAGTAGGCAACCGCTGCATCGCTCATTGCTGCGGGAGCAGCAACACCGCGCCACACGGGAACTTCCACGTTCTCGTAATCACCGACTTCGGACAGGGTGGGAGCGTCGGCCAGGTTGCCGGAGAAGCGCTCGTTGGCCAGAGCCAAAACGGCGGCCAGATCGCCGGATTCCACATACTGAGATGCGGCGGCGGGCTTGGAGATCACGAAGTCCACGTTGCCGCCCAGAGCTGCGGTGATGGCGTCGGAGGTGGAGTCATAGGTGATGTAGCCCATCTGCTGTTCGGTCAGGCCCAGCTCTACGAGCAGCTTGTTGTAGGTGGTGATATCGTCGCCCTTGGAGCCGCCGAGCACGACGAATGTGCCGTTCTTTGCAGCCTCAATAGCGGCGGCAAAATCATTCTGATCGCCGCCGGCCTTGGCATAGTCGGTCTTGGAGTCAGAGGACGGGCAGGAGAACAGCAGCTGCTTGTCCACGGCCATGATTGCCAGGATGCGGAAGTTGGCGGAGCGGTTCTTGGTGTTGGTGACCATGGGCATCAAATCGCCGGAGTTGAAGGTCAGCAGGGTGTAGTCCGCGTCGTTGGTCATGGTAGCGACCTTGTTGCGGCCAACCTCGCCGGAGCCGTCGGTCTCGTTGGAGACAACAATGGTCTGGCCGTTGACCAGAGATTCGCTGGTCATGATATCGCTGATCTGGCGGGTGAAGATATCGGAGCCGCCGCCGGCGGAAGAGGTGCAGATCCAGGTAACGGTTTTGTCGGGGACAAAGCCAGCGTCAGCACTGCCGGAGGCAGCGGCGGAAGCGGCGGGTGCCTTGGTGGAGCCGCAAGCGGCCAGGGAGAGCACCATTAGGGAAGCAAGAGCGGTTGCAAGAAACTTTTTCATGTTTTTTTCTCCTTATATAAATTTTTCATTAGGGGAACAAAGTTGGGGCAGATTCTCAAGCGGTGGGTTGGGCTTTCTTTGCCTTGGCCTTGCGCACAATGCTTTTGACGACCGGGGTGAGAATCAAAACCAAGAACACTGCCAGCAGAACAATCTTTAGGGGAGAGTCGTAGAACACCTTCAGACCGCCTTGAGAGGCGATGAATGCCTTGCGCATATTTTTCTCCAGCATGGGGGCCAGAACGAATGCCAGCAGCATGGGTGCGGTGGCAAAGCCGTTCTTTTCCAGCAGGTATCCGACAATGCCGGAAATGAACATCACGATGACGCCGTACATGGAGTTTGAGGTGGAGTAGGCGCCCACAATGCACACGCAGGTGATAATGGGAATCATGTACTTCACTGGAACGCTGAGAATTTTAATCAAGAACGGGATCACCAGAATGGCGACCAGCAGCGTAAAGACGTTGGCCAGATACAAAGAGGAGATCAGACCCCAGCAGAACTCGGGGTTCGAATCAAACAGAAGCGGGCCGGGGTTCAACCCCCACATCATCAATCCGCCCAGCAGCACCGCGCCAGTGCCGGAGCCGGGAATGCCCAGTGCCAGTAACGGAGCAAACGCGCCGGCTGCGGCAGCGTTGTTGGCGGCCTCGGAGGCAGCGATGCCCTCGATTGCGCCGGTGCCCATAGGCTCCTCACTCTTGAACTTCTTCTGCATGGCGTAGCCCACCATAGAACCGGTGGTTGCACCGGAACCGGGCAGTACGCCGACGAAGGTGCCCAAAATGCCGGAACGCAGGACGGGGGGCAGAATGCGCTTGAAATCGTGGCGGGTCAGCATGGAATGCCGAATGGACAGCTTGACCTTCCGTTCTTCACTGTTGCGCTGCTTTTCATCGGAAGAGCGCTCGTTGATGAGCTTGATGACCTGGGCAAAGCCCACGCAGCCGATAATAAACGGGGTGAAAGGAATACCGCCCAGCAGATAGATGTTTCCAAAATCATACCGCGGTGCGCCGGAGAGCGTGTCCATGCCGATGCTGGCAACCAGAATACCCAGCATGGTAATGACAATTCCCTTGATGGGGTTTTCTCCGATCAGCCAGCTGATGGAGGTCATGGCAATCAGAAGCACCAGCGTCATTTCGGCGTAGCCGAATTTTAGGCCCAGATTGGCGAGGCCGGATGCCGTGATGGTCAAAATCAGAATACCGATCGTTCCACCGATAAAGCTCGAGACATTGGCGGCCACCAGCGCGGGGCCGGGACGGCCCTTCTTTGCCATGGGATAGCCGTCCAGTGCGGTGGTGATGGCGGGAGAATCGCCGGGGATGTTCAGCAGAATCGCGCTGAAAGAACCGCCGTACATATTGGAATAGTATAGCGCACCCAGCATGATGATAGCGGTGGTGGGGTTAAACTTGTAGGTCAAGGGCAGCAGCAGGGCTACGCCAGCCAGAGAGCCGATACCGGGCATTGCGCCCACGATCAAGCCCAAAATGGCGCCCAGCATACACACACCGATGTTTTCCGGCGTCAGCACAACTTGAAAGCCGGATAGAAGAGCTGTAAGATTTCCCATACGTTTCCCTCCTTATAAGAGCATGCCCAGCAGACCCATCGGGAACCGAACCTGCAGCCAGACAACGAATACGCCGATGATGATTGCCGCCATGACAACCTCAATAATGATGATGTTCTTCCAGTGCGCATGCTCCACAAATTTCAGCCAGAGGAAGATGTAGATGAGGCAACTGGGAACCAGTCCGATCAAGAATGTGCACAAAATGATGCCGGCGGCACCCAGAATGACCATCAGCTCTTGAAGGTTGTACTTGATCTCCTTGCCATCCTTGCTGCGCAGGGTCTGAACCAGACACACAACGCTGGTTGCCAACAGAACCGCCGCAATGATGATCGGGAAAAATCCGGGAGTGGGCTGGTTTGTCCAAAAACCATAGTCCTTAAAGCCGACGGCAATAAAAACCAGCGCCACGACAGCCGTAAAAAGAGGAATGACGGCTTGAGAGGGGAATTTCTTTTTTTGTTCCATAAAAGACGCTCCTTTGTAATTTTCGGCGCTGCTGATTAGGCGTTGCGCTGGCGCTTGGCGACAGCCATGCGGGAAACTGCCTTGACGGCGCGCTCAAAAGAGGTGGTCGTGGCGGTTGCGGTGCCGACCTTGTCAAAGGCCGTGCCGTGTGCGCAGGTGGCGATGGGATAGGGCTGGCCGCCGGCCACGGTGATGCAGCGCTCAAATCCGACCAGCTTTAGGGCGATCTGACCCTGATCGTGATACAGTGTTACCACCACGTCGAATTCCTTGTGGTTGAGCGCGCGGATGAACAGGGTGTCTGCGGAATAGGGGCCGGAGACGTTCCAGCCGGTCTCCATAACGACTTTTTCCACGGTGGGAGCGATGATGTCCACCTCTTCCCGACCGGTCAGACCGAACTCACCGCAGTGGGGGTTGAGGGCGGCGACAGCCATCCGGGGCTTTGAGCCGAAGCTCTCACCGGTGATCTCGCCCAGCGTAATGGCCTCGCGCAGCGTCTCCTCCGTCAAGTTTGCACTTACATCTTTAAGAGGAATGTGGCTGGTGGTGCGAACCGTCATCAGATCGTCCATCATGTTGATCTCGCCGTAGGGCGTAGTCACATGGAACTTTTCGGCAAGATAGGTATGCTCGCTTTCCACATGCATGCCGGCCATCTTCATGGCGCCCTTGTGGAAGGGACCAAATACAAAGCCCTCGATCTTGCCGGACTTGCACAGCTCAATGGCCAGATCCATCTGCTCAAGATCGCTCTTGCCGCAATACTCCACGGCCTTGCCGTAGGGAACCAGAGCGGGATCCTGGTTTTTCAGGTCTATGATCGGAAAACCACGGTCCCAGTCGCACTCGCTAGGATCACTGACGACGTAGTGAGGAACGTCAGTCCCGATTACCTTCAATGCGTGCTCAAACATGCGCAGATCACCGATGATCACGGGATGGCAGTAGTCTTTGTAGTAGTTCTGTACGGCCAGCGCAGCTACCAACTCGGGGCCGACTCCGGCGGAGTTTCCCAGCAGAACACCAAGAACAGGCTTTTCACTCATGAAATCATGTACCTCCGTATTATAAGTCAATGCGTTTCATAAATCCCAAAACAGAATTTTAAACGTTGCTTTGCCTTTATAGAAGCAAGCCCTGTGCCAAAATCACAAAATGTCGAAAAAAAATATATTTCAAGAAAAGATAGTTAAACATTTGTCATTTTAGCTAAATACAATTTTCAATTTTAAGCACAGTCACAACGCACCGGTCAAGAGCCTAAAAATATATGTTTCATTATTGAAACATATATTTTAAAATGTTTCAATACGTTTCCTAAATGTTTCATAAACGTTTCACCGAAAAAGGACGGTCACAAGGCATTCCAAAATACGTCGCCGATTTGCGCTTTCCAGCAAAAAGTGCGTCTGGATGGCTTCCTCTTTTGTGGAATTTATGTTATTGTAAAAGAACATTCAAAATTTTTCATTAATAGGTATAGAAGGGAGCGCGCAACGGCATGCAGATGAAGCAAAATCTGGAACAGACGCAGAAACTGGTTCTCACGCAAATGATGAGACAGTCCCTGCAATGCCTGCAAATGTCGGCTCCTGAGCTGCAGTCCTACCTGGAGGAGGCCTCCCTTTCCAACCCGTTCTTGGAAATCCGGGATTTTCAGCCGGAAACCTCCCAGGCCGTGCCGCTGGAGAATTCTCCGCTTGCAAAGGAAAACTTCCCGGTTGACAGGGGCGAGCAGAACCTGTGGACAGGCACGGCAGGCGGCCGGGCGGAATCTACCGCCGATTTCACTTCCTATCTCTCCCGTCCCCAGACGTTTACGGAGTATCTGAACAGTCAGCTCGGCCAGATGCCCTCCTTGTATGAGCCGATGCTCTCAGAGTGCCTGTACCTTGTGGGCTGCCTAAATTCCTCGGGATATCTGGATTTCCCGCTGGAGGAAATTGCGCAGGATTTGCAGATCTCCCTCTTTGACGCGGAGCAGGCGCTCTATGTGGTGCAGTCGCTGGACCCGCCGGGCGTTGGCGCTCGCAGCTTGTCGGAATGTCTGCTGCTTCAGCTGGCGCAAAGCCGGCACTTCTCCGAGGTGAATATTCACTTGATTCAGAGCGGCCTACCGCTGCTGGCGGAGGGAGATTATGCAGGTCTTGCAAAGTTGCTGCATGTCCGCCAGACGGAGGCGCAGTGCGCTGCGGAGGTGATTCGCTCCCTAAACCCGATTCCGTCTCGTGGCTTCTATACGGAGACGAAAATCGCGTATGTGCTCCCTGAGGCCGCGATTGTGCGCACCCATGATCAAATTGAAATTGAGATGAATGAGCGGGCCTATCCCCACACCACGCTGAACAAGGACTACTGCGCTCTGGTCGGAAGCCGGGAGTATCAAGAGGAACAGGCTTATCTGAAAGAGAAACTGGCAGAGGCAAAAAGTCTTTTGACCAACGTGCAGGACCGGTACGACACGCTCTATCGCCTGCTGTGTACCGTGGTGGAAAATCAGAAGGAGTATTTTCTGCACGACGGGAATCTCCAGCCGATGACGATGAAACAACTGGCCGAACAGCTTCAGGTCAATATTTCCACGGTCAGCAGGACGGTGAAGGACAAATATATTCAGTTTAACGGCAAGGTTTTCCCACTGCGCAAGCTGTTCACCGTTCCGGTGATGGCCGCCGGAGGGCAAACCGTCTCTGCCGGAGCGGCACGCCAGAAAATCCGTTGCTGCATTGCGGCGGAAGATCCGCACAAGCCGCTGTCCGACGAGGCGCTGGTCGAGGCCTTAACCGTCAGCGGCATATTGATCTCCAGACGGACGGTCGCAAAATACCGCAGTGAGCTCGGCATTCCCTCGGCCTGCGAGCGAAAGCGCTCCGCCCGGTAAAAGTAAATGACAAAAGCATGGGCACATCGCAAAGCGATGGTTGCCCATGCTTTTTTTGGCCGGAAAAAAGTTGGCACAGGAATTGCTTGTGATAAAAGCAGAAAACTATGCGAATAAAACGGCATGCCTAAAAGCTATGCCGACTCATTTGGAGGATGATTGAATGTATACGACGATTCGCTATGAAAAACGAGACGCAATCGGCTTTGTGACCATCAGCCGTCCGGAGGCGCTGAATGCGCTGAACTCCACCGTGATTTCGGAGCTGGAGCAGGTGATGGGCGAGGTGGAGTCCGATGAGGCTTTAGGCGCACTCATCATGACCGGCGAGGGCCGCTCCTTTGTGGCCGGAGCCGATATCGGTGAGCAGTGCCCGCTGGATCTGACCAGCGGCCGAGCCTGGGGTCAGCGCGGCAGCGCCCTAATGCGCCGCATTGAAAAGCTTGCGATCCCCACCATTGCTGCGGTCAACGGCTTTGCCCTGGGCGGTGGCTGCGAGCTGGCCATGTCCTGCGATATCATTCTGGCCTCTGAAAAAGCCAAGTTCGGCCAGCCGGAAGTAACGCTTGGCATCACTCCAGGTTTTTCCGGCACCCAGCGTCTGCCCCGCAGAGTCGGGACTGCCAAGGCAAAGGAGCTGATTTTCTCCGGCAAAATGATCCGGGCCGATGAAGCCAAGGAAATTGGCCTTGTGAACGCCGTCTACGCGCCCGAGGAACTGATGGGCGCTGCCGAGGAGATGGCAAAATCCTTCACGAAAAACGCACCCATCGCCGTGCGATACGCCAAAGCCTGCATCGACCGCGGAATGCAGATGGATATTGACGACGGCATCGCCGTGGAAAACGAGCTTTTCGCCATGTGCTTCGGCACGGCAGACCAAAAAGAGGGAATGACAGCATTCCTGGAGAAACGTCCGGCCCGGTTTTGCAACAAGTAAAAACCGTTGCGGCTGCATGAGAAAAAATTCTCGCAGCCTTGTGGTCAGAGAAATTCTCCGGGATGACTGACATGATAGATACTGTTACATTCCAAAACCAACTTATTACAGGAGGAAACAAGAATGGCACTTAAGACAGCGAAGGAGTATATTGACTCCCTGCGCGCGCTGAACACAAGAGTTTATATGTTCGGCAAGAAGATCGACAACTGGGTGGACGATCCCATGATCCGGCCCAGCATCAACTGCGTGGCCATGACCTACGCTCTGGCGCAGGATCCGGAGTACGCGGACTTGATG
>JALCRR010000005.1 GCA_022652815.1 Oscillibacter sp.
TCTCCGGCTATGCGCCGGTGTCTATGCTGCGGGACTATGCCGCGGAAGTCGCCGTCTATACCCGGGGCCGCGGCAGATTGTTTTGCATGAATGCCGGATACCGTCCCTGCCACAACGAGGCCGAGGTGGTGCAGTCCATCGGCTATGATGCGGAGCGGGACGTGGACAACCCTGCCGACTCCGTCTTTTGCAGCCACGGCGGCAGCGATGTGGTTCCCTGGAGGGAGGTCGCCGCCCGCGCCCATATTCCCCCAGTGTGGCAACCACAACAGGAACAGACGGCAATGGACGAACAGACGCCGCAGACTGCCCGCTCGGCGGTGCCGTCCGGGACCTTTGAACAGGACAAGGAATTGCAGGCGATTTTCGAGCGAACCTACGGCCCGGTCAAGCGCCGGGACTTTCAGCTCCAGACACAGGTCAGATCGGATGCAGGGGAAACGAGAACCATTCGGCCCCAGACCATGGGGCCGGAATATCTGCTGGTGGATGGCTATAATGTGATTTTTGCCTGGGATGAGCTGAATGCAGTAGCCCGCGATAATCTGGATGCTGCCAGAAAAAATCTGATGGATCTTCTAAGTAACTATCAAGGCTTTCACAAGTGCATCGTCATTCTGGTGTTTGATGCCTATAAAGTGCCGCATGGCACCGGTGAGGTCAGCCGCTATCACAATATCACCGTGGTGTATACCAAGGAGTCCCAGACGGCGGATGCTTACATCGAAAAGGCAACCTATGAGATTGGACGGGAGCATCGCGTGCGCGTGGTCACATCCGACGGGGCAGAGCAGCTGATTATTCTGGGCCATGGGGCTTTGCGCATCCCCGCCTCTGCATTCCATGAAGAGCTAGAGACGACGAAGGGGCAGATTGCAGCGATTCTTTCCAAAAATAACCAATCCGGAAAGACCCGGGCTGTCCAGGCGGCATGGGAAAAGGCAGACGGCGACAAGAAGGAAAAATTGCCCTAAACGAGATTTTTCCTCAAGAAAACGTTTGCGTTTTTGAAAGAATGGCCTTATAATCGTGGCACAAGAAAAAGCGCGGTTGAGCCGCGAAATACAGAAGGGAGCATGGATTATGAGTAAGAAAAAGGATCTGTCTGAGATGCTGGAGCCGATGGCCGAAGCAGTCAGCAAGGCTGCTGCGGCTGTTTCCGAGGCTGCCGAGCCCACTGCCAAAGCTGCACAGGAGCAGCTGGAGAAGGCTGCCAAGGCAGCAGAACCCACTGTGGAAGCTGCCAAAAAACAGCTGAGAAAGGCCGCCAAGGCCGCAGAGCCCACTGTGGAAGCAGCCAAAAAGCAGCTGAAAAAGGCTGCTAAAGCCGCAGAGCCCACCGTCAAGGCCGCCAAAAAGAAGCTGGATGAAACCGGCAAGGCTGCCGCCGCAGCTCTGGTTCCCGAGGTCATGGTTCAGTGGAATGGCCATGAGGTCGCCTGCGCGGATCTGGTGGAGCAGGCCAGAAAGGCCTACCGTGCCGAGCACAAGAATGTCATCCGGTCCTTCAAGCTGTATATTAAGCCGGAGGACGGCTGCGCCTATTACGTCATCAACGACGCGGCGGGCAAGATCGACCTGTAAGGCAATCAAAGAAGGCGGGTACCCTTTTGGGTACCCGCCTTCTTATTTGCATTATTTTCCGTAGCCCTTTGCGGGAAGAAGGTCGCGGCTGGACAGGGCATCCACTGCCAGCTGAACAAGCGCCATGGGCAGCGGCTTTCCGCCAATGCACAGAGGCGCGGGTGCCTGCAGCGTATTGCTGCCGTAATACATGGCATGGTCGATTGCCCGGTTTGCATCAGAGAATGCGTTGGAAATCGGGGCTTTTGCGGCTGCATCAAAAAGAAGGCTGATGACCTCGCCGAAGGCTCCGAACGTGCCGGTGCCCTGCAAAAGTGCATCGTATTCCGCAGGGAAGCTGTTCACCGTGGAGAGCAGGAGACCGTCATAGCAGCCGGCGTTCAGCAGAGCGGTGGGATCACCCTCTGCACCCCGCAGCAGCATCAGCTTGTCTTTCAGCAGGCCGGACTGAGCCATTTCGTCGCCGCCGCCGGAGTCCTTGCCCAGAATGAGGTTGGAAAAATAATCAGCAAGGCGGGATACTACTTCGGGAGCTACCAGAGCCCCTGTGATCTGGGGCAACTGATAGAAGGCTGTGGGCAGACCTAGTTCCAGAACTTCGCCTAGGGCTGCCTCTTGTGCCGCCGAATCCGTCATGCCGTTGGGGACGCAGATGACAAATCCCTCCACACCGAGAGCGGCCATGGCCGCTGCGTCGTCGGTAAGACCGGAGGTCTCCCGTAGAATTTCGCACCAGCGGCGAATGGCGGAGATGGTTTGCGCAGTGTCGCCTTTTAGCGCGCCTAGCAGCATCCGAAATCTGCCGAAGGAAAATCCAGCAAGGAAGTGACGCACGATGGCCTCTTGATCCTTTTCGGGGAGAATCCACCCGTCACCAGTGGAGCCGGGAATTAAAACGCCTTGACAATGGGGATAGACCCGGGCCAGCATGGCGTCCATCCGGGCAAAATCCAGACTGCCGTCTGCACGGTAGTAGGTTAGGGGAGGGAACCAAAGACGGGGGAACTGTTCTCTTAACATTTGAAATGCCTCCATTCACTGTTTGGGACGAATCGTAATTCCTTTTTACCACGTTTTTCCACTGGGTGTCAATTAAAATTAATGGGGATGTTCCCATCCGGGAGTCTGTGGTATAATCAAACAAAAAGATTCCGAAGGATTTGCTGATTGGGGCGCCGCGGAGAAAGAGGATACTTACTTGGAAATTGTTTACAGTGATGAGGCTCTGGTTGTGGGCATTAAGCCGGCGGGCGTCCTCTCCACCGATGAACCCAGCGGGATGCCGGAGCTGGTGCGAAAGGAGCTGGGCAATCCGGACGCGGACGTGCGGACGGTGCACCGCTTGGATCAGGTGGTCAGCGGCTTGATGGTGCTGGCGCGGACCACGGAAAGCGCATCCCGCCTGTGCATCCAGATTTCGGAGCGGAGCTTCGGCAAGGAATATCTGGCGGTCATTCACTGGCGGCCGCACGACCTTTCCGGCACGTTTACCGATCTTTTGTGCCGGGACCCGGAGGAGCGCAAGACCTATACCACCAATAAAATGGCCAAGGGCGTGCAGAAGGCCGTGCTGGACTATGAGGTAATGGCATCCAGACAGGGACTTTCTCTGGTGAAAATCCATCTGATTACGGGCAGAACCCATCAGATTCGGGCGCAGTTTTCCTCCCGGGGTCTTCCGCTGGTGGGGGACCGAAAGTACAGCCGCCTGAGCGATGACTGCCCCATTGCCCTGTGGTCCCATGAGCTGCGCTTTGCCCATCCGGTGACCGGGGAAGAACTGCACTTTGTCCATGAACCGCCGGAAATCTGGCCCTGGACGGCGTTTTCCGACGAGCTGGGAGGCGGCGCAACATGAAACGGGTGCGGGAACTGGACACCGTGCGGGTACTTGCCATGTTCGCCATCATATTGCTGCACGTTACGGCACCCTATACGGCGCTGGAAAGCAGGCTCTCCGTTGGCGGAATGAATCTGGCGTTCCTTTTGAACCAGGCGGTACGGTTTGCCGTGCCGATGTTTCTGTTTCTCTCCGGTGTGGTGCTGGGACTTTTGGATCGGGAGATGCGCTTTGCACCGTTCTGGAAACGGCGGCTTACAAAGATTATTCTGCCGTACCTCTTCTGGTGCGCGGTTTACTGCGCGCAGGGGACGGGCTTTGAAAACATTTCCGCTTCGGGCTTCGTTCGGGGCGTGGTACTGGGCAGATTTGCGCCGCACCTCTATTTTGTGGTGGTCATTTTGCAGCTGTATTTGGTGCTTTTCCCGCTGCGGCGGCTGCTGAAAACCCACCGGGGGGTGACGCTTACCGTCTGCGCAGCGGTGACGCTGTTTTTCCTGGCTGCCATCACCCTGCGCCAGTGGGGAATTTCCCTGCTGCCCGCGTCCTTTGCGCCCTATGCGTGGATTTGCTTTCCCACCTGGCTTTTCTACTTTGCGGCGGGATTGTCCATGGGAAAAGAACGACTCCAAAAGGCGGCGGCGTTCGGAAAGAAGTATTTTGTTCCGCTGCTTGCAGTGACGATCCTTCTGATCGTGCCGTTCGCGTGGTGCGGGCGGAAGCTGGGGACGTACGCCTCCTCCGCACGGCCAGAAATTTTGCTTTGGATGCCGGTGGTATTTCTGCTGTTTCTCGGCGCGGCGGGGCTCGTCCGGGAGGGCAGATGGCTGGACCGGGGAATTGCAAAGCTGTCGGCGTGCTCGTATACGGTCTATTTGAGCCATGTGTTCTTTCTGGTGCTGCTGCGCAGAACGGAGCGTTTTGATGGCGGAATGCGGGGCATGCTTGCCCTGTTCCTCTGCACCTGCGCGGTGTCCATCGGATTTTCCCTGCTGGTGCAGGCTCTTTCCGACTGGCTGGGGAATCGAAAAGAACGGAAAAACGCCGCCCTCGTTTGAGGGCGGCGTTTCGTCATTTATCGTTCCAGCTTTTTGGCAAGGCGGAGCAGTTTGTCGCCCATGGGAAGTTCCCGAAGCTGAGAATCCGCAAAGCAGTGCAGCCGCAAAATCAGATAGCCGTATGCTGCCACGGAGAGAAGGAGCGACACTGCAAGTCCCACCACGGCGGGAAGCAGCAGCGTGACCAACCGATAGCTGCCCCAGGTGACAAGGCCCATGCCGGCGGCGGAGACCAGCGGTACGCCAAAGGTCCGGCCAATGCGCCAGCGGTAGCCCAGTTTTTGGCACAAAGACCGGCAGTTGAGCAGCGACACCAGCAGCGGAAACGTGACATTGCCGATGACCAGCGCATAGACGCCAAGGCTTGTAAACCACAGGAGCCCCGCTGTCAGAGCAACATGGATGGCAAGGGAGATCACGCAGTGCTCCACCGGCGTGCGCATATAGTCGCAGCCCTGCAAGATGGCGGTGGTGATGGTGGAGAGGGCGTAAAATATCGCGGCGGAGGAGCCGGTCTGCAAGAGACTTGCGGCAACGGGCTCCAATGCACCAAGTGACGTAAACGGAAAGAGAATGGGGTGGGCCAGCAGCGCAAGTCCCACGGCAGAGGGAATGGCGATGGCCATGTTCAGCTTCAGCACCGCCGTGATTTTGCGGTGGAGTTCCTTCCGGGAACCGGCAACCTTGGCCGAGACGATGCTGGGCACGGCGGAGGCGGCCATGGCGGTTGCCACCGAGACCGGCAGGTTGACCATCAAGTTGTACTGTGTGTTGAAGATGCCTTGCAGGGCACTGACGTCCCCATCGGAAAAGCCCTTGAGCGCCATGATGTTGCCGAACACAAAATCGTCCAGCGTGTAACCGATCTGATAGATGGTCTGGCTGAGAATGACCGGCAGAATCGTCAAAATCAACTGACGGAAGATGGTGGAGTGCTCCTCCAAATCTCCGCCTAAAGTGCGGGAGCGGCGCTGGGAGCGGAAAAAGAGAAAGAGAACAAAGACAAGACCAGTCACGGCACCGGCGAGGGTGCCTAGTGTGCCGCCGGCGGCACCGTAAGCATTGGCGTTGGCGCTGTCTGCATAGATGCGCATGAGCTGCCACGCCGCAAGAACGCTGACGAAGGCGTTCATGATCTGCTCTAAAATTTGGGAGATGGCCGTGGGCACCATGTTGCCGTGGGCCTGGAACCAGCCGCGGAAGGTACCCAGCAGCGCCACCACAAAGGTGGTGGGCGCCAGAATCCGCAGGGGCAGGGCAAGACCGGGGCGGTGATAGAGTGCTTCCAGTCCGTCAGCTCCCAGCAGCAGGGCAATGGCGGCGAAGGTGCCCATGCCGAGGGCAAGCAGGGCGGCATCCAGAAAGACGCGCTTCGCGTTTTTGTCATCGTCCCGGGCAACCCGGGCGGAGACATTTTTGGAAACAGCCAGCGGCATAGAGCTGGAGGACAGCGTCAGGGCGATGTTGTAGATGCCGAACGCCACGGAGTAGATGCCGTTGCCGGCATTGCCAAGCAGGTTGGCCATGGGAATCCGGTAAAGAAAACCGATGATTTTGGTTATAATGCCGGCTGCTGCCAGAATGGAACCCTGCACCAGCATATTTTTTTCGCTGTTTTTTGCCATGATTCCACTCCTTTTCCACATCTTTTATCCCATAACGACATATTGTAAGCTGAACGAACAGCAAAAGTCAAGCCTTCGGCCCTGTTCACAGAAGGTTTTCACTTTTTTTAGGAAGCATGATATAATAAGAATTATTAAAGAGACATCGGAGGACTTGACCATGCGGAAATTTTTCAGATCCATTGTCCATGCGCTGGAGGGTGGGGAACGTGTTGTTCTGGTGAGTATTTTGACTTCCAGCGGTTCAACGCCACGGGGAACCGGCGCCATGATGGCCGTGTTCCAAGACGGAAGTATTACCGGAACCATCGGCGGGGGGAATGTGGAATTTACCGCCCAGAAACGGGCTGCCGAGCTGCTGGAGTCCGGCGGTAAAGACGAGGTCAATGCCTACCGCTTTGTTCCGGGTGATGCAGCCAGCCTCGGCATGGTTTGCGGCGGCGATGTGACCGTACACCTCCAACTGCTGACCCCGGAGAACAAGTCCGCGATTACCGTTTTCCGGGCGCTGATCGATGCCTCTGGGAGCAATACAGGCGCGTGGCTGGTGCGCCATTTGGACGGCGCAGAGGTCACGCAGATGCGCTGCGCGGTCACCGCTGACCGGGAAAATGCACAGTTGGCGGTACTTTTGCAGGACAAGCCCCTCCTCACCGCGGACGGCTGGTTTTCTATCCCGGTGGAAAGACCCGGCTGCGTCTATATTTTCGGCGGAGGCCACGTCTCCCAGGCGCTTGTGAACGTGATTGCCCCAGTGGGCTTCCGGACGGTGGTGCTGGATGACCGGGAGGAGTTTGCGGACAAGGCGCGGTTCCCGCTGGCAGATCGAACCCTGTGCGGCAGCTTTCTGGAGCTGTGCAAGGCCATTGCCGTGACGGAGGATGACTACGTGGTTATCATGACCCGGGGACATCAAGCGGATTACGAGGCGCTTTGCGGGACACTGCGATCGGGCGCGAAGTACCTCGGATGCATCGGCAGTCGGAAAAAGCTGGCTTTGTGCCGGGAGCGGCTGATGGAGGCAGGCTATACGCCGGAAGAATATGCCCGTGTCCATGCGCCCATCGGCCTTGCCATTGGTGCCGAGACTCCGGAGGAGATCGCCGTTGCCATCGCCGCAGAACTGATTGCCGTGCGATCCGGCGTTCAAAGATGATAAAATCCGCTTTATGCCGCCATATCTTGCATTCTTCATAAAATCTGTGTAGAATAGGTACAATTTCAATCCCCTGCGGATTTTCTGCGGGAAAAACAGGAGGAATTGCATATGCCCCGGATCAGCAAGGACAACTACTATCTGGACATCGCCGAAACCGTATTGGAGCGCGCAACCTGCCTGCGCCGGGTATATGGCGCCATCATTGTCAGCAACGATGAGATCATCGCCACCGGCTACAACGGTGCGCCCAGAGGCCGCGCTAACTGCACGGACTTGGGGTACTGTTACCGGGAGCGGATGCAGGTGCCCAGAGGACAGCGCTACGAATTGTGCCGCAGCGTTCACGCCGAGGCCAACGCGATTATTTCCGCCTCCCGGCGGGATATGGTGGGCGCGACGCTGTATCTGGTTGGCAGAGACGCCCAGACCGGCGAACTGTTGAGCGACGCGACCTCCTGCGCCATGTGCCGCCGGCAGGTCATCAATGCAGGCATTGAAAAGGTCGTGATTCGCCGCACCGCCTCGGAATTTGAAGTCGTGCCCGTGTCTGACTGGGTCAATCAAGAGGATGACCACTTGAGCCCCGAACAGCCGGATTTTATGCCCCGGCAGTAACTTCGGGTACGGCGGCAAGCTGCCGAAAGAAAGGAAGAATTCCTTGAAAGCTGAACTCATCACATTTTTCCACATTCACCACTACGGCGCTTATTTGCAGGCCTGCGCCACCCAACGCACCGTGGAAAGCCTTGGATGGGAATGTGAGATTCTAAATTATTATGTCAACCAAAACAACGCCCTCTTCCGGAAACCCACCGGAATTGGCAGTGCGGCGGCTGACGCCCATACGGCACTGCATTATGCGCCGCTAAAGGAGCGCTATGAGCGCTTTGAGGCGTTTGCACAGCAGAATTTGAATATTGGAAGTCACCGCTACGAGAACCTAAACGAGCTGCGGCAAAATCCTCCGGCGTGCGATGTGCTGCTCTCCGGTAGCGACCAGATCTGGAACCCGAAAATTTTCCCAGACGGCCATTTTGACCCGGTATTTTTCGGCGCGTTTGCGCCCAATCGCAAGATCGCCTATGCGCCGTCCTTCGGAATTCCCCACATTCCCGACAGCATGGAAGATGAGCTGAAGGGTTATCTTGAGGCGTTTTCCCACGTTACCGTCCGGGAACAGCAGGGGCAGAAGATCGTCCGGGAAATCACCGGGAAAGAGGTTCCCGTGGTGCTGGACCCGACGCTGCTGCTGACACGGGAGCAGTGGAGCGCCCACGCCGCAGCGATGGATTTGCCGGAAAAATATATTCTGGTTTACTGCATCAGCAAGCCTGGCGCACTGGCACCCTATCTTGAGCGGCTGGCGCAGGAGACGGGACTGCCTGTGGTGCAGCTTTGCGGCATTCGCCAAAAGGTCTGCCCCAAGGCACAGCGCATTCTCTCCGCCGGTCCGGCTGAATTTTTGGGATTGTTCCGGGGAGCCAGCTACGTTTGCACAAACTCCTTCCACGGCACAGTTTTTTCCGTGCAGTTTGGAAAGCCGTTCTTTACGGCGGTGGCACCCATGGAGATGGCTGCGCCGGAATCCTCCCGGACGTACAGCCTGCTTTCTTCTCTGGGTCTTGAAAAGCGGATTATTGGCAAGGGCGACTCTGCCGGCATTGATGATCCCATTGACTGGGCTGCCGTGGAGGCACGCCTGACCGAGCGCCGGGCGGAATCTTTGAATGATCTGCGGTGCGCGCTGGAAAATCAACCGTTGGAAAACCGCGGAGAAGAAAATCCTGCGATTCGGGAAAATCCCCTGCCGCGGCTTGCCTCCCGCAGCACCTGCACCGGCTGTACGGCCTGCGCCAACGGCTGCCCCAAGGATGCAATTACCATGACGCGGGACAAGGAGGGCTTTGCCTATCCGGAGGTTGACGGCGCGAAATGCGTTCGCTGCGGACACTGCACCGCAATTTGCCCCATTCTGCATCCCCGGGAGGCAGCACCGCTGCCGGCGGTGTATGCAGCCTGGAACAAGGACGACACCATTCGCAAGGACTCCACCTCCGGCGGCATGTTTTCCGTTCTGGCAGAGGATACGCTGGACATGGGCGGCGTGGTATTTGGTGCGGTTCTGGACAACAAGATGCATCTGCGGCACACGGCGTGCTTTAAAAAAGAGGATCTCCGCCATCTGCGGGGAGCCAAGTATGTCCAAAGCGATCTGGGGGAAACGTTCCGGGAAATTCGCGAATTGCTGAAGGTGCGCCCAGTGCTGTTTTCCGGCACACCGTGCCAGGTGGACGGCCTGTACCGGTTCCTCGGCTCCAGACCGGAAAATCTGACGACGTGCGACCTGGTGTGCCACGGCGTGCCCTCTCCCGGCGTGTGGGAGGATTATATCGCCAATTTGCAGGCGCAGAAGAAAAAGTCTTTGCAGACAGTCCGGTTCCGTAACAAGGTCACGGGCTGGATGGACAGCCACTTTACGCTGCTCTATAAGGACGGCTCCGTAGATTCCGCGCCGCTTTACCATACGGAGTATGGCCGGGCGTTTGGCAGATCGCTCTTCCTGCGGCCCAGCTGCTTCCACTGCCCCTACACCTCCATGACTCGGCCGGGGGATTTTACCCTGGGCGACTTCTGGGGACTGAAGCCGGACGAGCTGCCGGATCAGCAGGAGAAGGGCGTTTCTTTGCTGCTGGTGAATACGCCCCACGCAAGCCATATTTTTGACCATCTGTCCATTGGACGAAAGGTGTTTTCGCCAGAGCGCGCCATCGCGGGCAATCCGCGTCTGGCTTCGCCCACGGCGTTCTGCCCGGATCGGACGGCATTTTTTGCCGCCTATGCACTGGAGGACTTTCCGGCGGTTCGGAAAAAGTTCTTCCGTATGCCGCCGCTTCCCGTACAGGCGGCATCCCGCATTCTTTCGCCCGAGCTAAAGGCAAAGCTGCGCAAGCGATTGAAGTAAGACAACGGCCTCCGGTCTGATGACCGGGGGCCGTGCTGCAAAATCGAAGCATTTTGCCCATTTTATGAAAAAATAACGAAGTACTTTTGAAAACGGGAAAAGATATTATGCACAATTTGAATTGATTTTTTTGGTGAATTTGATAAGATAAAAACATAAGGAATCGGAAACCGATGCCAATGCGGGCTTTTGAACAATGACTGTTCAAAAGGCCGATTCTTTATACCCAAAATCAGAAAGTTACCGATCTCTCCCTTCATTCGGTCCTTTCTTACAAGCGATGAGATTTGCCTCCTTGTCGCGTCAGCATTCACAAAAAGCTCCGCCTGCCAGGACGGGGCTTTTTGTTGTTTCGGGACAGGATTGTGCGGTTGCGGGAATCATGGAGGACTGCTATAATAGCGGCATTGCAGAAGATCTTTCACGACGGACGGAAAATCAAAGTGGAGGGGGTGTCACAGCGATGAAACGGTACATTGCATTTTTGCGCGGGATTAATATAAGCGGTAAAAACAAGGTGCCAATGGCGGAATTGAAGAACACCTTTGAGACGCTCGACTTTCTTGAAGTAAAGACATATCTGAACAGCGGGAACGTGATTTTTTCCAGCAACGAAGATGACATGATGAATCTTACAAGCAGAATTAGGGTCATGCTAAAAAGCCGGTTTGAATTTGACATTCCCGTTTTTGTGATGCCGAAAGATGACCTGGAAACGCTTTTGCACCATGCACCTGCGTGGTGGGGAAGTGAGAATCAAGAAATCTATGATAACTTGATTTTTATCATGCCGCCGGCTACGTTTGCCGAAGTGTTCAATGAAATGGGTGAACCGAAGGAAGGCTTAGAAAAGATAGAAGCATACAAAAATGCGATCTTCTGGTCATTCAGCAGAAAAGACTACCAGAAAACGAACTGGTGGTCAAAGACGGCAAGCGTAAATATCAAAAACAGTCTGACGATCCGAACGGCAAACACCATTCGGAAGATCGTTGGAATGTAATCGCCGTTCAACTTTCCCGTTTGCCCAGTTGATGATAAAAATTTAAGGCATCACCGTTCATGCGAACAGTGATGTCTTAAAAAACATCCATATTGGTGAGCCGCTAAAAAATTAGTCGGTCACGTAGGGCAGCAGAGCGATCTGACGAGCGCGCTTGATGGCCTCGGTCAGCTGGCGCTGATGCATAGCGCAGGTGCCGGTGGTTCTGCGGGGCAGAATCTTGGAGCGCTCGGAAACGAAACGGCGCAGCTTAGCGGCATCCTTGTAGTCAATGGACTCGCACTTCTCGGCGCAGAACTGGCAGACCTTACGGCGCTTGCCGCGGTTCATGGGGCGAGAGGGGCGTGCATTATCACGATCAAAAGGCATGGAAACGTTCCTCCTTTATTATCAAAATGTGCGTTTTTCACGCATCAGAACGGCAGTTCGCCGTCCTCTTCACTGATTTCGGCAAAATCGGAATGCCCGTCCGACGGGGCGGCAGCAGATGCGCCGCGGCTTGCCGGAGCAGAATAGGCGGGGGCGGAGCCATAAGAGGAATCCGCATTGTCTCGCTTGGAATCACCGAAATACACGTTATCGGCAACAACCTCGGCCGAGCGGCGTTTGCCACCCTCCTTGTCGGTCCAGTCGCGAATCTGCAGGCGGCCTTCCACAACGGCCATACGGCCCTTGGTGAAGTACTTGCTGACAAACTCGGCGGTGTTCCGCCAGGCAACGATGTCGATAAAGTCCGTCTCCTTCTCGCCGCCCTGGGACTTGAAATCCCGGTCAACAGCCAGAGAGAAAGACGTGACGGCCGTACCGCTCTGTGTGCGGCGCAGCTCCGGGTCGCGGGTTAGGCGACCCATGAGAATAATCTTATTGAGCATATCGATCCGCTCCTTATTCGCCCTTTAGGGTGATCAAGGAACGCATGATGCCATCGGTAATGCCGAGGACACGGTCCAGCTCCTTCGGGAAATCGGGCTCGCTGGTGAAGCTCATCAGCACGTAATAGCCGTCATCCTTGAAGTTGATCGGGTAGGCCAGCTTGCGGTTGCCCCACTCTTCCACTTCAACTGCGGAACCATTCTGTTCAGCCAGGGTCTTGAACTTCGCCACCAGAGCAGCGATGCCTTCCTCACCCTGTGCAGGGTCGATGATGTAAACGACCTCATAATTGGCAGAAAGTTTTGCCATTTTTTGCACCTCCTTTTGGACTAATGGCCCTCACTTACCTGTGAGAGCAAGGATTTGCCTGCATACTGCAAGCTTTCTTATTATAACGGATTTTTTGCAAATGTCAAGAATTATTTCCACTTTCGATGTTTTTTGAAACCATCCAGGGGCGAAGCGCATGAATACGGGGCAGGTAATGCAGCAGCAGACTGCCGAGCAGGTAGCAGGCGATTGCCTCGCCAAGACCCACCGTAAACGCGTTAAAGGCATAGGCGGCCCAGAAAGCCTGTCCGTCCAGCGTGCAGAAATAGGCGATTTCGGCGCCCACAATCACCATGTTGCAGATGACCGGCGGCAGGGGGGCAAGCCATCTGTTTTTGATTTTGGACGTCCAGATGGCGGCTAAAAGGGTTGCCAGCGTGCCGAAAATCCAGTCCAGCACATAGGGCGAGCCCAGCAGATTGGCCAAAAAGCAGCCCACGGCAAGGCCGGGAATGGCGGCGGGGAAGAAGAACGGCAACACGGTCATCGCTTCGGCCACACGAAGCTGAACGCCGCCGTACTGCGGGATGGGCAGAAACAGGGTCAAAGCCGCGTAGATGGCGGCGATCACCGCTGCTGCTGTGATCTGACGGGTAGAAAAACGGGATGCATTTCCAGAATTGGGCATAAAAAAACCTCCATTTTTTGTTTAGAGAACGGCGGGAGTTCCCGCCGAACGAACGCCAGACACGGCGCTTGGACAGGGTGTGGATAACCTGTCGGGGAGCAGTATAGCATAGATCGGCATAAAAAGTAAAGGGGGAATTGCCGCACGGCAATTCCCCCTTGCAAAATTCGGTTTTTTATCTTCAGTCGGGATACACCGCGATGGCACACAGCGTGGTGGCGGCTTGATCGTCCGCGCTCACGGCATCGGAGGCGTTCAGCGCGGCAATCACCGCGTCAAAATCCTGCTCACTCAGCTCGTAGAGCGTGTAGACCTCGCCGGTGTCGGCGTCCGTTTTCTCGGCGCCTTCAAAGCCGTCCAGCGCGGTGCCGACTTGCGATGCGGGTAACCATGCCCAGCGGGCATATGTCCCTGCGCCATTGAATTCCCCACCCGAAGAGGCACCCGCGTCCAGCGCGGTTCCGGAGGTCAGCGCGGGTTGGACAGATGCTTCTTCAACATCGGAGCCTGCCGGAGCACTTTCCGCAATATTTGAAGAGGACTTCAGCGCACTTTCCGGAATGCCTGCGGTATTTGC
This sequence comes from Oscillibacter sp., assembly GCA_022652815.1. GTDB lineage: Bacteria > Bacillota > Clostridia > Oscillospirales > Oscillospiraceae > Oscillibacter. Next base: position 13,640 of record JALCRR010000005.1, read on the forward strand.
TTCGCTGCTTGCGGCATAGCCCTCAATAGAGGCGGTATCGGCAATGGAAGCTGTTGTGGAGGCGGCTGAATTCCCGGCTCCGCCAATGGCCATCCAGAAAATGCCGATGCCAACAGCCACAGCAAGACAGGCCACCCGGGGCAGCCAGATTTTTGCCCACTGGCCGGCAGTCCGCTTTCTCGGCGCCGCATCAGACCGGATGGCGGCCATCACGCCGTCGGCAAGTCCGGCGGGAACATCCACATCCTCATCCGGAAAAGCGTCCCGCATGAGAAGAATTTCATTCACATAGGCCTGACAGCCGGGACAGGTTTGCAGATGGCTGCGCACCTTTGCAGCTTCTTCCGCCGTGCATTCCCCGTCGACAAACGCATCCAGCAGGGCGGCATATTCTTCACAGTATTTCATTTGCAGCCCTCCCTTTCTGCTTTTTTGGACGGAGAGTCCGCAAAAAAGTTCCCGTTTTTCACTAAAAATTCGCGAAGAAGTTTTCGCCCTCTGCTGATTCTGGATTTTACCGTGCCCAGCTCCAGCTCCAGCGTGTCGGCAATTTCATCGTAGGACAGCTGCTCCAACTCCCGCAGCACCAACACCGTCCGGTAATCCTCATGTAAGGAGGAAAGCCCCTGCTCGATGGCGCTGCGCAGCTCTTTGCGTTCCGCTTCCGATTGGGGTGTGGCGCCGGGATCGGCCACATCCAGATTCAGCTCCTCATCGTCCAGAGACGGGCCGGCAGCGGACCGATGCCGCTGCTCCTTGCGCAAAAAGTCCATGCAGGCGTTGCTGGTCAGGCGGTAAAGCCAGGTTGAAAAACTGGCGTCACCCCGGAAAAAGGGGAGACCCTGCCAGACGGAAAGAAACGTCTCCTGGGCACATTCCTGTGCGTCGTTCGGATTGCCGCACAGGCGCAGACACAGGGCGTAGACCTTCCTTTCATACTTGTGTACGAGCGATTCAAATGCATCGTAATCGCCCCGTTTTGCCGCTGCAATCCATTGCTCTTCTTCACCGGGACATAACCCCGGAGGCGTCTGAACGTCTGAATTCATCGCAAATCCCTTTTAATTCCTTTCGTAATCCGGTACAGATCCTCCAGCGTGTTCATCTGAACGATCTGCTCCTTATAATAATTGGCGTGCGAGACGCCCTTGAGATACCAGCAGTATTGTTTTCGGGCTTCCAGCAGGGCGATCTTCTCGCCCTTTTGCTGCGCCGCCAGCTCGATCTGCCGCACGGCAGTATCACAGCGGTCAGCAAGCGGAGGAAGCGGGGGGACGGGCTTGCCGTCCAGCACCGCCTGCGCTTGGGAAAAAAGCCAGGGATTGCCAAAGCAGCCCCGCCCGATCATGGCCATGTCGGCGCCGGTGAAGTGCAGGATCCGGGCTGCATCCTCCGGCGCAAAGATGTCGCCGTTGGCAATGACGGGAACGTGGACGGCCTCCTTCACGGCGCGGATGCAGTTCCAGTCGGCTTTGCCGCCGTACATCTGCGCCCGGGTGCGGCCATGAACCGTCATGGCGGAGACGCCGGCACTTTCCAAAGTCTGGGCAAATTCCACACAGTTGCAGTGGCCCATGTCCCAGCCCCGGCGGAATTTCGCCGTCACCGGAACGGAGACGGCCTTGACCACGGCCTCCACAATGCGCCCGGCCCTTTCGGGGTCTTTCATAAGAGCCGAGCCGTCGCCGTTGTTCACGATCTTTCCCATGGGACAGCCCATGTTGATGTCCAGAATGTCCGCACCGGAGGTCTCCAGCGCAAGCTGCGCCGCTTCTGCCATGCAGACGGGGTCGCTGCCGAAAATCTGCACCGCACAGGGATGCTCACCCGGAAAGGGCACCAGCAGCGACTGCGTTTTTTTATCGCGGAAGCACAGCGCCTTGGAGGAAATCAGCTCCGTACAGGTGTAACCGGCGCCCAGTTCCGAACAGATCTGCCGGAAGGACGCATCGGTGACACCGGCCATGGGAGCCAGCGCCAGTTTGGATTCAATGTTTACGGTTCCAATTTGAATGGGGAACACCGCCTTTGCTCTGATTCTCACATAGTTTACCACAGTTGCGCCAAATTGCAAATGGGATGTTTCCTGCCTCTTTTGGGAGAACGTCCCTTGAACATCCGGGCATCTTGGAGTACACTAAAGCCAACGAAAAATACAAACGATGATAGAGGAGATATACTTATGAGCGAAGAGACCCGGAAAGTCACCCATGTGGAGAATATCCGCTATGACCGCAAGCTTGAGGCGCTGTATATCATTGACCAGACGCTCCTGCCCGGCCAGGAAAAGGAAATCCGCCTGCAGACAGCGGAGGAGATGTATGACGCCATCAAAAAGCTGAAGATTCGGGGAGCCCCGGCCATCGGCATCTGCGCGGGTTACTGCATGTATGTGCTGGCCAAGTCCATCCGTACAGAGGATCGGCAGGTGTTTTTCAGAAAACTCAGCGAGTATGGAGAGTACCTCAATTCCTCCCGCCCTACGGCGGTCAACCTGAGCTGGGCCATCCGCACCATGATGCAGGTGGCGGTGGAGCATCTGCACGACACCCGCGGACAGATGCTGGACGCCCTGTATGAGACGGCAGTGGACATCCATCGGGACGACATCGAAAAGTGCGCAAAGATTTCCGAGTACGGCCTGTCCCTTTTGCATGAGGGTGACGGCGTTTTGACCCACTGCAACGCAGGCCCGCTGGCAACCTCACGCTACGGCACCGGGCAGGGCCCGCTGCTACTGGCCGCGGAGCGGGGGATGAACATCAAGGTGTTTGCCGACGAGACCAGACCGCTTTTGCAGGGCGCACGCTTGACCTCTTATGAGCTGCAGCGCGCCGGTGCGGATGTGACGCTGATCTGCGACAATATGGCGTCCATCGTGATGAAAAACGGCTGGGTGCAGTGCTGCATGGTCGGAACCGACCGCATCGCCGCCAACGGCGACATTGCCAACAAGATCGGCACATCCGGCGTCGCCATTCTGGCCAAGCACTATGGCATCCCGTTTTACGTGCTGGGGCCCACGTCCACCATCGATATGGACTGCCCGGATGGAGACCACATCCCCATCGAGCTGCGAGACCCCGAGGAGATCAAGAACATGTGGTATAAAGAGCCCATGGCGCTCCCGGAGGTCAAGTGCTACAACCCATCCTTTGACGTTACGAGCCACGAGCTGATTACCGCCATCATCACGGAAGGCGGCATCTGCCGCCCACCGTTTGACAAGAGCCTAAAAAAGCTGTTTAAAAAGTAAGCATTTTTAAGCCTGCCGGGTATACAGGCACAAAACATTCCGAAAACCGGGCGAAAGCCTCCGGGCTGACGGGAGAATAAAAAGGAAGCAGCATACGCTGCTTCCTTTTTTATGGATCAAAATATCGGAATATATTATTTCAGCTTTTCAACAGCGGCCCGGGCCTCAATAATTTTCTGAAACTCTTCATCCAGATGAGAGTAGTCCTGGTGGCGCAGAGGCTCCACAATCTCGCAGATTGCGTTGAACAGCGGCGTCAGACCAAGATTGCCCGCCACGCCCTTGAGCGTGTGGGCTGCGTCAAACGCGGCGGAGTAATTCTTTTCGTCAAGGGCTGTTTCCAACGCAACAAATTCCGGGTCGGTGAGGAACATGTTCAGGCACTCGGCATACAGGGCCTCATCGTCCAAAAACCGTGCCATTGCACCTTTCATATCGGCGCCATAAGCACGCAATCGTTCGGTCAGTTCACTCATTGAGGACACCTCCCTGTTACTTCAGAACGATCAGAGCAACTAGCTCAACAGGTTCGTCTGTGCGGTTTTCCAGACTGTGGCTCTCGCCGTATCCGGTAGCGGTGACGTCGCCGGCATGAACCGTAACTTCCGTCCCGTTATCATTGAACACGGCCTCGCCCTTGAGAATATAATAAAACTCCGTCTCATCCTTATGAGCATGGTAACCAATGGAGCATCCAGGATTCACCGTGATCTGGGAAAAGAGACGCGCATGATCGTACATCTGCTCTTTTGTGGCCAGATCCTTCATGTGAATGAGACCCTTGCCGCCTTGAACGGCACCCTCTCTGCGGGGACAATGATCGGATAGCTGATACATTTTTCAAGCCCTCTCTTTCAAGACCGCTGCATGGTCCGCTCTTGCGCGGTGCAGCGGCAGGTGATAAAATAATAAAATACCGAAAAACGAAAACGGTTTTATTCAAAAATATCATAGCATAATCGACTTCTAAAAGTCCACTGTTAGTTCGTAAAAAGGAGAACTTTATGAAAAAGACTTCACTGCTGGCCGCCTTTTTACTCCTGCTGAGTCTGACCGCCGGATGCGGGACACAGGCGCCGGCGGCCGCATCTTCTTCCGCTTCCGGCACGGAAACGCTGCAAATGGAGCGCCTTTGTCTGGAGCTGCCCCGCTCTTGCGCGGAAAAACCCGATGCGGTGGACGCCTTTTGCGAAAGTCTGCGGGGGGCGCTTAAAGACCACGGCGTAGATGTGGGCAAGGTGACCGTGACCTTTGGCACCTCTGAAGCGGCTACGGCGCAGGCATTGGAAGCAGGTGGCGTGCAGGCGGCGGTTCTGTCCGGGGAGAGCTATGTAAAATACGGCAGCGGGTCACTGGTAGTGGCGGCGGGAGATGTTTTGAACGAGCGGGACGACGGCGACAGCACTGACCCTGCGGTCTGGAACGGCGAGGAAGCACTGACCGCGCAGCGGCAGACGCCAAGAGCGGGCTTGCGGACGCTGCTGGCGGCGGGGCCGTCGGACTATGGCGCGCAGCTGGCACGCCGGGTGCAAAACGGGAAAACGCCATCCTGGACAGAGCTGGATCATGCCGCGTGGGGCGTGCTTGCCGGGGACACCGCCATGGCGTCCCAATGGCTGGAAGACAACTACGAGGGCAATACGATAGAGGATCTCTCCACTGTGACGACGTTCGATACATACGCAGACCTGCTGTGGGCACTGGCCAACGGGGAAGTGGACGCGGCGGTATTACCGGAGGATATGTTTTTCTACTGCGTTGATCTGGGCATGTGGACGGCACCGGCTTTTGAACCTGTGGAAAATAGCGCGTCCCGCGGCCTTGGCCGCGAAAATCCAATGTGGGACGAGGTAACGGTACTGGGGGTTTCGGAGCGGTACTTTACGGCGGTGATGGCGGTGTCCGTCACCGATCAGACCGTGTCGTCAAGCACATTTACGGCGGCGCTTCAGGCGGCGCTTCTGAATTTGAGCCAGTCCCATCAAGAGGTGCTGGCAGAAGCCGGATTGCCTGCCATGGTCGGAGTCACGGACGATCAGTTCGATGGAATGCGCCGGGCTTTGGCGGGGGAGAAATAAGAAAATATGTGGATTTTTTACACGTTAATTATCCTTGTGCTTGCCGCATTTGCCGGGGCCATGACACTTTTCAAGTACGCGGTGGTGCGGGTGGCAAACCATACACCGGAGGATCAGATCGACGAGTTTGAACGCGAGCGCGGCATGGATGTGACCCTCCTCCACCGGGGCGTCTCCTGGTATCGGGCACAACCGCGGGAGACCATTTCTATCACCAGCTTCGACGGGCTGCGTCTGGCAGCGGATTATATTCCCGCCGAGGGAACTTCACGGGGCCGAGTGCTGCTGTTTCACGGCTATCACGGCGGTATTGAGGACTATTCGGCGGCGCTGCCCTATTACCATTCGCTGGGCTTCGATCTGCTGATGGTGGACGAGCGCGCCCATGGGCGCAGCGAGGGAAAATACATTGGCTACGGCGTTTTGGAAAAGCGGGACTGCTGCGCGTGGGCACAGGAGGCCGATCGGCGCTGGGGAGAGGCACCGACATTTCTGGCAGGTGTCTCCATGGGGGCAGCAACCGTGCTGATGGCGGCGGAAGAGCCGCTTCCTGCGGACGTGCGGGGCATCATTGCCGACTGCGGGTTTACCTCGCCCAAGGAGGAAATCTGCTATGTCATGCGGCAGGATCTGCACCTGCCGGCCTATCCCATGTATTGGTTGGTAAACGGACTTTGCCGGCTGCTGGCGGGATACGGGTTTGACGACTGCTCCACGGAGCGCACACTTGCGAAAAGCAACATTCCGGTTCTGCTGATCCACGGGGAGGCGGACACCTACGTTTTACCCGAGATGTCCAGAAAATCCTATGCCGCCTGCCGGGGAGAGAAGCATCTTTTGATGATTCCCGGCGCCGGGCACTGTCAGGGCTATCTGACGGATGCGCAGGGATATGAGCGGGAGCTGAAGCAATTTTTGCTCACCCATGCGGTAAATGTGACCGCGGAAATCTAAAACAAAAAGCGAGCTGACGTGTCAGCTCGCTTTTTGTTTATATAGATGTTACGATGTCACGCACCATACGGGCAGTCATGCCCCAGATCGTATGGCCGGCATAGTGCCAGACGGGGACATCCACGTTTCCCCGCGCCCAGCGGTAATCGGCGGGGATGCCGACAGCCTCATAGGGGAAGTCCGCGGGTACCACGGGTTCAAGTGCATAGTGCCAAGGTTCCGGCTGGGTGTTCTGAAAAAACGTCACCGGAACGGTGAAAGCCTCCGCCACTTCGGCGGGAGAGGGGCGGAGGAGGGCATAGCCCGCTGCGTCCACAAGGCCAATCACCGGCTGAAGAAGAAATCCGGCCTGAGAGCAGATGAAATCCGACTGTCCCAGAACGGTGATATGCGACTGGGGAATGGCCAGTTCCTCCTGCGTTTCCCGCAGGGCACATTCCACGGCGGATTCGCCCGCTTCTGCCCGTCCGCCGGGGAAGCAGACCTCGTTTGGCTGACGACCCAGCGCGGCGGCGCGCATCTCAAAAAGCAGGTGAAGCCCGTCCGGCTTTTCCACCAGTGGGCAGAGCACCGCGTAGTGATGCCGGGCACCCATGAGAGCGGGGATATGGTCGCCCCAGCGATCCTTAAAATCCTCTGCCGTCATCACAGCAGCATGGTCAGCGCACTTTCCCGAATGGACAAATCCACCAAAGGAAGGCTAGGGGCATACTCGCCATCCAGAGACCAGGGCAGCTCCTCCTCCGGCTCCACGATGACATGGGAGACGTGACGGAAGATGATGCCCTCGTCCTGATAGTGCTGATTCATCAGAGCCAGCAGCAGATTTTGCAGGGCGAGAGGGGACTTGGGATTGGGAATCAGCAGCATTTCAAATTTGCCGTCGTTGAGCACCACGTGCTCCGAATCGAACTTCATCAGTCCGCCGATGGAAGTGGTGTTGCACACGGCACCAAAGAGGTATTCGCCGTCTAGCACATCACCGTCGGCATTGATTTTTACTTTGTAGGGGCGAAGGGTGTTTAGATCCTTCATGCCCTCCAGAATATAGGCAAAATGACCCAGTGCGTTTTTAGAGGACTGGGAGACGTTATAAGAGGTCTTGGTAAAGGCACCGAAGGAGGCAACATAGACGAAGCTACGGTCATTCCACTGGCCTACGTCCATGGGCTGCTTCCGGTTTTCCGCAATAGCCAGTGCGGCCTTGACCGGGTTGGACGACAGGTGGAGACTGGCTGCAAAGTCGTTGGTGCTGCCCCGGGGCAGATAGCCCAGCAGCGGCGGCTTTTCCAGCTGCATCAGGCCGCTGACAGTCTCGTTCAGTGTGCCGTCACCACCGGAGCAGACCACAAGGTCGTAGTGAGGACCCTCGGCAATAGCGGTGCGGGTGGCATCGCCGCGCTCGGTGGTGTTGTGAATCCGGACAAGATAGCCCGCCTCGGAGAAAATGGAAACCGCGTCAAACAGCGGTGCGCGGGACTGTTTTTTGCCCGCCATAGGATTGATAATCAGTAAGAGCTTTTTCATAGGATACTCCTTAAGGTGTTTCGAAAGAAACGGTTCAAATCATGTTAAATTGGAGTATTGTGTAGTATAGCACCACAAAAACAGGATTGCAATTCCCCTTTAAGACGTGTAGAATTATTTTTACACAAGGGGGCGATGACAGACATGAAGAAGGACAGCCGTTACTGGAAAGTCGGCTTGACTGTTTTCTTAACGGTGAGCGCAATCCTGCTGTTTTACGATACGCTGTTTGGCTCCCGTGCCATGGTGAAGTTTGGAGTCAAGCTGTTCAACACCCTCAAACCGATCCTGTTTGGCGCCATGATTGCCTATCTGCTCACCCCTGTCATTAACTTTTTCGAGAACAAACTGTTCCCGGAGAGCCTAAAGCGCGCAAAGCTAGGGGGCAAGCTGTGCTCCATCGGACCGAGGGTCGTCAGTCTGCTTTTGACATGGATTGCGATCTGCGTGCTGGCCTACCTGCTGCTGCTGTTTCTGATTCCGGAACTTTATAGGAGCATTGTGCAGCTGTTTAACAGCCTGGAGACCTATTACAATACCATCAACAACTGGATCAACAGCCTGCTGGAGAAGAATCCGGCTGTGGAAGCCTGGGCTTCCGGCAAGATCGAGGCCTATTACAACGACCTCGTGAACGTACTGAGCGAAAAGGTGCTGCCCCAGACTCAGCAGATTATGACGGCCGTCTCCGGCGGCATCATGACGGCTTTGATATTTTTCAAAAACCTCATTGTCGGAGCCATCGTCTCCGTCTATCTGCTGTCCACCAAGGAACGCTGCGCCGCCCACGGAAGAAAGCTGATCTATGGTCTGCTGAATGCGAAGCAGACACCGTGGGTATTCCGGGGCATTCATCGCATGGATGCCATTTTCTCCGGGTTTGTCCGGGGAAAACTGCTGGATTCGCTGATTATCGGCGTGATTTGCTTCATTCTCAGTGAGGCACTGCATTTCCCGTATGCTCCGCTGGTTTCCGTGATTATCGGCGTCACCAACATTATTCCCTTCTTCGGCCCGTTTTTGGGCGCAATCCCCAGCCTGTTCTTGATTTTGCTGGTTTCTCCGCTGAAGGCGCTGTACTTCCTAATCTTTATTATTGCCCTGCAGCAGGTGGACGGCAACATCATCGGCCCCAAGATCTTGGGCAATACCACGGGGCTTTCCTCCCTGTGGGTAATTATCGCCATTCTGGTGGGCGGCTCCTTCTTCGGCATCCCGGGAATGTTCTTTGGTGTGCCCGTGTGCGCCTGCTTCTATTCTCTGCTGACATTCCTGGTGGAACAGCGCCTGCGCAAAAAAAATCTGCCGGTGACCACCGACGCATATCAAACGGAGACACCGGGGGAAACCGCAGAAAATCATTCCGAAATCGTGAACTCAGAAGAAAAGTAAAATTGCGTGAAGTTTTTCTTGCTTTTTTAGGTCGGAACGTGTACAATACTGGCCTGTGGGTATGTTATAAAAATAACAATCCACGGGCTGTATTTTAAAATTGAATAGAGCCGGAAATCTGTTGGGCCGACCGAAAACACGGCGGCCACAAAAGGAGAAACGATCATGAAGAAGCGGATCTTAGCATTCCTGCTTCTGATTGCCCTCTTGAGCACTGTACTCAGCGGTTGCGGAGACGGCAGCTCACAGGCGGGATCGGAAGCGACACAGACAGGCGGCTCTACCGGAGAGAGTGTCCAGGGTGGAGAAATCACCGTGGGCATCGCTCAAGACCTGGACGACAGTCTTGACCCTCACAAAGCGGTGAAGGCAGGAACTCGCGAAATTCTGTTCAATGTATTTGAAGGGCTGGTTAAACCCACGCCTAACGGAGATTTGGAGCCTGCAGTTGCCGAAAGCTATGTGATATCCGATGATGAGCGGACGTATACCTTCACCTTGCGTGAGGGTGTTCAGTTTCACAACGGGGAGACGGTGACTGCGGACGATGTTGTTTATTCCATCGAACGCTGCGCCGACGCATCAGAGGGAGAGCCTCTGGTGGCGGCGTTTTCTGTTATCCAGTCGGTAGAGGCAACCGATGACCACACGGTGGTCATCACACTCAGCGAACCCGACAGCGACTTTTTATCCTATCTGACAACAGCCATCCTGCCGCGGGATTATGCGGATGAGGACACGGCACCGGTAGGCACCGGCCCGTTCAAATTCGTTTCCCGCACGGCACAGGATGCAATCGTACTGGAGAAGTTTGACGGATACTGGGGAACGCCCGCATATCTGGACAAGGTGACCTTTAAGATTATTGAGAATGCCGACGCACTGGTCTTGTCTTTGCAGAGCGGAGCCATTGACCTCTGCCCGCATCTGACAGCGACCCAGGTCAGCCAGCTCTCTGGGGACACCTATCAGATTCTAGAGGGTACCATGAACCTGGTGCAGGCCATGTACTTGAACAATGCCGTGGAGCCCCTCAATAATGAGAAGGTTCGTCAGGCCCTTTCCTATGCGGTGGACAAGCAGACGGTCATGGATATGATCGCCGACGGCCACGGCAAGGCTGTGGGCTCCAGCATGTATCCCACGTTTACCAAGTATTTCGACGATTCCTTGACGGATTACTATACCCAGAATATCGACAAGGCCAAGGCACTTCTTGCCGAGGCGGGCTATCCCGATGGATTTGCACTGGAGATCACCGTACCGTCCAACTATCAGCCCCATGTGGATACGGCGCAGGTGCTGGTGGAGCAGCTGAAAGCCATCGGCGTCAACGCCACCATCAAGCTGGTGGACTGGAACACCTGGGTTTCCGACGTTTACACGGGCCGGAATTACCAGGCAACCGTAGTGGGCGTGGATGCGTCCAACATGACGGCCCGGGCAATGCTGGAACGGTTTGTCTCGGACAATGGCAAGAACTTTATCAACTATAACAACCCGGACTATGACGATCTTTTCCGCCAGGCACTGGCGGAAAAGGACGATGCCGCCCGCACCGAAATTTATCGGCAGATGGAAGCCAATCTGACGGAGCACGCGGCCAACGTCTACATCCAGGATCTGGCCGATCTGGTGGCCATCCGCAGCAATCTTGCGGGCTATCAGTTCTATCCGATCTATGTGATGGATCTGGCGTCGGTCCACTTTGTCCAGTAAGCCACAAGTTTAATACCGGCGGAGCATCCGCCGGTTCATGAAAAGAGGCGATGACCATGAAGTATGCAGCGCGGAAAATTTTGATGCTGCTTGTTACCATGGTCATCGTCTCTTTTCTGGCATTTCTGGCATTTTCTCTGATTTCCGGCGACCCTGCCACGGCAATGCTGGGTACGGAGGCAACGCCAGAAAAGGTGGCGGCGCTGCGGGAGGAACTGGGACTGAACCGACCTCTGCTGGCGCAGTACGGCACATGGGTGCTGGGCTTTTTTACGGGAAATCTGGGGACATCGTATAGCTATCGGATGCCGGTCAGCTCGCTGATCGGGCAGAAGCTGCCCTTGACGCTGGCCTTGAGCCTTTTGAGCTTTCTTTTGATTCTGGTGGTTGCGGTGCCGCTGGGGATTCGCTCGGCCAGACAGTCTGAAAGTCGACTGGACGGGGTACATACTGCGCTGAATCAACTGTTTATGGCGCTGCCGCCGTTTTTTACGGGGATTTTGCTGACGTGGCTGTTCGGCATTTTGTTGCACTGGTTTACGCCGGGCAAGTTTCCAATATTTTCCGAGCACCCGGGACTGTTTTTCTGGAATCTGCTGTTTCCCGCTATCGCCGTGGCAATTCCCCGAATTGCCATGACGGTGCGGATGCTGCGCTCCACCATTCTCCATGAGATGAATCAAGACTATGTGCGCACGGCCATCTCCCGGGGAAATGACCGCGTGGGCGTTTTGTACCGCCACGTGCTGAAAAACGCCATGGCGCCGGTCATCGCGTTTCTGGCCCAGACCATGGCCGAGGTGATTGCCGGCAGTATTGTGGTGGAGCAGGTTTTCGCAGTGCCCGGACTGGGGCGGCTGCTGCTGGCTTCCATCGGCAACCGGGACTGGCCGGTGGTGGAGGTCATTGTGGTCATTCTGGCATTCTGGGTGGTTCTTGCAAATACCATCGGCGATCTTCTTTCACAGCGGATCGACCCGCGGCTGCGGCTGGGGGGTGACGCGCGGTGAATCGAAACAAGAAGGGCTATCTCCGGGCGGGACTGATTTTGACGTGTGTGCTGTTTGCCTTGATTCTGCTGGGATTTTTCTGGACGCCCTACGATCCCACCGCCATGTCCGGAAGCGAAAAGTTTCTGGGGCCGTCGCTCCGGCACATTATGGGCACGGACAATTTCGGCCGGGATATTTTCAGCCGTGTGCTCAAGGGCGCGGGCTTAACCGCCGTGATTGCCCTTTCCACCGTGGCCATCGGCGCGGTGTGCGGCACCATTGTGGGCGCACTGACCGGCTATTTCGGCGGCAAGGTGGACGCCGTTTTGATGCGCTTCAACGACGCCATGACCGCGTTTCCCAGTATGCTTTTGGCGCTGGTGCTCATCAGCGTTTTGGGCAGCGGAAAATACAACGTAATTCTTGCGCTGGGTATCGTTTTTACGCCCAGCTTTGCCCGTGTGACCCGCTCGGCCTATGCCTCGCTGCGGGATGCAAACTATGTCAAAAGTGCCCGACTCATGGGCGCGGGCAGAGCCCGGATTCTCTTTGTCCACCTGCTGCCTAATACCATGCAGGTGCTGCTCCCGGCTTTGACCATCGGCTTTAACAACGCCGTGCTGGCGGAGGCCTCCATGAGCTATCTCGGCATCGGCGTCACGCCACCGGATGCGTCCTTGGGCTATATGCTCTCGGAGGCACAGAGCATGATCGCCTCCGCCCCGTGGTACGCCGTGGGGACGGGACTGATGATCGTGCTGCTGATTTTCGGCGTGGGACTGATCGGCGAGGGCTTGCAGCGGCGGAACGGAGGACAGCGCTATGCTTGAAATCAAGGACCTCCATGTCAAATTTCACTCCCGGGAACGGGAGGCCGTCAGCGGCGTCAGTCTGACCATCCGCAACGGCGAAATTCTCGGCCTTGTGGGCGAATCCGGCTCGGGCAAGACGGTTACAGCCATGAGTGTGGCGGGGCTATTGCCCCGGCGCTCCTGCGACTATTCCGGATCCATCGAGCTGGATGGTACGGAGCTGCTTCATGCGGATCGGACGCTCCTGCGCAAGATGCAGGGCAAGGAGATCGGCGTGGTCTTTCAGGAGCCCATGAGCGCCATGGACCCGCTGATGAAAATCGGCGAACAGGTGGGGGAGACGCTGCTGCTCCACCACCCGGAGATTTCCAGCGAAGATCGGTATTACTGCGCACTGGCCGCCATGAGGGAAGCGGAGCTGCCTAACCCCGAGGACACTTACGGGCGGTATCCCCATGAACTTTCGGGCGGCATGCTTCAGCGAGCCATGATTGCTGCGGCAATCATCTCCCGGCCAAAGCTGCTGCTGCTGGACGAGCCGACCACGGCACTGGATGTGACCATTCAGGCGCAGATTTTGGAGCTTTTGAAGAAGCTGAACCGGGAACACGGAATTTCCATGCTCTTTATCTCCCACAACCTAAACGTGGTGCGTAAGCTCTGCTCCCGAGTGGCTGTGATGCAGAAGGGAATTCTGGTGGAGGAGGGACAGACGGAGGACGTGTGGGAAAATCCGCACCATCCGTATACCAAACGGCTGATTGCCGCCATTCCCACAAGAACGAAGAAGGAGGCACCCGACCATGACAAATTCTGATCTGGTGCTCTCCGTCAGCCATGTGACCAGCGGTTACAGCGAGGGCGGTTTTTTAAGCAAAAGGGCGCGCCGGGAAATCCTCCACGATGTGACGTTTGACGTGCACCACGGCGAAATTCTGGGACTCGTGGGCGAGTCCGGCACCGGCAAGACCACCTTGGCCCGCACCATTTTGGGTATGGTAAAGCCCGATGCGGGGACGGTGACCCACTATACCAAACGGCCACAGATGATTTTTCAAGACCCGTACAGCTCCTTGAATCCGGCCTATACCGTGGCGTGGATTCTGGAGGAGCCGCTGCGGATTTTCGGAAAGTACGATGCCCCGGAGCGTAAGCGCCGGGTTGCGGATATGCTCGCCCGGGTGGAGCTGCCGGAGGAATGTCTGCGGGCAAAACCGGAAGAGCTTTCCGGCGGGCAGCGACAGCGGGTCAGCATCGCAACGGCTTTGATTCAGCGGCCCCGGTTTTTAATTGCGGATGAACCTGTCAGCGCATTGGATGTGACCATTCAAGCGCAGATTTTGAAGCTTTTGAAAGAACTGCGGGACGAGTTTGACCTGTCCTACCTGTTTATTTCCCATGATCTCAACGTGGTCTATCAGCTCTGTGACCGAGTGCTGGTGATGAAGTCCGGCGCAGTGGTGGAGCAGGGAACCGTGGATGACATTTTCGATCATCCAAAAAATGAGTATACCAAGCAGCTGCTGGCGGCAGCGGAGTAAGATGAAAGCTTTTTTTGTAAGACATCGAAAACTGCATATCTGGCTGCTGGCGGAGCTTGCCCTGCTGGCGGTCTTTCTTGCCGTGCGGGGAAACCGGACATGGATGAATGCGCTGGCCACTCATGTGACCACGCCCCTGCGCCGGGCAATCGGCAGCCTTTGCTATCGGGTGAATTTTTCCGTGGCGGAGGCGCTTTGCGTGATCCTTGTCGTATTTTCTGCAATCTATATTACGGTCAGTATTGTGAAAATCGTGCAGGGACGGGGAAAACGGCTTCGAAAGGCATACGCCGCCGCGCTGGGCGCGGTATGCATCGCCTTGACCATTTACGGCGGTTTTTGCTTTTTATGGGGTGTGGATTACTATACGGACAGCTTTCAAGATCGCTCCGGTATTCGAGCTTCGGCCGTATCCACAGAGGATCTGACGGCGGTGACGCAGTATTTTGTGCAGCAGCTCAATGCCGCGGCGGACACGGTGGATCGGGATGCGGACGGCCTTTTTGCCGTGCCGCGGGAGCAGATTCTCGCGGAAAGCACAAAGGTCTATGGAGCCGTGAGCCAAGAGTTTCCGTTTTTGGTATTTGACGATCAAGTTCCCAAATCCATTTACTTTTCCCGCACCATGAGCGCCCTTGATTTTACAGGGGTTTACTGTCCCTTTACCGGGGAATCCAACGTGAATGTGGACTCTCCGGCCTGCATGCTTCCCTCCACGATTGCCCACGAGCTGGCGCACCAGCGCAGCATTTCCTCGGAGCAGGAGTGCAACTTTCTCTCCATCCTTGCCTGCACCACCTGCGGCAAGGTGGATTACAACTACTCCGGCCTCCTGCTGGGCTATATCCATCTGGGGAACGCCCTGTGCAAGGCCGACAACGATGCCTGGAAGGCGGTCTACGATTCTCTCGATGCCACCGTAAAAGCCGACTTGATGAATAATAATGATTACTGGAAGCAGTTTCAGTCCGGCGCGGTGAAAAAAGCGTCCAACAAGGTTTACGACAGCTTTCTGAAGAGCTACGGTGAGACGGCAGGTTTGCAGTCCTACGGGACAGTGGTGGATCTGCTGGTGGATTACTACCGGGATGCGGCAAAATAAAAAAGAAGCGGAGCATATGCTCCGCTTCTTTTTTTATTCAGATATCCTGCCGGCCTTCCAGCGCGCGCATCAGTGTGGCATCGTCGGCAAATTCCAAGTGACCGCCCACGGGAATGCCGTAAGCAAGGCGTGTGACACGGACGTCGAAATTCTTTAGGAGCCGGGCAATGTACATTGCCGTGGCTTCCCCCTCCGTGTCAGGATTGGTGGCCATGATGACCTCCTTCACGTCGCCCTTCGCCACCCGGCTCACAAGGGACTTGATGGCAATGTCATCGGGACCCACATGGTTCATGGGGGAAATCACACCGTGAAGCACATGATATTGGCCGTTGTATTCCCGGGACCGCTCCATTGCCGCCACGTCCCGGGGGTCAGCCACCACGCAGATCACCGAGGCGTCCCGCCGGGGAGAGGAGCAGATGGGGCACAGGCCGCCGGCGGTGAAGTTCTGGCACACGGGACAGCAGGTGACGTTCTTCTTGGCGTCCACAATCGCATCGGCAAATTCCCGAGCCTCCGTCTCCGGCAGACCCAGAACGAAAAACGCAAGGCGTTGGGCGGATTTTCCGCCGATACCCGGCAGCCGTGCAAACTGCTCCACCAGCTTTTCCAGCGGTGCGGGAAAATACTCCATACTAAGTAACTCCTTTTATCCCAGGTTCATGGCGAACAGCGCCGCAGCGCCGCCGGTGTGGACAAAGACCAGATTGTCCTCCTCGCCAAAATAGCCGGATTGCAGCTGTTTGAGCATTCCACTCCAGGCTTTGCCGGTATAAACGGGATCCAGAAGAATGCCCTCCATCCGGGCAAGCTCCTCGATGTAGGGGGTATCCTCCGCATTGGGCACGGCATAGCCAGCCCCCACATGAGAGACCATCTCAAAATCGTCTTTCTCCCGCTCAAAGCTGCAATCCAGAATTTCTGCGGATTCTTTGGCGAGCTGGGGTACGATCTCGGAGAAGGGATCCGTGTCCACGGCGATGCCGGTGACCTTGACGCCCGGCTGGAAGAGCTTCGCGCCCAGCAGCAGGCCGGCCGTGGTGCCGCCGGAGCCGGTGGCGGAGACGATATGTCCAACTTTGATGCCGGCAGCCAACGCCTGCACAGTAAACTCCCGCACGCAGTTGACGTAACCCACAGCGCCCAGCGGGTTGGAGCCGCCGCAGGGGATGTAATAGCACTTGTGACCCTGAGCTTCCAGCTCCGCGCCCACACGGTGCATTTCGGCATAGATGTCGTCATAGGAATCCGTGTCCATCATGCGCACATCGGCGCCGTAGATGTCGTCCAGCACCAGATTGCCCTTGTGCTCGGTGACGCCGCGCTTTTTCAGAATGAGGATGGGCTTCATGCCCAGGCGAGAGGCGCACGCCGCCGTCAGCATGGCGTGGTTAGACTGGGCCCCGCCGGTGGTGAACACGACGTCACAGCCCTGCTCCTTGGCATCCGCCAGCAAAAATTCCAGCTTACGGACTTTATTGCCGCCCAGTGCAACGCCGCACAGGTCGTCCCGCTTGATCCAAATGTTTTTTCCATACTTTTTGCTGATGTTTTCCAGCTTATAAAAGGGCGTGGGATAGACGCCGAGAACCACTCGGGGAAGATCATGGATGTTTTTCATTAAAATACCTCACAAAAAATTATGAATGTTGAAATGGGCAGTTTATCCCCGCAGCTGCTGAATGCGGGCGGGAATGTCGCTGGCCTTGTAAACGGCGCTGCCGGCCACAAGCACGTTGGCACCGGCTTCAATGCAGGTGCGGCAGGTGTCAGGGGCCACGCCGCCGTCTACCTCCAGCTCACACGCGGGGTTGTGCTGCTCGATCAGCTTGCGGATGGCCTGCACCTTGGGCATCTGGTCGGCCATAAAGCTCTGGCCGCCGAAGCCCGGCTCCACCGTCATTACCAGAATCAGCTCCACATCCTTCAAAAACGGCAAAACCGCCTCTGCCGGCGTTTTCGGCTTCAAAACCACGCCGGCTCGTTTGCCGCAGGCGTGGATTTTGTCGATAGCCGCCTGAATATTCGCCTCCGTGTCGGATTCCACATGAACCGTGACCAGATCGGCACCGGCTTTGCAGAATTCCTCCACATAGCGAACCGGCTGCATAATCATCAGATGAACATCCAGTGGGAGCTGCGTCACCGGACGGATGGATTTCACCACGGGAATGCCGATGGTAATGTTGGGGACGAACATCCCGTCCATCACGTCCACATGGACATAATCGGCGGTGGCAATTTTTTGAATATCCCGATCCAGATTTGCAAAATCGGCGGAGAGAATGGACGGCGCAATTTTAACCATAAAAAAGCCTCTTTTCTTTCTTTAAGCCCGGCAACGGCAGCGGACAGGCGCTTGACCCGCGGTGGCGGCGGGGCTGTCCGGGGCATACAATGCCTTGAGCGGATGAGAGCGTCCCGCGGCAACCAGACGCGGCTGCTTCGCCCCAGTCGGGGCGCCGCCGCTTTTTTGAATAGGAGGCCGGGAGGACTTTGCCTTCCGGCCTCCACCCTGTCTATTGTTGCTATTATTGTAGCAAACCCGCCCTGTAAAAGCAACCTGCGTCTGCTGGAAACAAAAAATATTTTGTAAAGCACGCTTGACATTTGGCGTTCGGCGTGCTACGGTATGCGTGTAAAGCGAACTTTACACATTTGCGGACGGGATTACCCCAAAGACAAAGGAGATTCCTGTGAAAAATCATATTGAAGAAGAGCGAAAGGCCAGAAATATGACGCAGCAGGCGCTGGCGCAGGCACTGGGCGTTTCCCGGCAGACCATTATCTCGCTGGAAAGCGGAAAATATAATCCGTCCATTCTGCTGGCCTACCAGATTGCAAAAATTTTTGACCGCCATATTGAGGAAGTTTTCATATTTGAGGAGGATTCGGGACGTGTTTTGTAAAAATTGGTCATTAAAGCGGCAGCTTCAGATTGCATTGGGTTTTGGCGCAGTGGGCTGCGTATGTCTGGCTGCGGCATTGCTGATGCCGCAGGACAGTTATCTGCGGGGATTTCTTCTGGGCTGCGGCAGTGCGCTGCTGGCGTTCGGCGTGATTCGTACGCTGATGCTGCGGAAAAAGCTGCGCTCCCCGGAGGAGGCTACGGAGTATGAGGCCCAGCAGCGGGACGAGCGGATGTCCTTTATCCGCAGTAAGTCCTGTGCCATGACACTTTTCCTGTCCATGGGACTGGAGTATGCCGGCGGCATTGCCGCATTGATTGCAGGGCAACGGATTTTGGGCATGGTTCTTTGCTGGGTCGTTGTGGGACAGGCGGTTTTAAGGCTCGTTTTCGAGAAATATTACCAGAAAAAATATTGAAAAAAGCGGAGGGAACGGCTTGCCCTCCGCTTTTTATATAATTTCATAAGTGTTGCAAAAGCATCTTTACAAATAAGAATATTATGATAATCTAATATTACAATCAATGATTGAGGTGCTGCTTATGGAACAAACAACGCAAAACCGGTTAAACTACGAGGAACAAAGCGCCCTTTTGAAGGCACTGGCAAACCCGGTCCGGCTACGCATCGTTCACGGCCTGCTTCGCACCGGATGCCACAATGTCAGCTGCATGGAACGGGGAACGGGCATGAGCCAGTCCTGCGTTTCCCAGCATCTGCAAAAATTGCGGGCTGCGGGAATCGTGGAGGCCGAGCGTTCCGGCAACGAGGTCTATTATCATGTCGCTTCGCCGGAGGCAGCCCGCGTGGCTGCGGCTTTGTTCGGAGAGGAGGACGGAAGCTATGTCCTATGATGTTCTGGTAATTGGAGGCGGTCCGGCGGGACTTTCCGCTGCGATCAACGCTCACGCCCGGGGAAAATCGGTGCTGGTGGTTAGTAACCCGCTGGAGGAAAATCCCCTTTGGCGCTCTGAAAAAGTGGACAACTATCTGGGGCTGCCAGCGATGACGGGTGCGGAACTGCTGACCGCGTTTCAAAAACACGCGGAAAGCGCCGGGGCCACATTTAAGGTAGGTCGCGTGCTGAATGCGGCAATGATGGGAAACGAGTGGTATGTCAGCATCGGCAGCGATGTGGAAGAGGCACGCACCGTGGTTTTAGCCGCCGGCGTGGCGCGGGGAAATAAGTTTCCCGGCGAGGAGGAATTCCTGGGCCGCGGCGTGAGCTACTGTGCAACCTGCGACGGAATGCTCTACCGGGAAAGACCGGTTGCGGTGCTTGGCTGGGCGGATTCCGCCCGGCAGGAGGCGGACTTCCTTACTTCCATCGGCTGTCAGGTTTCGTTCTTTGAAAAGCCAAAGACCTGTGAGATCAAAGGCGACAAGACAGTGGAGAGCGTTACTTGCGACGGAAAGACCGTGCAGGCGGACTGCGTATTTATTCTCCGCCCGGCGATGCCGCCTACGGATCTGTTTCCCGGACTTTCCATGGACGGCGGCTTTGTGGCGGTGAATCGCCAGATGGCCACGAATCTGCCGGGGTTGTTTGCGGCAGGTGACTGCACCGGAGGACCGCTGCAGGTGTCCAAAGCGGCAGGCGAGGGTCTGATCGCGGGACAGAGCGCTGCCAGATGGATCGATAAAAAACAGCGCGAGAATCAATAGTCATTTCATAAAAATATAAAGATATAAAGGAGAAATTACAATGGGCTTACAGCATATGAAAACTTCTGAATTTGACGCGGCGGTGTCCGCTGCACCCCTGGCAATGATTGACTTCTGGGCTTCTTGGTGCGGCCCCTGCAAGATGCTCTCTCCCACCATCGAGGCGTTGGCGGGACAGTACGACGGCAAGGTGCTGGTCGGCAAGGTCAATGTGGACGAGGAACCGGATCTGGCCCGGCAGTTCGGCGTCATGAGCATTCCCACGGTGGTGTTTTTGAAAAACGGCCGGGAGTTTGACCGCAAGGTGGGCCTAATGCCTGCCGACGCCTTTACTGCAGTTCTGGACGAGAACCTGTAAATATGAAACATAAAAAAGTGCCGCCCATCGGGCGGCACTTTTTTGCGCTTATTTCATCAGCAGTTCGCAGACCAGATCGGTATAGCCGGAGGGATCGTCCAGCGGCAGACCCGCAATCAGCAGAGCCTGATCGTACAGCAGCGTCGCGTACTTCTTCGCGGTGGCGGTATCGTCGGCAACGGCTTTGGACAGTGCCGCAAAGGCGGGATGCGCGGTGTTCAGCTCCAAAATCCGGTCAGCCTTGACGGGGTGTTCCGGCTGAACCGCATTGAGGTACTTCTCCATCTCAAAGCTCAGCCCCTCGCCGGCGCTGAGGCAGACGGGGTGGGACTTCAGCTTGTCGGAGGCCTTGACCTCCTTCACGCCGTCGCCCAAGGCTTCTTTCACAAAGTCGAACACGGCCTTGCTCTCGTCGGCGGGCTTGTCCGCATCTTTCTGCTCATCGGATTTTTCCTCGGACTTGCCATCCAGAGCAGAGCGGAATTCCTTGTCCTTGTAGCTGTGCATGATCTGGGCGGCGAACTCGTCCACTTCCTCGGTGAAGTAGAGAATTTCCACGCCGTCATCCTTGAGCCCTTCAATCTGGGGCAGCTTGTCAATGACGGAGACGTTTTCGCCTGCGGCGTAGTAGATTGTCTTCTGATCCTCTTTCATGCGGGAGACATACTCGTCCAGAGAAACCAGCTTCTTTTCCGTGGAGGAGTAGAACAGCAGCAGATCCTGCAGGGCATCCTTGTGTGCGCCGTATTCGCCCACCACGCCGTACTTCAGCTGGCGGCCGAAATTTTTCCAGAAGGTCTCATAGCCGGGACGGTCATCCTTCATCATCTTGACAAGCTCGGCCTTAATTTTCTTTTCAATGTTGGCGGCAATGACCTTCAGCTGGCGGTCATGCTGCAAAAGCTCTCTGGAAATGTTTAGGGAGAGATCGGGGGAGTCCACCACGCCGCGGATAAAGCGGTAATACTCCGGCACCAGATCGGCGCATTTGTCCATAATCAGCACGCCGTTGGAATAGAGCTGAAGACCTTTTTCATAATCCTTGGAATAGAAATCGAAGGGGGTGGCGCCCGGAATGAACAGCAGGGCTTTGTAAGTCACGGTGCCCTCGGCGGAGACCGCAATGACACTCTGGGGGTCCGTATAGTCGGAGAACTTGTCGCGGTAGAATTTGTCGTACTCCTCCTTCTTGACGGAGGACTTGCGGCGCTGCCAGATGGGAACCATGGAGTTCAGCGTCTCCACCTCGCGGTAGCTCTCGTACTCCGGCTTGTCGTCAGGGGAGCCTTCCTTCTTGCGGGACTTGGTGACCTCCATGCGGATGGGGAAGCGGATGTAGTCGGAATAGCGGCGGATCAGATCTTGAAGCTTCCACTCCTGCAGGTATTCGCCGTAATTTTCGTCATCCGTGTCGGGCTTCAAGTGCATGACAATGTCGGTGCCCACGGAATCCTTGTCGCATTCCGTGATGGTGTAGCCGTCCACGCCGGAGGACTGCCACTGATAGGCCGTGTCAGAGCCGAATTTCTTCGTGGTGACGGTGATCTTGTCCGCGACCATGAAGGCGGAATAGAAGCCCACGCCGAACTGACCGATGACGTCGGTGTTCTTTGCGTCGTCGCCCACCTCCTGCTTGAACTTGAAAGACCCGGAGGAGGCGATCACGCCCAGATTGTTCTCAAGATCTTCCTTGTCCATGCCGATGCCGTTATCACGGACGGTGATGGTACGCTCATCCGGGCTGACGGACAGATCAATGTGAAAATCCTTTCGGGTCATGCCCACGGAGTCGTCCGTAAGGGCTTTGTAGCTCAGCTTGTCGCAGGCGTCAGAGGCATTGGAAATGATTTCCCGCAGAAAAATTTCCTTGTGGGTGTAGATGGAATTCACCATCAAATCCAAAAGACGCTTGGACTCCGCTTTAAATTGTTTCTTTGCCATGGAAAATGCACTCCTTTTTCTTTTTTTATAACAGAGGAAATTATAGCACTATGAACAAAACAAAGAAATTACTTTTTTGTAAACTTCACGGTGAAATGGTTGCCGCCGCCGGATTTTGCGTGTAGAATTGTCACAATACGAAAAAGACGGCGCACCGCGCCGATGCAAAGGAGCACTTCAGTATGGGATTTTTCCGGAAAATCGGAAATGCGTTTGTCCGCTTTATGTACGGACGCAACGGCATGGACCAGATGAATCTGGCGCTGATCTGGGTTTGCCTAATTGTGGACGTTGTGGCGATGTTTGCGGGGAAAGCCTCGGCAGTGGCAGGTACCATTTTGTACTATGCCGGCATCATCCTGTGG
Organism: Oscillibacter sp.; assembly: GCA_022652815.1. Classification (GTDB taxonomy): domain Bacteria; phylum Bacillota; class Clostridia; order Oscillospirales; family Oscillospiraceae; genus Oscillibacter. The sequence continues at coordinate 36,254 of JALCRR010000005.1, forward strand.
ATCTGGGCCATCTTTCGGATGCTGTCCAAGAATCTTTACAAGCGGCGGGAGGAAAACAGCAAGTACCTCGCCCTAACATGGAAAATCAAAAATTCCGGAAGCGGTGCCCGCGCTCGCCATGCAGACAAGGACCATAAGTATTTTACCTGCAAAAACTGCAAGACGATCTGCCGGGTTCCGGTGGGCAAGGGAAAAATCGAGATTACCTGCCCAAAGTGCGGCGCAAAAATTCAAGGAAAGACCTAAAAAGAGAGGATCAACCAATATGCAGGATTTGCAAAACAAGTATCACATTCATTGTGCGCCCGGAGATGTGGGTCGCTACTGCATTCTGCCTGGCGATCCGGGAAGAGTGCCCTCCATCGCCGCACTATTTGACGATGCGCACCTTGTGGCACAGAACCGGGAGTTTGTGACCTATACCGGAACCCTGCTGGGGGAGAAGGTCAGCGTCTGCTCCACCGGCATCGGCGGACCCAGCGCCTCCATCGCCATGGAGGAACTGGTCAAATGCGGTGCGGACACCTTTATCCGCTCCGGCACCTGCGGCGGCATTGACCTTGCTGTTCAGTCCGGCGACATTGTGGTGGCCACCGGCGCCATTCGCTACGAACACACGAGCATGGAGTATGCACCCATCGAATTTCCCGCCGTGCCCGACTTTGATTTGACCGGCTGTCTGGTGCAGGCAACCAAAAAGCTGGGCTATCCGCTGCATACCGGCGTCGTCCAGTGCAAGGACAGTTTTTACGGCCAGCACTCTCCGGCGCTTTCCCCGGTCTCCTATGAGTTGCTTGCCAAGTGGGAGAGCTGGAAGCGGCTCGGTGTCAAGGCAAGTGAGATGGAGTCCGCGGCCTTGTTTGTGGTGGCGGCAGCTCTCGGCGTCCGCTGCGCGTCCTGCTTCCATGTGGTGTGGAATCAAGAGCGGGAAAAGGCTGGCCTGGACCAGAACATGAGCGAGGACACCACCGCTTCCGTCAAGGTCGCTGTGGAGGCACTGAAGCTGGCAATCCAGCAGGACCGGGAAAACAGAGCGTAAGTTTTTTATCTTAAAAGACGCGCACTGCAAAAGCAGTGCGCGTCTTTTAAGCGGTCATTTTCCCATCATATGCACATTCAAATGATTGTAGGTCATTTCCACGTTTGCCTGAGTAAAGGCCACGCGGATGTTCTCGCCTAATGCAAAATAAGCGGGCCAATAGTCCTCTGTCTTGCACCAGCAGTAGATGCTGTATTCAATGGAGTTTTCTCCGTAGTTGGAAAGATAGACGCTGGCCGCCGGATCGGGGAGAATCTGCGGGATGCTTGCGATTGCCTCGCGGCAGGCATCTTTCACGGTTTGCGTTGGCGCGTCATACGAGGCGGTCACTTTCCAGCAGATGCGGCGGCGACCAAGAGCCGTATAGTTGCTCATCTTAGAGTCAGACAGAACTTTGTTCGGAATGGACACCATAATACCGTCCAGCGTCAAAAGCCGCGTGTGATTGAGCGTGATCTCCTCCACCGTGCCGGAGGTTCCGTCTGCTTCAATGAAATCGCCAATGGTGAAGGGATGAGACGAGAGAATAACCAGCCCGCCGGCCATATTGCCGAGAATGCTCTCTGCTGCTAGCGTGACGCCCAGCGAGCCGACAGACAACAACGCCACCAGCGAGGACGAGTCAATGCCCATTTCCCCAATGACAATGACGATGGTGATCAGATACAGCAGCCCCTTGATGCCCGAGGCCAGATATTTCTGCACGCGGGAATCCAGCCTAGACCTCCCCAGAAGCTTTTTGGTTACCCGCAGGATGATGCGAATGACAATCAGGCAGATGATGAGCGTTAAAAGAGCAGAAAATAAATCACCTACCGTAATTCTGCCGATTCCAATATTTTTTTCGGCCAGTTCGGAAAAAGACATAACAGCAGCTCCTTTGTAGATCAATTTCATTTCTAATAGCATCATAAAAGAACAAATCCCAAAAGTCAACGCGACTTCTGTGCATTTCAGATTATCAGAAAAACTGCTGACCTATCATCGAAGAACAATACTAACCATCCTTTTCCAAAAGATGCTATGCTATTGCACAGAGAGAAGAGAAGAACCAAAGCATTTCTTGTGCAAAACAACAACAAACGGCGCGTGAACCGTCAACAAAAGAATGAGGAGTAAGGAGAAAAGTCTATGGAAAACAACCTACAGAAAAAGAGCAGCGGAGCTGCCCTAATCCCGTTCCTAGTTTTCATCGTCATTTACCTCGGTGCAGGTCTGATCTTGCAGGCGCAGGGCGTCGAAATGGCATTCTACCAGTTCCCCTCTGTCACGGCAATGTTTATCGCAGTTCTGGTCGCCTTCTGCATGGGCAAGGGCTCCATTAATGAAAAGTTTTCTATCTTTGCAAAGGGCGCCGCCAATGAGAACGTCCTAACGATGCTCATTATCTATATTCTGGCCGGCGCATTTTCCAGCGTGGCAGCCGCCATGGGCGGACGCGATGCCACGGTAAACATGGGCCTTTCCCTGGTTCCGGTACAGTTCTTGGCTGCCGGCATCTTTGTGATTGCGGCATTCATGGGCACGGCAACCGGTACCTCCATGGGCACGGTTTCCGCAATTATCCCCATCGCCGTGGGCGTTGCCGACAAGGGCGGACTGAGCCTGCCTCTGGTTGTCGGTGCCTGCGTGGGCGGTGCCATGTTCGGCGACAACCTGTCCATGATCTCCGATACGACCATTGCAGCAACCAAAACACAGGGCTGCGAAATGCGGGACAAGTTCAAGGTCAACTTCCTCATCGCTCTGCCCGCAGCAATCGTGACCATCATCGTTTTGCTGGTTGCAGGACGACCTGAAACCGTGACCGCCATCGGCGATCTGTCCTATAACTTTGTCAAGATCATTCCCTATCTGGCCGTGTTTATTTTGGCTCTGGTGGGCATGAATGTGTTCCTGGTTTTGACCATCGGCATTTTTACCGCCGGCATCATCGGCATGGCGACCAGCTCCCTGGGCCTGTTCGACTTTGCACAGGCAATCTGGAGCGGCTTCACGGGCATGAACGAAGTGTTCTTCCTAACGCTGTTCTGCGGCGGCATGGCCGAACTGATTGCACACAACGGCGGCATTGCATGGCTGATCGAGAAGCTGCGCCACATGATGAAGGGCAACAAGTCCGCCCAGATCGGCATTGCCGCACTGGTTTCTCTGGTTGACTGCGCAACGGCAAACAACACGGTGGCTATCGTCGTCAGCGGCAATGTGGCACGGGATATGAGCCACGAGTACAAGGTGGATCCCCGCCGCACCGCATCCCTTTTGGATATTTTCTCCTGCATTCTGCAGGGCGTCATTCCCTATGGCGCACAGCTTCTGGTGGCAGCCAGCTTGACTACGGCTTACGGCATTGCTATGAGCCCAGCCGAGATCGTGCCCTATATGTGGTACTGCTGGATTCTGGCGATTTTTGGAATTCTGTCCGTCTTTGTCCCATTCGCCGACGGCGTGTGCCGCAAGAATCCCTGGAACTGGGAGTATGATGTGGCTGAGTCCGGTGTGGAGGCCAAGAAGGCCGCTATGGCAGCAGCCCAGGCTGCTGAAAGACCCATTTCCAACGTAGACGTTGAAGCCTAATTTTAGAGGAACCGATAAACCGATAAAAAGCAGCGCCCGACTTTGTCGGGCGCTGCTTTTTATGTAATAAGTTAAATGGAAAAGCCGTCCATGGGGCCGTCTGTATCATAACGGCCTAGCCGCTGATGAACTCCTTCGGTATAGACGAGGGAATCTTCAACGCTGCTGCGCAGCAGAGAGACAAACTGCTCTCCCAGCGGCGAAAGCTTGGCATACTTTGATTGGATCCAGCCCAGGCGAATGGGACTGGCGCTGTCCAACGGAATAGATAGAACGCGGGGATCCGCCAGTTCCCGCGCCAAAAGGCCGCTGCCTGTGGTAAAAGCATTAGTGGCGGCTAGCACGTTCATGGCGGTAGCTCGGTTGTTGACGTTGATGCACTGCGCCGGTTTTTGGAAAGAGAGCATCTGGTACTCTTCTGAAAAATCCACGGCAACGCCTTGATCGTGCTCGAAAGATACATAGGGGTAACCTGTCAGTTCACCCTCTGTCAGCGACTTACGCAGAGACAGGGGATGACCGCGGCGAAGATATACGCAGGGAGAGACGGAGGCCAACTCGTGAAATTCAATTTCCCGGGCATCCATCAGCCGACGAATGATTTTTTCGGTCAACTCGGTCAGAAAAATGACGCCGACATCCGCCCGGTGATCGTAAACATCATCAATGACCATGTCCATGCCGGTCTCTTTAATGGTGTATCGATAGCGATTTTCTTGATTTTGCGCCAGAAAACGCAGAAAGGCGGCTTCCGTAAAGGGATAACGCTGGGTGGAGACACAGAAGCGGATGGGTGCGGAGGTTCCCCGGCTCTCACCGTACAGCGTTTCGATTCGCTGCTTTTGCTGAAGAAGGGAGACGGCATAGCTCAGAAATTCCTTGCCCTCGGGGGTGAATTCCACGCCTCGATTGCTTCGCTCAAAAAAACGGATGCCCAGCTCTTCCTCCAACTCCTTGACCGCGGTGGAAATACCGGACTGCGAGAGAAACAGCTTGTGGGCGGCCTTGTTGATGGAGCCGCACTTGGAGATTTCAACCACATAGACCAACTGCTGAAATGTCACAAAAACCCCTCCCAGCGATAGATCGGATGTCTACATTATAGAGACAAATACAGGAGAAGTCAAATAGTTATCAAAAATATCGTTAACAGATACAAGAAAACGAAGACTAACACCTTTTGGAAGAATGCGGTATATTATATGTAGAAAGTTGATAAAGCAAGCGCACGTAAAATAAAACTGATTAGACAAAAGACCCAAAGAATCGTCAATGTTTGATTGAAATTCGGTTTTCCTCTTTTTCTCTATTTTTTCAAAACGCACATCAAAAACAAGATAACAACACGAACTCAGTACACATAGAAAAGACACGAGGCCCGCCATGCGGACTCAAAACAGAAAGGAAAGAGATTTATGAACAACGAAAAGAAAATGGGCTTTGCTACCCGCCAGATCCATGTAGGCAAGATTCAGGACGCCACCGGCGCGCTGTGCACCCCCATCTATCAGACCTCCACCTTTGAATTTGACTCTGTGGAGCAGGGCGGTGCCCGCTTTGCAGGCGAGGAGCCGGGCTATATTTACTCCCGTCTGGGCAATCCCTCTTTGACGCAGGTCGAGATGAAGCTTGCCTCCTTGGAAAACGGCGAGGCCGCTCTGGCCACCGCTTCCGGCATGGGCGCCATTTCTTCCGCACTGTGGACCTCCGTGGTTGCAGGCGACGAGATTCTGGCTAGCGACACCCTGTATGGCTGCACGTTCGCTCTGCTGAATCACGGCATGACCAAGTTTGGCGTTGACGTGAAGTTCATCGACATGGTTAATGTGGAGAACTTCAAGAAATATCTCTCCCCCAAGACCAAGGTCGTTTATTTCGAGACACCCTGCAACCCCACGCTGAAGGTTCTGGACATTCAAGCGCTGGCTGAGGCTGCTCACAAGTACAATCCCGCCATCCGCGTGATCGTGGATAACACGTTCTGCTCTCCGTACCTCCAGCGTCCGCTGGATCTGGGCGCCGACGTGGTTGTCCACTCCGCCACCAAGTATATCAACGGCCACGGTGATGTCATCGCGGGCTTTATCATCGGCAAGGAAGATTTCATCGGCCAATGCCGTATGTTTGGCCTGAAGGACATGACCGGCTCTGTCATGAGCCCGTTCAACGCATTCTTGATCGCCCGCGGCCTCAAGACGCTGGATATTCGTATGCAGCGCCACTGCTCCAACGCCCACAAGGTTGCGGAGTTCCTGCACGGCCATCCCGCTGTTGCCAAGGTTTCTTATCCCGGCCTGCCTGACTTTGCCGGCTATGAAGTGGCCAAGAAGCAGATGAAGGACTTCGGCGGCATGATGTCCATCGAGCTGAAGGCTGACCGCGCAAGCGTCGCCGCCGCTCTGAATAAGCTGCAGCTGTGCACCATCGCTGTTTCTCTGGGCGATGCCGAGACGCTGGTTGAGCACGCCGCATCTATGACCCATTCTACATACACCGCTGAAGAGTTGGCAGCTGCAGGTATCCCCGAGGGCTTGGTCCGTATCTCCGTCGGCCTGGAAGATCCCGAGGATATCATCGCCGATCTCAAGAGCGTGCTGGACACCCTAATCTAATTTTTCATTCGGAAAAATCCCTTCACTTGCCGCCTCTTCCGTCTGCCAACAAGACGGGAGGGGCGGCCCCTTCTATCCATAGGAAAACGCCCCTGCCCAATTTGGGCAGAGGCGTTTTGCGATTGCCGGTACTTGGAAAGCTGACGCGGCCGGGGGAGAGAGAACTGCACACGTTCTTTGCAGCAATGCGTGAGTTAGGCCTAAAAGTCCACCTTAAATATGGGCGGAAGCCGGCCTGCATTTGTAAATCAAGATTCGGAGGTCTGCGCGGCGGCATCCTTTTGTGCTTGAAGCTTTGCAACTTCCGAAAGGGACTGTCCTGCTGCGCTGAGATCGGCAGAGAGAACCGGGTCGACGGGAACGGCAAGATACATACTGTTGCCGTAGACATAGGCACCGGAGGTGACGCCGATGACCTGTCCGTAGACATTCAGCAGGGCACCGCCGCTGGAGCCTTGAGAGATGTCGGCTGTGCTCATAATGCAGGGTAGCTGATAGCGCTCTACCACCCGGCTGGGATCACTGACGATGCCGGAGGAAATGGAAAGCCCCAGACCCAGCGGGTTGCCCAATGCATACACCGTATCGCCGGTGTGCAGTTCGGTCGTTCCCACCAGATCCAAATGTGCAAAGCCAGAGGTTTTTACATTTTTGTTGGAAGTGGTGGAGACGCGAATCACGGCGATGTCGATGTCCTCGTCATAATAAATCACATTGGCCACGGGATAGATCTCGCCGGTGGACAGGGTGGCCGTCGCATAGATGTTGTCCTTGATTGTGTGGTAATTTGTGACGGCCAGGCCGTCTTCGGAAATGAAGAAGCCGCTGGCATTTCCAGAGGGGGTCTGGGCATCAAAGTAGTCTTGAGAGGAAAAGGTGTCCAGCTGGAACATGGCTGCGGTGCAGCGGTCGGAAATCTGCCGGGCAGTCAGCTGCGTATTCAGCAGCCCCAGCGCATTGCATGTGGAGCGGGCAACTATGCCTTTACTAATCAGCCGCTGCACTACGGTTTGGCTACCGGAGCGATAGGAAAAGATCAAAGCGGAGCAGGCCAGTTCAAAAAGGTCACCCCGAGTAAAATTTCCCGTGGAATAATCCTGCGCGGTCAGACCGATATGCCGGGCAAACTCAGCTGCCCCCGAAACGGTAAAATCACCCTGCGCATCATCGTAACCCAGCATCCGAAGCAGCATGGCACAAAAGGCGTTGCCGGAGACGGCGGCATTGGGCGAGAATGCGGTGTCCGACGTACCGGTGACCCAGCCGACGGCATAGGCGTATGTAATGGTACTTTTTGCCCACGCAGGCAAATCCTTGAAAGGAGCCGAATAGCCGCCTTTGGCGGCAACGGACGCATCTCCACTCAGTCGAACCAGCACGGCGGCAGCCTGCGCACGGGAGGCGGGACCTGTGAGGGCGTATCCGCTTTGCCCGCCGGTGCCGTTGACAATGCCCAATGTAGAAAGCGTGTCGGCAGCGCGGGTCTGCTCTCCGGAAAGGGCAGAGACCGCGGGAACTGCGGCAATCAGCATCACGACTGCACACAAGCACGCTAAAATCCTTTTTTTCATGCAATTACCTCCGAAAATTTCCAAACTTTCTTGATTGTATCACTGAATCAAGGACTTTACAAGGCAAAGCGCTGGACACTTCACCGAGATTCTGATAAAATCAGAGAAACAGTCTGCGGACTGAAATCAACTTATCATAGAGGAGCAAGTTAAAATGGAGTTAAAAGACATCTTGAAACGAGTGGACCATACGCTGCTCTCTCAGACGGCAACCTGGGAAGAAATCCGTACCATCTGCGATGACGGCATTTCCTACGGCTGCGCCTCGGTTTGCATTCCGGCCTCCTACGTAAAGGCTGCTGCCGCGTATGTGGCGGGGAAAATCCCAGTGTGCACGGTAATCGGCTTTCCCAATGGCTACGATACCACCGCTGCAAAATGCTTTATGGCAGCCGACGCCATCGAAAACGGCGCGGCGGAAGTGGATATGGTCGTGAACCTCGGCTGGGTCAAGGACAGCAAGTGGGACGAGGTGCTCTCCGAGCTGAAAGCCGTGAGAAAGGCCTCTGAGGGGCACATTCTGAAAGTCATCATCGAGACCTGCTTCTTAACAGAGGCAGAGAAAATCCGGCTGTGCGAGATCGTCACTGCCTCCGGCGCGGATTATATCAAAACCTCCACAGGCTTTGGCGGAGGCGGTGCAACCCGGGAGGACGTGGCTTTGTTTGCCGCGCATGTGGGGCCAAATGTGAAGATCAAGGCTGCCGGCGGCATCGCAGGGCTGAAGGATGCTGAGGATTTCATCGCCCTGGGCGCAGACCGTCTGGGCACGTCCCGCATTGTCAAAGCCGTAAAAGCAATGGAAACATAAAAGGAGAAAAAACTGATGTCTACACCTCATAACAGCGCCCAACAGGGCGCATTTGCAAAGACCGTTCTGATGCCCGGAGATCCCCTGCGGGCAAAATTTATTGCCGAGACCTTTTTGAAGGACGCAAGGCTGGTCAACGATGTCCGCGGCGTGCAGGGCTATACCGGAACCTACGAGGGAACGCCGGTATCTGTGATGGCGTCCGGCATGGGCATGCCATCCATCGGGATTTATTCCTATGAGCTGTTCCAGAATTACGATGTGGACAACATTATCCGCATCGGCTCTGCGGGAGCAATGGATAAGGATTTGAAGCTACGGAGCGTGGTGGCGGCACAGGCCGCCTGCACGGATTCCAATTTCCTGCATCAGTATAATCTGCCAGGCGTGTTTGCCCCCATCGCAGATTATACGCTGCTGGAAACCGCCGTGGCTGAGGCTCGGCAGGCGGAGCTCCCCATCACGGTGGGCAATGTGCTGTCCTCCGATATTTTCTATGATGCATCCGGACGGACACTGGACTGGACCAAGATGGGTGTTCTGTGCGCGGAAATGGAGTCCGCCAGCCTTTACGCAAACGCCGCCTATACCCACAAGCGTGCGCTGGCGCTGCTGACCATTTCCGATAACATCGTTACCGGCGAGGAGTTGCCGCCGCTGGATCGCCAGAACAGCTTCACCCAGATGATCGAACTTGCCCTGCGTGTGGCTGTCCGCATGGCGGAAAAGAGCGGAAAATAAGCCGATTTTTACGGAAAATGTAAAAAAATTACGATTCCCGACACATATAATGGAAAATTGCGCTGCTTATGCGGCTCAAGAAAAAAGACATCCGTAAGGATGTCTTTTTTCTTGAGCAATGCCAGCGGACGTTGCTCCGATATGGTGCGCCTGAAGGGACTCGAACCCACACGTCTTGCGACACAAGAACCTAAATCTTGCATGTCTACCAATTCCATCACAGGCGCAGATGAATTTATTGAAATTATACCACAGTCTCGCCTCTTGAACAATAGGGAAAAGTACCGTATAATAAAAATATTCATTTGGAAAAGAGGATCTGCCATGACCACACCCCGCGTTGCAGCTATCCATGATATGTCCGGCTTTGGCCGCTGCTCTTTGACGGTGGCCATTCCAATTCTGTCTGCCATGGGTGTGCAGTGCTGCCCGCTGCCTACGGCGTTTTTGTCCACCCACACGGGCGGATTTTCTAATTTTACCTTTCTGGATATGACAGATGAAATGGCAAAGGTGTCCGAACACTGGAAGTCCTTGAATTTGACGTTTGACGCCATATACAGCGGCTTTCTGGGGAGCGAGCGGCAGATCGGCGTTGTCGCGGATTTTATTCGGATGTTTCGTACCCCCGAGAACCGGATCATCGTGGACCCTGTCATGGGCGACGGCGGCAGAGTGTATCAGACCTATACGCCGGCCATGTGCGCGGGAATGGCACGTCTTGCGGATATGGCAGATGTAATTACGCCCAACCTGACAGAGGCAGCCTTTTTGCTGAACGTACCGTACGAAACCTTGCGCGGCGAGAAAGCTCTGCGCGTAGCGGTGGAGCATTTGAGCCTGTCCGGACGGCGGTCCGTTGCACTGACAGGTGTTTCCTTAACTGCGGGAAAGACGGGCGCCCTGTGCTTTGACGCTGCAAATGGACGCACGGATGCGGTACAGACGGATTTCGTGGCCCACGAATTTCACGGAACAGGTGATGTGTTTTCCAGCGTATTGACCGGTGCACTGGTGCGGGGAGATTCCCTGCGGGATGCGGCGGCGCAGGCTGCCGAATTTGTCCGGGCATGCGCGGAGCGCACAGCTACGGAGCAACTCCCATTGCGGGAAGGCGTGGATTTTGAACCTCTGCTTGGTCGTCTGACGAAAAAAGAGGACGATTGATATGCAAAACACTGAAAAGAGGATCTCGGGCTTTGCCCGGGATCCTTTTTTCACGGGTTATTCCGCAGGCAGAGGACAAGCTGCAGCCAATTATCCGGCAGGAGCCAAAAACCAAAATTCGACAAAATTCGCGCAAATTCTGTGCTATTGTTACAAAAGAACCAGCAAAACACGAAAAAAGACGAAATAAGTCGAAAAAAGTCGTAAGTGGATGTTTGCAGACGCAGATGGGCGTATTTGCTCGATTGGCAATGGAACGCGCTAAAATATCAGACAAAAGGGGTAATTTTCCATGACTGCTGATCAACTTGCCCGGGAACTGGGCATTCCAGGAAACTACACCGGCTACCGGCAACTGATTCTTGCTATGGAGCTGGCCACTGAGGATGAAAACCGTATTTTGAATATTTATCGGGATATTTACGGTGAAATTGCGCAGCAAAACCATACAACAGCAAGGAGCGTCGAGAAAAATATTCGGACTGTGCTGCGGGCGGCATGGCAGCGCGGACCGCATACCCGCCGGAGTTATGAGCGGATTGGAGGCTATTCCTGCATGGAAAAGCCCGTGACCAGCGAATTTCTCGATATTACGTCGGAATATCTGCGGAAGAATCAATCGATCGGCGAAGAATCGCTGGCGCAAAACAAATAATTGAAGCCAAACGGCAATCAAGGCGGCAGGGGAGACCCTGCCGCTTATTTCTGCGCAAAAATCCAGTTGCCAGCGGTGAAAAAAGGAGTATGATGGAGAAAATACTTCTTTTAAGAAGGATGCGGGAGGGAAATGACCGGTGTTTTATGTGATGCCTGTGATGAATGTTCTGGCCGTTTACGTGCTGGCGGCGGTGCTGCCGGCGGTATTTCTGATGCGCTATATTTACAAGCAGGATACCGTGGAAAAGGAACCGACGGGTCTGCTGGTCTCCCTCATCTTGATGGGCGTGCTGGCGGCGCTGGCCTCGATGCTGCTGGAATCCATCGGGGAGACGCTCCTTGCGGCGCTGGTGGACGCCAACAGCCCCTTCTACACGGTGGCGCTGGCCTTTTTGGTGGTTGCCGTGGTGGAGGAGGGCACCAAGCTCTTTTTCTTGAAGCGGCGCACCTGGCGCGACCCCAATTTCAACTACCGGTTTGACGGCGTGGTTTATGCGGTCTTTGTCTCGCTGGGGTTTGCGGCCTTTGAAAATATCGAGTATGTATTCAACTACGGCCTTGGCGTTGCCGTACCCCGGGCACTGTTGGCCATTCCCGGACATATGGGCTTCGCTGTATTTATGGGCTGCTTTTACGGGCGGGCTAAATTATGCGAGGATTGCGGCAATTCGGTTGGAAAGATCGCAAACCTGTTGGCAGGATATTTGAGCGCCATCGTGCTCCACGGCTTTTACGATGCCTGCGCGATGAACGGCAGCGGAGAGGCAACGACTGCCTTTGTGGTATTTGTCATGGTGATGTATGTTGCGGTGTTCCGCCGCATCAAGCGGGAATCGAGGACGGATATTCCGGTATAAGGAAACGGACGGGCAAAAGCCCGTCCGTTTTGTCGTTTTAGCCTTCCATATGCCGGCCAAGAAAGGCCGCAATGGTCTGCGCCAGTTTATACTCGGTCTCCCCGGTGGGAACCATGGGGTCGGGGGAGATCATCAAGACCAGCCCCAGAAGGTCACCTTCCGAGAGGATGGGCGCTGCGATAGAGGTCAGCAGATGCTCGCCGCCATCTACAACCGGGAGTGCTTCATCAGCGGGCTGCCGCTGATAAATTTTGCGGCTTTCCATGATTTGCTCCAGTTCCGGGGTGATGCGCTTGCCAAGCATCTCTCGCCGACCGCCACCGGCCACGGCAATTACCGTGTCTCGGTCTGTCACCGCGCAGATCAGTCCAGTGGATTTGTTCAGCGTTTCGCACAACTGGGAGGCGAACTCCTCAACGCCTCCCAGCAGGGAATACTTCTTAAAAATAACCTCGCCATCCCGGCTGGTGTAAATTTCCAGAGGATCACCCTCGCGGATGCGCATAGTCCGGCGAATTTCCTTCGGGATCACGACTCTGCCAAGGTCGTCAATGCGGCGCACAATACCTGTTGCCTTCATATTCTGATTTTCCTTCCTCAGAAAAAATTTGTATGAAATCCATTCGCTGCCATCAATCGCTGCTCACTTGCTCTGCTGCGTTTTCCATATTATTTGCAGGCAAAAAATAGTTATGCGTAAACATCGCGGCGGATGCTTTGGAAATATCTTCATGGCCCATTTGCGTTTTTGCACCTTTCCATGTGGAACATGCGATTTTCGGCGAATTGCATCTTGCGTGAATCTGAAAAACTGGATATACTGATTTTTAATTTCATAACCGATTTTTTGAAAAAATCCGCGAAAGGATGAACTGCTATGACCGCATATCCGAAAATGACCCGTGAGGAGCTCCAGAAGGAGTATGCCGCTGTTTCTCAGAAGTTCCAGAAACTGAAGGAGCAGGGCCTGAAGCTGAACATGGCCCGGGGCAAACCCGGCAAGATTCAGTTGGACATGGTATCTGATATTTTTGACGTTTTCAAGACTCCAGAGGACTATGTTTCCGATGGCGTGGACTGCCGCAACTACGGTGAACTTTCCGGCCTTCCCGCAGCCAAGCGGCTGTTTGCGGAGATTTTGGGCTGCAAGCCCGAGCAGGTGTTCGTCGGCGGCAACGCCAGCTTGCAGCTGATGTACGACACCATCTCCAAGGCCGTGACCCACGGCATGCTTCACTCCGAAAAGCCCTGGGGCAAAGAGGAACACATCAAGTGGCTGTGCCCCGCCCCCGGCTATGACCGCCATTTCAAGGTGACGGAGAGCTTCGGCTTTGAGCTTGTCACCATCCCCATGACCGCAGATGGCCCGGATATGGACGCTGTGGAGCAGGCCATTAAGGACTCGTCCGTCAAGGGCATGTGGAACGTCCCCAAGTATTCGAACCCCCAAGGCATTGTCTATTCTGACGAAACCATTCGCCGCATCGCCTCCATGAAGCCCGCTGCACCGGACTTTATGCTGATGTGGGACAACGCCTACTGCATCCACGAGCTGGAAGGCAACTTTTTGCCCTTCAAGGATATTTTGAGCGAGTGCGCAAAGTACGGCAACGCCGATATGGTGTTTGAGTATGCCTCCACCTCCAAGGTGACGCTGCCCGGCGCCGGCATCTCCTGCATGGCCTGCAGCGAGGCCAACATGGCGTATCTCACCAAGCTCATGGGCATCCAGATCATCTCCTACGACAAGGTCAACCAGCAGCGCCACGTCCTGTACCTCAAGGACCGCGCCCACACGCTGGAGCTGATGAAGCGCCACGCGGGCGTCCTGGGCCCCAAGTTCCGCGCTGTCACCGATACGCTGGACCGCGAAATCGCTCCGCTGGAGATCGGCTCCTGGACCCATCCCAAGGGCGGCTACTTTGTCTCCTTTGACGGCATGACCGGCACGGCCAAGCGCACCCTTGCCCTGTGCAAGGAGGCGGGCGTCACCATGACCGGCGCAGGCGCCACGTTCCCGTACGGCGTGGACCCCAACGACTCCAACATCCGCATCGCGCCGTCTCTGCCCCCGGTGGAGGAGCTCACGAGCGCCGTGGCCGTATTCTGCGTCTGTGCAAAGATGGCGGCCATTGAGAAGCTGCTGGAAAAATGAACTACTTCGGCGATGTTTACCGCCCGCCCTCCGAGGCGTACAGCTTGATCGTCCAGGTGACTTACGGCTGCAGCCACAACACCTGCGCCTTCTGCAGCATGTACAAGGCAAAAAAATTTGCCGTCCGGCCCCTTGACGAGGTGCTGGCGGATTTCCGCGAGGCACGGCAAACCTACTCCCGGGTGAACCGGATCTTTTTGGCCGATGGCGACGCGCTGGTGCGCAGGGCCTCGGAGCTGGAGATCATTCTTGACACCATCCGGGAGCTGTTCCCGGAGTGTGAGCGCGTCACCAGCTATGCCTCTCCCGCCGCCATCCGCATCCGCACGGATGAGGAGCTGCGGCGTCTGCGCGATAAGGGCTTGACCATGGTCTATATGGGTCTGGAGTCCGGCTGCGACGATGTTTTAAAGCTTATGCGCAAGGGTCACATGTCCCAGGAGATCATCGCCATGGGCCAAAAGGTCCGGCAGGCGGGCATCGCCCTGTCTGTCACGGCCATCACGGGCCTTGGCGGTCCGGCACTGATGGAACGTCACGCTGTCGAGACGGCAGAGGCCTTTAACGCCATGAACCCCGAGTATATCGGCATGCTCACGCTGATGGTGGAGCCGGGAACCCCACTTTACGACTGGGTTTCCGACGGGAGCTTTCAGCTGCTCACGCCGGGGCAGGTTCTGCGGGAGACGCAGCTGCTAGTGGAGCATCTGGACAGTCCCAACAGCGTGTTCCGCATGAACCATGCGTCCAACTATCTCTCACTGCGCGGCACGCTGAATCAAGATCAAACCGCCATGCTGGAATCCATCCGCCAGGCGGAGCAAAATCTCTCCTGCCTGAAGCCGGAGGCGTGGCGCGGACTCTAAACAAAATAAAGGGAACGGAGAATGCGTTGCATTCTCCGTTCTTTCGCATTTTGTAACAAATTTTGCACAGTGATGAAAAAGTCCTTGCCAGTTTGTATCTGAGCCGATATACTGTGAAAAGACTGGGGGAGAATTATGAAGAAAACAGGAACATTCTACCGACCCGAGCATGCCCGTATCAGCTCGAAAACAACGGTTCAGCTTTGTGGGGACATTTTGATGATGAATGACCCGCGCCTAATGAAACATGGAGAGCGGGTCGCCTGGATTGCTCATACCATGCAGCAGATGCTGCCGCAAGCGCAGCGGCTGGATGAAAAAAATCTGCTGCTTTTGTGCCTTTTCCATGATGTGGGAGCCTATAAAACGGAAGAAATCAATCGAATGATTGAGTTTGAAAGCAGCCGCGTGCAGGCACATTCCATCTATGGCTATCTGTTTCTGAAGTATTTTACGCCCCTTCGCCCAGTGAGCGAGGCGATCCTCTATCACCATTTGCCCCACAGCCAGTTTCCGAAGCTGACCACGGACTGCCAGCAATATGCGGAGGTCATTCAGCTTGCCGACCGGGCAGATATTGCAATTTGCGGCGGCCAGACGAAAGAGAATCTGTATACCGCCCTGCGAGGAGAGCGTTTCAATGTTTTCTGGGCGGACATATTCCAAAAAACCGTGGAATCGACCCGCATTTTGGAGGAGATCCGTACAGGCGACTATGAGGGGCTTCTTTATCAGCGGCTTGCTGCTCTGGATTTTTCAGCCAGCGAGACAATGTCCTATCTGGAAATGCTGATTCATACCATCGACTTCAAAAGCGAGTTTACAGCTGTCCACTCCGTGAATACCACGGTCATCAGTACCGTCCTTGCAGAGCTGATGAACCTGCCGCGCGATGAGATTGAAAATATCTATTACGCCGCGCTGGTGCATGATATTGGGAAAATGGCGATTCCAGAGAAAATTTTGGAATACCCGGGACGCCTAACACCGGAGCAGATGATTGTCATGCGGGAGCATGTAGGCTATACGGAGAAGATGATCCACAAGATCCTTCCTCCGGAAATTACCCGGATTGCCATACGCCACCATGAAAAACTGGACGGAAGCGGCTATCCGTACGGACTGACGGCGAAGGACCTGTCCGTGAGCGACCGGATCGTGGCAGTTGGCGATATTGCCAGCGCATTGTCCGGCCGGAGAAGCTACAAAGACAGCTTTCCCAAAGAGAAAACCTTAAATATTTTGACGCAGATGGAACAGGATGGACAGCTGGATTCAGACGTTGTACACACCGCAGTGGAGCACTACAATGAGATTTTCGCTGCAGTTTCGGCGGTGTCTGACCCGATTCTTGAGCACTATCACGCGATGCAGAAAGAATACAGCAGCTTGATGAGTCAGCCTGCGTTTCAAGAATAGAAAAAGAGCTCCGGGAAACCGGAGCGCTTTTTCTATTCGCTTTTTGCCAGCAGGAAGATGGTGACGATGATGCAGGCAAAACCCACCAGACTGGCAACGGTGAACTGGGTTTTCAGCCAAACTGCGGAGAAAACCGCGGCAGCTACCGGCTCCGTTGCCGCCAGCATGGAGGATTTCACCGGGCCAATATCGGTGACCCCCTGCATAAACAGGGGAAACGCCACCAGAGAGCCGAACACGATGATGGCCACCAGCGCCAGCCACCCCTGCACTGGGAGATGTACCTCGTATGTCCAACTGCGAGCTGCCAGATTGACAAAAATCCCGCCGAAAAGCATGCCGAGGCCGGTGATGGTTTCCCGCCCCCACCGGGGGAGCAGCTTCCGGGGGAGAATCGTATAAATTGTCACGGCCACGGCGGTCATGATGCCCCAGAAAAGTCCCTTGGAGGAGATCGCCAGGTGCCCGGGATTGCCGCCGGTAGCCAGAATGTAAGTACCCGCCAGCGCCAGAACCAGCGACACGCTTTCCCGGCAGTTGGGCTTGCGCCGAATGCGCAGACAGGAGATCAACATGATAAAAACAAGACTCAAATTCTGCAAAACAGTCGTGGTGGCCGCATTGGAATAGGAGATGGACGTCATGTAGGAATACTGGCACAAAGCCAATCCGCAGATGCCGTAGAGTGCGATTTGCAGGACTTCCCGGGGTTGACGCCAGACGGCGGCAAAGGTTTCCCGACTGCGAACTGCTGCCGCAGCCGATAGCAGAATGCCTGCCGTCAGAAGCCGTACGCAGGTCAGCCACAGGGAGCTAACCTCGTAGTGCATAAAAAGATACTGCCCGCAGGTGCCCGAAAAGCCCCAGCACACGCCGCCGATGGTGGTGCATAGAACTCCCCGCAGGGTATGGTTTTTGGTGATTGTCTCGTTCAAAGTGTTTCTCTCCCTTGATGTTAAAAAAGAACAGCAGAAGGTCCCGCCTTTGTGAGCGGGACCTTCCGAAGATGTCGGCGCTTAGAAATGACGCTGCTTTTCCGCGTCGCAGTAGGCGCAACGGTAGGTGTGCTTCTCCGGGTCGTTCAAAAGGAAGATGGCGTCCAGCTGCGGCTCCGCCATGGTGATGCAGCGGGGGTTTTTGCAGTGGATGACGTTCACCAGCTTCTCCGGCAGGGCCAGATGCTTCTTTTCCACGCGCTTACCGTCGCGGATAATATTCACGGTGATGTTGGGGTCGATGTAGCCCAGTACGTCAAGATCCACTTCCATGGGGGAGTCGATCTTAATGATGTCTTTTTTGCCCATGCGGCCGCTCTTGGCGTTCTTGATGATGGCCACCTGGCAGTCCAGCTGGTCCAGATGCAGGTATTTATAGATGTCCATGCTCTTGCCGGACTGAATGTGGTCCAGCACGACACCGTTTTGAATGCTGTCAATGTTCATAGAATACGCCTCCTTAAGCCTTCAAGTCAAGCAGTTTCATAATGAGCGCCATGCGGATGAACTTGCCGTTGCGCACCTGACGGAAATAGGCGGCGCGGGGATCGTCGTCCACCGCCACGGAGATCTCGTTCACGCGGGGCAGGGGATGAAGAATCGTCAGATCCTTTTTGGCAGGCACCAGCTTTTCCGGCGTCAGGACATAGGTGTCCTTCAAACGGATGTAGTCGGCCTCGTTGAAAAAGCGCTCTTTTTGCACGCGGGTCATGTACAGAACGTCCAGCTTGGGCATGACGGCTTCCAGAGAGGCGGTTTCCTCAAAGGGAATACCGTTTTTATTCAGCACGTTTTCCTTGAGGTAGTCGGGCAGCTTCAGTTCCTCCGGGGAGATGAACACAAAGTGAATGCCCGTCTCCCGGGACAGAGCGCTGGTCAGAGAGTGGACGGTGCGGCCAAACTTCAAATCTCCGCAGAAGCCGATGGTAAAATCGCAGAGCTTTCCCTTTTCCCGATGGATGGTCAGAAGGTCGGTCAGCGTCTGGGTGGGATGGTTGTGGCCGCCGTCACCGGCATTGATGATGGGAACCTCGCTGCGCTGGGCGGCTGCAAAGGGCGCGCCCTCCTTGGGATGGCGCATGGCGATAATGTCCGCGTAGCAGCTGACCGTGTGAACGGTGTCCACCACGGTTTCGCCCTTGGCGGTGGAGGAGCTGTTGGCTGCGGAGAAGCCCAGCGTCTGTCCGCCCAGACCCAACATGGCGGATTCAAAGCTCAAGCGGGTGCGGGTGGAGGGTTCAAAAAACAGCGTTGCCAGCTGCTTGCCGTCGCAGACATGTGCATACTTGGCGGGGGAGTCGATGATGTCCTCCGCTGTGGCGATCAGCTCGTCGATTTCACCGGTTGTGAGGTCGGTAATGTCAATCAGATTGCGTTTTGCCATTGATATCTTCCTTTCTTATGCGTGAATCCAGCTCTCATCGGAGGGATTGGCGCGGAACTGCTTCAGCCGGGCAATGTCCTCCGTGCGGATGCGGCCTTCGTCAGCGGCAATCTCGCACACAGCGTCAAAGTTGGACAGGGAGTGATTGATGATATTCGCCTCGGCCATGCGGTCAATGCCCTTTTGAAGGCCGTAGGTGAAGATGGACGCAACGCCCAGCACCTCGGCACCGGCTTCGCGCAGCACGTCTACCACTTCAATGCAGCTGCCTGCGGTAGAGATCAGATCCTCCACCACGACGACCTTTGCACCCTTTTCCAGCTTGCCTTCAATCTGGTTGCCGCGGCCGTGATCCTTGTGGCCGGAGCGGACATAGCCCATGGGCAGCCCCATAATGTGGCCGACGATGGCCGCGTGAGCGATGCCGGCGGTAGAGGTGCCCATCAGGACTTCTACCTCCGGGTAGTACTTGCAGATCAAATCCACCAGGCCATTTTCCACAGCCGTGCGGACTTCCGGTGCGGTCAGCGTTAGGCGGTTGTCACAGTAAATGGGGCTGTGAATTCCGCTGGCCCACGTAAACGGGTCATCCGGGCGCAGAAAAACGGCACCGATGGACAAAAGGTCGTGGGCGATTTCACGTTCAATGCTCATATCTTCAAATCTCCTTTGATTTAATTAACGTTTTATTTGCCGAGAAAATCTTTCACGGCGCGGCGGTAGGCGGCAAGGGGGTCGGCAGCCTTCGTAATGGGTCGACCCATGACCAGATAATCACAGCCGTTGACGGCGGCGTTGGCCGGTGTCATAATCCGCTTCTGGTCACCGACCTCACTGTCCGCGAAGCGGATGCCGGGGGTGACGGTGAGGAAGCCGGCGCCGCAGCGCTCCTTGACAAGGGCGGCTTCCAGCGGGGAGCAGACCACGCCGTCCAGGCCGTTCTTGGCGGCGTTTTGCGCATAGGAGAGCACGGTTTCGGCCATGGGCGTATCAATCAACAGCTCGTTTTTGAGCGCGTTGGAGTCCGTGGAAGTT
The DNA here is from genome assembly GCA_022652815.1 of Oscillibacter sp. Taxonomy (GTDB): domain Bacteria; phylum Bacillota; class Clostridia; order Oscillospirales; family Oscillospiraceae; genus Oscillibacter. The sequence goes on from JALCRR010000005.1 coordinate 56,140, forward strand.
AATTGCGTGACGGCAATCAGAAGGGGACGGGCGCCGTCCGGACGGGTCAGGCCCTCCAGCGCGGCGCGCATCATTTCGCCTGCGCCGGCTGCGTGAAGATTGACCATATCCACGTCCAACTGGGAGAGCACGGACATAGCGTGCCCTACGGTGTTGGGAATGTCATGGAGCTTCAGATCGAGAAAAATCTTGTGGCCCCGGGCCTTGATTTCCCGTACCACATCGGGACCCTCAGCATAGAAAAGCTCCATGCCAATTTTTACAAACGGCTTTTCGTCTGCGGGAAACTGGTCCAGAAACGCGAGGGTATCCGCTTTCGTGGGAAAATCCAGCGCGATCATGACATCTTTTTTTTGCATATTCATCGGTGAGCGCCTCCTGTCAGTTCGGTAATTCTGTCTACGCCCAGCGCATCGCAGACACCGGGCAGATTTTCAACAATTTGCTTGCAGGCATAGGGGTTGCGCAGGTTGGCAGCGCCAACCTCCACAGCGGTGGCTCCCGCCAGCATCATTTCGGCAACGTCCTCGGCGCTGCTGACGCCGCCGCAGCCGATGATGGGCAGCTTTACGGCCTCGTAGACGTCCCACACCATCCGCACAGCCACGGGAAACACCGCGGGGCCGGAAAGACCGCCGGTGCGGTTGGCAAGAATCGGCTGCCGGGTGCGCAGGTCAATCCGCATACCCAAAAGCGTATTGATGAGGCAGATGCCGTCGGCGCCTGCGTCTGCGCAGGCACGGGCAATTTCCGCAATGTCCGTGACATTGGGGGTCAGCTTCATAAAGACGGGCTTTTTTGTGACGGCCTTCACCGCCTTTGTAACCTCTGCGGCGGCGTTCGGGTCACAGCCGAAGTTCTTGCCGCCGGCATGGACGTTGGGGCAGGAGATGTTGACCTCCAGAATGCCCACCTGGGGGCAGGCATCTAGCTTGCGGCAGTTTTCCGCGTACTCGTCCAGAGAAAAACCGCCCACGTTGGCGATCAGCGGCCCACGGAAAATCTTTTCCATATTGGGAATTTCCTTGGCAATCACCGCGTCGATGCCGGGATTTTGCAGTCCCACGGCATTGAGCATTCCGGCGGGAGCCTCCGCAATGCGGGGCTGCTCGTTGCCGAAGCGGGGAGAGGCGGTGGTGCCCTTAAACGAAAAACTGCCCAGCAGATTGAGGTCGTACAACTCCGCAAATTCACGGCCATAGCCGAATGTGCCGGAGGCGGGAATGACGGGGTTTTTCAGTTCCACGCCGGCAAGGGAGACACTTAGATTTACCATACGATCTCTCCCTTCTGAAATACCGGGCCATCTTTGCACACGCGCTTGGCACCGGAGACTGTGTGAATGGAGCAGCCCATGCAGGCACCAAAACCGCAGGCCATACGGGCTTCAAAGCTGAACTGGCCGTCGGAGAGCTGCGGCAGGACGGATACCGCCCGCAGCATGGGCGTTGGGCCGCAGACATAGCCGTAGTTGCATTCCGGCACAAAGCTCCGGATGCAGTCGGTCACATAGCCCTTGACACCGAGACTGCCGTCCTCCGTCGCTACAAACACGCGGCAGCCCAGGGCGGTAAAATCCTCCACATAAAAGACGTCCGCTGCCGAGCGGAAGCCCAACACGACAGTGGGGAACAATCCGCCGCCCACAAATTTGCGGGCAAGGCCATACAAGGGGGCAAGGCCGATGCCTCCGCCGATCAGAATGGGCTTTTCCCCGTGATTTTTGAGATCGAAGCCGTTGCCAAGCCCGGTCAAGGTGTCAAACTCCGTACCGGGCGCCGCGGTGACCAGCTCCCGCGTGCCTTGTCCGGCTGCACGAACCAGCAGCAGCACGCCGTCCTCTGTATAGCTGGCAACCGAAATGGGTCGCCGCAGAAATTTTTCCGGCAGGGAGAGCTCCAGGAATTGGCCCGGATGCGTGAAGGCCGAGGCATCGCCCTCCAGCACCATTTCCCATACGTCCCGTGTCAGGCGGCGAGACTGCGCCATTTTTAAAACTGTTTTTTGCATGAAAAGCTCCTTTATTCCTCACCGTTGCCTACGCTGCCGTAGGCCGCTTCGCCATTGCAGATGGTCAGCGCCACCGCAGCCGTCACCGGCCAGCCGTCAAACGGCGTGGCGTGTCCCATGGAGCGGAACGAACCGGCGTCAATGGAATGGGGACGGCTGGTGTCGATGACCGTCAGATCGGCGACGGCACCTTCCTCGATGATGCCACCGGGCAGTTGAAAGATGTTTCTGGGACGAATGCACAGCCGGTCAATCAGCACATCGAGCGGCACGATGCCGTTTTCCACCAGACCGGTATACAGAACCGGAAACGCCGTTTCCAGACCAACGATCCCGTTCAGACTGCCCCGCAGCCCACGGGACTTTTCCTCCGCAGAGTGGGGCGCATGGTCGGTGGCGATGCAGTCGATGGTGCCGTCCAGCAGACCCGCTATTAGGGCGTCCCGGTCTGCTGCCGAGCGGATGGGCGGATTCATTTTAAACCGCCCGTCATCTTGAAGATCTGCGTCGCACAAGAGCAGATAGTGCGGGGCAGTTTCGCAGGTAACGGAAAGCCCCTCTGCTTTGGCCTTGCGGATCAAGGCGACGCTTTCTTTTGTCGAGATGTGGCAGACATGATAGCGGCAGCCCGTTTCCCGAACCAGATCGAGATCGCGTTCCACCTGTTTCCATTCGCTTTCGGAATTGTTGCCGGGAAGTTGGTTGCGGCGGGCAAATTCCCCGTTGTGGACGCACCAGCCGGGAGTGAGCAGCGTGTTATCCTCGCAGTGGGCAACAATGGGGAGATCCAGCTTTTTGGCCGTCAGCATGGCCTTACGCATCAGCTCCCGATCCTGTACACCTTTTCCGTCATCGGAAAAGCCCACCACATTTTTCGCCATGCCCTCCATGTCGGAGAGCTCCGCGCCGCTTTCTCCCCCAGAGATGGCACCGTAGGGATAGACCCGCACCCGGGCATCCCGGCGGATCGCCTTGAGCTCCTTGCGCAGGTTCCAGGCGCTGTCGGGAACGGGGTTCAGATTCGGCATGGCGCACACGGCTGTATAGCCGCCGGCAGCGGCAGCTGCGGTGCCGGTAGCGATGGTCTCCTTATAAGAAAAACCAGGCTCTCGAAGATGAACATGTACATCAACGAAACCTGGCAAAACCAAATCATCATTTACTTGAATGACGGAAAAACCTTCTCTGGGAAGATTGGAACCAACAGAAACAATACGTCCCTCAGAGATGGCAACGTCTGCGGAAATAAACATACCCTTTTGATAAACACTTCCGCCGGTCAGCAGCAAATTCATAGGAAACTCCTTTCACGGTGATCGCTTCTGACAAATTATTGTATCGGAAACCGCGGGACTTGTCAACGGATTTGGCAGGGGGGAAGCGCACAAAAAGCAAGGTAAATTTTGCCGAGTTTTTGTATATACAAAGTGCAGCTGTCAAAATACGACAAAAACTCCCATCGGAAAGTGTTAGGATAGGTGCATCCTTGTGCGGGAGGCACCATGAAATGACGGAAAAGGAACTGCATTTTTTGGCTTTGTGCGCACCTTTGGAGGATGCCATTGACCTAATTGAAGGAGGTGAAACAGATGCTGCAGAGGCTTTGCTGCAGAGAATTCTGGTTCAGTGCTTTGATGACGGAGAGGAAGCGGCCTTCTGCTGCACACAAACAAAATCCGCTTAGGCCGAACGGCCTTCATGAAATTTGCAGAAAAAAGAACGGCAATTTAGCCGTTCTTTTGCTGAAATGGAATTTCTCCGTGCAGTTCCTCAAAATCGGAAATGCACTTTCGAATCAGATACAAAATCTGCCCGTTGCCGCTGCGTCCTTCATAATGCGAGATATAATGAAGCTTTGCGTGGGTTTCTGCGTCAATTCGAATCCCAAGATGTTTGTTTTTTTCCATGTCCGACCCCTCTGCCCAAAATAATGATATTTACTGTTGATTATAAGAAAAATAGCCATTATAATACGTAATATGTACTTAAAATAAGTACGGTTATATTTTAAAAGAAATTGAGCAAAATTCGACAGAATATTTAACTGACTTTTACTATAATGGATATAGATTTGAGACTGGAAGACCGAGGGAGTGAACAGAGTGTCGGATGAAGAACTGTGCTATTTTGCCTTATGCGCTCCGCTGGAGGATGCAGTTGACTTGATTGATGCGGGAAAGCCGCAGCAGGCAAAGATACTGCTTCAACGAATTCTTGCGCAGGCGAAAGAGCAGATGAAAAAAAACAGGTCATAAAAAAGCACCGGGAGTCATCCCGGTGCTTTTCATTTGCACATTTATTTTTTCAGTGAGGTTACCCAGCGTCCGTACTTTTCAATGTTGGCGGCGCAGTCGGCTTCGTCAGAACCCTTGGTGAGAATGTAAATCTTAATCTTCGGCTCCGTGCCGGAGGGACGCACCAGAATAGTGGTGCCGTCAGTCAGCTCGAAGCGCAGCACGTTGGAGCCCTTGAGTTCCATGGAGGACTTTGCGCCGCTTGCACAGTCGGTGACGGTGCCGTCAGCGTAGTCCTTGCGAACAGCAACCTTTACGCCGCTGATTTCGGCAGGCGGATTTTCCCGCAGGGACTTCATCAGTTTTGCCATATCGGCAAGACCGTCCAGCCCCGGCATGACCAGATTGTGGGTCTTTTCGGCGTAGTAGCCGTACTTTTTGTACAGGGCTTCCAGTGCATCAAAGAGCGTCATGCCCTTGGAGGCATACCAAGCCGCCATTTCAGTGAGTAGCATGGAGGCGGTGACGGCATCCTTGTCCCGGACGTAGTCGCCCAGCATGTAGCCGTAGGATTCCTCGTAGGAGAAGATGACCTTGCCTGCGCCGGAGGACTCCAGCGCGTTTTTCTTTTCGGCCATAAACTTGAAGCCGGTGAAGGTATCGAAGCATTTTACACCGTTTTCCTCAGCCACCTTGCGGGCCATTTCGGTGGTTACGATGGTTTTCAGTGCCACGGGATTGGCAGGCATTTTGCCGGCGCGCTTCATGGCACCGATTAGGTAGTCCAGCAGCAGAACGCCGGTCTGGTTGCCCGTGACAGACTGGAACTCGCCGGACTTGTTGCGGATCATGATGCCCACGCGGTCAGAATCAGGGTCGGTGCCCAGAATGAAATCAATGTTGTTCGCCTTGGCAAGATCGACGGCCAGATAAAAGCCCTCGGGATTTTCAGGATTGGGGGAAACCACGGTGGGAAAGTTGCCGTCAATGACCATCTGCTTCGGCTCACACAGAAGATGCTTGATGCCCAGCGCTTTCAAGGCTTCCGGAACCAGCTTGTAGCCGCAGCCGTGAAACGGCGTGTAGACCAGCTTAAAGGTGTCGGCCACCTTGGCTACGGTTTCCTTGTCGTTAATCATGGCGGTGACGTTGGCCATAAACTTCCGGTCGGTCTCGTCACCCATGGTTTCAATGTATCCGCGCTTTACCGCTTCGTCAAACGGCATGGCATGAATGCCGGAAAAGACGTCGATGGATTCCAGCGCCTTGGCGATGGCATCGGCGTGCTGGGGCGGCAGCTGCGCGCCGTCCTCCCAGTAGACCTTATAGCCGTTGTACTCCTTGGGGTTGTGGCTGGCGGTGACATTAATGCCCGCCTGGCAGTGATATTCCCGCACGGCAAAGGAGAGCTCCGGCGTGGGACGCAAAGAATCGAAAATCCGCACATGAATGCCGTTGGCGGCGCACACTTCAGCGGCGGCGCGGGCAAATTCCATAGAGTGGTTGCGGCAGTCCATGCAGATGGCAACGCCGCGTTTGCGGGCAGCCTCGCCGCCTTCGGCAATCACCTGGCAAAAGCCCTGGGTGGCCCAGCGGATCACATGAATATTCATGTTGTGCAGACCCACGGCCATAGTGCCGCGGAGTCCGGCTGTGCCGAATTCCAGCGGGCCGTAAAACCGGGATTCAATTTCCTTGGGATCATTTCCGATGGTTTCCAGCTCGGCATGTTCGGCCTCAGTGAGAGCGGGACTCGCTAGCCACTTTTCGTATTCTTTCTGATAATTCATCATGCTGCCTCCTTATTTCTCATCTTCGCCGCCGGGGACACTTTCCAGCAGCCCACGGGCCTCTTCTTGACGGGAGGCAGGGACGAAAAGCCCGACGCCATAGGCGGAGGAGCCGAACAGCACCCGGGCAAATGTCCCGTCCTGCTGAGAGATTCGAACAACGGGAATATCGTAGGCCTCCAGCATATTCGCGGTCATATCGGCAAGGCTGCCCTCCGGCAGATTGGTCACCAGAGCAGGCTGCTCCGGCTTGCCGGTTTCATCTAAAGGCCAGTTTTCGGGCATACCCCGGCGGGCATGTCCCCAGACACCTTGATCGTTTTCCATATCGAGACTCCTTTCGTACTTTAAAGAGAATTACTTGTGATATTTGCTTCCAGCTTGAATCTGATAGGCCCGGTAGATTTGTTCTAACAGCATGATCCGCGCCAGATGGTGGGGGAACGTCATGGGAGACATGGAGAGCTTCACGTCGGCGCGCTGCTTGAGGCGTTTGTCCATGCCCACGCTGCCGCCAATCAAAAAGGTCAGCTGGGAGACGCCGCCCACGGCAAGTTCGTTCAGCTTTTCGGCAAGAGCGGGAGAGGACAGCTCTTTTCCCTCAATGCACAGCGCAATGATGGCTCCCGCTTTCGGAAGCTTCGCCTCCACGGCGTCCGCCTCCGTACTTAAGGCGCGATCAATCTCTCCCTGGGAGGGATTTTCCGGCAGCCGGGATTCCGGCAGTTCAATGATTTCAAGAGAGCAGAAACGGGAGAGCCGTTTCTCATATTCCGCGGCGGCTTCCAGATAAAACTTTTCCTTCAGCTTGCCGACGCAGAGAATGGTTATTCGCTGCATAGAGCGTCCTCCAATCCGAAGCCTCGGCTCAGCTCACTCCGGGGCGCAACGCTGACCCGGGAGGAAAGCCCCGCTCCTGTAAGCGCTGTTTCCACGGCTCGGCGTGCCATGGCGGGGGTATTGTTCTCCTCACTTAAGTGGGCGAGAATCAGTTCCTGCGCGCCAAGACGAACTTCCTGCGCGGCAAAGGCCGCGGCGGTTTCATTACTCAGATGCCCCGCTGTACCGAGAATCCGCTGCTTTAAATAATAGGGATACGGACCGGAACGCAGTGTCTCCACATCGTGGTTGGTTTCCAACATCAAAAGCCGGACGCCGGCAAGAACATCGGCGGCTTCTGCCGTCACATAACCCGTGTCGGTCAGAACGCCCAGATCGTCAAAGCGGTAATCTGCGGAGCCGGGCGCATCGTGGGAGGTAGGAAACGGCGTAATGGTCATCTTGCCCCAAGATAGAGACTCCCCCCAGCGAAAGGGGCGCAGGGACCTGCTGATGCCCGCAATGCGGGATTCCAGCCCGTCACAGGTCTGCATGCTTGCGCAAATGGGCACATCCCACTTTTTCACAATGGTGTTCAGACCGGAAATGTGGTCGGAGTGGGTATGGGTGATGAAGATTGCGGAAAGGTCTGCAGGGGCAAGACCCAGCTCTTGCAGGGATGCCGTAATGCGCCGACAGGAGATGCCGGCATCCAGCAGGACATGGGTGTCGCCCCGGCTGATGAGCGCCGCATTGCCGGAGGAGCCGCTGGCCAGGGTATAAATCGTGGTCAAAAAAATCCCTCTTTATGTAAGAATAAACTGCGTCCGCAAGGGAGGCCGTCGACTTTGGTCGCCATCCTCCATCGCGGACGCAAAAATAAAATGCTGTTTTCGGTGTGCCGGATGTTATCCGATATGGGCTTCCAGCTCGTCGTTTTCGCCGGGAATTTCCACTGCGCGAATATCGGCACCTAAGGAACGGAGCTTGTCCACAATGTTTTCGTAGCCGCGCTCAATGTACTGCACGCAGCTGATTTCAGACTCTCCCTGGGCAGCCAGCGCCGCAATCACCAGCGCTGCACCGGCACGCAGGTCGCAGGCCTGAATGGGGGCACCGGTCAGATGGTCTACACCCTCCACCACGGCGGTCTTGTCGTCCACCTGGATGGAAGCGCCCATGCGCTTGAGCTCGTCCACATAGCGGTAGCGGTTGTTCCAAACACTCTCTGTAACCAGAGAGGTGCCTTCCGCCAGCGTCAGAACGGTTGTAATCTGGGGCTGCATATCCGTGGGAAAACCGGGATAGGGAAGCGTTTTCACATTGGCCTTTTGCAGGTGTTCGGTGCGGCGGACGAGCAGGGTGTCCTCGTTTTCTTCAACTTCCACGCCCATCTCAACCAGCTTGGCGGTAATACAATCCATGTGCTTGGGAATGATATTTTTCACCAGAACCTGACCGCCGGTGGCGGCCACAGCGGCCATATACGTGCCCGCTTCGATTTGGTCGGGAATGATGGCATAGCTCCCGCCGCGCAGTTGGGAAACGCCGGTGATCTTAATGGTATCCGTACCGGCGCCGCGAATGGAAGCACCCATGGAGTTGAGGAAGTTGGCCAGATCGACGATATGGGGCTCTTTTGCCGCATTCTCGGTCACGGTGTTTCCCTCTGCCAGAACCGCCGCCATCATAATATTCATGGTGGCGCCGACGGAAACCACGTCCAGATAGATGTTTGCACCCTTCAGATGGCCGGTTTCGGTGGAGGCATGGATGAATCCGCCCTCCACAACGACCTTGGCGCCCATGGCTGTGAAACCCTTGACGTGCTGATCAATGGGGCGGACACCAAAATTGCAGCCTCCCGGCATGGCAACGTCTGCCTGCCCAAAGCGGCCCAAAAGAGCGCCGATCAGATAGTAAGAGGCGCGAATTTTCCGTGCCAGCTCATATTCCGTGCGGGTGGAACGAATCTTGCTGCAATCAATTTCCACAGTGTGGGGATCAAGTGAACGAATCTGCGCGCCCAGGTTGTCCAAAATTTTCAGACACAGGGAGACGTCAGAAATCTGCGGAATGTTTTCAATTCGGCATACCCCGTCGACCAACAGGGCTGCGGGGATAATGGCTACGGCAGCGTTTTTCGCACCGCTGATTGTCACTTCCCCAAAAAGCGGCTTTCCGCCGCGAATCATATACTTTGTCAATATTGGACCCTCTCTCAAAAGGCTCATTTTTGTCAGCAACCGTGCTTTTCAAACTCAGTTTGCCCTGCGCAGGAAACTTCATACCTGCTTTTCGCAGACAAAAAAGAAACTCACACATTTATAGACTAACATATCCCAATTAGAAAAGCAATCGCTTTCTGCAGGCAAAACGCATAAAAGAAATACTGGAAATCCTTGGTTTTTTGCCGGTCAACTGTGTGAAACTGCGCCGGTTAATGAGTTGACATAATAATCTGCCGTGTCGGTGACGATGCACCAGGCCGGACTCAAGCTCATAGGCGAGGCAGTGGTGCTTTGCAGCTCATAGCAGGGATAGATGTCCGTAATTTCAGAGACGACGGCGCCGCTTTCCAATCTTGCGTTCAAAAAGCGGGACAGCGCCGTAGCAGCGGTCATGGAGCCAGTCCCCGTTGTCTCGGCCCCGGTGTCCGGCAGATGTGTGCCACTGATAGAAATGAGAATGTCATTCTGCACCATAAATTCTACGGTGGCATTGGCCACGGGGTTGCCTTCAAAATACTGCACGGCAGTGGCAAAAATCCGGGCAGCATTGCCGGCGGATTCGCTGTTGGCATTTACGGAAAAATCCTTGTACCCATTGCTGCGACAAAATTTGCGGCAAAAGTCCTCCACATCGCCGTCAGCCAGCTTGCCCGTAATGGTAAAAGTGCCGTCAGCACGGAAAAAAGCCTGCCCGGCTGCTGTGGAGCCGGTGGAGATCCCGCCGCCCTCGTCTGTGAGCGCAGCGTCCTTCCCCAATACAGAAATAGCCAGCGCTTCATCCACAGCGGAACTGCGCGCCAGCGTCTTTCCGATAGGCGGCATGCTGTTAGGCAGTGTGGTTTTCAGCTGAATGCTGTCCGAGCTGCAAAGCGCCGCCAGTTCATCCAGTGTCCGGCTGCGGGCATGCGTCCGTTCCGCCTGCCGAATGGCAAGGGACGAGAGCAGAAACACGTTGACCAGCACCAAAATCAAAATAATCACATTTTTCAAACGAAAACGTTCCATGCTGCGGCCCTTTCCAGAAGTGATTCTTATTCGGCAATCCAGCCGGCGCTGATGCTGCCGCCGCCATTGTCGGTATAGCAGATTTCCAAATCAGCTCCGTCATAGGCGGACGCAATGGCCATGGCTTGCGTCAGCGGGAGCAGCAGGGATTCCTCTTCTGTGGCGGAGTATCGACGTGGGAAAAAGCGCAGTGTTTTGACGTTTTTCCCGGATAAGACAACTTGAGCTGCGGGGCTGCCGTCACCGCGAAGAATCTTCGTGCCGCCAGACTGATAGGAAAAATTCAGTGTCCAGCTGTCTCCGCTGAGTGTCATACCGGAAAGGCACAAATTGGCCTCGCTGTTCTGGGTGTCTAGCATCCCGGAAAGCAACTGGTAGACGCCGATCACCGACTCCCGGGCGGTTGGAACATCATCCCCGGAGGCAATCTGCACAGTGGAAGCGCTGCCGCCGCCTTGATAGACAATATCACCGTCGGCGCTCAGCCGCACGGTGCGATCACCGTCCAGAACGACCTCTGTGCTGCCGTCCGCGTAGCGGGAATTTGTGCGGGGGTTATAGCCCAGCGCAGAGAGAATGGCGGATTTGTCGTCCTCCGTGTGGGAGGATGCGGAGAGCACCGGATAAGAGGGCAGAGAATCGGTTTGCAGCAGCGAATAGGGATCCTGCACGGTATTTTCGTCCAGTTCATAGGCAAACGAGGCGTTGCCCAGCTGATAACTGTTGACAATCTGCGCAAGATCTTCCGCGGAGACATGCGTTGCGCAGCGGAAAAAATCCGTTCCCTGCGTGCTGTAAAGGATCACGTTGCCGGCTTCAGAAACCAGAGCCAGCCGCTGGGAAAGAACACTGGAGGAAAGGTCGGCACCCACAAAGCCGCCGATGACGGAAAGCGGCAGCGGCGTTTTGAAATCGAAGTAGAGGGAGGTGCCGGTCAGAGCAGCCCGAAATTCGCTTTCCGAACATTTTTCCGAACTGCCGGCGGAGCCCAGCGCCATGCGCAGAAGGGAACCGGGCTGGGTAAAGGACTCGTCCGTGGTGGACAGGCGCAAATTGCCGTAAAGGCCGTAGGCACCGGTGGCGGCAAGCTGTACCGGCGCGGAAATCTCCGTCAATTCTGTGGGAACACTGCTTTCCCATGTGGGTGCCTGCGCGGAAAAAAGATCCGTCAAGTAGCGGTTCCCGTTCTCACGGAAAAGGATCTGCGTCCGAATAAACATCAGCACAGCGGAGACGGACAACAGAACGATCAAAACGTTTTGAACCGTATTCTTGCGCTGGGGATCGGGGTGGTTCATGCTGCCCCTCCTTCCTGCCGAAAAACGTTAATCTGCCGGATCTTGGTGAATGGGCAGTGTTAGGCGAATCGTTGTGCCGGGCGTGTGTTTGGGAACGATGCGGATGGTACCGTGGTGCCGATCCACAATTTCCTTGGCAATCGATAGCCCCAGCCCAGTGCCACCGTATTGACGGGAGCGGGCCTTGTCCACGCGATAGAAGCGGTCAAAGATGCGCTCCCGATCTTTCTCGGGAATGCCGATGCCGTCATCGGAAACTTCCATCCAGACTTTTTCCTCGGTGGTACCGGCGGTGACGCCGATATGGCCGCCATCGGGCGTATACTTGATGGCATTGCCGATAATGTTCATCATAACCTGTTCCAGACGGGACCGGTCACCGGTAATCAGCGGAAGATCGTCGGGTGCAATGCAGGTGAATTCCTGGCAGCGGCGCTTGCACTCCAGCGCATTTGCCCGGCTGACGCTTTCAATGGCATCCCGGAAGGGGAAGCGGCTGAGATTCATTTCCGCATTGCCGGCATCCAGACGGCTGAGCGTCAGCAGATCCTGCACGATGCTGGTCATACGGTCCGTTTCGGTCATAATAATGTCAAGGAAGCTGTCGGCAGTTTCCCGGGGAATGTCATCCCCTGCGTCCCGAAGTGTTTCGGCATAGCTGCGGACATTGGTCAAGGGGGTGCGCAGCTCGTGGGAGACATTGGCCACAAATTCCTTGCGGCGCTCCTCGTTGCGGTGCTGCTCCGTCACGTCATGGACGACGATCAGCACGCCACCGCTCTCCTGATCGGAGGAAAAGGGCGCGAGATACAGCTCCAGAGAGCGACCGTCGATTTGCAGCTCGCCCTCGGCATAGTTGGGGCGCTGCAAGGAGAGCATCTGGGAGAAGGGGTAGACGTCGGCAAACAGTTCGTCGTAGGTGCAGCCCTGTCCCAGTTCCCGCCCCAGCATGGTGGTGGCTGCGGGATTGGAGTGAATCAGCAGTCCGTCGTGATCAAAGGCCACCACGCCGTCCGTCATGTGGAGAAACAGCGTGTCCAGCTTGTTGCGCTCGTTTTCCACGGCGGCCAGAGTTTCCTGCAACACGCCCGCCATGTCGTTAAAGGTGCCGGTGAGCACGCCAATTTCGTCCGAAGATTCTACCGGAAGCTTACTTCCAAAGTCGCCTGCGGCAACCTTCTCCGCTCCGGCTGTCAGCTTTTCGATGGGGCCGACCATGGCCTTGGACAGCAGGAACGAGAGCAGCAGAGAAATCAGCAGGCCGATAATCAGCGCCTGCACAATGATCATAAACAACCGGGAATTCAGATCCGATACCGTACCCTTGGAATCCAGAAAATAGATGATATAAAGAACGTCGGAATCGGCGGTTCCGTCTGTGATGGGAATGGCGGCATCCATATAGTCTGCTGTAATGTCGCTCTCGTCACCCACGTTGCCGTTTTCAGCCGCCAGAAGATTGGCGGTGGATTCCAAAGACTGACCGCCCTCGTCGTCAGAGCCGGTGAGATAGGCACCGGAGGCGTCCAGAATGTAATAGTTCCGGGTGCGGTAGTCGATGCCCAGAGCACCGGCGTTGGCGTCCACCATTTTCTGAATCTGTGTCGCAGCGTCACTTTCCGGTGCGACCCGGCGCAAAGAGTTGAGAAATGTCGACTGGCTAAATACATCATTGATCTGTTCGTAAAACGTGTTGATGTAAAAGCTGGAGACACTGGTGGTCAAAAAGGCACCTACCACTGCCATCAGCGACGTGATGAGCAGCAGCAGAATCATGGTCAGTTTTATATGCAGACTGCGGAACAAATCCACCAACTCCGTTTGACTTCCGGCCAGCGGAAGCCCAAATCATGGCCCGGCAAAGCTCAGGCCTGTGCAACACTGAAATAGTAGCCGGCACCTCGCCGGGTCAGAATGTATATGGGGGAGGCGGGATCTGCCTCAATCTTTTCCCGCAGCCGCCGGACGGTTACATCCACCGCCCGTGCGTCGTCGCCCACGTAGCCGTAGTTCCACACCTGCTCCATGAGGTCGATGCGGGAATAGACCTTGTTGGGGTGACTTGCAAGAAAGGTCAGAAGCTCGTATTCCCGTTGCGTCAAGTCGATGGCTTTCCCGGCGCGGAACACCTGATGACTGTCCGTGTTGATGGACAGATCGTCGGCCACACGCATGGCGGAAGCCGCGGCAGTGGCCGCTGCGGGAGCGGCCATGGCTGTCCGGCGGATGTTGGCGCCCACGCGGGCAATCAGCTCCCGCATGGAAAAGGGTTTTGTGATATAGTCGTCTGCGCCGATCTCCAGTCCCAGCACCTTGTCGGATTCCTCTTCCCGGGCCGTGAGGATGATGACCGGCACGTTGTTGCCCTGGGAGCGCAGCGTCTTGCAGACGTCAAATCCCAGCATCTTTGGTAGCATCACGTCCAACAAAATGAGATCCGGGTTCTCGCCGATGGCCTTGGCGAGGCCATCCTCGCCGTCGTAGGCCTCAACGGTTTCATACCCGGTCCGCTGCAGGTTAAAGCGCAAAATATCCACAATATTTTTCTCGTCCTCGACGATTAAAACTTTCTTTTTTGCCTCCATGGGGAGACCTCCCTCTGGTAGATTTTGCCGAACTGTTTACAGATTCAGCAGAAGCTTTGCTTTCAAGACGGCGGCGATGGTTTTGGAATCTTCAATTTCGCCGCTCATAATCCGATGCACCATCTCGTCAAAGGGAATGCGTTCCAAAATCAAAAACTCATCCTCGTCCGGCTGTGCGTCCTCCATATGCAGCCCACGGGCCAAAAACAGGTACAGCACCTCCCCGTAACAGCCGGGGGCAGGGAGAATCCGTCCCATGGGGAGAAATTCATCGGGAACGGCGCCGGTTTCCTCTTTCAATTCGCGCAGGGCACCCGCTGCGGGATTTTCGCCCGGTTCCAGTTTCCCGGCGGGAATCTCCAGCAGCGTTTTGGAAAATACATAGCGGTACTGCGTCACGGTTAGGACGCGGTTTTCTTGATCCAGTGCAAGAATGGCAACGCCGGCAATGTGGTCCGCTACCTCCCGTTGGGAATGTTTCCCGTTGGGCAGTTCCACCTCGTCCACATGGACGTGAAGAAAGCGCCCGTTAAATTTGTCCTCCCGGGACAACGTTCTTTCGGTCAGATCGGCTGGTTCGTTTGTCATGTAAATCACCTCAAAGCAGGTTTTCATAATTAACAAAATTATAACATACAGCACGGGAAAAGCCAATGTTTGTTTTCCTTGCAGACAGGGAAAAATCATGCTATACTATGAGAACTTTCCAGTGAAGGGAGTGACTTCCACGGAGAAGACCGGAATTAAGATCGCGGCTCAGAACCGCAAAGCATACCACGAATACTTCGTGGAGGAAAAATACGAGGCGGGCATTGAGCTGTCCGGCACGGAGGTCAAATCCATTCGCGCCGGCACACTGAACCTAAAGGACGCCTGGTGCTCCATCAAAAACGGAGAACTGCTTGTCAATCAGATGCACATTTCGCCCTATGACCACGGCAATATTTTTAACAGGGATCCCATGCGTGTGCGCAGACTGCTGATGCACAAATCCGAGATTCGCAAGATGCAGGCGTTGGTTCAGCAGCAGGGCTATGCCTTGATTCCACTCAGCGTGTATTTCAGAAACGCACGGGTTAAGCTTGAAATTGGCCTGTGCAAAGGCAAAAAGAACTATGATAAGCGGGAAACCGCTGCAAAACGGGACGCACAGCGGGAAATGGACCGCGCCCGGAAGGAACGCTATTAAAATCGGAAAGGATGATTTCCATGTCTGAAGTAAAAAATCCCATTGCCACCATTGAAATGGAAAACGGTAAGGTCATGAAGGCCGAGCTGTACCCCGACAAGGCACCCAATACGGTTGCCAACTTTATTGCACTGGCCAATGCCAAGTTTTATGACGGCCTGATCTTCCATCGTTGCATTCCAGAATTCATGATTCAGGGCGGCTGCCCTCTGGGCACCGGCACTGGCGGTCCCGGATACTCCATCGGCGGTGAGTTTTCCTCCAACGGATTTAAGAGCAACGATCTGAAGCACACGCTGGGTGTGCTCTCCATGGCACGTGCCATGCATCCCGATTCCGCTGGCAGCCAGTTCTTTATCATGGTTGCACCTGCCCCTCACCTGGACGGCGATTATGCGGCGTTCGGCAAGGTCTTTGAGGGTGAGGACGAGGCTGTGCGGATTTCCGAACTTCCGGTGGACTGGAACGATAAGCCCAAGACCCCAGTTGTCATCAAGTCCATTCGGGTAGATACCCAGGGCGTGGATTATCCCGCACCCAAGAAAATGATGGAGCGGTAATCATTTCCGTTAAAACGTCACAGAATTGTAACACACTCCCAAGGCGGAGTGTGTTACAATTCCATTCAGCAACGTATCCAGAACGTACCCAACGTACCTAATTGAAAGATAAACCAGCGTAGCGTTTATCTTTTGAAGAGGAGGCACAACGGAGCAATGTGAGCTTTCGTCCACAGGCGGAAGCGAATGAAACACAGTTTGTGCCGTCGATATGGGGGTGTACCGGTTTCGACGGGGGTATAGAGGCAGGATTAGCGGGCGGATGCGCCTATCATCCTTAAAATTGGCAATTATAAATTAAGTAACAACACTAATACTGTTGCTGTCGCTGCTTAAGCAGTGACCGTCCGACCCGGAAGGACCGCGAGCCGGGAAGGGCGTCGTTTAGCGGTAAATGTGCGTACAGTAAGCTTTGCCTGTGCCATAAATGATGAAGCTCACCTAATCTGACGGCGTGACGGCTTGCCGGCAGTGACGGGAACAGGGAGGTAATGCCTCTCGGAATAACCGTCTGCGCCCGGAGAAGATTCTGTTAAAGTGCTTTCGGACGGGGGTTCAACTCCCCCCACCTCCACCAAAAATTCCCCCACGGCTTCAATGGCTGTAGGGGAATTTCTATTTTATCATAACCCACTGAATAACCCACTTTTATTTTTCCCTGCCAATAACCTTTTGGAATGCGGCATCAATATATTGCACAGCGAGCTCTAAATCTCCGGCTTTCTGATGGCCATAGGTGCCCTCAGTGTCCATGTTCTCACTATGCCCCATGACCATTTTTTTCAGCCCCTCCGGCATCTCACAGTTGACGCTGACGAAGGTGTGCCGCATCTCATAGGGCGTGACCTTTGCAATCTTGTTGTTCTCATAATACTTGTACCAGCGTTCACGGAACCGTTTCTGAATTACAAAGTTGCCATCGACATCGGGGAACACATATTTTGAGACGATACCCATCTGCCGGATCGTCCAGTTCCTTTTGAGCCAGGGTGCTGATAGAGATTACACGGGCAGCGTTGTCGTTTTTTCCGCCCGTGACCTCTTGATCGTCATTGATCGCCCTTCGAATATGAATCGTTGATCCGGAGATGTCACGCCACTGAAGACCTGTCCGTTCTCCAGGACGAATGCCAGTGAGGACGGAAAAGCGATAGGCGTGAATATGAATATCCGGAACGATCTCACCATATCGAGTCGTGCTGCAAGAAGAGAACAGCGTCTTAATATCCTGCGTACCAACAATAGATTTGTTAGGCCTCTTTGCGCCACTGGAGATCGTCAGATCCTCTGGGTGCAGGGACGTGGTATTTGCCTTCCGACAATACTTCATGAAGGTAGACAGGCTCTAATGTTGGACAGGGTTTTCCACGCAAGAGGTTTCTCACCGGATCGGTACGAATGGTCGATCACCCTCTGTGGGTCGTTCTCCGTAAGCCGTCCTATTGAGCAGGTCGCCGGAGATGTCGGCCTAACGATGTACGATGAGCAGTCAGCGAAGCGGCTCGCTGTGGAGCAGCCCGACTTGATGCCGTACTACCCAAAAGACAAAGCGCTCAAGCGTGGAATTGACCTTACGTGGGGAAAGCGCCAGATCACGGCACAGGTGACGCAGGGGATCTTGACCGGAGAGACCGTCAAGCAGATGTCTGACCGGCTCCAGTCCAGCATCACCGGCATGAATCGGGCATCCGCGATTAGGGCGGCCAGAACAGCTGTGACCGGAGCGGAGAACTCAGGTCGGATGGACTCATACGACACCGCCGAGAAGATGGGCATCAAGGTCAAGAAGCAGTGGGTTGCCACGATTGACGGCCGGACTCGCCATTCTCATGCCCTACTGGACGGCGTATCCATCTCAAACGACAGAAAGTTTGACAACGGCTGCCGCTTCCCTGGTGATCCTGCAGGACCTGCGTGGGAGGTTTACAACTGCCGGTGTACGTTGATTGCAGATGTTTCAGATTTTCGTGATGGAAATACGTTGCGCAGAGGTCGGGACGGATTAATGCCGGATGTGACATATGCACAGTGGGAAACATCGAAACGCGGGTATAATGCTAGTCCTGTATCAGTTATACACAATAGTGATATGATTGACTGGAGAAAGTCGTTGCAAAATCAAGAAAACACTGCTACACTAAAAGCGAAAATTAGTTCCTCAGAAATATCTACAAAGTTAAGCCATCAACAGTATGCGAAACACGTTCCTGGAACTCCACAATTTGAACAGTATAAAAATTCGCGTCTTGAAAAAGGTGGAACTCCACAAAGCGTACTTTTTTTGAGCGAGGATCAGGCGCAGAATATCATCAATCGATATAGCTGTTCCGGAACGATTCAAATAACATCTGGAGGGAAAATAGTGGAGTACTGCCCAACAGATACTGAGGTTGGTCAGTATTTCGCGAATAACGCTTATCACAATACCAGAAGAGTTGAGATATTTTACGGGAAAAGAGGAGCGCACGTCGTTCCAGTAGCGGAGGCATATGATGATTAATGTCTGGGAGTATGCGAACGATCTTCCACGAGTTAAGGTCGTTACAGAATCCAAGGATGTGTTTGAAGGAAGAGTAATTCAAGTAATAGATTCTGAGGAAATAGAGGAAGACGAAGATTATATCTCGGTCGAAGCAAATGACGGGGAAATCAAATTATTTAGCGCCTCAGAGATATCTGCAGTTGAACGCATAAATTAAACCACCTTCCGTTTTGGCAGGTGGTTTTCTTATACCCATTTGGGAGGTGGCCCCGCTTGGATGTTGAATTCCACAGTCATTCGGACGAGGTTCGTGCGGCAATGAAAGAAGCTGTCGTTCGGGCTTTGGAAACCTGTGGACTGAAAGCGGAGGGCTATGCGAAAAAGCTGGCTCCCGTGATACCGGAAGGCTCCGCAATAGCATATACGCAAATTCTGAGACCGCATGCTCTAGTTCAGAAGCCGTATCAAAATTGTACTGGTAGATAGGGCAATCCGCGAACAACTTCATCTGAAATGACCGGCATTGTGCGATAGCGGTCAGCTCGAGCGATATTCCAGATGTAAACCATAGAATAAATACAGGTTGACAATAAGGGGCTTTTATTCTATGCTTATAGACAGTAAAAGGGATTACCCAAATGCCGGTACCATTTTAAAGAAACATCTCAGCTTCTGAAAGCTAATCTTTTGCCGCATTTTGTGGAATTGTCCGTAGAATTTAAAAAAACGGAGGACCTAATATTGAGAAACCATAAGACGCGAAACTTGATTTTGTGCGCGCTGTTTGCGGCGCTGACTGCTGTGGGCGCGTTCATCCGAATTCCGGTCCCGGTGGTTCCCTTTACTTTGCAGTTCCTCTTCACCATGCTGGCGGGGCTGCTGCTGGGTGGAAAGCTGGGCTGCATCTCCGTGTCTGTGTACATCTTTATGGGACTGCTGGGGCTGCCTGTCTTTGCAGAGGGCGGCGGATTTGCCTACATTTTCAAACCGAGCTTTGGCTATCTCATTGGATTTGCCGTGGCCTCCTATGTAACGGGCGTCATTGCCAATAAAGTGCCTAATCCCAGCTATAAGCGGCTGTTTGCAGCCACCTTTACCGGACTTTTCATCGTCTATTTATTTGGCATGGTTTACTACGAGCTCATCAGCGAATTTTACCTCGGGAACCCCATCGGTCTGTGGCCGCTGTTCCTGTACTGCTTTATTCTGGCAGTTCCCGGAGATATTGTACTGTGCATTCTCGGTTCCGTTTTGGGCAAGCGACTTATCCCGGTTATTCAAAGAGAGAGGGTATCATAAAATGTCCTATATCACGAACGCTTCAGAAAAAGTTTTATCCGGCAAGCAGCTTGAAAAAGGGGAGGCACTGGAGCTTTACAGCCAGCCTCTGGAGCCGCTGTGCAGCGCGGCGGACGAGCTTCGCCGCCATTTCTGCGCCAATCAATTTGACATCTGCACCATCATCAACGGAAAGAGCGGAAACTGCTCCGAGGATTGCAAGTTCTGCGCACAGTCCGCGCACAACCACACCTGTGCCGCGCAGTACCCGCTGCTTCCTGCGGATGAAATCGTGGCGCACGCCGCAAAAAACCATGAGCAGGGCGTTCTCCGTTATTCGATTGTCACCTCCGGCAAGCGGCTTACTGACGCAGAGGTGGATGAAATGTGTGAAGCCATCCGCCGAATCCGCCGCGAGGTTGGCATTTCCGTGTGCATATCCTTTGGCCTTCTAAACGAAGCGCAATATCGCCGGTTAAAAGACGCCGGCGTCACACGGGTGCACAACAATCTGGAAACCTCCCGGCGGTTCTTCCCTCAGATCTGCACCACCCATACCTATGAGGATAAGATTGGGGCAATCAAAGCAGCGCAGGCGGCGGGGCTTACCGTATGCAGCGGTGGGATCATGGGACTGGGTGAAACACCGGAGGATCGAATTGACATGGCGATTACCCTGCGGGACCTGGGGATCAAAAGCATTCCTGTGAATATGCTCAACCCCATTCCGGGAACGCCCTTAGAGAAGAACACAAAGCTCACCGTGGAAGAAATGCGGCGCATTGTGGCCGTGTACCGTTTCCTCTTACCCGACGCCTCCATCCGTCTTGCGGGCGGCAGAGGCCTGTTGACAGATAAGGGAGAAAGCTGCTTCCTCTCCGGCGCAAATGCCGCCATCTCCGGCGATATGCTGACCACGTCCGGCATTACCGTAAAGACGGACATGGCGCTCCTTGATAAATTGGGCTATCAAGCAGGGCTTTGCAATGAGTAAAAAACTGTTTATTACCGGCACCGGTACAGATATTGGAAAAACCTATGTCACCGGATTGATCGTAAAAAAACTGAAGGAAAGGGGCCAAAGTGCAGCGTATTATAAGGCGGCCATGAGCGGCAACCGGCGCGACGCGGATGGCAGACTCATTCCGGGCGATGCGCTGCAGGTGAAAACGATGTCCGGCATCGATCAGCCCTTGTTGTCCATGTGTCCCTACATCTACGAAAACGCTGTTTCACCCCACCTTGCCTCCCGCATGGAGGGGCACCCTGTGCAGCTTTCCGTTGTCAGGCAGACCTTTGCGGATGTTTGCCAACGCTACGATTATGTGACGATGGAGGGCAGCGGCGGCATCCTGTGTCCCATCTGCTATGACGAGGCCAAAATACAGCTGGAGGATATTGTCAAAGAACTGAATCTTTCCAGCCTGCTGGTGGCTGACGCAGGTCTTGGCACCATCAACAGCGTGGTTTTGACCGTGGAATATATGCGGGCAAAGGGACTTCCTGTCAAGGGCATTATTTTGAATCACTTCCATCCCGGCGACACCATGGAGGAGGACAATAAATTGATGTGCGAAACCATGACGGGGCTGAAGGTGCTCGCCTGCGTTCGCGAGGGCGACTCGTCCCTTGAGATGGATGCAGCCGCGCTGGCGGCGCTTTACGAAGAATAGGAGCGTGAATAAGTTGATCTGGTATCCGTACGAGCAGATGAAGACCATGAAGACGCCATATAAAATTGTGGACGCAAACGGCGTCTATCTTTACACCGAGGATCAAAAGCTGATCGACTCCGTTTCCTCGTGGTGGAGCGTGATTCACGGCTACAAGAATCCGGAGCTGACGGCGGCCATCAAGGAGCAGGCGGACAAATTCGCCCATGTCATGCTGGGCGGTTTGACCCACGAGCCGGTTTTAAAGCTGTCGGAAAAACTGGCAGAATTTTTGCCCGGCGATCTGGACTACTGCTTCTTCTCCGACTCGGGGAGCGTAGCCGTTGAAGTGTCTTTGAAGATGGCGCTGCAATACTATATGAACCGCGGCGAAACACAGCGCACCATGGTTCTGGCTCTGGAGCACGCCTATCACGGCGATACCTTCAAGGCCATGGAGGTAGGAGATGACGAGGACTATCACTTTGTGCTCAACGCCTACGGAAAGAGTCCTTATGTGGTTCATATCCC
This sequence comes from Oscillibacter sp., assembly GCA_022652815.1. Taxonomy (GTDB): domain Bacteria; phylum Bacillota; class Clostridia; order Oscillospirales; family Oscillospiraceae; genus Oscillibacter. The sequence continues at coordinate 77,804 of JALCRR010000005.1, forward strand.
CACGGAAATTGACGCGCTTGAAAAAGCATTTGAGACGTATCATGACAAGCTGAATTGCTTCGTTGTCGAACCCCTTTTGCAGGGAGCGGGGGGAATGCGGATGTACGATGTCTCATTCCTCAAGCGCGCCAGAGAGCTTTGCGATCAGTACGGCGTGTTGCTGATTTTTGATGAGGTGGCTACGGGCTTTGGCCGCACGGGAAACCGCTTTGTTGCCGATCTTGTCCTGCCGGATATTCTGGTACTTGGCAAAGCGCTGACCGGCGGCTACATCGGGCATGCGGTCACCGTGGCGAACCACAGGGTCTACGACGGATTTTACGACGATAACCCCGTACACGCACTGATGCACGGGCCGACCTTTATGGGAAACGCGCTGGCGTGCAGCGTGGCGCTGAAATCCATCGAGCTGTTTGAACGCGATGATTATATGGCGAAAATCCGCAACATTGAAGCGATTACCCGGCGTGAAATGCAGGGCTTTTCCGATTCGCGGATTAAAGAAGTGCGCATGATGGGCGGCTGCGTCTGCATCGAGGTGTACGACCCGGCTACGCTGAACGGGTATCAGAATTTCGCCTATCAAAATGGCGTGTTCAGCCGCCCGTTTCTCAATTATCTTTACGCAATGGTTCCTTATGTGATGGAAGAGCCGGAACTTGTTCAGGTGCTGTCCGTCATGAAAAAATGGTTTCGCGGAAAGTGAGGCGGCTTTGAAGAGCCACTTTTGAGATCCCGATCATCTGACGCGGAAAGCGAAGCGATGTCTATTCAAACAAAGGGGATACTCCCACACCACCAGCAACCACGAGCCCATCCCCCTGTTTCGCAATGCTGCCCTAAGGTGAGAACTTGTCAAATTCCAGCTTGTTGAGCTTCCCATGATGTTTAAACCAAGAAATATCTAAAGTGTTTGGGCTTTCCAAATTAGAAATTCTCTGTTTGATATGAATTCCCGCCTTACAGCGAGACTTCTTAGTCAAACAGGGAATTTCTTCGCTTTTTAGCCGCAAATGCTTCACTTATTTTGTGGGTGGAGTAAGACCTGGGATGTGGCATCTAAAATGTTTGACCGATCCGGAATGGAACCCTGCTGTTTAAGTGAACTTGACAGTGCTGAAAACTGAATAGACAGGTGTAAAGAAAAATGCCGCAGGGGCCAAAAGGTTTCTGCAGCATTTTTAATTTGATCAATGTTCAGTAAATTCTTGACAAAGCAATTTTCCAACACTATAATCGATTGATCAATGTTCAATAAAAGCCATGGAGGGCTGTTTATGTCAAGAAAACCTGTAACTGAGGGCGGAAAACGCGATAAAATCACGCAAGCGGCGATGGAACTGTTTCTAAAACAGGGCTATGACGGCACCTCTGTGCGCAACATTATGAGTCGTGCCGGTGGTGAAATCGGGCTTTTCTATTACTACTTTAAAAGTAAAGACGATGTTTTTGATGCGGTTCTGGATCTGTTTTTTGCCCATTATGATGCGGATTTTGCAGCCATCATTGCCCACGGCCGCCGAAATCCATGCCGGTTGATGCAGGAGTTTTTTGAGTACATGGAGCGGGAAACCGCAAAATTTCGGGCAGAGTACGCCGATCAGCTGCACCGCACCGTGCGCTGGGCTATCCGGGAGCATACCTTGACTCTGATCGAACCCTATCTGCGGCAGGTGATCGACATTCAAAGCGCCTATTACGGAGTTTCCACGGCGCTTTCACCGGAGGCAACGGCACTGTATCTGACCCACGGCGTGGGCAATGCCATTCTCCATGAGGACGCCACCACTTATTTCCGGGAGCGAGCCGAGATCAAGAAGGGCGTCGGCCTGCTGATGGGCATTTCCGCCGACGTGCAGGATCTGAGCATCCCGTTTCCAGCCGTGCCCGGGGATATTCCCGGCTGGATGGCGCTTGTCCACACGGTTAAAGACCAGTTTCCAGGACTCCGCGAGGCGGAATATGAGACGCTGCTTGCCACATATATGGAGCGGGGCGAAGCATGGGTATATCGCAAGAATGAAAAAATCCTTGCCGCAGTCCTGTTTTCCAGAGAGCGGCGGGAACTTGATTTCCTCGCCGTATCGCCGGAGTACCGCCGCCGCCTACTGGCAGAGCGTCTGGTGGAAACCGTAGCCGCACAGTTTCCGGTTGGCACGACACTTTGCGTCACCACCTACCGGGGGGATGATCCCCGGGGCGCAGCGGCGCGGGCACTTTACAAGCATCTCGGCTTTGCCGAGGGGGAGCTGACGGAGGCCTTTGACTATCCCTGTCAGACGCTGACATTAACCGTGCCAGACGGTACGCCGATTCCAAAGCAAGCATAAAAAGCAATATTAACGGTAAATTTTAGGAGGTAATTCTTATGGCCTATACACTTCAAAGCATCACCCTTCACACTGATAATTCGCCTAGCGGTATGGCGAGGATCAATGAGGTCTGGAAGGACATTGTCAGCGGAAAAATTCCACTGATGTTCGATAACGAGGGACACTTTTTGCAGGGCTTGTCCCCAATTTCTCTGTACACCAACTATGCGTCCGAGGAAACCGGCGCGTACGATTTAACCATTTTCACGGCGACTGCAGAGTTCTTTGCCAAAATGGAGCAAAAGGTCGGAGCGGGAACCTACAAAAAATATGATTTTGACGGCGAGGATATCTCTGAGGCCGCCAACAAGGCATGGGCGCAGGTGTGGAAGGACAAGGACTCCGGGGCAATTCGCCGCGCCTTTTCTAAAGATTATGAGAGCACCGTGCCGGGTGAGTATACCAAGGACGGCCGGGCGCACTGCTACCTCTACATTGCAGTTCGATGACCGGCGCAGCCACCATGGAGAGGGGCCTTGAAAAGATGACCCCAATTCTGGAGACGGAAAGGCTGATTTTGCGGCCAATCCGCGAAGAGGACACCAACGCAATCTTTGTATGCTGGATGCGCGATGAGGAAGTTTCACGATATATGCTCTGGAAGGCCAGTGATGATCTGGAGGATACCCAAGAATTTGTCCGCTTTGAGCTTCAAAACCTAGACAATCCAAAGTGGAACCGCTGGATCATCGTGCGCAGGGATTCCGCAGACATCGTGGGTACCTGCCTAATGTTTTACAACGAAGAAGAACAGCACTGGGACGTGTCCTATAACTTGGGACGAAAATATTGGGGCTGTGGGTATATCACCGAGGCAATGAGCCGGGTGATGCAATACGCCCGAACATCGGGCATCAAAGAATGTGCCACGACTCACGCGGCTGAAAATCTAGCTTCCGGCAGAGTTTTGGAGAAGATCGGATTTCGATATGAGAGAGAAATTCCTTATGTCTATTCCCAAGGGGAGTGCAAAACAACCGGCAGGTATTACAGGTGGACAAGTGAATGATTGGAGAGCGAAAAATGGTCGGAATATTCTTTAGCGGGACGGGCAACACCAGGCATTGCACCGAAAAACTGCTCTCGGTGTTAGATCCCAATGCGGCGTGCATTGCGTTAGAAGATGACCGTGCAGAACAGGCGATGATGGACGACGATTTCATCATCTATGCGTATCCAACGCAGTATTCCAATGCGCCGATTTTCGTGCGTGACTACATAAAAAAGCATCCTACTTTGTGGAACGGCAAAAAAATTCTGTGCCTAAATACGATGGGATTATTCAGCGGTGACGGCACTGGGTGCACGGCGAGACTGTTTAAAAAGTTCGGCGCGGAAGTCGTGGGCGGGTTGCAAATTCGCATGCCGGATTCTGTCTGCGACAGCAAAGCCTTAAAAAAGAGTATCTCTGAAAATCATAGAACAGTGATGGAAGCAGATAGAAAGATCCAGCAGGCGGCGGAACAAATCAAGGCGGGAACATATCCGCAGGAAGGGCTGGGCTGCGTTTCCCATCTCAAAGGATTATTTGGACAAAGACTGTGGTTTTACGGAAAAACAACGAAGTATTCCGACCAATTAAAAATCAACGATGACTGCATTGGATGCGGGCTATGCGCGTTAAACTGCCCGTTGAAAAACATTCAAATGACGGACGGCAAGCCTGTTGCAGGGGATCATTGCACTATGTGCTACCGCTGCATCAGCCACTGTCCAAAACAAGCAATCACACTGCTTGGGAAAAGAGTCGTTGAACAGTGCGTGTATGAAAAATACCAATGAAAAGGCGATGCGGATAACGCCTGCTTCGCCTTCTTGCCCTTTGGCGGAAAAGGTGAAGCAGGCAACTGCTCGACTTGTGAAAATTTGTGAGGAATTTTATCATGGAAAATGCAAATTGCCCATGCAAAAAGAAAAAATGTGAACGTCACGGGAATTGTGATGTATGCAGAAAATACCATGCGGAATCCAAACGTCAACGGCCGGTCGCGTGTGAAAAAGAAAAAACGGGACGAAGGAAGATTTTTTAATATCATTTACATATAAGAACGGTGGAATATGGCGACGATCTACAAAAGTGAAAAGGGAAGAGAAGCGGTTTTATCATTGTATGATAAACAGCTTCAGCGACTTCCTGTACCCTATCGAGACATAAATATCGACACTTCTTTTGGAAAAACACATCTTATTGAAACCGGTAATCTTAGCGGTATTCTGCTATTGGTTTTTCACGGCGGAAATACCACTTCTGCCTATAACCTGCTTGCGTGTGATTTTTTACTGGATGACTTTCATATTTATGCTGTTGATACGATTGGGCATCCGGGGAAAAGCGCCGAGGTTTCCCTTTCACACAAAAAATATGCCTATGGCAAATGGGAAGTGAAGTGATTTCAGCCTTGGGATATGAGAAAATGCCTTGCGCCTACATTTGTTTTAGCGGAAGAAAAGGATTGCCTTTTCCCAGCAAAAAATGTGCTTACTCACGCGAAAAACATGATACCGAACTGCAAGACCTACTTGCTAAAAGGCCGCGGTCATATGAATATCTTAACGACAGAAGAAAAGAAAATGATTGTGGATTTTTTGAAGTAATTTCGCAAAATGAGCCACCCCAGGCTCAGTAAAAGGG